>JBPCNH010000001.1:0-18201 GCA_051001455.1 Actinomycetota bacterium
CGGGGGCGGCGTGTTCACGATCAAGGCGACCGCCGCGGAGACGAGCGGCTCGCTCTTCATGTTCGAAGACACCATGGCGCAGGGCAAGACCACGCCCTTGCACCTGCACCCCGAAGAGGAGGAAGCCCTATACGTGATAGAGGGCGAGTTGCTCGTTCACGTCGATGGTGAGAACCATCCGGTTCGTGCCGGAGGCCTCGTCGTCGCTCCGAGGGGGGTCCCTCACGCGTTTCTCGTGACCTCCAAGATCGCGCGAGTACTGACGATCCTGGCGCCGGGGAAGGCCGAGGCTTTTTACCTGGGAGCGAGCGAGCCTGCCACCTCGGACACCGACCCGTCGGGTCCCGTCGACTTCGACCGGTTGCGTCAGTCGGCAGAGCGAAACGGCGGCATCGAGATCCTGGGCCCACCTCCCTTCGACAGGTCCCAGATCGACGCCCCCGTGACCACTGGAGGTTGATCATGGAAGGCAAGCCCGACCCCCCCGGACCGGGGACGCACCGAGCGTGACGAGAACCGCTTTTCGTCTGGACTCTTCAGCGTCCATACACGCGCAGGACCCCGCATTCGGGGCCCAGTAGTCCTGTCGCCCACAATCAGCATATGAGTCCTTATTCGGGGTGGGGCGTACTGGGATTGAACCAGTGACCTCTTGCGTGTCGAGCAAGCGCTCTCCCGCTGAGCTAACGCCCCTTGCGTGTGCAGCGGAGAGATCAGTCTAGCCGAGCCCAACGACAGGTCGTGAGTAAGCCGTGGGAGCTGTGACGGAACGGGGGTCAAGCAGTCCGAGATGGCGGGAGGCCCCGTGGGCTGCCCTCATCCTGCTGAGCGGCTTTGCCGACGTGATCATGATCGTGTACGTGCTTCCTGCGCTAAGCCGTTAGCCGTAGTCGATCGGCCAGCTAAGCGAAGGCTTTCTTCCACCCTCTCGGCAGGCCTCGGGTCACGATGTTCTCAGCGCGGAGGAACGCCGCCAGGTCTTGTACTGCCGCCGCCACCTGGACCGCTGCATCCGGTGGAATGACGGCGCGCTCCTCTAGCCGCGCCCCCTCGACATGAAACGTGCCGATCTTGCGATCCATGCGCGGATCGATCGTGCCGATCACCTGGTCGTCGTGAAGGATCGGCATGGCGTAATAGCCGCGGCGGCGATCCTTCGGTGGAACGTAGATCTCGACTCGGAAATCGAAGTCGAAGAGCACCTGGGAGCGTTTACGGTCGCAGATGAGATTGTCGAACGGCGACAGCAGAGTGGTCCGACGGGACCAGTCCTTCTCGAGGGAGCGAGCGACGTCGATGTCGTCGCGATGGATGTACCACACCCCAGGAAGCACTCCCCCGTCGGTCTTTACCGTAGCGCGCTGGAACAACTTCTTCTTCTCGAGCGACTCGATGATCTCGGGAAGACCGGCGTTGTACTCGCGAATGAAGTGGTCCTTTATGTGCGTACGGGTGCCGACGCCGAGGCAGCGGAGCGCGATCTCGGTCGCCTTCGTTACCGCACTGCGAACGGGGATGCGCTTGATGGGAGCGCCGGCCGGGAACCAGCGCTCGGGTAGATCCCAGATGCGCTCGAGACCGAGGCGTCCCCCGACGACGATCTTTCCTTGATGCCACAAGAACTGCAGCATGCGGTTGACGCCCTTGTCGTTGTAATAGCCGGTCGAGGAGTACCCCACGACGGAGCGATCCTCGATGTCGCGGGCGCGGACCGGGCCGTCCTTCAGGCGCCTCATGACATGACGCCGCAAGCGATCGTTAGTCTTGATCCACTCGCGCATCCCCAGCGCGCCCGGGCTGTCCCCTTCCGACCAGGTGCGCATGCCTACGGTGTGCAGCGGATATTCCTCGGTGAGCACGTACGAGGCCGCATGTGCCCAGTAGAGGAACATCGTCTTGTCCTCCCACAGCATGCGATCGAAGCCGGTGGGTTCGTAGGCACCGAGTCTGCTCCACGGGACCAGCAGTTGTGTGCGGGCGACATGGTTGATCGGATCGACCTGGAGGCAATGAAGACGGCGCGCCACGGATTCGATGCCGGCGAGATCGGGCGTCAGGTCGTGGCGGTCCAGTAGCTGGTTGTGGATATTGAGACGGCGCGCCGCGCCGAGCGATATCTCCAGCGGGGCCGCCATCGCTAGCGAAGCGTCGCTTCGACGAGCACCCTGACGAGACGCTTCCGCCCCCCGAGGAGGTCCCGGTTGGCACACCACCCGCCCATAACGTCATAGATGCGAGCATGAAGGGCGCGTCCCCGGGTGAAGGTGGAAGCCATCGAGGCGGCGAGCGGAATCGAACCGCTGTACAGGGCTTTGCAGGCCCTTGCCTAAACCACTCGGCCACGCCGCCCAAGAGGAAACTTGTTCGGGAGGCAGGATAACGCCGGGTCGCCCGTAGCTGTTCCCCGGGGTAACCGGCCCTGCCGGAGGCGGCTTTAGGGTTCGAGGCAGCATGAGCGCCGAGCGATGGATCGACCGCGATGCAGCCAGGGTCTGGCACGGCTTCACCCAGATGGCGGCCTATGAAGACAACACCCCGTTGGTGATCGAACGCGCCGAAGGGCGCGAGCTGATCGACGTCGACAAGAACCGCTACCTCGACGGCATCTCTTCGTTGTGGGTCACGACACTCGGCCACCGCGTGCCCGAGCTCGATGCCGCGCTGGTGGAACAGAGCCAGCGCGTCGCGCACTCGACCCTGCTCGGCAACGGGAACACCACGGTGATCGAGCTGGCGGAGGCGTTGGCTGAGGTCGTGCCGGTCGAGGATCCCCACTTCTTGTTCGCATCCGACGGCGCCGCGGCGGTCGAGCAAGCTCTCAAGATCGCCTTCCAATACTGGGTCAACAACGATGTCGAGGGACGGACCACCTATCTCGCCTTCGGCGACGCCTACCACGGGGACACCGTCGGGTCGCTCTCGGTCGGTGACGCCGGCTTCGGGACGGATCTGTTCGATCCACTGCGCTTCCCCGTCCTGCGCGCGCCCGGCTTCGACGACGACTCCTGTATGGAGAAAGCCGCCCACCTGATCCGCTTGCACGCCGATGAGCTCGCCGCGGTCGTCGTCGAGCCGCTCGTACAAGGCGCCGCCGGGATGAAGGTGCACCCTGCCGACCGCTTCGCGCTGCTGCAGGAGGCGTGCAGCGAGACCGGCGTGCTGCTCATCTGCGATGAGGTCGCGACCGGCTTCGGACGCACCGGGACGTTGTTCGCGTCCGAGCGTTGCAGCCTGCAGCCCGACCTGCTGTGTCTCGGCAAAAGCCTTACCGGCGGCTACCTCCCGATGTCGGCCACCGCGGCCAACCGGCGCGTGTACGACGCGTTCCTGGGTGAGGACCTCGGGCCGCGCACGCTTTATCACGGGCATTCCTACAGCGGCAATGCGCTGGCGGCCGCTGTCGCGCTGAGACATCTGCAGCTGCTGTTCGAGTGGGATGTGCTCGCCAATGTGAACGCCCGGGCCGAGCAACTGACGGCGTTGTTGGACGAACGCATCGCGCCGCTGGATGCGGTGAAAGAGGTCCGGCAACAAGGACTGATGTGCGGGGTCGAGCTACATCCGGACGACCGGCGCGGACGAAAGGTGTGCGCTGCGGCGGTACGGCGCGGAGTATTGCTGCGGCCTCTCGGCGACGTCGTGGTCCTCATGCCGCCGCTCACGATCACTGCCGCGGAGATCGAGCGCCTGGTGACCGTCCTGGGCGACGCCGTTGAAGAGGTGACCTCTTCGTGAACTGGCTCGAGTGGACCCGCGCTGCGAACGACTCGATCCGGCGCGCCGGACGATGGCGCGAGGTGCGCGACTTCGATGCCACCGGCATGGACGTCGCCCTACCCGACGGCGGCAAGGCCGTCTCGTTCGCCTCGAACGACTACCTGGGCCTCACCCAGCATCCTGCGGTCCTAGCCGGCGCGCGCGACGCTCTCGACCAATGGGGAGCAGGATCCGGCTCGGCGCGCCTCATCGTCGGGTCGCGCCCGATCCACACGCGCCTCGAGAAAGCCATCGCGGCCTGGAAGGACAAGGACGCGGCGCTGCTGTTCCCCAACGGCTTCGCCGCGAACCTCGGGGTACTCACGACCTTCGGCGAAGCCGGCGTCACGATCGTCTCCGACGAGCTGAATCACGCTTCGATCGTCGACGGGTGTCGAATGGCGCGCGCCCGGGTGGCGGCCTATCCCCATAAAGACGTCGCCGCAGCCGAGCGCCTCGTCGCGCAGGCCGAGCGCGCCATCCTGGTGACCGATTCCGTGTTCTCGATGGACGGCGACGTCGCACCTCTTGCCGAACTGACCGAGGTGTGCGCCGAGCACGGCGCCTTGATGGTCGTCGACGAGGCTCATGCGGTGCTCGGGCCACACCCCGAAGCGGCCGAAACCGACCGCATCCGGGTCGGCACCCTGTCGAAGTTCCTCGGAGCGATGGGGGGCTTCGCGGCTGCCGACGGTCCGATGATCGACCTGTTACGCAACCGGGCCCGCCCGTTCATCTTCACGACCGCCTCGAGTCCCGCTGACGCCGGTGCTGCTCTCGCCGCGATCGAGCTGCTGCGCTCGGCTGAAGGAGCGCGTCTCATCGCAAGGCTGCGAGAGCTGGTGGACCGGGTCGCACCGAGTCACCCGTCGCCGATCATCCCGGTCGTGGTCGGGGACGAGCGAGACACCGTCGTCGTCGCGGCCGCGCTGCTCGAGCGCGGCTATCTGGTTCCCGCGATCCGGCCTCCGTCGGTTCCACCGGGATCGTCGCGCCTTCGCGTCACGCTGTCGGCGGTGCACTCCGACGAACAGGTAACCGGGCTCATGGCCGCACTCGACGATGTGCTGGGGGAAGGTTGGCGTGGTTGAGCGAGTGATCGTCACCGGGACCTCGACGGAGGTCGGCAAGACGTGGGTGGCCGCCCAACTGACCGAGGCGCTGCGAGATGAAGGACTGCCGGTAGCGGCCCGCAAGCCCGTCCAGTCCTACCCCGAAGGGTCGGTCACCGACGCCGAGGTGCTGGGCGTCGCGAGCGACGAGAGCCCAACGTCGGTATGCCCGGCGCACCGTTGGTACCCGCTGCCGATAGCGCCGCCGATGGCCGCCGAGTTACTGGGGCATCCTCCTTTCGCCACCGAGGACCTGATCGAAGAGCTACACCTCCCGGCGGACCGGGTGTGCCTGATCGAGGGCGTCGGAGGTCCCCGCTCCCCCGTCGCCGACGACGGCGACACCGTCACGTTGGCGGAGATGGTGGATGCCGACCTCGTGATCCTGGTAGCCGAGCCGGGGCTCGGAACCATCAATTCGGTGCTGCTGGCGGTGGCCGCGTTCGGCGACCGGCCCGTCGTCACCCTCCTGAATCGTTACGATGCCGGCGAAGAGCTCCACCGGCGCAACCGGGCATGGCTGCAGGATGTGTCCGGTATCGATGTGGTCGTCGACATCGCCGGACTCGTGGAGCGCATCACCCGACCCGACCAGATAGTTCCCGATCCAGAGAGAGAAGAGGTCTAAATGAAGGATGTACCTGCGGCGCGCCGCTTGATCGAGGACGCTCGCGTCGCGCTCCTGGATGAAAAGCGGGACCTGAAGCTCGAGGAGATCCAAGCGCTGACCGACATCCCGGACGATTCGATACCCCAGCTCGCCGCGCTGGCCCACGAGGTACGTCTCGCCCGGTGCGGCCCCGAGGTCGAGGTCGAGGGCATCCTCAGCGCCAAGACCGGAGGGTGCCCGGAGGACTGTCACTTCTGCTCGCAATCTTCGAAGTTCGAATCGACCGTCGGGCCCACGCCGGTCCTCGATCTCGACGAGATCGTGGCCGCGGCGGAGGAGACCAAGGCGCTGGGAGCTTCGGAGTTCTGCATCGTCGCGGCATTGCGAGGACCCGATCAGAAGATGATCAATCAGGTCGTCGAGGCGACGAAGGTCGTCAACGAGAAGGTCGGGCTCAACGTCGCCGCGAGTCTCGGGATCCTCACCAAGCCGCAGGCGCGCCAGCTCGCGGCCGGGAACGTGCACCGTTACAACCACAACCTCGAGACCGCAAGGTCGTTCTTCCCGCAGATCGTCACGACGCATACATGGGAGGAGCGGTTCGAGACCTGCATGCTGGTGCGCGAGGTGGGCATGGAACTCTGCTGCGGGGTGCTGCTCGGCATGGGCGAGACCGACGAGCAGCGGGTCGAGATGATCGGGCAACTGCGCGAGGTGGATCCGGCCGAGGTTCCTCTCAACTTCCTCAATCCCCGGCCGGGCACGCCGCTCGGCGATCGCGACCTCGTCGCTCCACTCGAAGCGCTCAAGTGGATAGCGCTGTTCCGATTGGGTCTGCCAGAGGTCATCCTGCGTTTCGCCGGTGGGCGCGAGGTCACCCTGCGGGAGCTTCAGGCTCTGGGGATGACGGCGGGGATCAACGCCCTGATCGTCGGCAACTACCTGACGACGCTCGGGCGCGAACCGCAGCAGGACCTGCAGATGCTCGACGATCTCAAGATGCCGATCGGGGTCCTGTCGAAGGTCCTGTGACCCCTCCCTATTGCACCGGTTGCGGCGCGCCGAGAACCGAGTGCGCGGGTAACTGCCGCCGCGAGCTCGACCCCCCGCGCTTCTGCCCCGAGTGCGGCAAACGCCTCTTCGGCCAGGTGACGCCTACGGGCTACTCGGCCCGTTGCAAGCGTCACGGCACCTTCGACCTCGACGTGTTGTCTCCGATCGGTGACGAGAACCGGGAGGAACCTCGCATCTCGGGCTAAGCAGTTTCGGCAAGGTTGCCGATTTTGCTTGGAATGTTTCGCTCTATCCCTACGTTGTCTGCGACGGCCCGTTTTCAGCTTGTTTTGATCTAGGAGGTAGCCATGCTCGAACGTCTGGCTCGCTGGAGCTACAGACGTCGTTGGACCATGCTCGGCCTGTGGGTCGTAGCGCTGATCGGATTCCCACTCCTTAGCTCGAACTTCGGCGGCGACTACTCGCAGAACTTCTCGTTGCCGGGCGCGGACTCGCAGAAGGCTTACGACCTGCTGAAGGACCGCTTCCCCGAGCAGGCGGGCGAGACGGCCGACATCGTCTTCCAAGCCGACCGACGCGTCACCGATCCCGCCGTCGTAGAGACGATGGAAGGTCTCTTCGCCGAGCTCACCACGGTCGAGCACGTTATCGGGCTCGACTCCCCTTACGCCGAGGGAGCCCGGCAGATCTCGGAGGACGGGACGATCGCGTTTGCCACGCTTCGTTTCGAGAACCTCGACGGCGAGAGCGTGCCTGTCGAGGTCGGTCAGCGGATCCTCGAGCTGGCCGACGCGGCCGAGAACGACGCCGTCACGATCGAGCCGGGCGGCATGGTGATCCAGTTCGCCGAGTTCGAAGAGCCGAGCGGAGCCGAAGGCGTCGGTCTGCTCGCGGCGGTGTTCATCCTGCTGGTGACCTTCGGATCGGTGCTCGCCATGGGTTTGCCGATCATGATGGCGCTCTTCGGCATCACGATCGGGCTCGCCCTGGTGTTCCTGTTCGCCAACTTCCTGGACGTCCCCGACTTCGCGCCGCAGCTCACGATGATGATCGGGATCGGTGTCGGGATCGACTACGCACTGTTCATCGTCACCCGCTACCGCCAGCAGCTCGATCACGGCCTCGATCCGGAGTCGGCGACGGTGGTCGCGATCAAGACCGCAGGTAAGGCGGTGCTATTCGCCGGCACCACAGTGGTCATCTCGCTCCTCGGCATGCTGCTGATGGGTTTCGCGTTCGTCGAGGGTGTCGCCGTCGGCGGCGCCGCGGCCGTGGCGGTAACGATGCTCGCGTCGGTCACCCTGCTGCCGGCCGTTCTCGGATTCGTCCGTCACCGCATCGACAAATGGAAGCTCCCCTGGTTCCACCGCGAGAGCCACAGATTCGAAGACACCGTCTCTTACCGCTGGAGCCGCACCATCCAGAGACGGCCGCTCCCGATGGCGATCATCGGACTCGGCTTGCTCGTGCTCCTGACGCTCCCGGTGTTCTCGATCAGACTCGGCTTCGCCGACGCGGGAACCGGTTCGGTCGAGCGGAGCAGCAGGCGGGCCTACGACCTGCTGTCGCAGGGCTTCGGGCCCGGTTTCAACGGGCCGCTGCTGCTCGCGGCCGAGATCGACGGGGCCCAGGACCTCGCCGCGATGGAACGGGTGGGGCAAGCGCTGGCGACCACGGAAGGCATCGTGGCGGCCACGGCCCCATTTCCGAACCAGGCCGGCACCGCCGCGGTCCTGACTGCTTTCCCGGCAACCTCTCCGCAAGACGAAGCGACCACCGCATTGGTGACCCGCGTGCGAGACGACGTCGTCCCCAGAGCGCTGGCCGGTGCGGACGTCGAGATCAACGTTGGAGGCTTCACGAGCTCGATCGTCGACTTCTCCGAAGCGAACGCGTCGCGGCTACCCATCCTGATCGGCGTGGTCCTGCTGCTGTCTTTCTTACTGTTGGTCGCGGTGTTCCGCTCGCTGGTGGTCCCGATCAAAGCCGTGATCATGAACCTGCTATCGATCGGCGCTGCGTACGGAGTGGTCGTTGCGATATTCCAGTGGGGTTGGGGCAAGGGCCTGCTTGGAGTGGAGAGCACCGCGCCGATCGAGGCTTGGGTGCCGATGATGCTGTTCACGATCCTGTTCGGACTCTCGATGGACTACGAGATCTTCTTGCTGTCGCGAATCCGCGAGGAGTACCTGCGGACGGGTGACAACGCGACCGCCGTAGCCAACGGGTTAGCCCACACCGCGCGGGTCATCTCGGCAGCGGCGGCGATCATGGTGGCGCTCTTCCTGGCGTTCGTGTTCGGCTTCGACGAGCGCTCCATCAAGCTGTTCGGCATGGGGCTCGCCGTAGCGATCTTCGTAGACGCGACGATCGTGCGGATGGTGCTCGTCCCGGCAACGATGGAGTTGCTCGGCGACCGGAATTGGTGGTTACCGAGATGGCTCGACCGGATACTTCCGAACATCCACATCGAGGGCGAGGCCGAGGTCGTGCAAGATGCCCTCGAGGAGCGCGAGCTCGAAGCGGCCGGCGCCTCGACGCCGGACCCGACGCGGGCTTAACGATCATCGGTAGTGAGCTTGGAGGCCCCCGGTGAACCTCAGCCGGGGGCCTTGGCTTGCACCCACTGCTGCTGCGGCTTCCCCGAGGAGGTGCGGGGGATGTCCTGCACGAGCACCAGGTCCTTCGGAGCCTCGTGAGCCAGGAGGCGGCTCCTCACCGCATCTCTGAGATCGCCCGGATCCGCGCCCGGCGCTACAACGAACGCGACCACGCGTTGCCCCCACTCGCGATCCTCCACACCGACGACGAGCGCGTCCTTCACCCCCGGTAGCGACATGAGCACGTCCTCGACGCGCGCCGGAGCGACCTTCTCTCCACCGGTGATGATGATGTCGTCGGCACGCCCCACGACCTCGAGCCGCCCACCGCGCATCGTCCCGAGGTCGCTCGTCTCGAACCATTCCGACGCGCGCGGCTCCGCTCCTCGGTAACCGCGCATCAACGTCGGCGAGGATATGGCGATCGCGCCGTGGTGCTCCGAAGAGGCGTTGTCCGGAAACTCCACGTCGCCGACGCGCAGGCGCACACCCGGAAGAGGCAACCCGTCGTAAACGACCCCGCCGCACGTCTCGGTCATCCCATAGCTGCGAACGACGCGCGCGCCCCTTCCTTCGGCACGTTCGATCAGGCCAGCCGGTATCGCGGCCCCCCCGAGGAGGATCGCGCCGAAACCATCCAGCGCGACGCCCGCGTCGAGCAGGCGTCCCAGCGTGGTCGGGACCAGCGAAACGAACCGGGCATCTGCTGTGGCCACCGCGTCGACCTCGAAGCGATCGAGCACCAGCGGCGGCGCACCGAGGGCGCGCGCTCGAGCAAGGATGCCCAGTCCGGCGATGTGATGCACCGGCAGGCAGCAGAGCCAACGGTCGCCGGCCTCGGCGCCGAGCGCCGCGTTGCTCAGCACGGCGGCGCGCTGCAGTGCCGTCTTCGTCAGCTCTACGGCTTTCGGCGCGCCGGTGGTCCCCGAGGTGAAGACGACCGCACCGAGCTCGAGGTCCTCGGGCACGGGATCGAGATCGAGCGCGCCGCCGGGATGGATCAACACGGCCGCGCCGTAGCGCCGGGCGAGGGACTCCGCCGCGCTCGACGGCAGCGACGGGTCGAGCGGCATCACCGCGCCGCCGCATTCCCACACCTCATCTACGACCGCCGCGGCCCGGCGGGGGTCGAGCTGTACCGCTACAAGGGCCCGGTCGGTTGCCGACATGACCTGCTACCGTAGCCGAAACGTACGAGTTATCACTCTAGGAGCGATCACTTCATGGATTGGAAAGCGGTCAAAGACTACGAAGACATCATCTACGAGAAGGCCGACGGGATCGCCAAGATCACCATCAACCGACCTGAGGTCAGAAACGCCTTCCGCCCGAAAACCCTGTTCGAGCTGTCCGAGGCCTTCAACGAGGCGCGCGACGACCCCGCCACCGGGGTGATCATCTTCACCGGCGCCGGCGACCTCGCCTTCTGCTCCGGCGGCGACCAACGCGTCCGAGGCGACGACGGTTACAAGGACGACAAGGGCATCGGCCGTCTGAACGTGCTCGACCTCCAGATCCAGATCCGCAGGACCCCGAAGCCCGTGATCGCGATGGTGGCCGGCTACGCGATCGGGGGCGGGCATGTGCTGCACGTCGTCTGCGATCTCACCATCGCGGCGGACAACGCCCGTTTCGGCCAGACCGGACCCAAGGTTGGGTCTTTCGACGGCGGCTACGGCGCGGGTCTGCTCGCTCGCATGGTGGGACAGAAGAAGGCCAAAGAGATCTGGTTCCTGTGTGAGCAGTACGACGCGCAAGAGGCATTGCAGATGGGGCTCATCAACAAGGTCGTCCCGTTGGCGGAGCTCGAATCCGAGACGGTGCGATGGGCCAAACGCATACTCGAGATGAGTCCGCTGGCGTTGCGGATGCTGAAAGCCTCGTTCCATGCCGACACCGACGGTCTCGCCGGCGTTCAGCAACTCGCCGGGGACGCGACCTTGCTCTTCTACCTGAGCGAGGAGGCTCAGGAGGGGCGCAACGCGTACGTCGAGAAACGCCCGCCGGACTTCTCGAGGTTCCCCAAGCGACCGTGACGCATCCGCTGGTCGCCGCGGCGCGCCCGCGCACTCTCCCTGCGGCGATAGCACCCGTCCTGGTGGGAACCGCGGCAGCGGGATCGTTCATCGCGTGGCGCATGGGCGCTGCCGTCGTGGTCGCTCTAGCGATCCAGATCGGCGTGAACTTCGCCAACGATCTCTTCGACGCGACCGGCGGGGTCGACACCGAAGCACGCGTCGGCCCGCAGCGAGCCGTGGCATCGGGGCTGGTCTCTCCGGGAGCGATGCGCGCGGCGATGATCGCCGCGTTCCTCGTCGCAGGAGCGGCGGGGGTCGTCCTGGCGGCGGCCGTCGGATGGGAACTGCTGCTCGTCGGTGTAGCCGCCTTCGCGGCGGCGATCGCCTACAGCGGGGGCCCACGCCCGTACGCGTCGCGCGGGCTCGGCGAGATATCCGTCTTCCTGTTCTTCGGTCTGGTGGCAACCATCGGCTCGGCTTACGTGCAGGAAGAGGCCATTACGCGCCTCGCATACGTAAGCTCGATCCCGATAGGCCTTCTCGCGACGGCCATCCTCGTGGTCAACAACCTGCGCGACATCGAGAGCGACGCCGCCGCGGGTAAGACCACGCTCGCGGTGCGGATCGGGGCGCGCCGGACCCGCCTCCTCTACGAGGTGCTCGTGACCGTCGCGTTCCTGGCAACCGCCGCGGTCGCCGTCACGGCGAAATCGTTCCTGCCTTTGCTCGCGCTCATCGCGATCCCCTTCGCGGTGACCCCGACCCTGACGGTGCTCCATTCCGACGAGCCGCAGAAGCTGATCACCGCCCTGGGAGGCACGGCGCGCCTCGAGTTGATCTACGCAGTCTTACTGGCCGTGGGATTGTGGGCATCGTGATGCACCCCTTCTCCATCCCGATGAAGGTCCGCTTCCGCGGCATAGAACGGCGCGACGGGTTGCTGCTGCACGGCCCATCGGGCTGGGGAGAGTTCTCGCCCTTCCCTGGATACGACGCAGCCGAATCCCGGGCCTGGGCGCGCGCCGCGCACGAAGCAGCATATGGAGCGTGGCCGCCTCCGCGGCGGACCTCGATCCCCGTAAACGCCACGGTTCCCGCCGTGGACGGTCCCGCGGCCTACAACCTGGTGAAGCGCTCCGGCTGCACCAGCGTGAAGGTCAAGGTGGCGGAAGGAGATGACCACGAGCGCGTCGCTGCAGTGCGGGACGCGCTGGGTCCCGCCGGGAAGCTGCGCATCGACGTCAACGGTCTGTGGGACATCGACACCGCGGCGCGCCGGATCAAGGAGCTCGACCGCTACGACCTCGAATACGTCGAGCAACCGACCCGCACGCTGCAGGAGATGGCCGCGTTGAGGCGCCGGGTAGACGTGCCCTTAGCGGCGGACGAATCGATCAGGAAAGCCGACGACCCGCTGCGGGTCGCCGGCCTCGAAGCGGCGGACATCGTGGTGCTCAAGGTGCAACCGCTCGGAGGCGTCAACGCGGCGCTTCAGATCGCCGAAGCTTGCGGCCTGCCGGCCGTCGTCTCGTCCGCGCTCGAGACCTCTGTGGGGATCGCCGCGGGACTGGCTCTCGCAGCGGCGTTGCCGGAGCTTCCCTACGCGTGTGGACTCGCCACCGTTGCGCTTCTCGACGGAGACGTGGTCACCGATCCACTGGTCCCCCGTAACGGCGCGATCGAGTTCAGGCGCCCCGAGGTCGACGCGGATGCCTTGGCCGCCTTCGCTACCGAAGACGACACGATGATCGCGCGCTACCGAGCGGCGGCCGCCCTCGGGGGGAGCATCGGTGCGCCCCTCTAACCCGTCGCAAGCACTGGCCCTCTGCCTGGTCGACGAACTCGCACGCGGCGGGGTGACTCACGCGTGCCTCGCACCGGGGTCGCGCTCGGCACCTCTGGCTCTCGCCCTGGCGAGCGACGATCGCATCCGTGTCCATGTCACGCTCGACGAGCGCTCGGCGGCGTTCGTGGCGCTGGGACTCGCCAAAGCATCGGGGCGCGCCGCGGTGGTCGTGTCCACCTCGGGAACCGCGGCGGCCAACTTCTTCCCCGCGGTGATCGAAGCGCATCAACAACGCGTGCCCATGATCGTGCTGACGGCAGACCGGCCGCCGGAGCTGCGCCAGACCGGAGCGAACCAAACGATCGATCAGGTGAAGCTCTACGGCGATGCGGTGCGCTGGTTCTGCGAGATGGGAGCGCCGGAAGATCTTCCTGCGTCACCCCCCTACTGGCGCTCCACCGCCGTCCGTGCTCTCGCCACGGCGGAAGGATCGCCCCCGGGACCCGCCCATCTGAACGTCGCCTTCCGCGAACCCCTGGTTCCCAGCACCTCGCGCTCGTTCAAGACACGCATCGAAGGGCGTCCCAAGGGACGGGCCTGGGCGGAGCACACCCAGGGCATCAGACGCCTCGACGAAGCGCGCCTCGTCACCCTCGCCGAGGAGCTCACCGCAGCGGACGGTGTCATCGTCGCCGGTGCGGGAGTGAGGGCACCGGACGCGGTGGTGAAGCTGGCGGAAACCTTGGGCTGGCCGCTGCTCGCCGATCCACTATCGGGAGCGAGGCAGGGCAGCAACGCGATCTCGAGTTACAACGCGTTGTTGCGCCACGCTCCTTTCGCCGACGAACAACGACCGCACATAGCTCTGCGTTTCGGGGCACTCGGGATCTCCAAAGCGCTGACGGAATGGTTGCGAGCGGTGCCGCGCCACGTGCTGGTGGACCCCGACGGATGGTGGGTCGATCCCACCCGTTCCGTCGACGAGTTGATACACGCAGACGAGGCCGCCTTCTGCGATGGTCTGATCGGCCGCCTCGAGGGCCCGACGGACGGAAGCCGGCTCAAGTTGTGGGTCGATGCCGATCAGCGCGCCCGCGCCGCGATCGCAGAAGAGCTGAAAGGCACCAAGCAGCTGACCGAGCCGGCGGTCGCACGTGAACTCGTGGCCGCGCTACCGCGCGGGTCCGATCTCGTCGTCGCGGCCAGCATGCCATTCCGCGATATCGAGTGGTTCAGCGAACCGCGCGCCGACCTTCGATTCTTCGGCAACCGCGGAGCGAACGGGATCGACGGCTTCTTGTCGACGGCGCTCGGCGTCGCCATGGCGAGCGAGCGCCCGGCCTACGCGCTGTGTGGTGACTTGTCGTTGCTTCACGACCAGAACGGCTTCTTGTCGCAAGAGACAACCGGTACCCAACTGACGATCGTAGTGGTGAACAACGACGGCGGCGGGATCTTCTCTTTCCTGCCGCAGGCTTCCCTGCCGGATCACTTCGAGGAGCTCTTCGGAACCCCGCACGGTCTCGACCTGCGCCGGTTGGCGGAGCTGCACGGGCTCCATCACGACCTGGCCAAGACACCGAGCGAGTTGCGATGGGCGCTCGAGCACCGCGGCGGGATAAGGATCGTCGAGGTGCGGACCGAGCGCGCCGAGAACGTGGCGATACACCAACGCTTGAACCGCGCCGTTGCCGCCCGGCTCGGCTCTTAGACAGCCTCCGAACCCAGAGCCGACCTGATCGCCTGGAACTTGAGCCTGGTCTCCTCGAGCTCTGCCTCCGGCCGGGAGTCCGCCACCAGGCCGCCGCCGGCGAAGAGCCGGCCGCGGGTGCCGTGGAACTCCGCACAGCGAAGCGCTATCCCCCACTCACCGTTGCCCGCCGCATCCACCCAACCGACCGGTCCGGCGTAGCGATCCCTGCTCATGCCCTCGAGATCGCGGATCAACTCCATGGCTTT
This sequence comes from Actinomycetota bacterium, assembly GCA_051001455.1. GTDB lineage: Bacteria > Actinomycetota > CADDZG01 > CADDZG01 > WHSQ01 > JBPCNH01. Next base: position 14,856 of record JBPCNH010000001.1, read on the forward strand.
CTCCGGCGGCGCGCCGCAGACCGCCGCGGTCGGATGGAGTCGTCCGGCGAGCTCGAGCGACGAGATCGGCTCCTTGAGCGTCCCGTTCACGCGCGTGGCGAGATGCTGAAGGTTCGCGAGGCGCAGCAGGAAGGGCTCCGGGTCGATGTGCAGCCGGTCGCACAACGGAGCCAGCGTCTCATTCACAGAGACCACCGCGGGAGCATGCTCGGCACGGTCCTTCACCGATGCCAGCAGCTCGGCTCCGATACGTTCGTCTTCCGCCCCTTCGCCGCGCGGGGCGGTCCCTGCCAGAACCAGTGAGGAGATCAGCGAACCGGCGCGCCCGATCAGTAACTCGGGTGTGGCTCCGACGAGGCCGTCGCAGGCGAAGGTGTAGCACTCGGGGAACCTCCGAGCCAAGCGGGTCAGCAACACGGTTAGATCGAAGGCTTCCTTCGACCACACGTGGATATCGCGCGCCAGAACCACCTTCTCGAGATCATTCTGTTTCAGCGCCTTTACGGCCCGCGCGACCGCGTCCAGCCACTCGATCTCGGAGATGGTCGAGCCGGCGTAACGGATCTTGAAATCATGGGCGTCGGGTTTCGGAAAGCGCCGTAGATCAGGCAGGTCGCGGTCTCCGACCACGGTCACCCACGCGCGGCCGCCACGGGAGCCGACCAGGACCTCGGGGATCGTCAGGACCGAGCCGGCGACACCGATATCGAAGTTGAAGCTCCCGAACGCGATCGGAGCGCGCCCCGAGAGAACCACCTCGTCGTCTACGTCGAGGGCGGCGAAGGCGTCGGTCGCAGCCGACCAGGCGGCGTCGAACCGTCCCCGCCCGGAGGGAACCGCGATGGTTGCCGCTCGTCCCCAGCCGGCGGTCCCCTCGCCACCGCGCGCCCACAGGAAACCCCCTGTCTCCGGCAACAACGCTGGTAGATCGACCGGGTGGTCGAGATACTCGGAGCGAACCCTCACCGCTTCTGTCCGGTGAGCAACTGTGCCGCGCCGAGCGCCAGCGGCTCCGAGCCGACGCCGGTGAAGCCTGCGGCGACCATGACGTCGAGCAACGTGTGCGTCGGAGGAAGGTATGCGGTCGACTCCGGCAGGTACCGGTAGGCATCGCGGTCCGACAACAACCCGCCGACGACCGGCACGATCTTGTGGAAGTAGACGTGGTGCCCGGTGCGCAGAACCTTCGAGCGAGGCTCGGATACCTCCAGGACCGCGACACGTCCCCCCGGCTTCAGCACGCGCCCGAACTCGCCGAACAGCTTGGCTATGTCCACCACGTTGCGCAAAGCGAAGCCGCATGTGACACCGTCCACGGACGCGTCGGCGAGAGGAAGCTGCAATCCGTCGGCTTGCACCAGCGGAGCCGACGTGCGCGCGCTGGCGAGCATCCCGAAGGAGTAGTCGAAGCCGACTGCCGCGCTACCTGCGCGTTGCACCTCCCTGCAGAAATCACCCGTACCGCACGCGACGTCCGCGATCAGATCGCTCGGCTTCGGTCGCAACGACCTCACCGCCTTCTTGCGCCAAGCTAGGTCCATCCCGAACGTCATCACCCGGTTGACGAGGTCGTAGCGAGGGGCGATCGCATCGAACATGTCGCGTACCGCGCCGGCCTTCTCCTCGGGTCCCGGAAGCGCCTTCTTCTTACGGCTCGTCATCGCGCACCCATGGAGCCCGCTTCACGCGCAACGGCCTCGATCTCGCTCTCGACGCCTTCACTCTCGATCCGCGCCTGTGCCTCCGCGAGGAGGATTCGGCGGAAGTGATTCGACACCAGCGAGGTCGTCGCGGGGAGCATCTTGCGGAATGCCCCCACCAGCCGTTCGGCGGCTTCTTCATCCGAACTGCCGGCGGCACGGATCGGGTCTCTCACGTAGTTGAGGAACATGTCGACGGCGCGCCGGGCGACCTCGCGCATCGCGGAATCGTGCTCCCGCGCCAGCGCCAGCAGCTCGCTGAGCGGGAGCCCCGCTTCCAGCAACTGCAGTCCCGCCCCGACCACGTTGACGTCGGCCGTCGAGTACCTGCGCTCCCCGTCCACCTCGGTGGGGACCAACAATCCCTCCCGCTCGATCGCCTCGAGCAGCGCCCCGGTCACGCCGGTCTCCTGCGCGAGCTCACCGAGCGTAAGGAACCGGTCGGCGCGCGGCTCCTCTCCGGGCAACGTCTCGGCCACGGCGGCGACGAGGGCCTGGTCGGGAGCGTCGAGGTCCCCGGCAAGGAATCGGGCAATCGAACGGAGCGTGAATCCCTTGTCCTTCAGCACCTTGATGCGCTCGAGGCGGGCCAGGTGGTCGTCCGAGTACCAGGCGACGCGCCCGTCCCGCTCCGGCTGCGGGAGCAATCCCTGCGACTGATAGAAGCGGACGGTATCCACGCTCACGCCGCAGCGCCCCGCCAGCTCATCGACCCGATACCTCATGAGCAACCACTCTAATGGTGATCGGTCGAAACGCTTCCTTCGGGGCTAGGTCGGACGGGTGGCCAGAGACCTGCTGGTATCCACCCACGCGAGGAAGTCCTCGAGCGGGAGAAAGTTGACTATCTGTTGCTTCGGGATGCCCGCGAGGGCGGCCGCAGCGAGGGAGAGGTCGACGTTGTAGAACTCGCCCGTTGAGTGGGCATCGGTGCCTATCGACAGCATCACCCCGGTATCGCGGGCGCACGCGAGCAGCTCGAGGCTCAGATCCTGCCGGTTGGGCTGGGCGTTGATCTCGAAGGCCTTGCCGCGTTTACGTCCCTCTTCCATGACGGCGCGCCAGTCGGCCCTCACACCGTGGCGCACGCCGAACATCCGGCCCGCGGGATGACCGACGATCTGCACGTCGGGATTGCGCACGGCACCCATGGCGCGGTCGGTCTGGTCCTCCTTGCGGCGCAGCTTCGAGTGGAAGGAACCGACCACAACGTCTAGAGCGCTCAGCGCATCCGGTTCCATGTCACCAGCACCGGTGGTATCGAAGTTGAGCTCTATCGACTTCAAAACGATCAGGCCCGCATCGAGCTCGTCGAGCTGGCGATTCACATCCTCGATCTCTGCACCTTGAGCAGCGAGAGTCTCTTCATCGATGCCACCCGCGATCTTCAATCCTTTGGAGTGATCGGTGATAGCGATGTACTCGTAGCCGAGCGCCGCCGCTCCCCCAGCCATCTCGGAGATGGAGACGGTGCCGTCGGAGTATGTCGAGTGCATCTGCAGGTCGGCGCGCAGATCGTCCTTCCACGACGGGTCTTCGGCCAGGACTTGGCGGGCGTAGGAGTAGGTGATGAACCCGCCGAGCAGCTCGTCTTCCTCTTCACTGAGGTCGGGGGGGTCTTCCAGCCAGCCGTGGATGACGCGAGC
>JBPCNH010000002.1:0-59218 GCA_051001455.1 Actinomycetota bacterium
GGCGTGCCGTCGTCTCGACAGAAGACGAGGTCGTGGTCCTGCCACGCGTCACCGAGCTTCAGCTTCCAGGAATGTGCGGGGGTCACGTACTTCCGGACGCCATGAGCGACGGCGGCTTCAGCTTGCCTGCCTTCCGATCTCGGGCCGTCTTCGATTGATGGCAGGGCCAACAGAGCGGTTCTAGATTCGGGATGCTTGTGGGACCGCGCGCTACGTGCGGATGCACGTGATCGAACTCGGTCCGGAAGTGGTTGCCGCAATCTCGGCAGCGGATGCCGTCGAAGTCTGGTGGCTTACCCAGCTCGAGCGCGGCGCGGACCTCGACCGGGATGTCCCGGGACCAGCGTTTGAAGTGTCTGAGGTCTTTCCCATCGAAGAAGACGCCGTTCAAGAACGCATCGGACGCGATCTCCCTAGCGATCTGAGGCGCGACGGGCCCGATGCCGGGGATCTTGCAGACCTCGCCAGGCCTCACGTCGTTCCATCCTCTTTTGGCTACCGAGTGAGACACAAGCACGGTCAGATCAGGACGCTTTGCGCGCCCCTTGCCATCTCCGCCAGAGAGCAGGGCCTCATAGGCGTCCGCAAGGTGGCGCTCGAACGGCTCCGGCTTCGTCCCCTCGCCCTTCATCTTTGACTTCACTTTCGCGCCGCGTGCGAGCCTCTGCGCTTCAGCTTCGGCCCTGGCTACGATCGGAGCACCTACATGCGGCTGTAGCTCTAGATGGATGTGGACCATGCCTAACGAGTCGGAATAGCTGCGAGCTTTGCGCGCAGCGCGTTGACGGGCCGCAAGCCCGTGATGTTGCTCGGCCTCGAGCTTTACCTTGCGCGCCTCGTCCTTCAAAACGTGAAACGCCTCATCCTTCGCGACCTTCACGAGACGGCGCGCTGAACCCGGTGCTGCTTCTTCGGCCCGGGCGATCTCGGCAGCTTGATCGAGAGACACCGATCCCTGCTGCAGCGCTGCACGTAGGTCGGACGACGACCGCAAAACCCCGCCGGTCGCGACCGTGTCACGTGCCTTGCTCAGCGAGGTGCCGGTGACGCGGGCCACCCCGGCCGGGTCATCGACGCGCGCAGAGAGGGCCGCGACTCCAAAGCCGCCGAGCCTCTGGATCCGCGCGTAAGCGTTCATCAACGAACGGGTCCCGGCCGCGCTCAACTCCCCAACCTCGAGCTTCGCGTTCGCCCGTTCGATCAGCGCCGCGGCGTCGTTAAGGTCTTGCTCGACCGATCTCGTTGCCATGCCCCCATATTGACGAGGGGGTGTGACACTTTTGCCCTGGTTTCGGGCCTCAAATAGGAAATATTGGTTCTCCATGATTAAGAGGGGGCAGGCGGCCTAAAGCCGACGCGCAAACCGCCGCACTCCGTAGCCTTCGGCTTGTCGAAGAGTCGAGGCGAGGAGGTACGGCGGCATGCCGGAACAGGCTATCAACGCGACCCTTGATCTTGAGGGACTCGTGGTGATCGGAGTGGGTGCATTCGGTGACCTGATCGAGCTCATGGTCGAGTCACAGTTCGACGCGGGGTGCTGCCGCAGTTGCGGCGGTCTCGCTCCGGAACCGAAAGGGCGTCCCGAGGTTTTGGTGCGCGATCTAGCGATCAGCGGAAGAGCCGTGGTATTGCGGTGGAGGAAGCGGCGCTGGCGCTGCACCTATTGCACGAGCTCGTGGACGGAGAGCCATCCCGAGATCCCCAGCCGAGCACGCATGACCCTGCGATTCAAAGAATATCTGGCGGACCAGGCGGTCGCTCAGGGCAACTTCTCACGTGTCGCGGCCCAGGAGGGTGTCTCCTATGACACCGTGGCACGCGCCCACAAAGCGCGGGCCGATCTGGTGCGCCTGATGCGTCCTCGCCCGGCGCCCAAGATCATCTCGATCGACGAGGCGGCGGTCAGAAAAGGTCACAGCTACAACACCATAATCAGCGACGTCATGGCCCGTTACGTGGTCGACACCATCGAAGGCCGCCATGCGAAACCGCTGGTCAGGTGGTTCTCGGAGCTCGACGACGACGTGAGGGAAGGCATCGAGGTGGTGGTCATGGACATGTCACCTTCCTATCGGGCGATCATCGCGGGGATGCTTCCCCATGCGGTCCGGGTGGCGGACAAGTTCCACGTCATCCGAATGGCCAACCTCGCTGTGGACCGGGTCCGGGCTCGTTCACAAGGACGTGGGACCAAGAAGAAGACCGGCTGGCCACATCGGTTGTTCCACTGCCGCTTCGCGCTCCTGCGCTCGGCCGAGAATGCACGTCCGGGTGATGCCGAACGCCTCGATGTGGTGTTCCGGGTCTTCCCCGAGGTGCACAAAGCGTGGCGTCTCAAGGAGGGCTTGCGCCAGGTATACGCGGAGACCGATCCGGTAGCTGCGGCTCTAGCGCTCGAGGTCTGGCTGCAGCTCGTGAGACAAGCCAGCCTCCCTGAATTCGACCAACTGGCGGCAACCGTATGCCGGTGGAAGCCAGAGATCCTGAACTACTTCACGTATCGGATGACCAATGCCTACGCCGAAGGGATCACGAACCGAATCAAGGTCATCAAGCGCCAGGGCTACGGCTTCCGCAACTTCAACAATTTCCAGGACCGGATTCTGGTTCAATGCGGAGTGCCGAAGCTACGAATCCCCTCTTAATCGCGGAGAACCGAAATATTTCGACGGATTCTCTTGGCGTCGAAGGTCTACTCTCAGCAGAACCAGCGGGTCGCGATGTACTTCTGCTTTTCGGTCTCGTCAAGTTCGACGGTGCCGTTATTCAGGCGGATGTAGAAGGCAGTCTTCTTCTCGAGCTGACCCTTCTTGTCCACCGTCACCTCGGCATCAACGGGGAAACCGGACGGCTTCACGTGGACCCGGGCCAGGTCGTGCCCGTCTACGGTCAGGATCTGCGACGAGATGCTCGCCGCGGCGGCGGGTCCGAACGAGGCGGCGCAGATGTTGGCGAGGTGCTGCCCGAAGCGGTCCCGGTCGCCCTTCCCTTCCTTGCCAAGCGATTCGTAGTCCTACACCAACAGGACCTCTAATCACCTCGGCGAGATCGAGGTGTTCAGGTTAGCTGGGTGAGACCACGCTAATAACGTACACTTGGGACTCTAAGTGTACGAAAGGTGAGGGATGGAGTCAGCCGGCGCTGAGGTGCCGATCGTATGGCGAGGCCGCCGGACGCGCGCGTTCGTGCCGGAGCGCCTCGCGGACCGCGACCTCTCGCTCGACGCCGACACCGTGGCTCGCTCCGCACGGGCCCAAGCCGCTGTCGAGCACGGCGCAGAGGCCATGCCCGACGACTACGCAGCGCTGGCGCGCCTCTTGCTCCGAGCGGAAGGCGTGGCATCTTCGTTCATCGAAGGCGTCACCGCGCCTGTCGTCGACATCGTCCTTGCGGAGACCGATGACCATGCGGACCCCTCGGCCGCTGCGTGGGTCGCGGCCAACCTTGCTGCTGTCACCGAGGCACTCGAGCATGCCCACGCCGGACCCCTGACGGTGGAGAGTCTGTGCCGGTGGCACCGGACGCTGATGACCGGGAGCCCGACGCCGACGCGCCACGTCGGCGTCGTCCGGAACGAACAGGGATGGATCGGCGGGACCTCGCCACTGGACGCGCATCTCGTTACGCCTCCGCCAGAGGAACTGCCAGCGCTGCTCGACGACCTCGTCGTCTACGTCAACCGCGAGGACGTCGACGCGGTGAGCCAGGCCGCTATCGCGCACGCGCAGTTCGAGATCATCCACCCATTTGCCGACGGCAACGGCCGCGTCGGGCGCGTTCTCGTCGCGTGGATCTTCGTCCGCCGCTTGTCGCTCGTGACACCTCCGCCGGTTAGCACGCGCATCGCCGCTGATGTCGGCGGTTACGGCTTGGGTCTGGTGCTGTTCCGCACGGGCGATCACAGCGCCTGGGTGCGGTGGTTCGCGGACGCCGTCTCTGGCGCCGGGCGCACGCAACAGGAGCTCGTCTCGTCGGTCGAGAAGCTTCAGCGGGAGTGGCGCGTGCGGCTCGAGGCGCCGCGCGACGGCACCAGGCGATTGCGTAGCAACGCGGCGGCGTGGCGCGTTCTCGACTTGCTGCCGCGATATCTCGTCCTCACGGGACCGACTGTCGCGTCGGAGCTCGCTATCCCGTTGAAGTCAGCGAACGCCGCGCTGAGCGACCTCGTCGATGCCGGCGTCCTCGTCGAGCACGGCACCGTGCAGCCGCAGGGCCGCGGCCGACCGAGCCGGCTCTACACGAGCGCGGAACTGCTCGGTCTCTTCGGCTCGAGCCCGCTGCGGGCTTAACGTTCGACCAACTTCCGAAACACTCTCTGGGGGCACCGACGCACACTGGAGAGGGTGGTTACGGATAAGCTCGAACCACTCCCCAAACGATCGATACAAGCGCGCCTCGAGGGGGAAGAGCAGTGGGAAAGCGGGCGAGGAAGAAGCAGCGGGCCGAAGGAGGACAGCGGCCCAGCAGGAGCGCGCTGCGTAAGGCCGCGAAGGACCTGGCCCGACAGCTTGATGCTCTGCTGGTGGAGGCCGAGGATCCCGACGCAGATGCCTCCTCTATCGCCACGAGGTGGCTCGATCTTCTCGACAAGGACCGGTCTTCCGAGATGTCGGGCGAGCTCCTGTTCCGAAGGGTGGGGCGGGAGCGGGCCGAAGCGATAGCGGATGCCGTGGGTCGGTTGGTCCCCGGAACCCTGAGCGCGCTCCTGCTGCGCGCCGAGGTTGCGGAGCTCGCGGGCGACGATGCCACCGCCGTACCTCTGTACGAGGAAGCGCTGGCGCTGGACGACCGGCCGGTAACGCGGTGGTGCTACGCGCTGTCCCTTCAAGGCTGCGGCAGACTCGCCGATTCCGTCGAGGTCCTCGAGGCCATGCTGCGCGCCGACCCCGCGGACGATTCTGCTCACGACGCGTATAGGGATGTCATGCGCGAGATCGACGAACGCTTCGAGACGCTAGCGGAAGACGAGTCGTGCCCCTGTGGGTCCGGCGCGCTCTACGAGAAGTGCTGCTTGGAGCGCGAGGAAGCAGCCCTGGGGCGCTTCGACGACCGCCGGGTCTTCGACGAGCTGAGAGAGAAGCTCGCCGCCTTCATGGGCCGGGGCGAATACCGGGGCCCGGTGGTGGAGGCGCTGCGGGACTGGTTGGGGATGGACGAGGACGACGGCGACGACCCCGGCGAACTATTCCTTGAGCCCGCTGAAACTCAGCTCTTCGCGGAGTGGGCGCTTGCCGCCGGCATCGTTCCGATTGACGACGAGGATCCGGACATCGCCACCTCCTTGCTGGCTGAGTTCGCCGAGGATCCAGCGACGAACGAAGAATCGGCCCGCCGCGCCCGCGACTGGCATGAGCATTGCCGCTACGGGCTGTGGGTGGTCGAGGATACGGTCCCGCGGCCCACGATCTGTCTACGAGAGATCCTGACCAGAGAGCGGATGTGGGTGGAGATGCCCCCGGCGCTGCTAGAGGACCGGGCGCGCTGGGAGGTGCTGCTGGGCTACGTCGTACCCGTCGACGGCATCTGGCGGATGGGGGGTTCCTTCATGCCTCTAACGCCAGCCATCGGGGATGCGGTCGCCCGCTCGGCGTTGGAGATCGTCGAGGGGGTCGTGGTCGGCATGATGCGAGAGCACGGGAGAAGCGTTCCTAAGAGACTGCTCCACGACGAGCTGTTCGACCTCCCTCCGTCGCTCCGGGACCCCTGGGATGAGCCCTCGCCCATCCCTTCCTTCGTGATGCTGGACATCTTGAAGCAGGCCTTCCCGACCCTGGTGCGAGAGGCGCGTGAGCTGAGCGACCGGCCGATCTCGCTGCAGAACATGGACGGAGAGACCGTGGAGCTGATCAAGGCGCGCATCACGCTGGACGATCCGGCCCGTTTCAGACGAACGGTGTCGAACCATCCGGACTTCGAGGTGGATGACGACGAGATCGTGTGGCACGGGCGCGAGCTCACCAGGTTCGAGCGCGATCAGCAGTTGGCGATGCTCCGTGACCAGGGCCTAGAGATCCCGGAGGCCGACGATCCCGGGCGCTGGGTCAAAGCGCGTCTCATCTGGGACGACGACCACCTTCAAGCAGATGTGAACTCGCGCGAGCGGCTGGCGAGCTTGATGGATCTGCTGGAAGACATCGCGGGTGGCGCGTCGATCAAGGAGGAGATCACGGTAGATCCCTCGCAGGACTTCCCGCTTCCCGTCTCGTCCGCCGTTTCCTTGCGGAGCGTCTCACCTGGTGAAGACGAAGCCTGGCGCCGCGCATGGTTGGACGAGTCTGTCCCAGGTCTGTCCGGGATGACGCCGCGAGCCGCGAGCCGTTCCAAGCGTGGCAGGGTCTTGCTCGAAGCGATGCTGAGGCATTTCGAATACGAAGCGGACCGCACCCTTGCTGCTGGGGCCACGCCGCGCGACATCGGAGCTCTTCGGGAAGTTCTCGGGTTGCCCAAGCCGTGGAGCTACCTCGAGCGGTCGGTGTGAATGGAGGTTCCTGCTAACGATCTGCCAACCGGCGGAGCCGGATCGACCCGGATGAAGTCGGATGAGTGTTCGAGTCGCAACGCTCTCACCTGCGGAAACGCACGGACCAGGAACAACTAGGAGCAGTCAGAACCGGCTGATAGCGGCTCCATCGGTTCATCCCACCATTCGATCTCGGGCGGCTGTCCGGCCCTGTCAAACACGTCGTCGTGTTCGTTCTCGAAGAGAGCCGACAGGCGTCGGGAGGAATGGGGCCGGGGGCATCGAAACCACAGGGGAGGACCGAAATCTGAAAAGGGGAGTGTCTGCGATGCGTAAGGTCTTGATCCTGATGCTGGCTGGTGCGTTGCTGCTGTCGGTTACCGGAGCGGCTCAGGCTGGCAAGAAGAAGAAAAAGAAGAAGAAAGCTCCTGTCGAGATGGTGATGTTCACCGACGACTCGGGTGATGCCGATGTACAGCAGGGTGTGGGAGCCTCGATCCCTGCGGGTGTGGATCTGACCGAAGGGAAGATCAAGAAGGTCGACGACACCCTCGAATTCACCGTCACTCACGCCGACATGCCGCCGTCTGGATCCCTGCCCGAAGCGGCTCGGTTCCTGTGGGGTTTCTCCGTGGACGGGGCCAACTTCCGGTTGACCGTCAAGAGCGCCGACATCGGCAAGCCCGATGTGCTCGCGGGTCAGACGACCGAGCGAGTCGGTAGAGCGGACGTCAACGGGCATTTTCGGCTCGAGGGAGAGTGCGCCTCCGAGGTCGTCGGAGCCCTCAATGCCGTCAACTGTCCTCCCCTCGCTTACCTCGAGGGTACTTTCGACCCTGCTTCGATGACCTTCACGATGGTCGTGCCGCTGGAGGAGATCGAGGCGAAGTCCGGCTCAAAGATCGGTCCGGCGGGCGGGAACAACACGGGGATCTGCTCGATCTGCTGGGTTTCTCACACCGCGGAGCGGTCGTTGGACGCAACGATCATCGACTCGGCTAGCGCGGGAGAGACGTACCGGGTCCCTTAAAGCCTCCACCGGCTGTGAGACTATCCGTCGGACTGCCACGATCTCCTGTGTGCAGCCTTCCCGACCCTGCCGTCGCGGGTAGGGCGATCTAGCCTGTAGGAGAAGAGGGTGGAGCATCTCGAGCGCTACGTGGCGCTTGGCGACAGCATGACCGAGGGGCTCTTCGATCCCGACGGGAGCGGGGGCAACCGAGGTTGGGCGGATCGGCTTGCCGAGTACCTAGCTTCGTCGCGGGGAGATCTCCTCTACGCCAACCTTGCGGTACGGGGCCGGCGAACGCACGAGGTCAAAGAGCAGCAGCTCGAGCCGGCCCTGGCGCTGGCGCCAGATATCGTCAGCGTCGTGACGGGGATGAACGACCTGTTGCGTCCGTCCTTCGATCTCGATCGCGTCGCCGGAGACCTCGATCAGATGGTGGGGGCTTGTCGAGACGCCGACGCCACCGTTGTGATGATGACTTACGGCGATCCGGTTCCGGTGAATCCCTACGCGCGCGTGCTCCGGAAGCGGATGAAGGCGCTCAACGAGAGGCTGCGGGACCTGGCTCGCCGACACGATGCGGTGCTCGTCGACTTCACCGAGGAAGCGGTTGTGTCGGATGCCCGCTTCTGGTGTGCAGACCGGCTCCACGCCAATAGTGAAGGCCACGCTCGGATCGCAGCGGCGGCCGCGGAGGCGCTGGGGATCCAAGTGCAAGGCCCCAGGTGGAACGATCCGCTGCCCCCGGCGGAGCGGCGCGCCCGGAGAGAGCGGATCGCCGAGGAGATCGCGTGGGCCCGCCAGCACCTAGCTCCGTGGGTCACTCGCCGTTTCAGACGGGTGTCCTCCGGTGACGGGATCGAGGCCAAGCATCCAGAGCTCGTTGCGTTGAAGCGCTCCGGACCCGCCGGCTAGACGGCGCTAGTTACGAGAACGTTCCTCCGCTCCAGCCGTAGCGCCTCCGTTGCTGGGCACCTCCAGCTCGAACCAGACCTCGTTGCCACCATGGCGCTGGATGCCCCATCTGCTGCTGACCTGTTCGACGAGGAACAACCCTCGCCCATCCTCGCGCATGGGGTCTTCGGTGTAGGGGGCGTGGGAGAAAACAGGTCCGGGATCGGTGACCGTGACCCGTACGCAGCCGCCGGTCATCTCGGTCGTGAGCCGGATGGGCTCGTTATCGGTCGCGCCTGAATGCCGGACCGCGTTCGTGACGAGCTCTGTTGCGAGCAGTTCGACCGCGTCGAGCTCGGGACCGAGGACGGCCTCCATCTCACGAAGCGCTTGGCGCGCTTTCGAGGGTGCGCGACGGTCTGGAGGCAGCTCGATCTCCACCACGTGCCTATGCCCTTCATATCCAGCGTCTAAAACACTTCTGGCCCTTTTTTTATGCTGCAGGAAGGAAGTCGTACCTGGCGAACCATCTGCTTGAACATCTTGATCGATGATCCCGGAGGAATCTTGAAGTCTCGACTCGTTCTGCTGGTGACCGCTGTGAGCCTCGTGCTGGCGTTCCCCGGGGTCGCGGCTTCGTCTGCCCCGAAGGGTTCGGCGAGATCTTTGCCGTGCCGTGACGCCGCGGACGCGGCCCATCGCCTGACGATGAGGGTCGACGGCGAGAAGGCGACGGGTCACTACGCGGTGCCCCGTACTGCACCTTCGACCCTCGTGGTGTTCGGCCGTGGGTACGGTCACACATCGTACTCGTGGGTCGAACACATGAAGGATGCTGCCCGCGACCACGGAGTCGCGGCAGCGACCATGGATTACCGCGGCGCAGAGATCTTTCCCGACTCCAACGACGATGGCCTACCGGAATCGCGGGGGTGGGACGTTTTGAAGGGAGCCGAGGATTCGATAGCGGTGGCTCAGGCGTTTGAGCGGAGTTGCTCCTCGATCGACAACATCATCATCTTCGGCGTGAGCTTGGGCGGCAACACCGCCGGCCTCGTTGTGGCCTTGCAGGGGGAGCGCGGCGTTACCGACTCCGAGGGCGAGCCGTTGTTCGACCACTGGTTCAACATCGAGGGCGCCACCAATGTCACCGAAACCTACGCAGAAGCTCGCCTCCTGGCGTCCGTAAACTCGACCGCCGCCAAGGCGCTGGAAGACATCGAACGGGAGATGGGGGGCCCTATCGAATCGGACCCCGCCCCTTATCAAGAGCGCACGGTCGTGGCGCGCATGGACGATATCGAGGCGTCGGGCATCAAGGGCGTCGTTGTCGTGCACGGTTTGGATGACGGGCTCGTGCCCTACAACCAGGGACGGGAGATGGCGACCTTGCTCGCGAGCTCGGGTATCGACACGGATATGTACACCGTCGGCCGCAAGAGCCCCGAATCGGAATCCGAGACGACCGCATCCGGCCACGTGATGAGCAACGTCGACCCGAACTATCGTTCGCCCCTAGCAGGGCATGCGTCCGAGAAGAGCAAGACGCACATCATCATGGTGACGGCCTTCGAGCGTCTCTGGAGTCTCGTTGATGACGGACAGGAGCCCGGCGGCCCATACCGCGAGTTCTTCGTGGACGGAGAAGCCGGAACCTTCCCCTAGGAAGACACCGTTGCCGCAACGTTGCGCGCTTGCAGCTGTTCCACGCGCCGTTCGAGCTCGCTCCGCCGCCCCTCGTGGGCGCAGGGCCGGGGGACCCCGGCCTGATCACCGTGAAGGGACTGCAGCGCCTCCACGAGGCTCACGTCGTGGTCTACGACCGTCTCGTCCATCCCGACCTCCTGAAGGCCGTCCCCGACGCCGCCCACCAGGTCTATGTCGGGAAGAGCTCCGGGTATGCGGCTGCCACTCAAGCCGAGATAGAAGATCTGCTGGTGGCTTACGGCCGCGCCGGGAAGAGGGTCGTGCGCTTGAAGGGAGGCGACCCCTTCGTCTTCGGCCGGGGCGGGGAGGAAGCCGCGGCGCTGCGGGCCGCCGGTGTGGCTTTTGAGGTCGTACCGGGGATCAGTTCCGCGGTGGCTGCTCCTGCGGCTGCCGGGATACCGGTCACCGACCGGCGCGCCGGATCATCGGTCGCCGTTGTGACGGGTCATCGGCACCCGCGCGATCTCAAGAACGATGTGAACTGGAGAGGGCTCGCTCGTTCAGTGGACACGTTGGTGATCCTGATGGGCACTCGTCACGTCGCCTCGATCGCAGATCAGCTGATGCTCGGAGGCCTATCCGCTCATACACCTGCAGCCGCCGTGCAGTGGGGCACCCACCAAGGACAGGTGACGCTGGTCACCACGCTCGATGAACTAGCCGGGCGCATGCGAGACGCCGGGATCGGCTCGCCGGCCGTGATCGTGGTGGGTGAAGTGGTGGGGCTACGGGAGACGATCCTTGGGTCGGTCCAGTCCGACGTTCCCCCCGAGGCGCTCGCCGCCCTCGTTTCACTATCCGCCTAATCAACTGGACCTCGCTTCTTTCTGGGAGCATTAGGTCCGATGTCAGCCATCAGTGAAGCAACGCGCATGATCGATGTCTCCGGACAGAGGGCTCGTCTATACGACTCCGGTTCCGGCGACCCGGTCGTCGTCCTCCACGGATGGGGTGGCCGGATCGAGTCGATGGCTCCGGTGCTGGCCGGATTAACGAGCTCCTTCCGGGTCGTGGCGCTCGACCTGCCGGGCTTCGGGGAGTCCCCCACGCCGGACGGCGTATGGGGAACCCCCGACTATGCGTCTTTCGTCTTGGAGGCTCTGACCGACGCGGGCATCGAGCGGGCGCACTTCGTCGGGCATTCCTTCGGAGCCAAGATCTCTCTCTATCTGGCTGCTACGCACCCGGATCTCGTGGACCGCATGGTGCTTCAAGGTTCGTCGGGTCTCAGGACACCTCCGTCGATGAGGGCGCGCGTGAAGAGGATGGTGTCGAAGAGCGCTCGCCACCTCGAGCGCTTCGGCGCGCCGGGTAAGAAGCTGCGTGCGATGGTGTACGACCGCATCGCATCAGAGGACTACAAGAACGCCGGCCCCATCCGGCCCATCCTCGTGCGCGTGGTCAACGAGAACCTCGAAGCGATATTGCCGAACATCAAAGCGTCGACGTTGCTCGTGTGGGGTACTAGCGATGATGCCGTACCGGTTGGTCACGCGAAAACGATGGAGCGCTTGATCCCCGACGCAGGACTCGTGCTCTTCGAAGGAGCGGGGCACTTCGCTTATCTCGACGAGTCCGAACGCTTCATCCGCGTGGTGCGTCATTTCCTCGGCGCGCCCCTCGGATCCGGAGGCACGGCTTGAGGGGTTTCGTCGATCCGTTCTACGGATACTCGTTCCTGCTTCGGACGATCGTCTACGTGATCATCCCGTTGTTCGGTGTGTGGCAATTCGTGCGCCTGCGCCGCGCCCTGCATGTCTTCCAGCTCGAGGCCTACAAGCGTCATTGGTTCAGGCGCTGGCTGCGGGAGAATCCCGGCCGCAGGTTGTTCCTGTCGTCGTTCCGCGAGGCGAAGAAACCGCTGGTGATGACCGGGCGGGCGTGGAGGATGCTCATAAAGGCCACGGCGGTCTCCGTAGCCGCGATCTTGCTCCCATCCGCCGCCGCGCACCTCATCGGCGGCGCGCCGTGGGACCTCATCACCTGCGCGCTGATGCTAGGACTCGTGTTCTGGGGCGCTCCGCACATCCTGCTGTTTGCGGACTGGGGGATGACGCCGGTGCAGGCTGCCATCAACGGCCGTTTCCTGCGTGCGGCGCGGCGCAAGCTCGCCGATGTGGGCCCCACGGTGATCGGCGTGACGGGCTCCTTCGGCAAGACATCGACCAAGTTCGCCATTCAACAGTTGCTCGGCGCGCCGGACGAAGTGCTGGCGACCCCCGGCTCCTTCAATACGCCGCTGGGGGTGTCGCGCGCCGTCAACGAGAACCTCGATCCGAACCACCGTTTCTTCGTTGTCGAGATGGGAGCACGCCAAGAAGGCGACATCGCGGAAGTAGCGCAGCTCGTGAAGCCGTCGGTCGGCGTGCTCACCGCGGTCGGCCCTGCACATCTCGAGAGCTTCGGATCGCTCGAGGCGATAGCCCGTGGGAAGTACGAGCTGATAGAGGCGCTGCCTTCGAGCGGTACGGCGGTGATGAATGTCGGCGACCCGGTCGTCAGGCAGCTTGCCGATGCCACTACGGACAAGGCAGTGGTTCGCTACGGCATCGAAGCAGTCGGCGCGCCGGACATCACCGTGGCCGATCTCTGGTTGGTGGAGCGGGGAACTTCGGTGACCATCCTCGACAAACGGACCGGGGATCAATTGCAGGTGAAGACCAGGTTGGTGGGCCGTCACGCCATCGGGCACATCCTGGCCGCGGTAGCCGTCGCCCTGGCGACCGGCCGGGAACTCGCCGACCTCAAGGCGGCCATCGAAGCGATGGAGCCGGTCGAGCATCGTCTGCAGATCATCGATGGTGCCGGGGGCGTAACCGTCATCGACGACGCATACAACTCCAATCCTTCGGGTGCGGCAGCGGCCCTCGAGGTTCTTAGACAGATGCCGGGGGGCCGCAAGGTGGTCGTGACCCCTGGGATGGTGGAGCTTGGACCGCTGCAAGATGAAGCGAATGAGGCCTTCGGTCGCCAGGCCGCGGAAGCTGCCGACACGTTGATCGTCGTTGCGAAGCTCAACCGCCGGGCGATCCTCGCGGGAGCAGGGCAGGCGGGCGGGGCCGACGTCATCACCGTGGACACTCTGAGTGAGGCCTCTCGTGAGCTCCAAGGGTTGCTGAAACCCGGCGACATCGTGTTGTTCGAGAACGATCTCCCCGATCAGTACGAGGGGTGAGCCTCGCGCCCCCTTTAGACTCGGGGCTATGGCAAGGATGAGAGTTGGGGTCGTCTTCGGCGGCCGCTCGGTCGAACATGACGTCTCGATCGTGACCGCCCACCAGGTGATGGCCGTTCTCGAAGGCAGGCACGAGGTGGTGCCGATCTACGTCACCCGCGAAGGGGAATGGCTTTCCGCGGATGGCTTGAACGATCTCGACGTCTACAAGACAAAGCGGTGGACCGAGGTGGGGGAGCCGTGCTTCCTTCCTCCGGTCCCTTCGGTGGGCGGGCTCTTCTTCCCCGGGGGACGTCTCAAGGGCTCTCGCACGGTCAAGCTCGATGTGATCATTCCTGCCATCCACGGCACCTACGGCGAGGACGGAACCCTGCAGGGTCTCCTCGAGTTGGCCGACATCCCCTACGCGGGATCCGGCGTCGTCGGCTCGGCGGTGGGGATGGATAAGCCCGCGATGAAAGCGGTCTTCAAGGCTGCCGGTCTGCCCGTTCTCGACCACATCCTCGTGCACACCGACCGATTGGAGAGCGACTACGAGCAGGTTCTCGATGACGTCGAGGAGCGGATCGGTTATCCCGCCTTCGTGAAACCGTCGCGGCTCGGTTCTAGTGTGGGGATCGGTAAAGGCGCCGACAGGGAGGGGCTGAGAGAGGCTTTGGAGGTGGCGCGACGGTACGACAGCAGGATCCTCGTCGAGCCCGCCGCCGAAGGCTGCATCGAGATCAACTGCTCGGTGATCGGAGGTCCGGGACTCGAGCCACAGGCGTCGGTATGCGAGCAGCCGGTCGCATGGGAGGAGTTCCTGTCCTTCTCGGACAAGTACATGAGGGGCGGCAAATCCGATGGGTCCGATCCTGGGTCTAAGGCCGAGGGCATGGCCGGTCAGGATCGCCGTATCCCGGCTCCGATCTCGGACGAGCTCACCAAGACCGTCCAGGACAACGCACTCCGGGCGTTCGAGGCGGTCGATGCAGCCGGGGTCGCTCGTATCGATGCGTTCGTTAAGGAGAGTTCTGGGGAGACTTGGGTCATGGAGATCAATACCGTTCCGGGATCTTTGTCTTTCTATCTCTGGGAGCACAGCGATCTCGGCTTCGAGACGCTCATGGACGACCTCATCGAGGGGGCTCTGGCGGCGCACCGCGCCAAGGGTGAGCTCATGTTCTCGTTCGATTCGGGGATGCTGGACAAGGCAAGCGTGGGCCAGCGAGGGAGCAAGTCGAGTGGCTAACCCCACGCCCGTCGATCTGACCGAGGAGGAGAAAGAGCGGTTCCAGGCCGAAGCTTTGCCGATCCTCGATTCGCTCTACGCCGGTGCGCTCAGGATGACCCGCAAGCCGGCGGACGCCGAGGACCTCGTGCAGGAAACGATGATGCGCGCCTACCGCGCCTTCCACCGCTTCGAGCCCGGGACCAACCTCAAGGCGTGGCTCTTCCGCATCATGACCAACGCCTACATCAACACCTATCGCAAGAAGCAACGCGAGCCCCAGAAGGTCAGCCAGGACGAGGTCGAGGAGTTCGATCTGTACCGTGAGCTCAGGGATCACGACCCCAATCTCAGCATCACGCCCGAGACGATCGTGCTCGACAGCCTGGTGGACAGCGACATCATCGAGGCGATCGACGACCTCCCCGAGCAGTTCCGCCTGGCCGTGGTTCTGTCCGACGTGGAAGGATTCTCCTATGCTGAGATGGCCGAGATCATGGACGTGCCCCTCGGGACGGTGATGTCCAGGCTCCACCGGGGAAGAAAGGCGCTCCAGAAGCGGTTATGGGAAGTAGCCCGTGAAAGAGGCATCGTGAAGGGGCCGCAACAGTCCGGGGACGGCAACGCAAATAGGGGGAAGTAGATGGCTGCTCGGGGTTGCTCGTGGGACGGCATCCGGGGACTGATCGGATGAAGGAACACTGCAAGCAGACACTCGTGAGGGCCTATCTCATCCTCGACGGAGAACCGCTCGAACATGCCGAGCGTCTCGAGATCGAGGCCCATCTCGAGGAATGCGAGCCCTGCTACGAGCGCTACGGGCTCGAGCGAGAGGTAAAGGTTCTGATCGCTCGACTCAAGGATTCCTGCACCTGTCCCGACGGCCTCAAGACCAAGATCGCCCGGCTCCTAGAAGACGCTTAGTTCCCGAACCGCGTTCGTCCGAGTTGCGGTTCCCCCAGAGCCATATCCCGGCCCGGAATGCGGGCTCTCTGCGAGTAATCTCCCCCCATGGTCGATGCCGATCCTGTTCTCTACGCTTTCTCCGACGCGGTCGCGCTCATCGAGATCAACCGACCGGACCGTCGTAACGCCATCAATCCAGAGGTGGTTCGAGGCATCGCTGAAGGCCTCCGGCGCGCCGAGCGCGACGGAGCGCGCGCGGTCGTCCTCACCGGCGCGGGTGACAAAGCGTTCTGTGCGGGTGGAGATCTCGGCGGGATGACGGCCGATTCCCACGTCGGCGCGCATGACGAGCGTGCCGAGGTAGGGGGGCTCTTCAAGCAGATGCGAACCTGTCCTTTCCCGATCGTGGCGCGTGTCAACGGTCACGCACTGGCGGGCGGTTTCGGTCTCATGCTCGCGTGCGATCTGGTGGTGGCAGCCGACGATGTCGAGGTCGGCACTCCGGAGACGAACATCGGCCTGTGGCCGTTCATGATCACCGCCGTGATCCAGCGTGATGTGCCCCGAAAGGTCGCGCTCGACATGATGCTCACCGGAGCGCGGATGCCGGTGACCGAGGGACAGCGCTGGGGATTCGTCAATAGAGTGGTGTCGCGCGACGAACTCGACTCCACAACAGATGAACTGGTGGCCCACCTGGTCTCGAAGAGCCCTGTGATCTCGTCCTTGGGGAAGCGTTCTTTCTATCGAGCTGAGGACATGGCGACCGACGAAGCGCTCGACTATCTGGCCGGGATGCTTACCGTCCTGCTCGGCTCCGAAGACACCGTCGAGGGTGTCACCGCCTTCATGCAGAAGCGGGCTCCCGAATGGAAGGGCCGCTAGCCCGGCCGTTACTCGACCGGACGGAGGCGAGCGTCGACCTCGACGGTGCCGGGCCCGTAACGCTCTTCCAGCTCGTCCAGCATCTCCGCGGTTGCGACCACCACCGAGATCTGCAGGACGTTGCGGTTTTCGCTGACACCCGACGTCAGCACCTCTAGTCCCATCTCTTTGGCGGCCTCGCGAGATAGCTCCTCTTGGATCGCCAGCAGCCCATCCAGCGGGTGCTCGAACTCGACGACGCACAAAGGGCCTCCCCAGTCCTCGCGTATCTCGGCTTCGTGGCCCTCGACGTCTCCCGCGAAGGCGACGTTCAGTACGTACGGAGTGTCCTCGAACTCTGCAGGTTCTTCGAGGTAGTCGATCCAGATGCCGGAGAAATCCGGTTGTCTCCGTACCCGCCGCATCACCCTGATGCGGTCTTCTTCGGCCACCTTGTCGGGCTCCGGCTGCTCCCATCCACCTGCCGGTTCGTCACACGGAGTCTCGATCGGATGATCGGTCCCGCCGGACCAGTCGGGGGCTCGTGCTTCAAGAACTTTGAAGACCTTGCCGTCGTAATCACCGGTGACTGAGTAAGAGCCCCAGGTAGTCCCGTTCGCGGATTCCTCGTCCTCGACCGCGTCCCAGTCCCATCCCTGCAGCGGGAGACCCCCGCACTTGGGGGGGAGAGAGTCCATGACCCCGCCGAGACAAAGCTGAGGATCCTTTCCTTTTGCCTGCAGCACCGTCCCAGTCCCCTGGTACGTCGTTCCTGCGGGAGCTTCGGACGACGAAGTGGGGGACGCCGCGGGAGTCGTATAGACGGGTTCGCCGCACGCCGTCAGCATCAGCACGGCAGCGAGCATAGAGATCCTTTTCATGACACCTATGACGTTACGACTACCCACGAAGTTCCCGGACCCCGAGGCAAGTTCCACGGGGTCATAAGTCCCGCTGAGTGGGACTGACTGCCCGTAGGTAGAGGTGATCGCTCTCAAACTTGCCCTATGCGGAGAGGACTGCCCCGTGATCTAGCCCGGAGCTGTTTCTCGAACGGCTCCGGTGGCGCGGTCGATCAGCCGATCAGGTGGTGTCCCGAGGGCAATGACGGGGCCGCGGTTTCTGTTTCGGATCCGGGTGTCCCCCCAGTCCGACTTCGATCTTGCACGCGTCCCACGGGTGCTGGCCCCGGCCCGCCTCGATGATCTCGACGTCGGAGCCGGTCACTTTCAGATAGGTGTATGCGGCGTTGTCTTTCTCGTTGGACTCACGGATGCCTTTCACGGGGTCCGCATCCATCTGCACGACATAGTGTCCGTCACCGTTCAGGCCAAAGTCGATGTAGTTGCCCGGACGGTCCCACTCGTAGATGTCCGCCCATCCCGGTCCGAGCCCGATCCCGAAGCGCGCCCACACCGGATAGAAGGTGTCCCAGTCCCGCAGTAACTCCTCGCGGTGTGCGAACCCTTTGGTCCTAGGTTCGCCCGACTCTTCCATCGCCCCCGTCTTGGTGTCGAGGACCTTGAAGAGCTGCACGCCTACCGCAGCATCGTGGTGGTAGTGGCCGTGGGTCTTGTGATACTTCGCCGTGCCGGCGGGACGGTCGAAATGGGTTTCGTCGGCACGCTGGATCCTCTGGAAGAGAGGCCTGTCCGGTCCGACGCTTCCGCCTTCGTGGAAGAGCTGTAGCGGACCGAGGCCGGTGTTGCGGACGCCGAACGCGAACCGCAAGCAGCGGATGGCGCCTTCCTCGACATGCTCCTCGGGATGGCAGGACGCGCGTCCCCCGGTGTCGGCTCCCTGAGGCGGGTCGCCGAACCCGCCGTTCGTGACGGGGAACATGAAACTTGCCTCATGCGGCGGCAGCACCTGCAGGTTGGGAAGGACGGGGCCGTTATTCGTTCCGAGGCCGGGTAGCCGTTCCTCGAGCTTGGCGCGCACCCGGAAATCCGTATCGTCCGCGTCGTTCGCCGTGACCGTGAGGGTGTACCGCCCGCGTTCTGGGTCTTTGATCAGCACCTCGTTCGAGTAGATGCCGACGGGAGCCGAAACCCTTCCGTTGCCGGACCCCGAGATCTCTAGGGTGAAGCCGTCATCCACCTCCGGATGATCGATCCCGATCCGGAGCCGCACCCCGGGCTCATCTATCTTGAATCCATAGGTCCAAGGACCCGGGGACCGGTCGACCTGGGGGCCGGTCCAGAACAGTGCCCGGCCGGGACGAAGCGTCGGCACCTGAGCGCCGGCAGGGTCGGCCGGAGCGTGAGTGAATACCAAAGCGAGAGCCAGCAAGAAGTGAGGGAAGAACCGCATGGTTTGAGATACGCCATCGATCCGTCATGCCCTGCTGTGTAAGGTCTTGTTAGCGAGGCCCCGGAAGACTTCGGCCGTTGGCCGGCGACGGGCCCCTTGAAGGAGGAATGCCGTGGCCGATCAGCCTGAGGCCGCGCCCGCCCAGGAGCGCGCCGTCACTTACACCTACGAGGGTCCTTCGATGCGCGAGGCGGTCGAAGCACTCGAGGCGAAGAAGGACAAGTTCCGGGAGATGGGCGGCGCCGAGCGGGTGCAGCGCCAGCACGATGCCGGGAAACTGACCGCCCGGGAGCGGGTGGACATGTTGTTCGATAGCGGCACCTTCGTCGAGCACGGCCTTCTGGCGCACCATCAGTCGCAGTCTCCGCAGATGCAAGGGAAGCACACGCCCGCAGACGGTGTGGTGTGCGGGGTCGGCAAGATAGAAGGCCGTCCGGCTGCAGTGATCGCCTACGACTTCACCGTGATGGCCGGCTCTATGGGCATGGTCACCGAGCTCAAGGCGACGCGCATGCGCGAGCTGGCATTGCGCGAGCGGATGCCGCTCGTGTGGTTGATCGATTCCGCCGGAGCGCGGATCCAAGAAGCAACCGGGTCGATGTTCGCTCGCACGGGTGATCTTTTCCGTGAGCAGGTGGTGATGAGCGGCGTCGTTCCGCAGGTCGCCGCGATGATGGGGCCCGGCGCGGCGGGCACCGCATACATACCGGGACTCGCCGACTTCGTGCCGATGGTCAAGGGCAACTCGAACATGGCCCTCGCTGGGCCGCACCTCGTAAAGGCTGCTGTGGGTGAGGACGTAACCGCGGAAGATATGGGTGGGTCCAAGATCCACTGCAAGATCTCCGGCGTGGCAGACCTGGAAGTAGCCGACGACGTCGCGTGTATCGAAGCCGTGCGGAAGTACCTCTCCTACTTCCCTTCGAGCAACCTGGAGGCCCCTCCGGTAACGATGACGGAGGATCTTTCGGACCGGCGCGCCGAAGAGCTATACGACATCGTTCCGGCGAACCCCCGTCAGGCATACGACGTCTACAAGGTCATCAGCGCGATCACCGACGACGGTGACTTCTTCCCGATGAAACCTGATTGGGCGCGCAATGTGGTCACCGGATTCGCCCGCATGGGTGGCATGCCGGTCGGCATCGTCGCCAACCAGCCGAAGTTCCTCGGCGGCGCGCTCGATGTGAACGGCGCGGACAAGGCAGCGCGCTTCGTGTGGCTCTGCGATGCCTACGAGATCCCGCTCTTGTTCCTGATGGATTGTCCCGGATTCCTGGTCGGAAGCGCCGTCGAGAAGCAGGGCATCATCCGGCATGGAGCCAAGATGCTATTCGCTGTCGCCGAGGCCACCGTGCCCAAGATCACCGTGGTGATGCGCAAGGGTTACGGCGCCGGCTACTACGTGATGAACGGGCGGGCGTACGAGCCGGACCTGATCGTCGCGTGGCCGACCGCAGAGATCTCGGTCATGGGACCCGAAGGAGCCGTCAATATCATCTTCCGCAAGCAGATCGAGGCGCTGCCGGAGGAGGACCAGGCCGCGGCGCGCAACAATATGGTTGCGATGATCAGAGAGCAGATCGCCCCCGAGATCGCGGCAGGATGGTCCTTCATCGACGACCTGATCGACCCCGCCGAGACCCGAAAGGTCGTCTGCCGGGCACTCGAAAGCTCCGCGACGAAGACGGTAGAGCGTCCCTGGCGCAAGCATGGGGTCCTTCCCGTTTGAGCCCGTTGCCGAGGACCCTCGTGCGGGCACGGGACGTCACCCCGTGGACGAGGTTGAGATGGAGCCTCGTACTGCTGGCAGGGGTCGTCGTTTACGGTACCGGCACCAGTAGCTAGGGGTTGGTTCCGAAGAGCCTGTCTCCGAAATCGCCCAACCCCGGCATGATGTAAGCGTGTTCGTTGAGTTCGCGGTCGATCGCCGCGGTCACTATGACGACGTCGGGATGCGCCTTTTCCAGAGCGGCCACTCCTTCGGGTGCGCAGACCACCGACACCATCCGGACATCAGGCGCGCCGGCTTCTTTGACCGACCGCAGTGCCGCTTCAGCCGAGCCTCCGGTTGCAAGCATCGGGTCTAGTACGAACGTCACCGCGTCGTCCATGCGGGGCATCTTGGCGTAGTACTCCGAAGGCTGGAACGTGGCTTCGTCGCGCTCGAGACCGAGGTAGCCCACCCGGACCTCTGGGAAGAGCTCCACGACGGCTTCAAGCATCCCGAGCCCCGCGCGCAGTATCGGCACCGCCACGATCGATCGGGCAAGTACGCGGCCTTCCGTCTCCTCGATGGGTGTCGACACGGTTTGCGTCCGGACCGGCAGGTCTCGGGTTGCCTCGAGCATCAAGACGGCGGTCAGTCGCTTGGTGAGCGCCCGGAACAGCGCCGGAGGGGTGGTCTCGTCCCGTAGGGCCAGTAGGAGATGTTGAGCAAGGGGATGCTCGACGACGGTGACGCTCATGGCGGCCTTTCTTTAACCAAGTTCCCGAGAGGATAGCCTCTGCCCTCATGACCGCATGTGTGATCACCTGCGCCATCTCCGGCGTCGCCGCCAACCGCACCCAGTGCGAAGCCATCCCCTATACGCCCGAGGAATACGCGGCCGAAGCGAGGCGTGCGTACGACGCGGGAGCGTCGGTTGTTCACATCCATGCTCGTTATCCCGATGGGTCGCCGAGCTTCCGCATCGAGGAATACCGCACGATCACGCAGGCGATCCTGGCGGAGGTACCTGACATCATCATCAACTACTCGACCGGCGCGATCGGCGTCTCACTCGAGGAGCGCGTCCACCAGGTGGCGGTGCTCAAGCCCGAGCTCGCGGCCTTGAACATGGGGTCGATGAACTACGCGAAGTATTCATCCAAGCGCAAGCAGATCATCTTCGACCTTGTCTTCGCTAATCCGTTCGCCGATATCTCCTATCTCCTCGAGCAGATGAACTCGGCCGGCGTGAAGCCTGAGTGCGAATGTTTCGATACCGGTCACGTGGCGAGCGTCGAGCCGCTGGTCGACATGGGTTTGCTGACGACGCCCATCCAGTTCTCCCTGATCCTCGGCGTGCTCGGCGGCGCCCCGCCCGATCACCGAACGCTCGCGCACATGGCTTCTCTCGTTCCCGAGGGCAGCAC
This sequence comes from Actinomycetota bacterium, assembly GCA_051001455.1. GTDB lineage: Bacteria > Actinomycetota > CADDZG01 > CADDZG01 > WHSQ01 > JBPCNH01. The sequence continues at coordinate 21,677 of JBPCNH010000002.1, forward strand.
GTGGGAAGTGATAGCGATCTCTCGTAAACAGTGGGAGCTTGTGAGCGCTGCCTCGGAGCTCGGCGGGAACGTCCGGGTCGGTCTCGAGGACAATTTCTACCTCCCGTCGGGCCAGATGGCTTCCTCCAACGGGGACCTTGTCGGCGCGGCCGCCGAGCTCGTCGAGAGCTCCGGCCGCTCCGTGGCGACCCCCGCGGAGGCCCGTGCGCACCTCTCGCTTCCGGATCCACCCGACCGCAGCGCGTTGAACGAGAGTAGCGAGAGTAAGGAGCAAGAGGTTGGCTGAAGAAGTCGTTGCAGAGATGGTCGCTAACGTATGGAAGGTCTTGGTGAAACCGGGTGACACGGTTGCCGAAGGGGACGCGCTGGCCATCCTCGAGTCTATGAAGATGGAGATCCCCGTTGAGGCGACTGTTTCCGGAACGGTATCCGAGGTGGGCGTGACCGAGGGCGGTGTCGTCCAGGAGGGCGACGTCATCGCCGTCATCGGCTAGCCCCAGATCGTGGGAACCGTTCGGACGGGTTACAGCGAGCACATCGCCTACCTGACGCTCGACCGTCCCGAGGCGCGCAACGCTCTCTCCACGCAGATGTGCAGTGATGTCGTGGCCGCACTCGACGAGATCGACAACCATCTTCGCGCCCGGGTGGTGATCGTCGAGGGCGAGGGACGGATCTTCTGCTCCGGTGCCGATTTCGCGGCGGTGTCGGGCCCTGCCGGCCTAGAGTTCCTTCCCGCGTTCGAATCCATGCTGGCGCGGCTCGACAGGTTCAGGCTTCCTACGATCGCTCGTATCCAGGGGGCCGCGATGGGGGGCGGACTACAGCTCGCCACGGCCTGCGATTTCCGTCTCGCGGCCGAGGATGCCACTTTGGGGATCCCGTCTTCGCGTCTGGGGATCGTCGTCAATTACGAGAACGTGCAACGTCTCGTTCTGGTTGCAGGCCTCGCGGTTGCCAAAGAGGTCTTGATGACCGCTCGCTCGTACTCAGCTGCCGAAGCAGCGGAGGCCGGATTGGTGACGAGGGTGTGTCCGGCGGCCGACCTACTGGCGATCACGAGGCAGATGGCCGAGGACATCGCGATGCTCGCACCTCTCGGCGTGCAGGGAGCCAAGCGTTCTCTGATCGCGGTCGGCGACAGGCTGGCCGCCCCGCGCGACCTTCGGGTGACCGCATCTTTCGACGAGATAGATGGGCTGGTAGCGGCAGCGTACCGGTCGGCCGATCTGCAGGAGGGCATCTCTGCCATGGGACAGAAGCGGGCTCCGAGGTTCGAGGGCCGGTAGCGTCACAGAGCACGACGTGACGAGAATCCTTCGTCTCGTCCGTGCCAGTATGCGACCTCGGGCTCGCCCATGCGCCAGCAAAGCCAAACGTCGCTGTCACCGCGTCGGGAGGGGAAGTCGACCAAGCCACTACCGAGGTCACGCACCTCGATGTTCCAGTCATTCATCCGATCCATCAGCTCCTGCACCCGGGTGAGCGTCTTCTGCCACCGTTCTCTGTGCTTGGAGCCGCCGTTCGTGACCGCCGCCCCTTCCAGCCGTTCTTGGATCTGCATCGCCAGCTCGTACTTCTCGCGCAGCTCGACCAGGACCGGGGCCAGGTAGGGGAGGAGCTCGTTGGCTTCGGCGACGGTGTAGGTGGTCACTCGGCGACCTTGAGGCGGGCCAACAGGCGTGACCTGAGGGGCTCCGGTTGCCGTTTCGCTTCCGCGATCACGGCGCGCCGGTCGTATTCCACGCGCCGGTGTTGCCAGCTGATGTCCGGGCCATCTCGGTCGATGATCAGGTAGGACGCGCGTTCTTCATCTTCGGGGAACCCCACCGATCCGGTGTTCACGAGGAGCGTTCCTCCCGTGAGGCGCCGGCTGAAGGCATGGTGGACGTGTCCGTAGACGACGAACTTCGCCTGGTCCTCGAACACGCGGAACTCCTTGGCCGGCGCGTCGGGCATAGGGCCCTGGAAGGGGCTGAGTGGCGTGCCGTGGACGAGGAGGATGGATCCGGCGGGATGGTGTCCCAGGGGGAGGCTCGCCAGCCAGCGGGCATCTTCTTTCGAGACATCATGGATCGCGGCGAGCTGGTTGAAGATGGCTCGGTCCTCCGGCGTATCGACCGTCTGAGGATCTCCCGTGATCCAGATGTCGGTGTTGCCCTTGACCGAGGTCCACCCCTCGCTTCGAACGCGCGCGATGCACTCGGAGGCCCATGGCCCGCCCCAGCCGATGTCGCCACCGCACCAGATCTCGTCGGGGGACTGCGATTCGAGGTCGGTCATCACTGCATCTAGAGCCATCAGATTGCCGTGGATGTCAGACAGGATCGCGATACGCAACGGATGCTCCTTGTCGAGGAGATAGCGCGTGGACGATAGCGCGTGTGGGGCAGGGCGGGGAGCGGAAGGGGTTTCTGGGGCTGCCCGTACGATTCAGGTAATGGGTACCCTTGCCGACCGCATCATGGCGGTCTCGGACCTTACTCGGGAGCAGGCGGAGCATCTCCGCTCCCTGTGCTCTTCGTGGCAAGTGCTGGCAGACCTCTCTTTCTCCGATCTCTTCCTCTACGTACCTGCCTCGGCGGGTGACGGGTTCGAGGTGGCGGCGCAACTGCGGCCTTTCACCAGCCAGACGCTCTACCCGAGGGACATGGTCGGCATCAGAGTCGATCAGCCGGAGCATCCGATCGTCGAGCGTGCCTTCCGCGAAGGCAGGATCTGGTCACAGGAAGCCCCGGTGCTCGTCGACGGCATACCCGTGCGTCTTGATGCACTTCCCGTCCGGCACGAGGGCCGGGTGGTCGGGGTCGTCACCAAAGAGGGGAGCCCGGGGACGTCGCGCAGGCCGGGGCGCCTGGAGCAGGTTTATCTCGAGGCTGCGGAGCACGTCTCGGTCATGATCGCGGACGGGACCTTCCCGTGGCCCGGGCGGCCCCCCGGAGAGTGGCCCCGGGTCGGTGACGGGCTGTTTGTTCTCGACGACGACGGTTCGGTGACGTGGGCGTCACCGAACGCCCTATCGGCGCTCCGCCGGCTCGGCGTCAGTCAGGACGTTCTCGGTTCCGCGCTCGACGCTCTGGGCCTCTCGGACCGGCCGGTGGAACGGGCGCTACATGAGCTGATCCTCGTCGATGGAGAGATCGCCCGGGGCGATACCTACATCAGGGTGCGGGTGATGCCCTTGATCAGAGACGGAGGCGCGAGGGGCGCCATCGTGTTGGCCAAGGACGTGACGGAGCTGCGACAGAAGGACCGGCTCATCTCGGTCAAGGATGCGACGATCCGCGAGATCCATCACCGGGTGAAGAACAATCTTCAAACGATCGCAAGCTTGTTGCGGCTTCAGGGACGCAGACTCCACTCTGAAGAGGCCAAAGCCGCTCTGCAGGAAAGCGTGTTGCGTATCGGATCGATCGCCCTGGTTCACGAAACGTTGTCCGAGGATCCATCGGACGTCGCGGAGTTCGGTGAGGTGGCGCGCCGGATCTCGAAGATGGTGGGCGATGGTCTGCTGCTGCCCGAGCGACACATCTCCATCGAAGTCAATGGCTCCGCAGGTCCACTCGCCGCAGACATCGCCACCCCCCTCGCCGTCACGGTCACCGAGCTGATCCAGAACGCGATCGAGCACGCCTTCCCCCCCCAAACGGAGGGAAAGGTGATCGTGGAGCTCGATCGGCGCGCCGACGAGGTCGTCGTGATCGTCACCGACAACGGCGTAGGCATAGGGGCTGATGCGCTCCGCGGCTCTCGTCTCGGTCTGCAGATAGTCCGCTCCCTGATCGAGGAGCTGGGGGGGTCCTTCGAGATCCACTCCGATGAAGGGACCCGGGCGGAAGTCAGGGTCCCGGTGGGGGAAACTGGTAGCGGCATGCGGTAGAGCGGAACCATCGACAGGGGCTGTGCGTCTCTCGTGGAAAGAGGGGATACCCCCTGCACGGGAGGACGGAGAGATAGCGATCTATCAGGGGAGCGGAGTCCTTTTGGAAGCCGGGCGGTCGAATGAACGGGACCGCGACCGCGACCGCGAGCTAACCGCCCTTTTCCTCGAACATCACCAGGTCCTTCGGCGGCTGGCTTACGTCATGTTGGGGGACGCCTCCTTGGCCGAGGAGGTAGTGATGGACGCTTTCGCCAAGGCCGTCGGGCGATGGAACCTGCTCTCGAGCGCGGACCACCCGAATGCCTATCTGCGCCAGATCGTCATGAACCTTTGTCGCTCTAAGGTCAGGCGCAAGATCCTCGAGCGCAAGGTGTCGCGGCTCTTCGATCGCGATGAGCCGGTCGTCTATGACCCGGATATGTCCACCTATGGTGTGAACATCGAAGTCTGGCGTGCCGTGCAACGACTTCCCGAGCGCCAAAAGGCATGCGTGGTCCTCAGGTACCTCGATGATCTCACTGAGCCCGAAGTTGCCCGGGTGCTCGACATCCCCGTCGGAACCGTGAAATCGCAACTGTCCCGGGCGCGCGCCAAGTTGTCGGACTGGCTCGGGGCGGACATCGAGGAGCCGGCATGACCAAACGGAAGGTCGACCTCGGAGCCTCCCTGCGAGACATGGCCGACCGCTATGTCGAGGACAATCCGGCCGACTTCGCTGCGCTCAGACAGGGGGTAAGGAGACGCCGCGCCCGAGCGTGGGTCGTTCGGGGAGCGGGTCTGGCGACGGCCGCCGCGATGGCAGGGTTGGTCTTCTATGCGACCGGGCCCGCAAGGATGCCGGCCGAAACGACGCTGCCTCCCGTGGCTCCGGCGGAGTCCTCGATAGCGACCGAGGTTCCTCTCTCCGGGAACCTCTACCAGATCGCCGGGGCCGGGGACCTAGCTGTGGTCACTCGGAACCAGGGCCAGATCTCGAGGGTCGACGCGGGCAGCGCTGTTCCGATGTGGACCGTTGACATCGGCGGGTTCCCCGCTGATGTGGTCGTCGTTTCTGATGGCGTGTGGGTATCCGATCGCTCCAATAACCGGATCGTCCATATGGACATCCGTACGGGCGAGGTCCTCGGGGATTCGATCCAGCTCGAGGCGGATGAGGCTCCTACTCGGATGAACGTAGGCGCTGAAGCGATCAGGGTTGTTCTGCGCGACCGGTCCGTGACGCGTATCGATCGGGCGACCGGAGAGCACACGGTGTTGTTCGACGGCGGAGCACTCGACACCGCGATGGGAAACAAGCGGTTCTGGATCCTGACGGACGACGGTGAGGTGCTGGCGAGAGATCCGAATACCGGTGCCGGCGTTCCGGAGGTGACGCCAGTCGAGGGGCTTGGGGAGGGGGAGATCACGTTTGCCCGTGGGGCGGTCTGGTACGGGAGTCCCGGGTCGAATGAGCTTATCCGCATAGACGAGACCGACGGCTCGATGATCCGCAGTGAGCTCCCCGGCACTTACGTCGACTTAGACGGCGGTAGTAGCGGTGTCTGGGTCTTGGTGGACACCGGCACCGTCGAGGGTCAGATAATCGAAGTCGAGTCTTCTGACGGTTCCTTCGTTGGAACGCGTTTCGAGTTGGAAGGTACATCGGATGATCTCTCTACAGGCGGCGACGGCATCTGGATCGTGCAGCGCGATACCGGGCGCGCCGTGTACCTCGTTCCTTAGTTCCATCTCTTCGTTCCTCTTTTCAGAGGAACGGTTCCTCATAGTTGTTCGTCTACCGATCCATGAAATCGAAAACGCGTAGCTCTTTCCGGCAAGCTCCATGGATCATCCCGTTAGCTCTGTTCGCGGCACTTGCATCTTTCACCTATGTCTACCGCCCCGTTGATCTTCCCGCGACAGATGCGGCGACGAAGAAACAGTCTGCGACTTACATGTTCGAAGACGTCACGACGGCGCACGCGATTCCCGTATCCCGCACTCCGACGTGGGGATCTGCATGGGTCGACCATGACAGGGATGGATGGCCGGAACTGCTCATCAACCGGCACAAGAGATTGGCGTGGTTCTTCTCCGGCGGCCCTGCAGGGCTCGACCGTGTGGATCAGCCGGCGCTGGAAAAAGACGCTCCTGGACGCAACTATTACGATCGGCACGCTTGTGCATGGGGTGAGGCGGACGGTGACGGCTCACCCGATCTCTACTGTGTCGCCGGAGCGCAGAAGGGACTCGGGACCGGCCACAACCAGCTGCTGTCGCTGGTCGGAGGGCGCTTCATCGATGTCGCGAACGACTATGGCCTGACCGATGCAGCCGGTCGTGGCCGAACCGTGAACTGGATCGACTTCGAAGGTGATGGAGATCTAGATCTGTTCGTCGGAAACGAGGTGCGTTCCGGGCAGCCCAACCGCACGTTCCGCAACGATCGAGGTCGTTTCAGGTTGGTGGACGTGGGCCTCACCGAGGAGATCGCCACGATCAACTCCACCGTTGCAGACTGGGATAACGACGGAGATACCGACCTTCTCGTCCTCGGTCATGGAGATAAGGGTTCGATCGCCTACGAGAACCTTGGCGGATATTTCAGGCCCGTCTCGATTCCGCGCATCTCCAACGCCCGGTGGGTGTCTGCGGCGTGGGCCGACTTCGATGATGACGGGTGGATCGATCTGCATCTGATGTCAAGGCACACATCGATCTTGTTCAAGAACGATTCAGGTGTCTTCCGAAAGAAGCAGGGGCTCGGATTGCGGACGGGACGCATGAGCACCTGGATGGATGTCGAGAACGACGGCGATCTAGATCTCTTCGTGGTGCAGGGTGAAGCACGCGGAAAGTGGCGATCGCTCAATCGAGAAGACTTCCTACTACTGCAGTCGAGGGGTTCTTTCGCTCCGGAGTACATCCCTTCCGTGCGCGGAACCCGGGCGGGTAGTGGGGATGCGGTGTCGGCAGCGGATCACGACAGGGACGGGCGGGTCGACGTGCTGGTGACGAACGGCTATCTAGAGCAGAAAGGCCGGATCCAGTTGCTCCGCAATGTTTCAAAGGCAGGCCGATGGCTCGGCATATCGCTGCACGGAGATGCATGGAATCCCCTCGGGATAGGGGCGCGCGTCGAAATCACAGGTCAAGGAGGCCTAAGGAGGGTCTTCCACGTGACGGACGGCTTCAACTTCAAGGCTCAGTCAGAGGCCGGTTACGTCCATGTGGGGTTACGCGACCGGCTCTTCGGCAGGGTCCGTGTGGTGTGGGCAGATGGATCATCTGATTGCACCAGTGCCGTGTCGGGAGTGGTGACCACGATCAAGCAGGGAAGCGAACCTTGCTCCGGGGTCAGCCCGAGGGACTAGGTGAGGGGGAGGGCTTCGGTTCCTGTTTGGGGTCAGAGCTCGGTTCGGGGCGAGCTTTTCCGTCGCCTTCTCCCCCGCCTTTGCCATCTTTCTTCTTCGCCTCGGAAGGTTCGGGTGACGGGATGGGATCTTCCTCTATAGGCGATGGCGGAGGTGGCGGACAGAACTCGAGCGGCACCAGTTGCCGGAGCATGCGCTTCCGCTTCCCAGGACACCAAGGCGCCGCTAGCAAGCCACTCTCCGGGTCGATCTCGACGACCGTGAATTCGAAACGCGGGACGACGAAGTCCTTTACCGGGAGTCCGCGGTGAGCGTCGAGCATGAACTCCCGCCAGATGGCCGCTGGATAAGTTCCGCCGGTCACTCGCACGCCGCGCACGTTGGTCATCGGGATGCGGCCCTCGGGGTGACCGACCCAGACGGCCGTGACGAGTTGCGGAGTGAAGCCGACGAACCATGCGTCGGCATAGTCGTTGGTGGTTCCCGTTTTGCCTGCGGCAGGTCGTCCGATGTCTGCAGCTCGCCCGGTCCCGCGCTGGATGACTTGTTCCATGACGCGGGACAGCAGATAAGCGTTCCCAGGAGACATAACGCCCTGCTCGATCTTCTGGCGCGGCAGGATCACCGCGTCGTTCGGGAGCCGGACTTCCTTGATGCTTGTCGGTTCCACTGCGATCCCTTGGTTGGCGATGGTGGCGTAGGCGGCGGCCATGTCCAGAACGCTCACTTCTGTGGATCCGAGAGCTATCGACGGCACCATCGGGAGTTTCGCCTTCACGCCCATAGAGCGCGCTTGGGTGACGATCTGCCCGGGGCCGACCGCCAGCGAAAGCCGGGCGAAGACCCCGTTGACGGAACGGACCAGTGCCTCATCGAGAGGCAGCGTTCCACCTGCCGTCCCCTCCGAGTTCCTCACCGTCCACGGCTGCGCGTCGGGAAAGGTGAATGTTGCCGGTCCGGCCTCGAACTCGGTATCGAGACCGATCCGCTGCTCCATCGCCGCAGCGAGAGCGATCGGTTTGAACGACGAGCCCGGTTGCCGCCCAGAGCCTCCTCCTGCGGTGCCCATCGCCAGGTTGACCTGGGAGCGGCTCCAGTCGTCTCCTCCGACCATTGCCACGATCTCACCCGTCGCCGGTCGGATCGAGACCAAGGCGGCGGCAGGATCGCCCCGGCGCCCGAGGATCCTTCGGATGGCTGCTTTGGCCGCCGACTGAAGCTTGGGATCGAGCGTGGTCTTGACGTGGACGCCGCCCGCCCACAACAGGCGGGCCCGGGCGGTCTCGTCTTCGCCGAAGCGCCCGTCGCGCAGGAACTCCCGCTTCACCGCCTCTACGAAGTACGGCTCTCGTGTGGTGAGTTTCGGAGGCGCGTCGGTTACCCCGAGGCCCCTCGAGCTGGCTCTCTCAGCGGCCTCATCATCTATATAGCCCAGGGTGCGCATGCGTTCCATCACGTAGTCGCGCCGAGCTTTCGCTCGTTTAGGGCTCTGTCGCGGATCTGATGCCGAGGGAGCCTTGATGAGTGCAGCGAGAAGAGCCGATTCCCGGAGGGAGAGCCGCCCGACGCCGTGCCCGAAGTAGTTCTCAGCCGCAGCGCGGATCCCGTACGCGCCGGCTCCGAAGTAAACGGTATTGAGGTAACGCTGCAGGATTTCCTCTTTGGAGAACCTTCTCTCGATTTCGATCGCGAGCCTCAGCTCTCGGGCCTTGCGTTCGAAGTCTTTAGCGGGATCGCGGAAGAAGGTGTTCTTCACGTACTGCTGCGTGATCGTGCTGCCGCCCTGCACGATCTCGTCCTTCGCAGTGTTCACGATCATCGCGCGCGTGATGGCCCTCAGGTCGAATCCTTCGTGGTCGAAGAACCTCTGATCCTCGGCCACCACCACCGAGTCGATAAGGGTTTGTGGGAGCTTGTCGAAGGAGATCAAAACGCGGTTCTGCCGGTACAACCTCGTCAGGAACGAACCGTCCGAGGCAGTCACAGTAGACCGCAGAGGGAGCACCTTTTCCTTGCCCAGATCGACCGGGCCGAGCGAGCACGAGGAAAGCAAGCCGATCGAGACAGTGACGCTCACCCACGACCCCATCGAACGCAGGGGCCGTTTCACTTCATTCCTCCTCGAGTGCCTCACGGAGCCGGACCAGGGTCCTGTTCAGCAACCGGGATACATGCATCTGCGAGATCCCAAGGAGGCCGGCGATCTCTGATTGAGTCATGCCCTTAAAGAACCGGTAATAGAGGATGCGTCGCTCGCGCTCGGGGAGTTTCTCCATCTCCGGAGCGAGCGATGCTCTGTACTCGAGGTTCTCGAGTTGCTCGTCGTCGCCACCCAACTGATCGATGAATGACGTAGCACCTCCGTCGTCGGTATCGATCGGAGCGTCTAGCGAAGCGGTGTTATAAGCCTGCGCGATCTCGAGTCCTTCGAGTACGTGCTCCTCGCTCACCCCGGCGGCTTTAGCGATCTCGGGAACGGTGGGGGAGCGGCCGAGCTCTTGGCCGAGGTGTCCCACGATCTTGGTGAGCTCTAGATGAAGCTCCTGCAAGCGCCGCGGCACCCGAACGGCCCAACCCTTGTCTCGGAAATGCCTCTTCAGCTCGCCGACGATGGTCGGCGTGGCATAGGTCGAGAACTCGACCTCGCGGTCGAGATCGAAGCGGTCGATGGCTTTGAGCAACCCTATGGTTCCTACCTGCACCAGATCCTCCAGAGGTTCCCCTCTGTTACGGAATCGGCGCGCGAGGAACTCGACTAAACCGATGAATTGCTCGACCAGCTTCTCGCGGCACTCGTGTTTGATGCCTTCGCTTTCCGCCTGTTGATAGGCGGCAAAGAGTTCCCGCATCTCTTTCTTCTCTAGAAGCGTCTTCTCTTTCATGCGGATCTGCTCTTGGCAAGTCTGAAGGTAGGCGACCCATCACGCATATCGAGCGCAGCCTCGTCCACCACCGTTTGCAAGATCATCTGCGACAGCTCGGTTAACTCGGTCCGTACCTTCTGTCCGGGCTTCAGATCCCCTCTCCCCGAGATCGAGAGCCGGTCGTCCTCCAGGTCGAAGCGGATCTCGAGGTCGCCTTCCCGGCCTTGAGCACCGGTCAGATAGGCCGACAGCTCATCGACTGCGATCTTCAGGTCCTCTATCTCGTCGAGGGTGAAGCCGATGCGGGTCCCCAGACCAGCCGCGATGAGCCGCACCACCTGCAGGTACGCAGGTGAGGCAGGGATGGTCAAGGAAACCGTGTTCAAGGATTCTCCTTCGTCGTTCGGGATGCCGCCGATCAGCACCGGTCTAGCTAGAAGCCGCCTTCCGGATAGGCGCCTTCTTCTTGTTCTTCTTGGCCTCGGCAACCGAGGCTTTGAGAGCCTCCATGAGATCGACCACCTTCGTCGGCTCCTCGTTCGTCGGTGCCGCCGCGACCGTAACCTCTTCGCCTTCGATCTTCTTCTCGACCAGGCGTTCCAGGGCCGCTCGGTACTCATCTTGGAATTCTTCGGGGTTGAACTCGCTCGAGAGTTGCTGAACGAGTTGCCGCGCCATCTTCACTTCCTGGTCGCGCACCTCAACCCGCTTGTCTAGTTCCTCGAATTCCGGGGCTCGGATCTCGTCCGGCCAGAACATCGTCTCGAGGATGAACACATCGTCCTTCAGGCGCACCGTGGCTAGGTGCTCCTTGTCCCGCAGGGCGACTTTGGCGATGCCTACCTGTCCTTCGGCATCCAGAGCCTGCGCCAACAACTTGTACGCCTTGATACCGGACGGTTCGGGAGCCACGTAGTACGTCTTGTTGAAGTAGATGGGGTCGATCGCTTCGAGTGGGACGAAGCTCACCACGTCGATCGCATGGATCGACTCGACCTCGAGACTCTCGAACTCCTCGTCGCTCAACGTGACGTAGTGGTCCTTCGAGTACTCGTAGCCCTTGATGATGTCGTCCCAGCCGACTTCTTTGCCACATTTCGCGCACTCTCGTTTGTACTTGATCCGCCCTCCGTCGGCTTCATGGAGCATGTGGAACTTGAGGCCCTTCTCGGATACTGCCGAATAGAGCTTCACGGGGATCGTGATCAGCCCGAAGGTGATGGCGCCTTTCCAGAGGGGACGCATCCCCGGATTCTATTCGGTTGCCTGGGTGTGGCTTGAAAATGAATGCGCAGGGTAGTGATGGGTGGAAGGTTGTTCACGCTCCGTGTCGAATGATTCCGGACAGAGGGCCCGGAGCGGGACAAAGAGCCCAGGAGGATGACTCACAGTGAGCAACGGTGACTACGCAAAGACGTTGGGAGAGCGGCTGCGCGGCATCCGCATCCAGAAGAACATGTCCCTCCAGGACGTGCAGGAGTCGTCTTCCGGAAAATGGAAGGCAGCCGTCGTGGGCGCTTACGAGCGAGGCGACCGTAACGTCACCGTCGCCAAGTTGGCCGAGCTCGCCGGGTTCTACGGCGTACCGGTCTCCGAGATCATCCCCAGCGATGGGGGACACGCCGGCAGCGCCTTCGACCGGCGGCGCAGGGTCGTTCTGGATCTCGAGGGGCTGGAGCGGGTTCCGGAGAGCGACAGAGATCCCCTGTCCCGCTTCACCACCGCCATCCAGATCCAGCGGGGTGACTTCAACGGGCGGGTGTTGACGATCCGGGAGGACGATCTGATGGCCTTGGCGTTGCTCTATCAGACCTCTGCAGACGACCTCGCTCGTCAACTCGACGACTGGGGCCTGTTGACCAACGGCGCCGCTCCTCAGTAAGTAGTCTTAAGCGATAGCAGGGGCGAGGACCGCCGCACGGCCCGAGATCGAGTGGGCAGGGCGTCACAAGATGACGGCGGCTACCGCGATCACGACGAGGCTCGCCCAGTAGGCGCCGACCAAGATGTATTCCCGGGGCCCCGGGCGCGCCGGGATGATCACGGCGAGGACCCATACCGGCGTGACGAGTAGCCCGAACGCCACGGCGTAGAACAGCGCCACCCATCGCAGGCCGTGGGCACCGGTAGCGATCCCTCCCGCCAGGGCGAGCAACAGCAGGCAGAGCCCTATGCCGCCGTACACGTCGAGGATCGGGCCGCCCTTCCGGTGGCGCAGCACCCGGTGGACGAGCGCGACCAGGCCGTTCACCACGAGCGCTCCGACCAGCAAGTTATCCATCCCGTCCTGCGCCGTCCCTCGTCACACTTCCCACGGGGCTCAGGTTAGCCTCATCCGTCATGGCCAAGAAAAAGAGGAAGCGATCTAGCGGACCGTCACAGGTCGACCGGCAAGAGCTGAAGCAGCAACGGCTCGAAGCGCGCCGGCAGGCGAAGGCAGAAGCCGAGATAAAGCGCCGCAAGGCCGAGCGACGTGAGCGGCTCGTGCGCTACCTGATGATGGGCTTGATAGGCGCCGGGGCGTTCTGGTTCGTATTCATACGTACCGGCGCGCCGAGCGAGATCAACGGCCACGCTATCGAGACCTTGAGCTCGCGCGGTTCGGGTCAGCACGTGACTACCGATATCTCTTACGAGAGCTCCCCGCCGGTGTCGGGCCAACACGCACCGAGACCCACATCTTGCGGTGTATTCAACTCGCAGGTGCCGGACGAGACCCAGGTGCACAACCTCGAGCACGGGACGGTAGCGATCCAATACCAACCGACGCTTCCTATCGAGCAGATCAGGCGGTTCGAGGAGTTCGCCGAGGAGTACGACACCCACATCCTCGTCGCTCCCTATCCCGACCTGGAGACCCCTATCGCCGTGTCCTCGTGGTCCCGCCTGATGCGTCTCGATGAGGTCGACGAGGACGCGATCCGCCAGTACATCGAAGAGTTCCGCGGCAAAGGCCCCGAGCCGGACCAGCCCTGCCCCAACGCGCAGGATGCTCCCTTCCAGGAGCCCCAGGAACAGCCGGTCGATGGGGATGAAGGCAACGACGGCGCCGGGGACGAGACCGACGCTCCCGGCGATGATGATGGGGACGACGGGTCTGAAGGATCTCCTTCTCCCTGAGCCGCCTGTGGGGCATCCTCGCCATCGCGGTTGGCTTGACGACCGCCCCGGCGGTCGCGGAAGTGCCGTCACCCGAGGTGATCGTCGACGGGCTCGAGTTCCCCGCCGGTATCGCGTTCACTTCCGACGGCAGGATGCTCGTCACCGAGCGGGCGGGGCGTCTGAGGCTGGTCGAGGACGAGGAACTGATAGATGAGCCGGTCGCCGAGATCCCGACGCGGACCGCAGGAGAAACAGGGCTGCTCGGGGTCGCTGTAGATCCAGACGACGCCGCGGCGTACCTGTTCGCCACGGAGCCGGACGGTGATTCGAACTCGATCTGGCGCGTTCCCCTCGATGATCCGGGCTCGTCGGAGCGAGTCATCACCGGCCTGCCTGCCGCGACCTATCACAACGGCGGCGGAGTAGCGTTCGATCGTGATGGGATGCTGCTCGTCTCCAACGGCGAACAGCATTCCGCTGGGCGCGCCCAGGACCCCGAGGAGTTGGGCGGCAAGGTCTATCGCTTCACCCCCGACGGCGATGTGCCCGATGACAACCCCTTCGAGGGCTCTCCCGCACTGGGTATCGGTCTCCGCAACCCTTTCGGGCTGGCGGTCGATCCGGTCACGGGTGATGCGTGGGTGACCGAGAACGGCCCGCAGAGCTGGGATGAGGTGAACCGGGTTCCTGCCGGCAGCAACCTCGGTTGGCCGATCGTAAGCGGGCCCCGCGACGGAGGTGAAGACGGGCCCGGCTCCCTCGGCCCGGGTGACTATCTCGACCCCGCCCTGGCGTTCGAGCAGATCATCATCCCTACCGGCATCGCTTTCACGGGGCAGAATGCTTCCCCGCCCCACCAAGACGCTCTCTTCTTCGCGGCGTACGGGGATTCGACGATCCGGCGCGCGGTCCTCGACGACGATCGCCTCGGGATCGAGAGCAGCGACGTCTTCCTGGAGGAAGATTCACCGGTCGTTGCCATGGCATGGGGACCGCGAGGCCTTTACTACTCCACCACGGGTGGCGCCGTGAAGGTGATCGAGATGGCGCAGGAGGAAGAAGAGGAAGAGCCGAGCCCGGACCAGAGCGTCGACGTGGACCCCAGCCCCGAGGGCGATCTCTCTGGGGACGGCGCCGAGGACGGCGCGACGCCCGGGTGGATAGCGTTGATACCGCTGCTGTTGATAGGCGGGTACCTCGTTATGAGACGCCGGCTCTAGCGGGACGGCGTTGGAGGAACTAGACTGCACCGCCATGCGGACGAAACCTGTTGCACTTGCGATCCTGCTCGCCCTTTTCGCCGGCGGCCTCGTGTCCGCGACTCCCGTGGGGGCCGCAACCTTGCCGCCCAGCGAATGGGTGATCGGTCCCCGTCAGAAGGTCGTGATGCTCACCTTCGACGGCCAGGCGCGCGCTCAGCATCTATTGGAGGTCCTGGAGAGACTCGGTGAGAAGAACGCGCGGGCTTCTTTCTTCATGTCGGGCCAGTGGATCCGTCATCACCAGAAGAAGGCCCGAGCCGTGGTGCTAGCCGGCCACTCCATGGGGAACAGGGGATACGGAACCGATACCTTCACCTCACTCGGCGACGATGTTCTTCGTTCCTCGATCCGGCGCGCCGAGCAGCAGCTGAAGGAGATCGGGGCTGACCCGGCGCCTTTCCTACGTTTCCCGAGGGGCCAGCGTGATCTCAGGACGCTTAAGGTCGCGGGTTCTCTGGGCTATCGCTCGGTCAGGTGGACTTACCGGGCTGGAGGAGGACGGGCGGAAAACGTACAGCGCCGCGCCGTTCGCAACCTCAGGTCGGGATCGATCATCAGGCTCGATCCGTGGCGAAAGAGCCACCGGAAGGCCCTGCCTGGGATCATCGACGGCATCCGTCGCAAGGGGTACTCGCTGCGGACGGTCGATGGCTTGCGGAACGTCCACGCCGTGCGCTGGGACGTGACTTTGAAGTCCGGCTTGTCGGGTCCCGAGGTGTACTACCTGAAGAAGAAGCTTCGACAGATCAGTTACCCCTCGGGGAAGCTCGATTCGAACTTCGGCTATTCCGCGCTCCAGGCGGTGTATGCCTTCGAGAAAGTGCATCGCATGACGCGCGATGGAGTGGTCACGCCTGTCCAGATGACTGCGATCGCACTGGCGAAGAGACCCAAGACACCGAAACGAGACGTGAAGACCTTCATCGACGTCGATATCTCCCGCCAGGTCGTGTTCGAGGTGACCAAGGGCAAAGTCACGCACACGACGCCAATGTCCTCGGGGAACAACGAGTATTACGAGGTGGACGGGCAGCGGTACCGCGCTGTAACCCCTAGAGGGCGCTTCACGGTGGAACGCAAGATCTTGGGTAAGCGGGTCAGCAGGTTGGGCACGCTGTACGACCCGGTCTACTTCACCGGCGGGTTCGCGTTTCACGGGAGCTCGTCCGTCCCGGTGTATCCGGCGAGTCATGGCTGCATCCGGTTGCCGATGTACGTCTCCCGGGCCTTCCACAACCGCAGTGCGATAGGCAAGCCGGTCTTCGTCCACGACTGAGCTAGCGCCCCGGCCGCTCGGCGCCGGGGGGAAGCAGGTATCGGGGGTCGAGCGCGGAACCTTGTGAGAACCCCGCTTAGGAAGGACGTCGGATGACGGTACGCCGGTTGCTGCTCGTAGTTGCACTCTTGGGAAGCATGCTTCCTTTGGGGGGAGCGGCTCGCTCGGCGGCCGTTCGTTGTCCGAGCGTCAAGCCCCCGAAGCTGGATTTCGGTAAGCCCCGCTTCATCGACAAGCGGCGCGCCGGTGGCGAGCCGGTGAGCATCGTGGCGCAAGACGGCTCGATCGTTGTATCCGCTCATGCCGGGACTACGCACATCTATAAGGACCCCCAGGCTCTGCCTGGAGCTGGCGATTTCCTCGTCGGGTATTCCAATCAGACCTTGAACTGGCGTTCCGACGACCGGGGCAAGACATGGAAGTACGTCGGCACCGCCGGAGCCGAAGAGGGACCCCACAGTCCTACATCGAGCGGGTTCTCGGATCCCGATCTCACGATGGACGCGGGAGGCAAGATCTACAACGTCGAGATCAACCTCGCGAACGTGGCCGTGTTCTCCAGCCCGGACGACGGCCAATCGTGGCCGGTGGCCAACCCGGTGGCTGCCTCAGGTGACCGGCCCTGGGTAACCGGGCAGCTCGAGGACGAGGTTTTCCTTTACGTGAACCTTCCGAAGCAACTGTGGCGTTCGACCGATGGGGGACTCACTTGGTCGTTGGTCTCTACGGGATTCCCGGCCGACGGCAAGCTCCTGTCCGATCCTCTCGACCCCGAGACGGGTCTGCTCGGACCGATGGATGCGGGGGGCGTAGCGATATCGGGCGACGACGGCCAGACCTGGGAGTCGTATGGAGCTCCCCTCGGAAAGTCCACGCAGTTCTTCGGCGCGATCGGCGTCGATCGGGCGGGGTGGATCTACGCGGCCAACGCGGGCGGATACAGCGGATCCAGCGATGTGACTCCTGATGGGGAAGTGACCTTCAATTACTTCAACCGCCGGACCAAGGAGTGGGCCCCTCGGCCCGTGGAGATCCCCACCCCCAAGGGCGACGCTTTATGGCCGTGGATCATCGCCGGCGACGATGGGCGCGCGGCGGTCACCTGGTATCAGACCCACGACGGCGAGCCCGACAAGTTCTATGCCTACGCGGCTTACACGACCAACGCCCACGGAACGACGGTTAGGTGCTCGGATGGGTCGAAGCGATTCGTCCCTCCCCAGTTCTCCGTGGCCAATGCTTCGGGCCGTCCGATCCATGAGGGCAAGATCTGTCTCTCGGGGACGGCATGCAACGCCAACCCCAACTTTGAAGGGGGAGATCGCAGACTCGGGGATTTCTTCACGATCAATTTCGATCACAAGGGCCGGATCTTTATCGTTTCTGGAGATACGACCACGCCTAATGTTCTGGGAGGTCCGAAGCCGATCGGACACCCCATCTTCATCCCGCAGAAGTCGGGCGCATCGATGTTGAGGAAACCCGACAAGCTGCGGCCGACCCGCTGCTTGTTCCCTCTGCCCACCTGCTAGTCATGCCTCGGTGGTTCTCTGCATGAGGTAAGGATTCCCTGTCCGAAGGACCGTTTCTGGAAGGGGCATCCATGCTGAAGGAATTCCGGACGTTCGTCTTGCGGGGCAACGTGGTCGACCTTGCCGTTGCCGTCGTCATCGGTGCTGCTTTCGGGGCGTTAGTGACCTCTCTGGTAGAGAATGTGTTGACGCCGGTCATCGCTCTTCCCGGGAGCGCCGATTTCGGCAGCTTGAGCATAGAAGCAGGACCTGCAGGGCCCGAAGGCGACATCTTCTACGGACGGTTCCTCAACTCGCTCCTCTCCTTCTTGTTGATCGCGGCCGCGGTCTTCTTCTTTGTGGTGAAACCGGTGAATACCTTGATGAACCGCTTCAAGACCGAACCCGAGGTGACAAGCTCTACCAAGAGTTGCCCTCACTGTCTCAGCAGCATCCCGGCAGCGGCCGAGCGTTGTGCTTTCTGCACGCAACAGGTGGCCGGGTAGGGTTGGTTACGGAGGGGGCCTGAACCGCCCTCTCTCCATACCGCCGATCGCTCCGGAGGAGAGGAACTTGCCCGACCAGCCACGGAAGGTGCCCGATCGCAACCTTGCTCTCGAGTTGGTAAGGGTGACCGAAGCGGCGGCCTTAGCCGCCGCCCGTTGGATGGGGATGGGGGACAAGGAGGCGGCCGACGGTGCCGCCGTCGACGCCATGAGGCTTTTGATGGAGACGGTTCCGATGGACGGCGTCGTCGTCATTGGAGAAGGCGAGAAGGACAACGCCCCGATGCTCTACAACGGGGAACAGATCGGGAACGGTGAGCCTCCGCGTGTCGATATCGCCGTCGATCCGATCGACGGGACCACGCTCACCTCCAAAGGGATGAACGGTGCGCTGGCCGTGGTCGCTCTCGCGGAACGCGGGACAATGTTCGATCCGGGGCCTTGCGTCTACATGGAGAAGATCGCCGCAGGTCCCGAGGCTGCCGACAAGATCGACCTGGAGGCGCCTATAGCCGAGAACCTCAAGCGTCTGGCCAAGGCCAAGGGCGGATCGGTCTCCGACGTGACCGTCATGATCCTCGACCGGCCGAGGCACGAGCAGTTCGTAAAGGAGATCAGGCAAGCAGGAGCGCGCATCCGCTTTATCACCGACGGAGACGTTGCGGGAGCGATCGCCGCGGCTCGGGAAGCATCGGGTGTCGATCTTCTCTACGGCATAGGAGGAACCCCCGAAGGCGTGATCTCGGCTTGTGCCATCAAGTGCCTCGGAGGCATCATCCAGGGCCGCTTGTGGCCCCGCAACGACCAGGAGCGCGAAGAAGCGGAGTCCGGTGGCTACGATCTGGACAAGGTCTTGTCGACCGACGATCTCGTTTCCGGGGAGGACGTTTTCTTCGCCGCCACCGGGATCACGAACGGTGACCTGATCGACGGCGTGCGGTATCGCGGCGAGAGCGCAGTGACGCAATCCATCGTCATGCGTTCCCGCTCGGGCACGGTGCGCACGATCGAGGCTCTCCACCGCCGCACCAAGCTACAGACCCTGAGCGACATCCAGTATTAAGCCTGGGACACAGCGGTACAGCTGCTCGCTCTTGACTTATCTCTGGTCGTCCGCCCATGCGGACAAGAGACCGCGGTAGTGCGCGATGAACTTCTCGTGCTCGTGTTGGGGAAAGGTCTCTAGAACGGTGTCGATGAGGATGCGGTCGAACTCGTCGCTGCCGACGAACTCCAACATCACCTCGTCGATCTCGCCGAGATTCTTGCTGCAGAATGCCTCATACTCCTCGGTTTGGAAATAGGCTTCTGCCAGCTTTCCGTACTCCTTGACCTTTTGGTCATATGACAAGGAGTCGTCATCGGCTATGCGCGTGTAGGTCGCGATGTCTTGGTTGACTCGCATCTTCCGATGTGTCGCCGTGCAGAAGATCGTCCACTTGACCAGTGTCTTGATCGCCCAGGGGAAGTAGTAGTGCAGGCTGGTCAAGGAAACGTCAGGCGCGGCGTTGGCGTAGTCGATCGGGAATACTTCCGGTCCCTTGACCAGGGTCTCGCAGGAGTTGAACTCCCAGCGGAAGAACGCATTAACGAGTTTTCCGATCGCAACGACCTCTGCACCTATCTCCGGTTCGAGGAAGTCGTGGCTTACTTGGTACCGGTCGTACATCGGCCGTTCGGGGTTGAAATGCATGACCATCGTCTCGGCGCCTATCGAGAGGCTTCTTGCGAAGACGTCGAAGCCGTCCACCGCCTTCTGCAGGTGCATCAGCCTCTCTCCCGATTCGTCGTAGTGCGCCACCAGCTCCTCGGGATTGTCGATCTTGGTGACACCCACCCACGCCCCTCCATCGAAGGGTTTCATGAACAGCGGGTAACCGACCCGGCCCGCGACTTCCTGTAGGTCGAAGGACTGGTTGTATTTGCGAGAGGTGTAGGGGAAGCGCGGATTCTCGGGTGGGCTCTTGTGGGGAATCATCCAGGTCTCCGGCACCTTCAGTCCCAGGCGGATCATGGCGCAGTAGGCGGCGTGTTTCTCCATAGCCTGGAAAGTGAAGGGGTTGTTCAGCAGGTAGACGTCGTCCATCAACGCGACCTTCTTCAGCCATTCACGTGACAGCGAGTACCAGTGCGCCAGCCGGTCGATGACGATCGAGTGCCGGGGCACCATGCGAAGGTCGAATGGTTCGTTCGTAACTCTCTCTGTGGAGAAGGTATGGCTCTGACCGTCGTGCTCGATCGTCGGGTTGTATCTGCGGATCATCGCTTCGAACGCGCTGGGCCAATCTTCTTCGGTTCCGAGGAGAAGGCCGATCAAATGATTCTTAGCCATCGCTTCGACGCTCCCTTCTCGTCGCCCGTCCTGGAGTAGCTGCTCGCAAACAGTTTCCCTTTCTAGACGAAGCGCGGCAGGTGGTGTGCTATCTGGTTCCTCCACGAGGGCCAGTCGTGGGGGACGTCATGCCCCCAAAGGTCGACCTCGTGGGGTATGCCTTTGCTCGCGAGTAGCGAACCGAACCGTTTGGTTCCCTCGAGTGCGCCCGTGGTGTCCTCCCACATCCCCTGACCGCAGACAAGGACCAGGCTAACCCTGCTCCTTATCCAATCAAGATGCTCGCCTTCGAAATTGGCTACGTAGTCCATCGGGTTGTTGAAATACACCGTCTCACCACGTTCCCCACCGCCCAAAGAAGCAACGTCGTAGACACCGCTCTGGCAGATGCCGAGGGTAAAGATATCGGCATGTTTGAGACAGAGGTTCGCAGCGTGGTAGGCGCCGAAGCTGCAGCCCGTGGTCATGATCTCCTGCGGGCCACCCGAGTCTTCGAAGATCATCGGGACGACCCGTTCGATGATCCAAGACTCGTATCTCTCGTGCTGCCGGGCCTTCTCTTCCAGGGCCAGCCCTTGGTTGACCCAACTGCCCGCGTCGAAGGAATCGACGCAGTAAACCTTTACCCGGCCCTCCTCGATCAGGTGCGCGATCGATCCGATCATGCCGTTGTTCTCGTAATCGAAGCAGCGACCTTGCTCGGAGGGGAAGACCAGCAGGGGTCGGCCGTAGTTGCCGTAAGCGACGATGTCACCTTCTGAGTCGATCGCTGGTGAATACAAAGAGTAGTGGTCCCGTCTCATCCCCACACCTTGTTCATGAGCTCCGATAGATGAGGATCCAACGTATCGCGCCACGCGATCCAGTTGTGAGCGTCCCGGTTCTCGACGAGTCGGATGTCGTAACCCTGCCGGGACAGCGCCAGGCAGGTCGCGCGGTTGTTGGCGAGGTTCTCTTCGACGCGGCCACACGTCATCGTGACGGGTACGGGATGCGCCCATACCTCGGCGGTTAGAACTTCTCCCATGAACCGTGAGATGCGCCGGAAACGCTCGAACCCCGACTCCTGAGCGTCGTATCTCTGGCGGAAATAACTGCCGGACTGCAGGAACAGACCGCCGAAGGCGGCGGGGCTGCGACGGTGGATGTTGAGCATGGATAGACCACCCAGGCTTGCCCCCATCCCGATCCGCATCTTGCGGCCGTGTGGTGTGGGTGCATCCGCAAGGATCGCCGGGAGGATGTCGTGGGCGAACGTTCTCGCGTAGGCGGCGGAGGCCGAATAGGTCTGGTTGCGGTCGTGCGGAGGGACCAGGGCGGCGCGTGCCCGCGGCACGCGGCCTTCCGAGATGGCTGCCGCGAGGAAGGTGGTCAGGCTCGAGTAGCGATCGTACTCGGGGCCGTCGTGCGCCACCAGCAGCGGGAGAGGCTCATCTGTCTCTGAACCAGGTGGGGACCACAGCTCTACCTCTAGACGGGTTCGGAGTGGCCGGCTGCGGACCGACAGGGTGCTTCTCGTGCCCGGTGGTGCTTCGGTTGTCAGCCATGCCGGTGGCTGGTAGCCGCCGAAGGTGATCACCGATTTGTCTCCGAACGGCCCCGGGGCCCGCTCGGGATTGTTCGGGTCCGTCACCATCTCCTGCGAACGGTCGCGGAAGATCTCGATGAGGTATTCCATCCGGTCGGCCTCCGGGAGGGGGAATTCCGTGACCCATACGCCGTCCGCCCAATCGAAAGGCGGTCCCGACCGCGGGCGAACGATCTCCTGATAGAGCCTCACCGCTTTCAGCTCCTTATCGGGGTCACGCAGGCGGAATGTGATCGTCCCGTCCTCGACCGAAGGCGCGAGGCCTTGCTGTTGCAACTCCGTCACCGCCGAGGTTCCCACGAGAAGCGTTTCACCGCTATGAGCAAGCCCAGCGCACCCCATATCCCCAACACCAGCAGCTTGGTCCCGCGGAACCCGCTGCCGTCCTCGAAGGGGTTGAAGGACGCGCTCATGGCTTCGAGGAAAGGCTGCGCTGGGAAGAATGCGGAGATCGTCTCCAAGACGGCCGGGACGGGGAAGAAATAACCCGAGACGAACAGCAGAGGGAGCACGGTGAAGTTGATGATGCCGGGCGCCGCATCGGCGTTAGGCACTACGGTGGTGACAGCGAGGGCAAGCGCCGAGAAGGTCGCTGCTCCCAGCAGGAATGTCAGTACGAAAGCAGGCAGAGTGGTCGATGGAACGGTCACGTCGTAGAAAATGGCTCCGAAGAGCACCACTATGACGGTCAGAAGCGCCGCGATCAGTGCAGCATGACCAACGCGGGCCGACAGGTAAGCGACCGCCGGTAACGGCGTGCCTCGGATCCTTTTCAAGCTCCCTCGGTCGCGCGCTAATGACATCGTCATTGCGAGGTTGGTGTAGCACGCCGAGATGATCGCGAACGCAGCGATCGCGGGAACGTAGAAGGTCGCCCCCGTGACCCGTTTGCCGAATTGCTCGATCGAGTCGTTGCCGAAGGTGGTCGTGAAGATGACGAGGAAGAAGAGCGGGAAGACGAACGTGAAGAAAGCCGCCGCCGGATTCCTCCAGAAGGACCGGTTCTCGTAAGAGATCTGTCTAAGGACGAGGCGTGCGGTCGTCATTGCTGGTCCTCTGCCTTGCCCGTCAGGTGCAGGTAGACGTCTTCGAGTGTCGGGCGGCTTACCTGCAACGCGTCGAGAGCAATACCTTGATCGAGAGACCACGAGGTCAGGATGTGAAGGACCCGCGTGGGTTCGTCGGTGGTTATCTGCCAACCGGTCTCGTGCCGTGTGGCCAACAGGGACAAGTCTTCCGGCAGGCTGTGCGCCGCCGGGATCGAGAAGACGATCCGGGTCGAACTCGGCCCGTCGTTCATCAAGGATGAGGGAGGGCCCTCGGCAACCAACCTGCCATCGGCGATGATCCCGACCCTGTTCGCCAGGGCCTGCGCTTCTTCCATGTAGTGGGTCGTGAGGAAGACCGTCTTACCTAGTGATCGCAGATTGCGAACCATCTCCCAAGCCGCTCGGCGCGCCGAAGGGTCGAAGCCGGTCGTCGGTTCGTCCAGGAAAAGTAGGTCCGGGTCGCCGGCTAATCCGATGCCGACGTCGAGACGCCGTTGTTGCCCTCCCGAAAGTTTGTTGATCCGCGCGTCACGTTTGTCTTGCAGTCCGACGACCTCTATCACCTCGTCGACCGACCGCGGGGACGGGTAGTAGCCGCCGTACATCTCGATAGCCTCGCCCACCGTCAGGTAAGGCTCGACGGCGGTTTCTTGCAGAACTATCCCGATGCGCCTACGGAAAGCGGCATCCCCGGAACCCGGGTCGAACCCGAGTACCGAGACAGAACCTGAATCTCTGCGGCGGTGGCCCTCCAGGATCTCCACGGTGGTCGTCTTTCCGGCCCCGTTCGGACCGAGCAGAGCGAACACCTCGCCCCGTTCCACGGTGAGGTCGAGACCCCTGACTGCTTCGGTGTCTCCATAGGACTTGCGGAGATCGTTGATCTCGATGGCCGCGGGCATCGCAGGAGCATAAGCTTGTGGTGCATGGCCAGATTTCTGCAGACACCACCTCGGTTACCGGACGCGTGGCTCGGTGACGTGATTCTGCGCGACGCCATCGCAGCTTGTCTCGGAGAGTCCCGGATGGAGATCGCCGAGCCGCTGTTGGCTGAAGTCGGACGCGTGTCTACGGTTCACGAAACCTTGGCTCTGGCACGGCGCGCCGAGCAAGAGCCTCCCGTCCTGACGCATTTCGGTGCGTGGGGAGAGCGGATAGACGAGATACGTGTCTCCTCCGCCTACGAAGAGCTGGGACGCATCGGGGTAGAGCATGGGGTGGCGAGCCTTCCCTACGAAAGCGAACCTTTCGAGGATGCCGCGCGCGTCGTGTGGGCTGCGGTCCTTACGATGTGGGGCCCGTCATCGGCTCTCTACTCCTGCCCGATCGCGATGACCGATGCCGCCGCTCGCACCTTGCTGCAGCACGGCGGGCCGGAAGACCTCGAGATCGTCGAGAGGCTGACGTCGAGGGATCCAGACCGTGCCTGGACCAGCGGGCAATGGATGACCGAGACGACCGGAGGCTCGGACGTGGGACGGACCGAGACCGTCGCACGCTGCGGACCGGACGGTATCTGGCGGCTTACGGGGCTCAAGTGGTTCACCAGCGCGACGACCTCAGAGATGGCTCTCACGCTCGCTCGTCCGGAAGGCGCGCCGGATGGTTCCCGCGGCCTCGGTCTCTTCAGGATCCACCGAAGGTTAGAGGATGGATCTCGCAACGCGATCCTCGTTCGACGTTTGAAGGACAAGTTGGGGACCCGGGCGCTCCCGACCGCAGAGCTCGAGTTGGAGGGTGCGATCGCCCACCCCGTCGGAGATCCTCGCGACGGTAAAGGCTTGAAGCGGATCGCCACGATGCTCAACATCACCCGTCTGCATAACGCGCTCGGATCGGCCGGATCGATGGCCAGGGGGCTTGCGTTCGCGGAGGCTTATGCCTCGGTGCGGGAGGTCTTCGACAGGCCTCTGGCCGACCAGCCGGCCCACAAGGCCACCCTCAACGAGCTCCGGGCGAACTACGCAGCTGCACTCGCTCTCGCACTTCGCTGTGCCGAGCTCACGGGCCGTTCCGAGGCCGGGACCGCCTCGGACGACGAGTTAGCAGCCTTGCGAGGGCTGACGCCGGTTGCGAAGCTCGCAACCGCACGTTGGGCCGTGGCGGACGCCGCCGAGGCCATGGAGTCGGTAGGTGGGGTTGGCTATTGCGAGGACTCGGGTCTGCCGGCACTCGTGCGGAACACCCACGTTCTGCCTATCTGGGAGGGCACGACCAACGTTCTAGCACTGGATCTCTTGCGCGCCGAGCTCCGTAGTGGTGCCGCGAGCGCCGTGATCGAAGATGCCCGGCGCGCCGCAGAGACGACCGATGTTCCCGAGCTTGCCGCCGCCGTTCGCTCGGCGTGCGACGAGCTGACGGCTTGGCTGAGTCAAGGAGCCGATCTCGAGGCTTCTGCTCGTCCCTTCGCTATGAGCGTCGCTCGCACCTACGCATGCGCTCGTCTGGCCGACCAGGCCGCCACCGGGCAGGGGGCTTCGTCGGCCCGGTTCCTCTTCGCTGCACGACGTCTCGTGTCGCGGGGACTCATAGGTGCACCGACCGCGCCGGACGATTGGCGAGATGCGACAGAGGGGTCGCCGATCGACAGGTAAAGAGAGACGGCTCTCTTTGAACTACCGCCCGTCAGGCCGACCCGGGAGAGGGTTCGAAAGAGGCGGGGTTCTCGAAGTACTCCTTCACGCTTCGTGAGAGTCGTGCGGCATGGAAACCGTCGATGTACCTGTGGTCCATAGTGGCGGTCAACGTGAGCATCGGGCGCGCCACGATGTCGTCATCTATCACCACGGGTTTCTTCGTCACCTCCCCGACCAACACCAGGAACGGGATCCGGTAGTAGTTCGCGAGCGGCGCATAGGCTCTCTGGACGCCAAACATCCCTACCGAGCTGATGATCGTGCTGCCGAAGGCTTGCCGGGGGAGCCCGTGCTTCTTCAGATCGAGATCCCGATCGGTCGTCAACCAAGAGGACATGCGGATCGAGGCCGGCAGCAGGCGACGAGGCATGCTCCCGATGACCTTCTTCGTTTTACCGAGGTCCTCGTCTGAACCGCTGCGGATGCCGGCCGCCCGGCTTTGGAGCTCCGCGGCTATCTCGATGGCGCTCTTCTTGTCGGCATCGGTCACCTTGACGCCCGAGAGCTCGGCTCCTTTCTCGGCCGAGACGATGAAGAAGACGTCAACGGTGTCTCGTGGGATGAAGCGACCGCGGTACATGCGCACGTTCAGGTCGGGATGGTCGCCCAAGGCTTTCGCTATCGCCTTGCCGGCCATGGTGGTGACCGTGAGTCGTGATCCGGCAGCACGCGCCGTTCCGACGTAGTCGAGGATCTGAGTAGCATCGAGCTCGAGATCGCCGTATATCTGGGGATCGTTGGGGTGCCCCCAGGCAGCGGCGGCGATCTTTCGCCATCCTTTGATCTTGCGTCCTTCGCTCATGGCCGATGCCTCTCGCGATCCCTTGATGGTCCGGAGATGTGACTCATGCGGAGTTGTCAGGAAGCGGATGGGTGTAGAGGTCGAAGGCCATCCACAGTGTCTTCGAGTGCGGATAGAAGATGACCGGGAGCAGGCCGTTCGTGACGAGGGCCACTATGAGAACCGGTGTCCAAGCGACGTCGGGAAGCGTAGCGATCAGAACGCCTACGAAGAGGACGAAGAACCAGATCTCGCAGGCGGCGATATTGATGATCATCGCCCCCGTCCAATACCCCTCTTCCCGCTCGAAGCGATAGCTGCAGACATCGCAGCGGTCCTTCATCGTGAAGAACCCGTCGAAAGCCTTTCCCCGGCCGCAGTGAGGACATCGTTTGCGTAGCCCGCGAGCGAGCATCTCGCCGATGGCGGGTCGTCTCAGAGAGATATCTCTATTTGTTCCACCACTTGTATCTCCGGGGGCTCCACTAGCGCGACGGCCGTGATCGGGGAGCCGGTAGGTACTTGCTCGCGCGGATCTCCACCACCACCGCCACTTCCTGGGTCGACCCCTACGACGACTCCGGTCGGGATCGCTTCGACGGGGACTTCCTCAGGCGGGGTCAGCAAGTTGCCCTCGGCCTCGGGCCCGCTCTCCTTCACGGACCCCTTCTTTTTGGATGACGGTTTGTCTGCCCGGTGATCGGCCGAGGTCGAAGCCGCGAGTTGTTCGCCCCGGCTCGGAAGCTCAGTCGCCCATTCACTCATATCCACCGCGTCCTCGATGGCGCCCGGGTGGGAGGTCCCGCCGCTTGGAGGCATGACCCCTGCCTCCGCTGGAGCCGGCATCGTTACCGAGAGGGCGGATCCTGCTCCGACGATCAGGCACAAGACACAACCAAGGGCGGGGACTATCTCGTCACGGACCCCTATCAGCCCGTGCACCACGTCCCACACCTTCTTCGACCGAAGTATGACGAC
Organism: Actinomycetota bacterium; assembly: GCA_051001455.1. Classification (GTDB taxonomy): domain Bacteria; phylum Actinomycetota; class CADDZG01; order CADDZG01; family WHSQ01; genus JBPCNH01. The sequence goes on from JBPCNH010000002.1 coordinate 48,798, forward strand.
CGCAGAGATCTTCTCTACGGCTGCATTTAGTTTGCGACGGGCACGCATGCGCATCATCTTCGTCGCTGCTCCTGGATCTGGCTCTTGGAGGGGGTGCTCGCCCACCTCTTGCAGCAACACCGACCGGTGGGCCTCGCTCAGTTCGCCCAGGGCCTTCCGCACGCGCTCGATCTCGATCCGTGCGAGCCCAGCTTCCTCGATATCAGTCTGAGCAGGCACGTCCGGCATCTCGGAGACATTCTCGGGACGCGTTGCGCGACGCCGGTATTCGTCCCGCAGGAGGTTGAGCAAGATCGTTTTCGTGAACATCCAAGTTCGTTCTTTATCGACCGTCGTCCACGTCCCGACCAAACGCAAGGCGACTTCTTGCAGGAGGTCGTCTTGTTGCGAGAGCGGAACCCGCCTGTGGAACAGAACGAGTTTCAACCGACGCTCTAGGGCCGGCCAGTCAGCCTCGAATCGACGCTTGAGTTCCGGTGTCATTCCGGTACACCCCCGGTTCGTCCAGTGGTAGTGGAGCTTACCAAGCCCACCAGACGAACCGGGACAAACTGTCTCTTAACTTTCGTGGGGGGCGTTCGACACGGTCTGGTCGTACATGACCGCTTGACCCACGTTCTCGGTGGAGAGGGCTTTGATCCACCAGTGCACGGTCTCGCTGAAGCGCGCCCCCTTGATGCCGACGGGGAAGTCCCGGACCAAGTTGTTGGCCAGTGTCACTCGACCTTCGTCGAAATCGGTGAGGTTGATCCCGGCCTCATGTCCACGCAGCATGTTTTCCGCCACGATGCGGTCCGGGCCGTCGCCGGCGATCTCGTTGGCCTCTATCGTGAGGTCGAAGGCTTGAGCCCTGCGGACATCGATGCCGTGCAACGCTCCCGCCGGAGAGTCCTCGGTGTCGTCACGGGCGACTGTGATCTTGTTGCCTTTGATCTGGATCCGACCTTCTGCGTAACCGGTGTGGCGCTCGTCTTTGGCGTTGAAGACGTCCACGAGGAGCCCGGCTCCGACGAGCTCGTTGTTGTTGATCCGCACGACCGTGTGGTGGATGTGCGGCTTCTCCAGCTCGGGATTCGTCTCGGATGCATTGGTACGGTCGTCCGGAGCGTGGGCGGTGTCGTGCCACCTCAGCGCGTACCGTCCCGGCGCGTAGATCGTGTTGCCGACGATGCTGACCTCGTGGTAGCGCTGCGTGTGGTCTACGCCGTCACCGGGCATGCCGTGTGAATGACCTTCGGTGGCGTGATGGTGACTGTCCTCGCCGAACCCTGAGCCGTGATGGTGTCCATGAAGCTTGACATCGACATAGCCGTAGATCGTGTTGTTGCGGAACTTCGCTCCGTTGAAGCCGTCGAAGTTGACGGCTCGAGAATGGAAGTACGGTAACGACATAGCGCCGCTCAGACCGACCACGTTGTCCTCGAAGACGCCATCCCAGTGCCGCAGTTGGCCTACGAAGTTGATGGTGTTACGGGCTATCAGCCCGCTCGTGCGGTCGCCGGTGCGCTTCACGTTCTGGTTCACGCGCAGGTCGCCGATCTTGTTATCGACAACCTCCACCCGGTCTCCGTTCCAATCGAGGACCAAGCGATTTCTGATCTCGTTGTCGCGGATCACCACGTATGCGTCGGTGTCCTTGATGACGATGGAGTTGAGCGACCAGTTCGAGATGACATAGGGATCCTGTTCCGTGCCGGTGCCGCTTCGCACTCCCTGTGCAGGCGAGAAGGCGCCATCGCCCTGGATGAGGACGTTGCCGCGAGTCTCCTTCTCCTCTCCTGCACCCGCCGGCGACGCGAGCGTGAGACTCGCGGTCAGGGCAAGCAGCAGAAGTACAGGGATGACGCGCCTCTGCGAACCGACAGATCTCATCTTCGGTGGCCTCCTATTTCCCCCCCACGAGGGACTCTTCCCCAAGCTTTCCGTACAAATAGGTACGAATCACCCTAGCTTCGGTAACCGCCGGCTGCACGGGAGACGACTAGGGTCTTCGGAGCAAACCCACGCCGACGGCCAGCGGCAGCACGCTGCGAGGTTCGTAGCCAAGCCTCCACATCCCTCCGTGAGCGGCTCCTTCTACGAACAGGTCGAATGGATGAGCCAGCTCGGAGGCCGGAGACCCCGGCGCTTGCGGGTCCTTCAGATCACGCAGCAGCAGGAGGCTGTTCAGCGCACGGGCGGTAGAAGGATCGAAGACCTCGACACCGAATGCGGAAGCCCCGCGGAAGGCCGCCGCGAGGACCTTGTTCTTCATGACCGAGCGGGTCTTGGTTGCCGGGGCCACATTGGCGGAGGTCAGCCGCCCCGAAGCCTTCGAGGCGGTCGCGCGCCAGCGCTGCAGCATCTTCGCGAGAGCGTAGTTCGGACCCTGCTGCGGGACAAGCGCATCTGCGATCCCCCATTCGCTCCCGCCGTCGTCTCGGACGAGCTGTTGGTAGTTCGGAGAGAACGTCTTGCCGAGAGTGAGCGCGCGCATCAGCTTGGACGGAGCAGACATGTGTGCCCGAGCCGCCAGAGCCACCTCGCGTGGAACGGCGAACACGTCGGTCGGAGTCGCGAGATACGAGATGGCAACGTCGTTTCTGCCCTCCGTCAAGGACGCGATCAGCCCGTCCATCCCTGCGGCCAATCTGAGGAAGGTCGATCCGTCGGCGTATACGTAGTTGCCGATCACGAGCGGTGCCTCGAACGAAGCGATCCACGCTCGCACCTCCGGTCCGTGTTCCAGCAGATCTGCACCCGCGATCTCCGCTAGGTCGGATCCGCCCGGGATGGAGAAACTGGGGATGTGGACGTTCCCGGAGCCTTCTTCCGCAACTGTGATGATCCGACGCCAGAGCTCCGGGCGCGGGAGATCGATCGCGAGTACCTCTGCCCCCCAACGGGTGAGCCATTCCAGCGGACCCATCTCGGAAGCTGCCCCGAGCAGGACGAAGTGCTGCCCCGATAGATCCATCCATTCGGGATGGGCCATGACCGTCCGCACGGCGGCAGCGCACGACGCCTCGATCGTTCCTCTAGAGACCCAGTCGTCGAGTTGATGATCCAAGGACCCGCCTCGCAACTCGTTGCCTTTGAAGGGGATCACCGGCTCGGTGCCGCGAGGCCCTCGCCCCGGGATCGTAGTGGTGTGGAGGTGCCCGGGTGCCAGATCCTTGTAGGCCTCGGCGAGGCTCATCTCCTGCCCGGCGCGCCGGAAGACCATCTGTTGCGCGACGGCTCGGAGACCCTCGTCGGCTATCCGAAGTGCAGCGGCACCGGATCTCGCTCCGGCTTCGACAACCTCTCGGACCGGCCCTAGATACGTCTTGCGCCATTCCTTTGAGTTGTGGATCCGCGCGGCAAGGCCAGGATCGACGCCTGCTACGGCATCCGCGAAGACGCTTCGTCCGACGGCCTGAGAGCTGCGTTCACGGAAGTGGATGCCATCATTTTCTGCGGCCATGACCCCCCCCATGATGGAACCGTTCCTCGGCAGGATAAGCGCGCTACGTGCTCGTGCTCCTAACGGGACAGTATTCGAACCTTTGTGACCTAGGTTTCTACTTCTGAGTCTCAAGTAACGAGCGGGTCTATCCCCGGCACCAGAACGGCAGGGGTCAAACCCTCGTCGGCCCCTGATGGGTTAACCGGGCGGGAGGTCGAGATCCTGGCCTTGGTGGCCACCGGTAAGACCAATCGCGAGATCGCTTCCGACCTCGTCATCAGCGACAAGACAGGGGCCCGCCACGTCAGCAACATCTTCACCAAGCTGCACGTCACCCCCCGGTCTGCGGCCACCGCTTACGTACAAGCACGACCTCGCCTGAGCCCTACATAGGATTACCCACGCGGCTTCCCACCGCGATCTGGTCACTTTGCCCGATGCCGCGGATCGTTGCCTTCCCTAACGTTCGGTTATAGCGGCCACGAGCGGAAGGAAGAACGATGGAGACTGAGCGCAACTTGTTGGAGCGACTCGTTGAGGATCTGGAATCGATCGAGACGGTGATCATCGGCGGCGGCCAGGCGGGCCTTTCTACCGGCTACCACCTCGCTAAGCAGGGGCGTTCATTCGTGATCCTGGACTCCCACGAGCGGGTCGGGGACGCGTGGCGCAAGCGCTGGGATTCGCTGCTTCTGTTCACGCCCGCGCGATTCAACGGGCTCCCCGGCATGCCGTTCCCGGCCGCACGCGACAAGTTCGTCAACAAGGACGAGATGGCGGACTATCTCGAGGCGTACGCGCAGCGGATGGAGCTCCCGGTGCGCGGCGGCATGACCGTGGACCGGGTGTCCCAGCAAGGTGACCGCTTCCTCGTCTCGGCGGGCGGCCGGCGGTTGGTTGCAGACAACGTGATCGTGGCCATGAGCAACTGCCAGGTTCCATGGGTGCCGTCCTTCGCGACGGATCTGGATCCTGGGATCACCCAGCTGCATTCGAAGGAGTACAAGTCCCCTTCGCAGCTACACGGCGGTCCCGTGCTCATCGTGGGGGCGGGCAACTCCGGCGCGGACATCGCCATGGAGGTTGTCAAGAGCCACCCGACATGGATGGCAGGCAAGGAGTCCGCCCACATACCGTTCCGGATCGAGCCGTGGTTCGCGCGGAACGTCCTCATCAGCATCGTGCGTTTCGTGGGGCATCACGTCCTGAGCGTTAGGACGCCGATCGGACGCAAGGCCCGGCCCAAGTTCCTCAGCATGGCTAATCCTCTCGTCAGAGTGAAGCCGAAGGACCTGGTCGGGGCCGGCGTTCAGCGTGTGCCGCGGGTCACCGGTGTGCGGGACGGCCTCCCGGTGCTGGAGGACGGCCAAGTCCTGGATGTCGAGAACGTCATCTGGTGCACGGGATTCCGCCCGGGGTTCTCCTGGATCGACCTTCCGATCCTGGGTGACCGCCAGGAACCCGCACACGAACGCGGGGTCGTTGCCGGTCATCCCGGCCTCTACTTCGTCGGCCTGGACTTCTTGTATTCAGCGACGTCGGAGACGGTCACGGGGGTCCAGAGAGATGCGAAGCGCATCGCCAAGCAGGCTGCCGCGCGCAGCGCGCGCCTCGAATCGGCGCCGGAGGTCGAGCGGTTGCACTCCGCCTAGCGGCCGAGCCCCCGTTTCTCTTGTCGCAGGTACCGCTTGGGTCACTGGCCGCGCCCGGACCGAATCGGCCTCGGAGTGGCGGCGGGCCTGAGCCCTGCATCCACGCTTGCCAGAAAGGAGAGGCGCTTGTGTGACTGTTCAGATGTCGCCTCTTTTCCGGATCAGGTTTCCGCTGCCAGACCGACCACAGCCTCCCGGCGCGCGGCGACCAGGACCACGATCCAAAAAACACCACCGGCAGCCACGAGACAGAGCACCGCGAAACCGAAGCCGGCAAGGAGGAATCCTGAGCCGAGGCTTGCGACCGCCGCGGCCAGCCAGGTGACGGTTTCGACCGCTCCCTGGGTCCGCACGCGTTCCGAGTAAGCCAGGCCGCGCGTCAGCAGGAAGCTGGCCGATACGAAACCGAAGCACCACCCCAGCCCCACCAGGAACAGAGACAGAGCGAGCAACGTCGCATTCGAAGCTGGAACGAACCCGGTTCCGAGAGCCCCCGCGATCAACAGCACCAATCCACCGACGATCGAGGAGATCGCACCCCTCTTCGCGACGATCTTGCCTACGAGGGGAGCCAGAGCGAACATCCCGACGAAGTGGGCGGTCATGATCCCTCCGACCACTCCCAGTCCGTGGCCATGGTCTCTGACGTGTACCGGAGTCATCGTCATGATCAGCACCATCGCAGCCTGGCCCGCAACCATGACGATCAATGCGAGGCGCACATGGGCGAGTCTCCATATCGAAGCCAAGCGAGACCCGGGGGCCTCGATGGCGACACTGGAGGTGTCTTCTAGCGCCAGGTCGGTGGGATCGGAGCGCATCGTCCACACCGTTGTCAGGGCGGCAAGATAGAAGAGGACCGCGAACAGCATCGCCCCCGACAGCTCTGTGCGCCCCAGCCCGGCGGCGATGGGTTTCCCAACCCGTAACAGGGTGGGACCGAGCACAGCTCCGACGGTCCCCGCCCACACGACCCAACCGAGCACTGATGGGCGCCCTTCCGGCGGGTGCATGTCCGCGGCCGCGAACCTCGAGAGCGCATTCGCGGCATTGCCGACGCCGACAAGCAGCATCGCCGTCACCAGCAAGACGAAACCCGCAGCCAGGTCGGTCGCGAGGAAGGCGGCCGCCGTCCCTGCGAGCCCGATCGCGTAGCCCAACCGCAGCCCAGAGCGACGGCCGTGGCGGGCCATCCGGGACGATAGAAGGGCGGAGCCGAGCGCGGTTCCCAGGATCGCCATGGCGCCCGGCAGACCACTGGTCGCACGCGAGCCGGTCATCTCGGTAGCGATCAGAGGGGCGGCCGTGAACGCGGCGTAAAGGCTGGTGCTTCCGAGCGCCACCGCGACGAAGACAGTACGGGTAGCACCCCTTCTGTCGCGTTCCGGTGTTGGGGAGGTCCCGATGATCGCCATGCGGCGAGGCTCCTTTTGGTCGGTGCGGGGAGTATAGGTGCCGCGCCCGTTCGGATTGGCGACTCGGCAGAGATCCGGTTTGCACTGCACATGTGGAATGCATGCATGATGAACGAACAGATCAGAAACGTGTTAGCCGCAGGCGGGCCCACAGCTCCGAGGCTAGTTTCAGTCGGATCGATACAGCCCAGACTCAGTAGAGAGGGCGCCGGTGGGTCGAGCCTTCAGCTCAGATTCTGGAGGGTCGTCGTGAGTCTCGAACGGGGACCGATCGAGCATCTCATTTTGGCTGAACGTAACGCTTGACGTTATTAACGTACTGCGTTATGTTGCGGCATGATCAAGAGCTTTCGGGACAAGGACACCGACCGGCTCTTCCAACGACAACCGGTCCGGAAGCTCGGGACGAGAGTTCAGAGAGTGGCGCTGCGGAAGCTCCGCATGCTGGATGCGGCGATGAGGTTGTCCGATCTCCGCATCCCGCCTGGCAACCGCTTGGAGCGGCTGCGGGGCAACCGCGCAGGCCAGCACAGCATTCGGATCAACGATCAATGGCGCATCTGTTTTCGATGGCGCGAGGGCGATGCCTACGACGTGGAGATCGTCGATTACCACTAGGAGGGAATGATGGCACCAAAGAAGTTGGCCCCCGTCCACGCGGGAGAGATCTTGCTCGAGGAGTTCCTGGTTCCCATGGGAATCAGTCAGTACCGACTCGCCAAGGACATCAGTGTTCCTCCTCGCCGGATAAATGAGATCGTGCATGGCAAGCGCGCTATCTCGGCGGACACAGCTCTACGACTGGGTCGATATTTCGACACCTCCGAGAGGTTTTGGCTGAACTTGCAGGCGCAATTCGATCTCGATGTTGAAGCTGACCGACTAGGCGACCGTCTCGACAAGGAGGTCGCCGAGCGTCAGGCCGGCTAAACACCACGACCCCTTAACCACCACACCCCCAAGCGGGCTCGGCTTTGATCTGCGGATGTCGGCTCGAGCCACTACCGGACCCCTCTCCTACCTGCTCGCCGTCTGGTCGCCCCAACGATGTTGTCTTGAACGGCGCTTTGGATGGCGTTCGAACAGCGCTTGGAACGGCGTCTTGAACGGCGTTTTCGTGCCCCCGGGGGGAGCCGAACCAAAGGGGCGCGCACCGATTGAGCTGATGAACACCTACCTCGTCGGTTAGAGGTCGAGGGCGTGAGCCGCTCGGTTAACTACAAATGAGCATCTTCGACCGTCTCGGTTGCCCAATCGACGAGTCGGTCGGCCCTTTTCACGGCCTCGGAGGCTTCCTTGACACTGGCCCGCCTTGATTCATATTCGACCATGTTCTTCTTGGCGAGGAGCATCCTCAGTTGCTTAACGTTCGCTGTGAGGACCCTCGACCGTCCACCGATCTCCTGGAGGAGATCCGCGGCGCGCTGGTGGTCTGGGTCTGCGGAGCGGCGTCTGGCGAGAGCTACACACACAGCGTCGGCCGCGCTGATCGCGGCATGAACGGCATTCAACATGGCTGCATCATTGCGTGCGCCTTCCATTGCAGCGTTCGCCTCTGCAGAGAATTGCTTGGCTTTGGCCAGGTAGAGCCGTGCTTCGGCGCGCGGCGTTTCCACTGTCTTCCTTCGCGCCGTCATAGAGAGACCGCCTTGCCGGATCGGATGAGAGGGACCCCGTCTTCCTCGAGTCGTTTCCAGATGCCGGTCTTGGGCTTCTGCTTCCGAGCATTGATCAGAGGGCTAATGTGATTGCCAAATCGTCGCTGGGACGTCTCCGAGAGGGCCTCCAGCGTCTTCTCAACTTCGCCGACATCGGTGCGAGCGCAAGACACCGCGAGGTCGATGTCGCTCGTAGGTGTGGACTCTCCCCAAGCAACACTTCCGAAAAGCGTCGCCCATTCCACCTTGTCTGTGAGAGCAAGGAGTTCGTCCCGCAAGAATGACGCCAGATCCCGTCTGATGCCGGCTTCAGCTTGGTAAAGATCCGCGATCTTGTCGGCGAAGTGATGATCGCGGTTGAGCTCGTATGCGTCGCCCGCAGGGCTCCTGGCGGTCGTGACCAAGCCTGTCTCCGCGAGAGTCCCCAAGGCCTTTAGGGCGGTGGGGTGGGTTACTCCTGCCCGCCTGGCGATTTCTCGTCCACTCCCTGGGAGCCCCTGGGGCATGCGATACAGGGCCCGCAGTATTCGGATATGGCTTCGGTTGAGAAAGATGTCATTGAGTGGCGAGTCAAAGCGCATGAATCCGACCCTTTCCAAGCGTAAAGAAAGCTTACCATATGGAAAGTATGTCTTCCAGAACCCATATGGCGCACTCGGTCGTCCAGACCGATCCCGATCACCACTGTGGGCAGGACGCCCTTCCGGCGTTTCGTGCGACGTTTTGGATGGCGCTTCGTGCTCCTAACAGGAGACTATTCAAACTGTGCAGCCCTTTCGATCACCTGGGCCGTCTGGATGGGGACGAGAGGAAGCGTGGCGATCGACCAGTTGACGGAGCCGCTTGGGATCCCGAACGAGAATTTCGCCCTTCCTCGTTTCGATGACCCCCCGCCGAAGCTGAGATAGTGCGCGGGTGACACACTCGCGTTTTACTTCAATCATCCAGGCGAGTTCAGCATGTTGAAACGGAATAGGCTTGTGTGCCTCAGTAGAGGTCCCATTGGATAGAGGCTGGGCCTCGGCAGCACCCCCATCGCATAGCTCCGAGAGGCGCGAAGCAACCATGGCGACACTCTCTCAGAGGCGCCGGGGTGTAACGCCTGTTGGTCCCGCCCACATCACCACGGGACAGTCCACTCGTTCAGGATCATCGGTAGACGACGGCGGGTCAGGCCGGCTGCTGCGCTGGCGAGAAGAACTCGGTGAGTGCTTCAGCGAGCGCCTCGGGATGGGTCAGCGAGGCGGCGTGCCCGGCGCCGGGGATCTCGTGCACCGTTGCGTTGGGGACGTGGTCGGCCACGTGCCGCACGCTGGTGGTCATGAAGGGGCTGGTGTCCGATCCGTGCAGGACCAGCACCGGAGCTGAGATCGCACCGAGCACGGCCGGATCATCAGGCATGGGGCCTTGGTACTCCATCAACTGCTGGAAGAAGTTGAGCATGTTGGGGACGTAGCGCCCGGCCGCCTCGAAGTAGCCGGCGTCATCGGCCATGGCGATGTCCTCGTCGGTGAAGGGCCAGCCAGCGAACGCGCGAACCCCATCCGTCAACCTGCCCTCGGCGGCCAGCTCGCCCATACGGGCGACGACGCCGCCGAGAGCCGCTCGCTCGTGCTCGTCCATGAGGCTGTTTGCCACAGGCTCAAGGGGGGCTACCGCGGTCACCGCGTCGGGCTGCTTCCCCGCAGCGGCGAGTGCCAAGTTGGCGCCGCCAGACCAGCCCACCAGACCGGTCGTCTCCCCGATGCTGTCGACGTAGGCGAGGACGTCGTCGGCCTGCCGACCGATGCTGAGGTCGGGGTGATCGCCGCTGAGGCCACGGCCCCGCAAACTCGGCAGATAGCAGGTGAACCGGCCGGTCAAGTGTGGGACCAGCGCCTGCCAGTCGAGGTCGCCATCGCCGATGATCCCCTGCAGGAACACCAGCGGCGGTCCTTGGCCGTGCACGGTGCCACCGATGATGACGCCGTCGCTCGTGGTGACGTAGTGGGTGCGTTGGTTGCTCATGACCGTCTCCCTGCGTCGACCGCGTCCGCAGAACGACCGAGCTGACCGTCCCCGGTCCCATACTTGAAGCCAGCAAAGAGAGCCAGGCCTCCGAAAACCAGCTCGATAGCCATCCCCTGGATTACTTCCGCGCCCGGAGATCCATCGAGGGCCATCCCCAACAGACGTGCCAGTCCCAACGACAGGAAGACGACAGTCGCGAGCACGACGGAGGTGCCGGACCAAACACGTCGGAATGCCCCCAGACCAACGACGAGCCCGG
>JBPCNH010000003.1:0-108505 GCA_051001455.1 Actinomycetota bacterium
CGCCCGGCACGAATTGCCCGTCGCGTCTCGCCTCGCCGATCACCCGATCGTTCGTATCGAGCGCTATGAGAAAATCAAGACTCCGGGCGCCGGAGAGGCGAGCTTGCAAGAAATCATCGAGCCGTCCGGAACTGCCCTCCTCGAGCAACTCGGCGAATCGTGTCACGCCCATCGCAGCACGGACACGGGAATCGAGCGCCTCCACACGGTCGTTGTAGAGGGCTACGGTTGCATCGAGGGCGGGGCCCAGGGCCAAAACGGAACGCCGATCGATCTCGCCCACGACGACACGCTGAACGACGAACCCTGCCGCCGCCAGCGGCAGGATGACGATCAGGACGAAGAATAGGGTTAGCCGCCGCTGAAGAGACATTGAATAAAGAACTCCCTTTGCCCGGATATTCGGCCTTTTCCTGCCTGCACTTTACCGGGCGGACCTCGTTCGGCGATGGTGTCGCCCACCCCGGAAGCTCAATGAGAGGATTCAGCGCATGCCCATCTATGAATATGCCTGCACGGCCTGCGGCGAACGGACAGAAGCCAAACAGAGCTTCGACGACGCTCCCCTCGAGATATGCGAAGCCTGCGGCGGGAGATTGAGGAAGCTTTACTCCCCGGTAGGGATCGTGTTCAAAGGCTCAGGTTTCTATTCGACGGATGCGAAGAAAAGTACCGGCGCCTCGTCCGCAAGCTCGACTGAGAAGAAAAAGGCAGAGGGCGGGGACAAGAAGACCTCTACGACCGAGACAAAAACTTCGAAGACCGAAGCGAAGTCGGAGAGTGGCTCGAGCGGGAAGGACAAGGCGAGTTGATGGCGGATCGAGCGACGATCGGGATATTTGGAGGCTCGGGGTTCTATTCATTCCTGGATGACATCAGAGAGGTGACGGTTCAGACGCCACACGGCGCGCCGTCGGCACCGTTGGCCCTCGGAAAGGTAGAGGGTGTCGACGTCGCCTTCCTCCCCCGGCACGGACAACACCACCAGTTCCCACCTCAAGCGATCAACTACCGCGCCAACCTATGGGCGATGAAAGAGCTCGGGGTCCGGCGCATCATCGGTCCCTGTGCCGCAGGGTCCTTGCGCAAGGATGTGAAGCCTGGAGATTTCGTTGTCAGCGATCAACTCGTGGATCGCACTTCGGGTCGTAACGACACCTTCTACGACGGTCCGGTGACAACCCATATCTCGTATGCCGACCCGTACTGCCCTGAGATGCGCGAGATCGCGATCAAGACCGCGCGCGACGAGGGCATCAGCGTGCACGAGAAAGGTACCGTCGTCACGATCCAAGGACCGCGGTTCTCTACCCGTGCGGAATCACGGTGGTACCAGGACGCCGGCTGGGAAGTCATCAACATGACTCAGTATCCCGAGGCGTACCTCGCTCGGGAACTCGAGATCTGCTACGTCAACATCGCTCTGATCACCGATTACGACGTGGGCGTCGCCGGCGAATCCGACGCCGTGAGTCATGAAGAAGTCGTACGCGTCTTCACGGAGAACAACGACAAACTTCGCAGCTTGCTGTTCTCACTGATCCCTCGGGTACCCGAAAGCAGAAGCTGTCCGTGCGCTACCGCATTGGAAGGCGCTCGCTTCGAGCCATAGCTCCCAAATCTTCAAATCCCCCTACCGTCGCGGTGGATAGATTTGAAGATTTGGGGCTGGTGCAGGTTCTACTTCGTGTACTTGAACTTGGTTTTGAAGACCGCGATCTCGGGCGAGTCCTGACTGAAGATCTCGGCAACGATCACTTTCTTTCCAGGCTTCGGAGGGTTCGTCAGAACACCGACGCCCGACTCCGACTGACCGTTGATGGTGAGGTCGACCGTCAGTGGGTTACATGTGTTGTCGCTGGGCGTAGGAGCACCCTCGATGACCCAACCGGTCTGCGGGCTTCCCGAAACCAAGAGGCGGACCCGGTTCGCCGGCTCGATGTCGAGCAGCCATACCGCGTGGACCCCAGCATCTTCCTCTTCATCCGTACGAGCCTTCTCGTAGATCGTCGCAGGGATGGTGACCTCGGTACCGAGAGGGATCGCTCCTTCCGGACCGGGACGACAATCGAACCCGGCTCGGATGGCGACGGTGCCGGAGCCGATCTCTTCATCGCCGCTCAAATTGCCGGGGGTCCCAGCAGGTGCGGACCCGTTCTCGATCTCCTCATCGCCCGCAACGTTGAACCCCTTGGGCAGCGTCATCTTGAAGTTGCCGATCTCCTCGTCCTCCTCATCGAACTCGAGGTGGATGTCCAGGGTCGGGTTCTCATTGACTTTGGTGCTCGACGTCGTGAGCTCGAACGTGGGGGTGAAGTCGGCAAGGGCGGTCCCCGCAAGTACGAGGGACGCGACGGCCGTCGCCACCAAAACTTTCAGGGACTTCCTCATCTGATCCTCCTGGACTAGAACGATGCGTGGAGCATTTCTCGATAAGCAGTGGATTCGCCCCCTACCCGGAGATTCCTGCGTTCCCTACGCTCCGGTGCCCTGGCCGGGAGGGGCTGGTTCCATGCCCCTGCGGCACATACAACTGAGCCCCCCGCCGGGGAAGCACTCGTTCTACGATCCTCCCACCCACCCAAGAACCTTTACCAGGGCTACTCGGCAACCCACTAGAGCGGAGATCTCTTTATCCGTGGCTGGGGGGCCGGCCCCGGAAGACGGTACCCCCATGGCCCCGAGACGCGGCAGCGCACGCGTATAGTCCGTGGCCGTGTCTATCGTCGAAGCCGTGGTCCTCGGAGCCGTTCAAGGGTTGACCGAGTTCATCCCGATCTCCTCGTCGGGCCATCTAGTGATCGTCCCGGAGCTCTTCGGATGGGAGCGGCCGGGTCTCTCCTTCGACGTGCTGCTCCACGCCGCTTCCCTGCTGGCGCTTCTCATCTATTTCTCCGGAGACCTCCTGGATCTAGCGAGAGGGATCCGCCACGGAAGCCACGGCTCCAAGCGCCTCGTAGCTCTGCTGGCAGTGGGCACCGTGCCGGCGGGTCTGGCGGGGCTGCTCCTAGCGGACTTCTTCGAGGACCAGTTCGAAGATGCCAAAGCTGCGGCCCTCCAACTATTGATCACCGCGGCGGTCCTGGTCGTAGCCGAGTGGGTCTCGCAGCGGCGGGACGCAGCGGCTGCTCGCGAGGGCAAGCCGCTCAGAGGGACGGACGATCTCGGGCTGCATGAGGCGGGGGCCATAGGAGTCGCCCAGGCGCTGGCGATCTTCCCAGGCATATCGAGGTCGGGATCCACCATCGGAACGGGTCTCGCCCTGGGTTTGAGCCGGGACGACGCAGCACGCTTCGCTTTCCTACTCGCCATCCCCGCTCTGGCGGGAGCGGCGGTCGTCAAGATCCCGGACCTGGGAGCAACCTCGCTAACCCTAGGAGCGGGTATCGCCGGATTCATCTCGTCGGCGGTGGCTTCATACGCGGCGATCACCGGTCTGATCCGCTATCTCAAATCCAACACGCTGTACCCATTCGCGGTCTATTGCGTGATAGCAAGCATCATCTTCACGATCCTCCTGTAGTCCCCGGGGCGGTGGCCGACGAGGCGGGCGGGCCTTCTTGCGCTGCAGGGCATAAAGGGCAGAACGGCTGCGCCGGTACCGGCAGAAAGCAGCCCTCCTACAGGGATAGTGCGCTTGTGCCCGACGCCCCGGCCGGTTATCTTTGAGAGAAGAGATCGCGCATGTCCGGCGGTCGAGCTCTCACCTCTCAAGCGACCAAGGAGCCACTTCTGAACGCCCCGTCGGACTACACCGCACAGCACGAAGAACGACTCGCGCAGATCCACGAAAGACTCGTAGAAGCCCGGCGCGAGCTTGACGCACTGATCGGTGACGCATACCTCCGACCACGGGCGTCGATAGTCCCGGTCCACTTCCTCGATCTCGCTTCCGCGGTCGAGAAACTGCGTTGGGCCGAGAAAGAGTGGCGCGAACTAGATCAGGAGCTGGCGGCAACACGCGGCCGCCAGGAGCAGTTTCCCGCCGAAGAGTTAGCGAAGCTGCGCGAGCCGGCTGAATCTAGCGCCCGCTGATCCGCTCCTTACTTAGCTTTCATCCGCAAGGCCCCGTCCAGCCGGATGACTTCCCCGTTAAGCATCGGGTTCTCCACGATCTGACGCACCAGCAGTCCGTACTCCTTAGGGTCACCGAGCCTGTGCGGATGAGGGATGTCGACTGCGAGCCCTTGCCGGGCTTCTTCGGGCAGGCCGGCGAGCATGGGTGTGTCGAACGTTCCCGGTGCGATCGTCATGCAGCGGATCTGCCTCTTTGCGAGGTCCCGCGCGATCGGAAGGGTCATCCCAACGACGCCACCCTTGGAGGCGGCGTAGGCAGCCTGACCGATCTGACCGTCGAAGGCTGCGATGCTCGCCGTATTGATGATCACTCCGCGCTCCTCTTCATCAGGCTCCTGCTTCGCGATCTGAGCGGCGGCGAGCCGCAGGACATTGAACGTACCGATCAGGTTCACCCTGACGACGAATTCGAAGCGCTCGAGATCGATCGCGCCACCGTCCCTGGTCAATACACGACCGGGGAAACCCACGCCAGCGCAATTGACGACTACGTGTAGTCCGCCGAATTCCTTTACGGCAAGGTCGACGGCGGCCTGTACCTCAATCTCGTTCGTGACGTCGGCAGGTGCGAAGCGAACGTTGTCGCCGAGCTCCTTCGCAACGGTCTCGCCGTCGGAAGAGGCTAGATCGACGATCACGACCGAGGCACCGGCTCGCATCAACTCATGGGCAGTAGCAAGACCCAGACCGGAGGCACCCCCAGTGATCAGAGCCACTTTTCCCGAGATGTTCAAGAAACCTCCTCTGCGACGACCTCACCGGTGGCTAAAACGAAACCATCTTCGCATCTCGTTTCGACCTCGCCGTCCGCGAACTGCTCGTGATAGAGCCCGGCATAAGCTCCGTCCCGAGCTATGAGTTCCTGATGAGATCCCTGCTCCAGCACACGTCCCTTGTCGATATAGAGGATCGTGTCGGCGGCCAGGATCGTGGATAACCGGTGCGCGATCGCGATCGTCGTACGTCCCTCCATCAATGGTTCGAGAGCTTCTTGTACCAATCGCTCCGAGTGTGTATCGAGCGCGCTCGTCGCTTCATCCAGGATCAAGATACGAGGATCCTTCAAGATCACCCGCGCGATCGCCATGCGCTGCTTCTCTCCTCCGGACATCTTGTAGCCACGCTCTCCTACGACTACGTCGAGGCCCTCGGGGAGATCCGATATTCGCTCCCAGATGTGTGCGGCGCGGGCGGCCGCCTCGATCTCGACGTCGGTCGCGTCCGGCTTCCCATAGCGCAGGTTGTCCCGCACCGACGAATTGAAAAGGTATGTCTCCTGGGTAACGACGCCGATGATCTCTCCCAGAGACTCGAGCCGGATGTCCCTGACATCCATGCCGTCGATCCTCACGCTGCCCCGTTCAACGTCGTAGAGCCTCGGGATCAAGTACGTGAGCGTCGTCTTCCCGGCACCCGATGGCCCAACGAGCGCGACCAACTCCCCAGGACGAACCGTGACGTCGACGCCGCCGATGGTCCACAGCCGTCGTTCGGGATCGTCCTCGCCTTCAGGGGGAGTCCGGTCGTAGCGGAACCAGATGTCTTCGAGGACGATCTCGCCTCGCACCTCATTCGGCTTCAGCTCTATAGCGCCATCGCGGTTGACGATGTCCCGTTCGAGGTCGAGGTACTCGAAGATGCGGTCGAAGAGGGCAAGAGCAGATTGGATCTCGACATTGAGGTTCAGCAACTGGCCCATCGGGAAGAAGAGCCGGCTCTGCAGCGTCGTGAACGCGGCGATCGTGCCCACTAACTCGTTGGGGCTCTGATCGATAGACCCGCGGAACAACAACACGCCGCCGACGAGGTAAACGAAAGCAGGCATTATCGAGAAGAAGATCTGCACGAGAGCGAAGAAACTCCTACCGACCATCGTCCGCTTGATCTCGAGTGCCGAGAGCTTCGAGTTCTCTTTCCGGAAGCGCCCGATCTCGTAGCCCTGGCGCCCGAACGACTTCGACAGCAAGATGCCGGAGACAGACAACGTCTCTTGCATATGGGCGGTCAGATCCGCCAAGGATTCCTGCGTCTGGCCCGAGACTTCGCGTCGAACCTTACCCACGCGACGGGACAAGAGAAGGAACAAAGGCAATATGCCGAGCGACATGAGCGTGAGCTGCCAACTGAGGACAGCCATGGCGATAACGGTGGACAACACGGTCGCCACATTCGCCAGAGCGCTGGACGCAGTGTCTGTCAGCACACCCTGCACCCCGCCGACGTCGTTGGATAGGCGGGACTGAATCTCCCCGGTGCGGGTCGAAGAGAAGAAGCTCAGATGCATGTGCTGCAGATGCTCGTAGAGCGAGTTCCGGAGGTCCTGCATCACGTGCTGCCCGACATAGTTGTTCGTGTAGGTCTGCCAGAGACCGAGAAGCCCCGTGATGATCGGTGTCGCGACCATCACGCCCGCCACGATTAACAGCAGACGAAGGCGTTCTGACTGCGGGGCGTCCCCCAGGATCACACTCTCGAAGAAGACCTTGATCAGTAGTGGGTTGATCAAGCCGAGTCCCGACACCAGCAGGATAAGGACTCCCACGAACAGCACCTGCGTCTTGTAAGGGCTGAACGTACGGGCGATGCGCCGCAGGGTTCCCGGGCGCGCCTTCCTTTCGGGGACCTCCGCCGGGGTCAATCTGTGGGCTCTAGGCACTGGCTACCTCCGCAGAAAGAGAACAAGCCAACCCGGTCCCCGATTCCCGGCCCCCATCCCTGCGAAGGGACATCTGTCGCGCCGTCCGGGCGATCGGGAAGGCGTCAGGAGATGCGGGTGGCGACTACGAGGCCATCCCTTAGAGGGATGATGAAAGAGCGGAAGCTCACATCCTCGGCGATCGCCCGGTTCGTGGCATCGATCGCTTCCGTCCAGCCCGGTCGCACGTCTTCTGTGTCCACTTTCCCGGTGACACGACCCGACCACAACATGTTGTCGCAGATGAACAACCCGCCCACCCTGATGCGGGACCTCGCCCGTTCCCAAGCTTCCGGATAACCGTGCTTGTCGATGTCGCAATAGACGATGTCGAATTCCCCGTCCGTCGAATCGAAAGCCTCGAAAGCGTCACCTACATGGAACGAAACGGGATCGGCCAAGTGGGCGCGCCGAAGGAAATCGAGAGCACGATCCTTATTGGCGGGATCTCCGTCACTGAGATGAATCTCGCCGCCGGGTCCGGTCGCTCGCGAGAACCAGTATGCGGAGTAGCCGTATCCAGAGCCCATCTCGAAGATCCGGCGCGCCGACAGCGTGCGCGCTAGGACCTCGAGAGCCTGGCCACACAAACGGTCCACGATCGGAAAGTCCTTCTCCCGAGCGAGGTCCTCCATCTCGAGGAGCACAGGTTCGTCATCACCGGCGGCAAGTTCCTTCAGGTAGTCCTCGATGACCGGGCTAATGATGTCCATCAACGATCCTCCTAAGTTCGTCGTGCAGCTTTGGATTGGCGGCAACAACCCCGGTAGAAAGGCCCAACGGCGCTTCAAGCTCGGAAACGACGCCGCCTGCCTCCTCGATCATCAATACTCCGGCCGCGCGATCCCACGGTTCCAACGGTGCTTCGTAGTACCCATCGAGGCGCCCACAAGCCAGATGAGCCAGATCAAGTGCTGCAGAGCCGGCGCGCCGGATGTCCCTCACCCGCGGCAGCAACCGCGCCACTATCGCCGCCTGCTGCTCGCGCGCGGCTCGGTCGTAAGAGAAACCGGTACCGACTAAAGCCGAGGAGATATCTGACCGGTCCGAAACGCTTATCGGCGCGCCGTCTAGGAACGCTCCATCCCCCCGAACCGCAGTGAAGGTTTCGCCGGAATTCGGATTGTGGATGACTCCGAGAAGAGCGCCCTCACGATCGTGCGCGGCCACGGACACGCACCACCACGGCAGCCCGAACAGATAGTTAACGGTCGCATCCAGTGGGTCCACTATCCAGATGACCCCGCTCGTGGAGTGCTCGGATCCGCCTTCCTCCGACAGGATCCCGTCCTCCGGACGTTCGGAACGCAACATGTCGAGGATGAGTTCCTCCGAGGAACGATCGGCGTCACTGACGAGGTCGGTTGGCGTGGTCTTGCTGGATACACCGCGCATAGGTCCTCTGAACATCCCCAACAAGAGATCCCCGGCGGCATGCGCAGCATGCACCGCGAGATCGAGTCGCACTTTCGCTTCTATATAGGGCTTCTCCGGCATCCTGCCACCCTATTGATAAAGAGCCACCCGATGATCAGTCGTGAAACCCTGACCCGGACGACGGCTGGAGGAAACAACTCTAGGAGCCGGCGCGTTGACGAAAGACATGACCTCTATGGGCTACCGACTGAGCTTCGGGCAGGGTATGCGACTGCTACTCGGCCTGTTCGGCTTCGCCCTGGGAGTGGTGATGACACTCAGGGCCTCGTTGGGCATCTCCCCGTGGGACGTACTTCATGACGGCCTGGCGCTTCAGACACCATTGACGTTCGGAACGGCCGTGATCGTGGTCGGGCTGGTCTTATTGCTTCTGTCGTTGATGGCCGGCATCAAGCCTGGCCCCGGAACGATCGCGAACATGCTGCTGATCGGCGTCTTCGCGGACCTGTTGCTGGCAACCGGCGTTGGGGCCGGGCTCCACGACGGCGCCATCGCGATCCGTTTGCCGCTTTTGCTCGCAGGAGTGGTGATCGTAGGACTGGGATCGGCCTTGTACATCGGTGCCGAGTTGGGCGCCGGTCCTCGCGACAGTCTCATGGTCGCGGTCGCCACACGCTTCAACATGCGAGTGGGCGTAGCGCGCGCGATCGTCGAAGGTTCGGCTCTGGTCGCGGGGATCCTCTTAGGGGGACAGGTCGGCGTCGGTACGGTGATCTTCGCTGTAGCGATCGGGCCGTCGGTAGACGTTTCCTTCCGCCTCTTCGGCATGGATTCCTCCGGCCGCACCGTGAAGCAAAGCGCGGTTGAAGCGACCTACTAGGTGTCCGGCCCCTGCGGGACGGCTGAACGAGCGAGCACCTTGCCGGCGATGAGTTTCGCCTCCTCGAGCCGAGCCTTATCGACGAACAGCCGAGTCCCCTGCTCCCACAGACGGCTGAAGAAAGCCGGTTGCTTGTACCACCAGACGATGCCGGCTTTCTCGAGCTCGCCCGCGATGTTATTAGCGTGCTCGTCGGTGAATTGTCCTAAGTGAACGGTTGCGACGGGCTTATCGGTCAACGGACAGATCCTCCTCTACGGCTTGCCACGCCTTGCGTGCCGATATCAGAACCGGATCCCACAGAGGCGCGAAGGGTGGAGCGTACGAGAGGTCCATGTTCAACATGTCATCGACGGTCATCTCGTTCCACAGTGCCGTCGCGATCACGTCGATCCGCTTGGCAGCACCTTCTTGGCCGATGATCTGCGCACCCAGTAACTTCCCGCTGACCTTCTCGACGATCATCTTCGTCTTGATCTTGGCTGCGCCCGGGAAATATCCGGCGCGCGTCGTGGAGTCGACCGTAGAGGTGAGGTAGTCGAAACCTGCTTCCGTCGCCTCTCGCTCGTTCAGGCCGGTTCGAGCTACCTCCAGCCGGCAAACCTTCGACACCGCGGTTCCCAAGACGCCGGGGAACGTTTCGTAACCACCTCCGATATTTATCCCTACGGTCCTGCCCTCCTTGTTGGCATGGGTACCCAGAGCGATGGCTACGCCTCGACGCGCCACGAGGTGGAACTTCTCGGCACAGTCTCCGGCGGCCCAGACTCCCTCGTGTCCCGTCACCATCCGCCTGTCAACCTTGATGGCCCCCGACTCGCCGAGCTCGACCCCGGCCGCGTGTGCGAGTTGAACATTGGGGGTGGCACCGAGACCAAGGACGACGATGTCGGCGGGGATCGTCCGCTTCTCGGTGACCGCAGCGACGACCCTTCCGTCGTCGGTCTCGAAACCTTCAACCCGCTCTCCCGTATAGAGCGTGATCCCCTCGGCACTGATCGCTTCTGCAACCAGGTCCCCGAACTCCGGATCGAACGTCGACATGGGCCTCGCGGCCATCTCGACCACGGCGACCAGCAAGCCGCGCCGGAGGAACGCCTCCGCCATCTCGATACCGATGTATCCCGCGCCTACTACGACCGCGCAGCGCGGGCGATGCTCGTCGATGTACCTCGAAACCTTCGCTGCATCATCGAGGGTCTGCACCCCGAAGATCCCCTCTGAATCGATCCCTTCGACGGGAGGACGCGCAGGCGTTCCTCCCGTGGCGATCAACAGGTGATCGAAGCCTTCGAAAACGTCCCTGTCTCCGTCGCGATCACGCGCGGTGACGCGGCACGCCGAAAGATCGATCTCGGTTACCTCGTGTCGCATCCGCACATCGAACCGCTGCTTCGAACGGAACTCGTCCGGCGTCCGGACGATCAGCGACTCGAACTCCTCGACCACACCACCGACGTAATAGGGGATCCCGCATGCCGAATAGGAGGTGTAGTTGCCGCGCTCGAATACCAAAACCTCGAGCTCATCGGCAGACTTCAGGCGGCGAGCCTGGGACGCGGCAGTCATCCCCGCTGCATCTCCGCCGATGACGACCAGACGTTGACTCACCATCCGACCCTAGATGAAACGCCGGACCCAGACACGTCCGAACGAATGCTAGGGGACCCGGCCGTCCCCGTCCGAACGGCGTCGGAGCCACAAGAAGATCGCGCCGCCAGCGGCGAGCGCAAGGATGCCCGGGACCATCCACAGGCTCCTGCTTTGAGGCTCGGCGACATCCCCTGCCTCATCGACATCGAGGGCGACCTCGGTTTCACCCGGGGACGGTGATGGGCTGGGTTCGGAGGCACCTGCAGGACGAAGGTCGTCGAAGTCCTCTTCGTACGGCTGCGTGCTCGTACACGCGTTGTCGCGGAAGCGATCGCCGCTGCCTTCGTAGGGCACGAAGAGATACCGCTCGCCTTCGTTGTAAGCGGCGTCCACCGAACTGATCGTATTCGGACTCTGCGGACCGCCCCTGACCTCGACCCGCTCGTCGACGTCTCCCTTCCACACCGCTTCGACATCGACGACGGCGTTACGCTGCCTGTTCGAAACCTCAATCACCACCCCGACGAATACCGCATCTGCCTCGTCGATGGCATCTTCGAGAGGCGGCGGTAGGACGCAGGACGCGAGCGCCGTGGTCGGCGCGCCGACTAGGAGCAACGCGATCGAAAGACCCGCTGTCCACACTAGAGACCTGACCACCCGTTCCCACATCACGCTAGCTTGGACGCTCCCCGCACTCGATAGGTTCCCGGATCTCCGGCCAAAAGTCAGCAGTCCTTGACCTGCCTCAGAGAGAAGTCCTCTACATGCTCCTCCATGGATCCAACCTGCATCACCCGGAACTCGGGACAGTAGCCAAGCTTGGTGACCAACATGCGCCAGGATCCCGGCCTCAGATCGAAGGAGTAGAAGCCTCGGAGGTCGGTTGTCGTCTGCCTCTCATCAGCGCCGCCGGCGTTCGCGCGGATCTCCACCAACGCCCCGACGATGCGCGACCCGACCTCGTCCGACACCTTGCCGGTGAGCCTGGCCGACCCGGGCGGTATCGGTGCCGACTTCCCGGTCGATCCGGGCGTGACGGGACGGACCTCCACATCCGCAGGGTCATAACGTTGCCCCTGGATCGCCCTCGGCGCGCCGCCGCATCCCGTGATGCCGAGAACAGATAGAACCACGACGGCGATAAGCACTAGCTTCGCCACGCTTCCAGTCTAGTGACCCAAGCACTCTTTTCCCGCCCGCCCACAAAAGCCCGTAACCTTTTTTCACGGCCCTCGTAGCTCAGGGGATAGAGCATCGGTTTCCTAAACCGTGTGTCGCAGGTTCGAATCCTGCCGAGGGCGCTTTTTCATTCCGTTTTGAAAGGCTGAAGTAGCCGGTGCCGGGCTCCGAAGGGCTACGCTGCCCGATTCTGGTCGCGCTGAGCGGGGTACAAGGGAAATGGAAACCTAGAGAGGGCTGAGTGACGGGAAGTACATAGTTGCCGGGTACCGATGATTCTCTTACCGCAGGGACGGCTACGCTCGAAGAGGAGCCACCAGACGTCTCTCACGAAAGGTGCGCATGAGGATCGGCATGATCGGTTTGGGCCGCATGGGCTCGAACATGACGAGGCGTTTGCTTCGCGATGGCCACGAGGTCGTCGCTTTCGACATCGATAAAGACGCCGTCGAGGAGATCGCCAAAGAAGGTGCCACGGCTAGTGGATCTCCGGCCGATCTCATCACGAACCTCGATACTCCCCGGGTTGTTTGGATCATGGTCCCTGCCGGGGAGATCACTTCGCGCACCATCGCCGATCTGGGCGACCGTCTCGAAGAAGGCGACGTGATCGTCGACGGCGGCAACTCGCGCTTCACCGACACCATGGAACGTGCGGAGGCGCTCAAGGAGAAGGGCGTCAGTCTCGTGGACGCGGGGACTTCTGGCGGGGTATGGGGGCTCGAAGAGGGCTACTCGTTGATGGTCGGTGGCGCGCCCGAAGCGGTAGCCGTTGTCGAACCGATCTTCGAGACACTCGCCCCACCAGACGGCTACGCACATGTAGGACCGAGCGGAGCAGGTCACTACGTGAAGATGGTCCACAACGGGATCGAATACGGATTGATGCAGGCCTACGGCGAGGGGCTGGAGCTCCTCTATCGCAGCGACTTCGACATCGATCTCGGACAAGTCGCTGGGGTGTGGAGGAACGGCAGCGTCGTCCGATCGTGGCTCCTTGATCTCATCGCGAAGGCCTTGGAAGAGGACCCGCACCTCGAGAGTCTGAGCGACCACGTAGAAGACTCCGGCGAGGGCAGATGGACGGTGCAGTGGGCGGTCGAGAATGCCGTTCCCGCACCCGCCATCGCCGCCGCACTCTTCGCCCGGTTCGCATCCAGACAAGACGCTTCATTCGCAGGAAAAGTGATCGCGGCCCTGCGTAAAGAGTTCGGTGGGCATGCGGTTCAGAGCATCGAGGAATCCGGCCCGGATGACTAAGGTCTTGGCCGCGGCGTCGATGCAGCCGACGATCGCGCCGACACGAATCAGAGACGAAGAAACGTTCGAGGATGTCGAACCCGACAAGCCGTGGCTCGTGATCGTGTGGAACGATCCGATAAACCTGATGACATACGTCACCTGGGTCCTTCAGAAACTCTTTGGCTATCCTCGCTCCAAAGCGACCAAGCTCATGCTCGACGTCCACCACAAGGGCAAGGCCGTCGTCTCCAGCGGGACCCGCGAGAAAGCGGAGCTAGACGCCTTCCGTCTCCATGGATACGGACTCTGGGCCACTCTCTCGAGATCCGAATGACGCACGTCCCCGCGCGTTTCGAGATGATCCCTGGAGAAGGCCTGCGGACCCATCTGGGTCACGACGAGACGGAGTTCCTGAGGGGCATGACGGCCGAGATGAAACTGCTCCTCGAAGCCGACGTCCCGCCTACGGATCCCGTTCTCCAACGGCTGTTCCCCGATGCATACGAAGAGGCCGAAGATTCCATCGCCTTCAGGGAACTAGTCGAAGATGATCTGAAGGCGCACAAGCGCGAGGCCCTGCGCACCGTGGCCGAGAGGCTCGGTAAGAGGGGACCATTGATCACATCGATACCGGAAGAAGAGATCTCTTCCTGGCTCACGCTACTCACTGATCTCCGCCTAGCGCTTGGAACCCGGCTAGGTGTAACAGAAGAAGAGATGAGCAAGGATCTCGATCCCGATGACCCGGATGCCCCGGCCATGTCCGCGCTTCATTGGCTGGGTTGGATCCAGGGAACGATGCTCGAAGCATTGGATCCCACTCTCCAAGATCTCGACGAAGGAGCACGCCATGAAGGCCCTTAAAGAAGGTGACCCTGCTCCCGACTTCTCTCTAGGAGACGGGGCGGGAAAGACATGGACCCTAGCGAAGCTCAAGGGTCAGAGAGTCATCCTCTACTTCTATCCGAAGGACGACACGCCTGGATGCACGACACAAGCATGCGACTTCCGCGATTCATCCGGATCGCTGCGCGAAGCCGGCTATCAGATCCTGGGTGTGAGTCCGCAGGGAGCGGCCTCCCACCAGAGCTTCGCCGAGAGACACGGGCTCAACTTCCCGCTCCTGGTAGATGAAGACCACGCGGTGGCTGCAAGGTATGGAGTGTGGGGCGAAAAGAAGAACTACGGTAAGACCTACGAAGGGATCATCCGCTCGACCTTCGTAATCGACGAAGCCGGCATCATCGAGTGGGCCAAGTACAACGTCAAAGCCACGGGACACGTCACTCGTCTACAAGATGACCTCTTGACCGACGGGGGTTAGCCCGGCAGGAGCATGGGAGACACTGGTAGACTCCTCGTTACTAGGGGGTCGCTTGAAACGTTTTGAGAGACGCCATTGCGGGCAAAGGGCTGAAAGGCCACGGCTGAGGGCCGTTATGATCGTGGATTCGATATTCCTATTAAAAAAGAGGTAAAAAGGCTCCAGAGACGGGCCGAAAGGGGCACCAGATGAAGAAGGCCACACCATTCCTGAAGGCCATCGGTATCGCGGCCAGCGTCCTGCTGATCGGCGCGATGACGGGCGCTGCCACCGTAGGCGCCCAAGCGTCAAACACCGCCGGAGGTTCTGCCTACGGGGTCCAGCTGGAAGGACCGCTCCCGATCGGGGCGACCCCCACGGTCGAAGCATCGGTGACCGGCGCCGGGGAAGAGACCGCAGAAGATTCTCTGATCCACGTCCCGGCCGCACCTCTCGCTGAATCATTCACGGCCCTCGTGCAGGCTGGTGCATCAGGAACGGGCGAGCTAGAGGCCCGCCTGCAGGCGGTCGTCGAGGAGGCTGCCGGTGGCGAGGTCCCTACGGGCTGGAACGGCCGCGGCTACGCCGTCACTGAAGACCTGCTTGCGCTCGTAGAGAACCTAGAGGCCCAGGTGGTCGAGTCCGAGTCGCTGGCAGGATGCGTCGACGGCGAAGTGGTCTACGGGAGCGCCTCGCGGGTGGTGAACCTCGTTCTGGGAGGCACCCAGGTGCCCATACCTGTTAACCCGTCACCCAACACCGTCCTCATCGATCAAGCCGGCATCAGGATCGTGCTGTGGGAGACGAACTGGGATCCGGAGACTGGCGGTACGACCGACGGCGAAGCCACCGTATCGACGAACGCATTGCACGTGACTGCGCCCGGAGGGGTCGATCTGATCGTCTCGCATTCGGAAGCCTTCGCGGACTGCGCTCCGGTCCAGCCTCCTCCGCCTTCGCCAACACCTCCGGGCGACCCAGACCCACCGCCGGCTCCACCTCCGACACCGATCGAGGATGTACCTACCTTCACCGGGTAGAGCAAGGGCGGCACTCCAGGTCCTCGCTTCATGAAGTTCCATCCGAGCTCTCGGCGGCTACGGATCGCTCGAGGCGTGTTGTCGGTCGTCGGAGTAGCGGTCGTGGGGCTCGGTATCTGGGGGGCAGCCGCGGCTCCGCCCGTCGGCCGATCGGATGGCTCTCCGAGCGCGCCGAGTCCCTCCCCTACGCGGGCAGAGCCAGAGGACGTCACTGACCTACATCTCATAGGGCACGCGCGGACAGACAAAGTGGTCGCGCATGCCAGCCCGTCCACACATTCTGAGATCATTGCCAAATTCGATCGTCTCAACGACCAAGGCGCGCCTCAGGTCTTCCTCTTACAACCTGTCTATCGGGACCCCGATGGCTCCCTGCCGGCCGGTACTCGCTGGGTGAAAGCACTACTTCCTCTGCGCCCCAACGGCACGGCGGGCTACCTGCAGGTGAGCGATCTAGATGTGTTCTCCACGCGCTACCGCATCGAGATCGACCGGGCGAATTTCAGTCTCAGCCTGTTCGAAGCCGAGCGCGAGATCATGTCGGTACCGGTGGGCATAGGTACGGGAGAGACACCTACCCCGGTCGGGAGCTTCTACCTGGCGTCCCTGCTCAAACCGCCCGATCCCGACACGATCTATGGCACTTACGCATACGGGCTGTCGGGGTATTCGGAGACCCTGCTCGATTGGGAGGACGGGGGGATCATCGGATTGCACGGAACCAACCGGCCGGAGTCGATCGGGCGCGCCGCCAGTCATGGATGTATCCGGATGAGTAACGAAGCTATCGAGAAGCTCGTGCCGCTGCTCCCTCTGGGGACACCGATCGACATCGTGTGACGCTGGCGCATATCCGCGGGAGAGACCCGCTCGATCTGCCGGTTCAACCGCTAGAGATTGTTCCTCAGATAGTCGATATCAGCCTCGATCCCCGGCCATGGCGTCTCGCAGATCACTGCCGGCGCGCCGGAAGCCTTGACCATGGCTGCGATCTGGTCGGGATCGATCTTGCCCGTCGAGAAGTTCGCATGTCGGTCCGCGCCGGTGCCGGGCTCGTCGCGGGAAGAATTCGCGTGGACAAGATCGATGCGGCCCGTCGCTGCCAGGACTCTCTCGATCACGTCGCTCAGGTCCTCGCCCCCCGCGTGCGCGTGACAAGTATCGAAACAGAAACCGACGTCGAACTCCTCGAGGTGCGTCCATAGTTCCGCTAAAACGTGAACGTGGCGACCCATCGCGTTCTCACCACCGGCGGTGTTCTCGATGAGGATGGGCACCGGCATCTCATCCATCCGTTCGAAGACGGTGCGCCAGCGAGCGAAGCCATTCTCGACTCCGTCCTCAGCATGCCCGGCGTGAACGATCAACCCGGCGGCGCCGATCTCTGCAGCTCGTTCCAAAGCACCATCGAGGATCTTTCGCGAAGGGATGCGGACGCGGTTGTTCGGTGAAGCTACGTTGATGAGATACGGGGCATGCACGTAGATCGGGATCCCGCCGGCCGCAAGCTCGGCGGCATCGGGACGGGAAGGTGGTTTCTTCCAAGATTGTGGCGGGCCGACGAACATCTGAAGGCATTCCGCTCCGATCTCGCCTGCTTCCGCCAGGGGCGCGTCTCCCGGCACATGAGCTCCGATGATCATCGTGCGACGTTATTTCATCCGGCCCCGTTTGCTTGCCGGGCGACTGTCGTCGAAGATTGGGCCCATGACCCTTTTGAGAGACGTCGCCATCCGCCACCTCGTCACCGTAGAGCCCTCCCACACGCTGCGGCGCGCCGCCAAGCTGATGGCCGACCGCGGAGTGGGGTGCGCCGTCGTGGTCCACACCGAGAAGGTGGCTGGGATCATCACCGAGCGAGACCTCCTCAAGGCGATCGCCGACGACGAGAATACCGATGAGGCCATTGTCGAGGACTTCATGACTCGTGATGTCGTCAGTGGCACTCCGTCCTGGGACATCCTGCGGGCTGCTAAGACCATGAACGAGGGCGGCTTTCGCCATCTGCTCGTCATGGACATGGACGACCCGGTCGGTATCGTGTCGTTGCGTGACCTGATGGATGCGATGGCGGCGATGCTCGAGGCTCAGCCCTCGGCCTGAACCACCAGTTCCTCTATCAGCTTCGACTGCATCCGCTTGAGACGCCGCTTCAAGAAGAAGGACAGCAGCGTCCCTAATAGGCCGGTGGGGAGATCTGATTCGATCCTATGAGTAATCTCGGCGCCTTCACTTGTCTCTTCGACTTCGTAGCTCACCGTCATGCCAACACCCACGACGACAAAGTGGCTGAAGCCCTGCTCTGTGGATCCTTGCGCCACCGCCTGGCCCCTGACGTTGAAGCCCAACATGGAGGCGTGCCCCGTGGCGACATCCCCCGCCTCGAGGACCACAGGTCCTTCGGTGGCAAGGATCTCGTGCTGCCAGTCGGGCCACGTTGCCGGCCGCTTCACCAGATCGAGGATCGCCTCAGGTGCACATCTCGCCGACTTCGACCGGGTCGTGATGAATCTCTCGCCGGCTCCCGGATGCTCGCTCACGAGGATGAGTGTAGGCAGTCTCAGAGCAGAAACGCTCCCGTGAGCGGCTAACCTGCCCGTTATGCCACGACCACGACTAGGGATCGCCGCCGGTAACTCACTCGGAGCGGAGGCCGCAGCCCGGGTAGCACGGGATGGAGGGAACGCCGTAGACGCGTGCCTGGCGTCGGCCGTGATGGGGTGGGTTGCCGAACCGTTCTTCGCTTCGATCGGCGGAAGTGGCTTCGTCACCGTCAGAACGCCGGACGGAACCGTCGAGGTTATCGACGGCAACAACGCTATGCCGCATAGCGTGCCGAAGGAACCCGGACAGGGCATCAACAGGGTGTACCTCGACTACTCGGACGGCATGTACACGGGGATCGGCGGAGGTTCCGTCGGCGTTCCCGGCATACTCGCTGCGGTTCACCGGGCGTGGGAGCGCCACGGAAAGATCGAATGGCCGGCGATCCTGCAGCCCGCCATCGACTCTGCTCGCGAAGGGCTCCCTTTCCCCCGAACCTCTGCTTACTACCTCTCGGTAACCTGGAAGGAGATCTGGTCGGCTTACCCCGAGGCCAGTGAACTGTTCGGTCCCGGCGGCGACCCGCTGGTGGAAGGCCAGGCGTTCATCCAGGAGCGGCAAGCACAGGCGCTAGAGCTCATCGCCGAGCAAGGACCCGATGCCTTCTACCGGGGAGAGTTAGGGAACCTGATCGTCGAGTCGTTAGCGGCCGACCACGGCTTCATCACCCTCGACGACCTCGGCCGCTACGAGCCCTTAGTGAGAGAACCCATCGCGTCGGAGAGCTTCGGGTGGCGTATCGAATCCAACCCACCACCTTCGGTGGGAGGGGCGCTCGTCGCCCACATGCTGGCGATACTCGAGAATGCCCAGCTACAAGACCCGACCCAACGATTGAGAGCATTCGTAGAAGCTCAACGAAGTTCGCTCGACCGGAGCGATCGCTTCTTCCACGAGCCGGACACGATCGCCGCAGACATCGACTCGGACGTGCGCGGAACGGCGCCCGCACCTCCGACGAAAGGCTCTCCCGAAACCACTCATGCTTCGAGCGCTGATGCGGACGGCTACGTCTGCTCGGTCACCGAATCCAACGGATACGGTTCCGGGATCGTCGTGCACGGGATGATGTTCAACAACACCCTCGGCGAAGAGGAGCTGAACCCTTTGGGGCCGCATAGCTTGAGGCCGGGCTCCCGCTGCCACTCCAACATGGCGCCGACGATCGCCACAGGACCGGACCGGGTCGTAGGAGTCGGTTCTCCGGGAGCAACACGCATCGTGGGGGCGGTCACACAAGCCCTCTTGCGCATGATGGTGGACGGCGACGAACTGCTCGCGGCCGTTGCTGCACCCCGGGCCCATCTCGATCCGCGGCCTGCGGGAGAAACGCTCTGTTTCGAACCCGGCCTGCCGGGCGAGGCCATCGACGACTGCATCCTGCGGCCCTATGAAGAGATACACATGTACTTTGGTGCCGTGCAGGCAGCGTCGGTCTCCGACGACGGAACGGTAAGCGCTGCACACGACCCGCGGCGTTCCGGAGGCAGCGCGCTGATATAAGAGGTGGATACCGCCGAGAAAGGTAGGAGATATGGCTAGGCTCTTCTCGATAAAGCCCGCACTGTCTTTCAAGGGTCGAAAATTCAAGGGCCTCAGGGGTTGGGCGGGCAAGCCCTCTCATCCGCCTCTCACCGATATCCCCATAGGGGCGTACATCATCGCAGCGGTTTTCGACGTCATCTCATTCGTGAAAGGCGAGGGTGACCTAGCACAGACATTGTTTCGCGCCGGCACGTACGTATTGATAGTGGGTGTGGTCGTGTCGATCCCGACGGCGCTCACCGGTTTCTGGGACTGGCTGAAGTCGACCCCGAAGCACACCCAGGCCTGGCGTACGGCCAACTGGCATATGACGGTCATGCTCACCACCACGGCCCTGGTTCTGACCGACATCCTCGTGCGGTTAGGGAACCACGATGAGCGGTCTGCGACCACCTTCGGGATCATGGCGCTCACGGTAGTCATAGCCGGTCTGGTGAGCCTCGGAGCGGCCTACGGAGGCACCCTGGTCTACGAGTACGAGTTCAACGTCGAACAGGACAAGGGCTGGGCTTGGGAGGAATCCGAAACCGACGTGTACCCCGACGGCTCTAAGAAGTAGGCCGAGGAGAGGCCGTCAGACGGAGAAGCGGATGTTAAGGATATCGCCCTCTTTGACGACATAGTCCTTTCCTTCAACCCGCAGCGACCCGGATCCCTTCGCCGCGTCCCATGAGCCTGCGGATATCAGATCGTCGTAAGCAACCACCTCGGCGCGGATGAATCCCCGCTCGAGGTCGGAATGGATAACGCCCGCTGCCTCCGGAGCCTTCGCTCCCTGTCGCACCTCCCACGCGCGCGTTTCGTCCTCACCGGTGGTCAGAAACGTGATGAGGTCTAGCGCCCGGTAGCAGGCTGCGATGACCTTGTTGAGCCCCGACTCCTCCACACCGAAGCCGGCGAGCAACTCCTTCGCATCCGCCTCGTCGATACCGGCGACCTCCGCCTCCAGCGCTGCGCTGACGGCGATCGCAGCATCCGGCAATCCTTCGGGGAGAGAGCCGCCCTCGCCAACGTTCGCGACCACGATCCAGGGTTTGAGCGTGAGAGGTCCATAGCCTCGCAAGATCTTCAGGTCGTCTGGCTCGGTGAAACCTCCATCCCGAAGTGGTTGTTCATCTTCCAACAAAGCTTGCGCCTTCTCGAGAAGATCGACCTCGGTCTTGGCCTCTTTCTGGCCTTTCACTTTCTTGCGCGCTTTGTCGAGACCGCTCTCGATACTGGCAAGGTCGGCCAAGACCATCTCGGCTTCGAGGTTCCCGAGCTCCGCGACCGGATCGGCGTCGTCACCGAAAGCTCGCACCACCATGCAGAGGGCATCCGTCGTTCTGAACTCGGCGATCCCTTGCGCCGTCAATCCGCCGGGAACATCCACGAAACGGACCTTCGAATGCACGACCTTCTTCGAGGATTCGATGTCGGCCAGGACCTTCAACCTCTCGTCGGGCACGTCGACAACGGCTTGGTTCGATCGTCCTCCGGTGCTGCCGGAACGAGTGAGTGCGGTGAAGAGAGTGGACTTCCCCGAATAGGGAAGCCCGACGATGCCGACGTCTTTCATCGCGGGTCAGGGTACGGGATACGGTCAAGGCCATGGATACGGGGCTGCAAGACAAGGGCGTGCTGATAACGGGAGGCGCGGGCGGTATCGGCGGCGCACTCGTACGAGAGTTCTCCGCCGAGGGGGCTGCCGTCGGCATCCACTACCGGTCGAGCGAAGAACGAGCCATGGCTCTGGCTGAAGAGACCGGGGGACATCCCCTCCAGGCGGACCTAACCTCCGAGTCCGAGGCCGAAGCGCTATTCCCCGCGGCCGTGGCTACGCTCGGACGGCTAGACGTGCTGGTGGCCAACGCAGGGGCATGGCCACCCGACGACGAGCCGGTCTGGGAGAAGACCCTCGACAGCTGGCGGGCAACGATCGCCGCGAACCTCGACAGCGTTTTCCTGTCGTGCCGGGGATTTTTGAAGCACGTACAAACGACCGGCACAGGCAACATCGTGATCATCAGTTCGACCGCAGGTTTGTTCGGTGAAGCCGGGCATAGTGATTACGCAGCCGCCAAGGGGGCGTTGGCCAGCGGATTCCTCCGCAGTTTGAAGAACGAGATCGTGCGCATCGCTCCCATGGGGCGCGTCAACGTGGTTTGCCCGGGATGGACGGCGACGGAGATGACGCGCGATGTGCTCGCCGACCCCGACTTCCCGAAGCGCACGACACGCACCATGGCGCTGCGCAAGCTCGGAGCCGCCGAGGACGTAGCCCGGACGGTGGTCTCGTTAGCGTCGGACAGAGTCTCCGGCCACGTAACCGGTGAGGTGGTGACCGTTGCAGGAGGTATGGAAGGGCGCGTCCTCCACGACGTCTAAGGGTTCGCAGTAAGGCGCCTTAGAGGATGCGGGCACCCAGGGCGCTGGCTACCAGCTCTACCGCCAGGTGCCCGGTCGCTCCTGCGTGGTCGAGGATCGGATTGACTTCGACGACCTCCATAGAGGTGAGCACGTTCGCCTCGGCTATGACCTCCATAGCCAGGTGGGCCTCCCGGTAGTTGAAGCCGCCCTTCACCGGCGTGCCGACGCCCGGTGCGATCTCGGGATCGCAGACATCAACGTCCAGCGACAGGTGAACGAATCCATCGCCTCGCACGATGTCGAGCGCCTCGCGCATGACCCCGGCCACCCCGCGACGGTCGACGTCATGCATAGTGAATACTGACAGACCCAGCTCTTTGAT
Source organism: Actinomycetota bacterium (assembly GCA_051001455.1). Classification (GTDB taxonomy): domain Bacteria; phylum Actinomycetota; class CADDZG01; order CADDZG01; family WHSQ01; genus JBPCNH01. The sequence continues at coordinate 22,270 of JBPCNH010000003.1, forward strand.
CAGGTCCTTCTCGCCTCCGTCGAGGGAGCGGACGCCGACCAGAGCCACGCGCGCGGGCTCGATCCAGGGAGGCGCGGAGAATCCCTCAAGCTCGAACCCGCAGGCACCCAGTGCCGCGGCAAGAGGCATCCCATGGACGTTCCCGGAAGGAGAGTTGTCGGGATCGTTCAGATCACCGTGGGCATCGACCCACAAGACACCCCCGGCCCCACGTGCCGCATGAAGCCCCGCCAAAGTCCCGATGGCTATCGAATGATCTCCTCCCAGGACGAGTGGCATCTGCCCCTGCTCGAGGGCGGACTTCACTTCGTGAGCCAGGAGCGTGCAGGCTTGAAGGATCTCTTGGAGATAACGGGCCTTCACGTTCTCCACGACCGCGATCTCCGGGATCTTGACCGATACATCACCTCTATCGATCAGCTGGATCCCGAGGCGCTCCAGCTCGGCATCTAGATGCGAATAACGAACGGCGCTGGGACCCATATCAACACCTCGACGCGATGCGCCGAGGTCCACCGGTGCACCGACGAGCGCTACCTTGGTCTGCGAGTTCATGCAACGATGCTTTCATGCCGACGAGTAAGAAGAAAACCGCAGTCATCACGGGCGCCTCGAGTGGGATAGGAGCTGCAGCGGCACATCGCCTATCCGCCGCCGGATTCCGAGTGATCCTCGGCGCTCGGCGCGCCGAAAAGGTCGCGCGCGTGGCAGAGGCCTGCGGTGGCCACTCCATGTCTCTCGACGTGACCGACGACGATTCGGTACAGAGCTTCGTAGGCGAAGTGCAAGAGGCACACGTGCTCGTGAACAACGCCGGGGTCGGGCTAGGGCTGGAACCGGTCGCGGAGTTGACCCACGAGCGTGTTCGAACCATGTGGGATACGAACGTGATGGGTTTGATCCGGATGACACAAGCTTTGCTGCCCCGGCTCGAAGCTTCGGGCGACGGCCACATAGTGAACGTGGGGTCGATCGCCGGTTTCGAGACCTATCGCGGAGGCGGCGGATACACGGCTTCAAAACATGCAGTGCGCGCCCTCACTCGCACACTGCGTCTCGAGCTCCTCGGCAAACCCGTGCGGGTAACCGAGGTAGCTCCGGGACTAGTGGAGACCGAGTTCTCGCTCGTGCGTTTCGACGGGGACCGAGAGAAGGCAACAGCCCCCTACGCGGGCATCAAGCCCCTCACCGCCGACGACATCGCGGAGTGCATCGCCTGGGTCGCGACCCGGCCGAGCCACGTCAACATCGATGAGGTCGTAGTCAGACCCGTCGCCCAGGCAACCGCGACAGAGATCATCCGTCAGGAAGACTGACCCGTAGGCCGTCTCTCTTCGTCGAGCGCAGCCCGTCCTTCTCCTTCGGGCAGTGGTTCCGCCTTCTCTTTCGGAGGCACCTTCAGCGACAGCCATACCGTCCCCGCCAACACGGCGACGATCAGGGAGAGCGACAACCAGATCGGCACCACGACGTGCACCGCCTCGAGGAGCATCTTCACTCCTACGAACCCGAGGATGATCGCCAATCCATACTTCAAGAGGTGGAACCGGGTCATGCTCCCCGCCAAGAGGAAATAGAGAGCTCGCAAGCCCAGGATCGCGAAGACGTTCGAGGTAAGGATGATGAAAGGGTCCTTCGTGATGGCAAAGATGGCCGGGATCGAGTCGATAGCGAAAACGATGTCCGTGAACTCGATGAATAGCAGCGTGACGAAGAGTGGCGTCGCGACCCGCTTCCCATTCTCTCTGGTAAAGAGTTTCTGGCCATCGAATTTCGATGTCGTAGGAAATGCACGGCGCGCCAACTTGAGAACCGGATTCTTCTCGGGATGAACCTCTTCGGTTCCCCTGGCGATCCGTATCGCGGTGATGATCAAGAAGACGCCGAAGATGTAGATGACCCAGTGAAAATTACTGATGAGAGCCACACCGGCAGCGATGAACAGACCTCGGAAGATGATCGCTCCGAGGATCCCGTAGAACAACACCTGGTGCTGGAAGGCCATCGGGATCGCGAAGTAATTAAAGATCAAGATAAAGACGAACATGTTGTCGACCGACAGCGCCTTCTCGATGAGGAACCCGGCGAAGTACTCGGCCGCCGGTTCTGACCCTTTCCAGAAGAAGACGAGAACGCCGAAGACCAAGCCGAGGCCGATCCAGAATACGGCCCACCATGCCGCTTCCTTGGTGGAGGCGACATGCTCCTCGGCGTGGAAGACCTTGAGGTCGACAAGCAGCATCCCGATCACGAAGGTCAGGAATGCTGCGTACAGCCAGAATCCGTCCAAGGTTCCTCCGTGATCTCCGTCGCTCTGTTACAGGGTGATGTGCGACAAGTACCTTCTCACCGATGAGGAAGGATGAAACCAGCGTGGGCAGAGCTTCGCCCCCGGCAGATCGCAGGGTGCTCCTAAAAGGGGTCGGTCTCTCGGTCGTCTCGGCCCTCTGTTTCGGGACGGTCGCCCCCCTGGCGAAGATCGCTTACGACCGGCACGCCGATTATCTGCCACTTCTCGGAGCTCGGTTCGCCGGCGCCGCCCTCCTGTTGATGACCTACCACCGCATCAGAGGACGTTCCCTCGCGATCGGTAGGTCTCAGGTGATACGCCTGATGCTACTGGGTGGCATCGCATACGGGTTCGAGTCGTCCTTGTTCTTCAAGGCTCTCGAACTCGCTCCCGCAGGCATCGTGAGCCTCGTCTTCTTCAGCTACCCCTTGATCACGGCCTTCCTCACCTTCACGTTAGGTCTCGAGCCTTTCCGAGCCGGAACGTTCGTCGCCCTCCTTATCGGAGTCGTCGGCGTGATCGCTATCTTCGACGCCGGTTCGGCCGATCTCGCCGGGCCACTGCTCGCACTGGCGGCCGCTGCCGCCGTAGCGGTCTATTTCGTGGTGGCGACGATATTCATGTATGGGATAGAACCCTCTGTCGGAGCGACCTGGACCGCTCTCGGCGCCGCGGTCACGACGTCCGCTGCGGGCTTCCTGGGAGGCCAATCCCTTCCCCAGAGCGCGTGGACGACCGCTGTCGCTCTGGGGGCTGTGACGACGGTTGCCTTCACCGCTCTATACGGAGCTATGCGCCTGATCGGATCGTCGCGCACCGCGGTTGCACAGATGCTCGAGCCGGTGGTGACCGTCGCGATAGCAACTCTCTTCCTCGGTGAACGACTCACAACCAGGATCGCTCTCGGCGCCGCGTTGATCATCTCAGCGTTGCCGATCCTGGCCACGACCGGACACGACAGAGATGTACCCGCGCCGCCCGACTCCCTCTAGTCCGTCCCAAAAGCCGAGGTTGGTACCCTGCCCGACATGCCGGGACTGCCGCAGGGATTGAAGCCGATACTCGAGATCGCCGACCCCAAGGTAGGGAAACGTCTGGTCGGGGCGGGGATGTTGAGCATCAAGACCCCTCTTGCGATCGCCACCGCGCTTCCATGGTTGATCGGGCGGGGACAGTCGCTGGGGATCGTCTCGCAGATGAATGCGGTCTCGATCGGTCACAAGCCCGCCCTTCATGATCGAAACGGCACGATGACATGGCGGGAGCTAGACCAGGCGTCGAATCGCGTGGCGCGCGCCTACGAGAAGGCGGGCCTGCAGCCCGCCGCGAAGGTGGGGTTGTTGCTCCGCAACGGCCGTGAGATGTCCGCAGCCGCACTCGGAGCACAGAAGAGCGGAATGATCACCTGTCCCTTCAACACGTGGGCAAAGCCGAAAGAGTTACGCGCCGTAGTTGAGGGAACAGATCCCGAGGTGCTTTTCTACGACACCGCACACTCCGACCAAGTGAAGGCTTGTGCGACAGAACAGATGACGCTCGTACACGTGGGGGACCCGGCGGCAGCGCTCGACGGGTCTGTATCGTTCGAGGAGTTCATCGCAGGTTGTTCCACCTCTGCCCTCTCACCGATGACGGACGATCGTGGCTCACCAAAGATCATCATCCAGACCTCAGGAACGACCGGCACGCCGAAAGGTGCATCGAGGGATGCGAGCGCCACAGGTCTCGGGATGTTGGCCGGAGTCCTCGCTTCGGTCCCGTACCACCGCGATGACGTGGTCCTGTGTCCCGCTCCACTGTTCCATTCATTCGGCCTCGCGACCTTTACCTTCGGCTGCGTCCTGGGGGCCACGTTGATTCTGCCCGATCGCTTCGACCCCGAAGGCTGCCTACAACTGATCGAGAAGCACAAAGCCACGGCAGCATCATTCGTTCCGGTGATGCTGCGTCGCATCGTGTCGCTTCCCGATGAGGTCAAGAACAGATACGACCTCTCATCTCTGCGCATAGTCATGACCAGTGGATCGGCGGTTTCCGTCGACCTGAAAGGATCGGCAACGGAGCTCTTCGGAGAGGTGCTCTACGACCTCTACGGGTCGACGGAGGTCGGCTGGGTGGCCATCGCCACGCCAGAAAGCATCGGAGAGCGCCCGCGCAGCGTCGGACGCCCGGTCGAAGGGATAGAGGTCGGCATCTTTTCCGGCGCCGGTGATCGGTTGCCTGCAGGGGAGACCGGCGAGATCTATATCAAGAGCGAGATCATCTTCGAGGGATACACCTCAGGGACCGAAACCAAGGTGCGGGACGGCTATATGTCGATCGGAGATCTCGGTCGCCTGGATGAGGACGGCTACCTCTATATAGAGAGCCGCGCCGACGACATGGTGGTCGTCGGCGGCGAGAACGTCTACCCGATCGAGATCGAAGAGACGATCGAATCGATCCCCGGTGTGAACGAGGTGACCGTGCTAGGCGTACCGGACGAAGAGTACGGACAGGTGCTCGCCGCCTTCGTGGTCGGCTCCGCCGACGAAGCCACGATCCTTGCGACGTGCAAGGAAGAGCTGGCCTCCTACAAGGTTCCCCGCACTGTGAAGATCCTCGACGAGTTGCCCCGCACCAGCACAGGCAAAGTCCTGCGCCGCGAGTTGATCCAGGACATCGACGTCTGACAAGGGTCCCTTCGAAAGATTCCTCGGAACTTTCGCGGTTTTTTCAGGGGGCCGGGATGGCAGCGAGCAGCCCAACCAGGCGTAGCAAGACGGGCTCAAAATGACCCAAACGGCATCAAACCAACCCCGCTGTTTGGTACAACCTTCCAATTACCCTCCGTGATGGCTCAAACACCCATAGTTGCCCTATGTGCATGGAAAGGCTAAGTTTTCTCGGTTAGATCCAATGAGCTCCGGAAAAAATTGTCATATGGCAAGCAGGAACCCCGATGGAGCACGGCGAATCGGCAACCGACATAGCAGTACGTAGTTAGGCGACCACACGTCGTAGTCGTCAGACCTGAACAGGAGGAGTCCCGTATGAAGCGTGCTCTTGCACTCGGTGCGATAGTCGCATTGGTTTCCGCCCTCGCCATCCCGGCAGGCGCGGCATCGAAAGAGTCGAACTTCGCCCTGTCGGGTGAAGCCCGTGGACTCGATCTCGCCATCGGCGACCAGGGCCTGACCCTCGGTATGGCGCTCGCGGAGGTCGATTCAACCCCGACGGCGCTCGGTGTGGGCGCCGGTACGTGCATCTTGTTGGGCGCCAACGAGGACCCCGACGGCCTTCCCTGCACCGCCGAGAACACCGTGCGGAGCGCTTTCCCCGGTGATCCCGGTACGGACGAGCTCCTCTGCACCGGGTCCCTCCCCGCGCCGCTGAGCGACATACTCGACCTCAAGCTCGCCTGCGGCTCATCGAAGTCCGGCCTCAAGAAGGGCGTGGCCTTCACCCACAGCAAGGGTCAGGTCGCTTCCCTCCAGGCGAAGCTTCCCGTAGGGCTCAACCTGGTCCCTCTCGACACCACGCTCGAGCAGGTCGACCAGATCGTTGACTCGCTCACCCAGACCCTCGCGCCCGTGCTCGGCGTTGCCCCTCAGCAGGTGCGTGATGTGCTCACCGGTGCTCAGGAGACGGTCGACGAGACCAAGGATGAGGCTGTGAAAGTAGTTAACGGTCTCCTCGAGATCATCCAGGGCGTCGACGCCACCGACGCACTCAAGATCGAGCTCGGTACCTCCCTCACCCGCATCGAGCGGGGCGGAGACACCATCTCGTCTGAGTCCGACGCTGCCGGCGCCCGCATCGGTGTGCTCGGCATCCCGTCCGTAGGCACCGACGGCAGCATCCTCCAGCCGGCCGACCCACTGAAGAACGGCCTCGTCATAATCGAGGTCGGTACGGCACGTGCCTCCGCTTCTGTGAACCGTGCGACGGCCGACTCTGCTTCGGCAGCGTCTCCTGCTCTGGTCACCGTCAAGGTCCGTGACATCACCAGCCCGACACCTAAGTACGTGGAGGTCTCGGTGGCTCCCGGTCAGACCGTGACGCTGCTTCAAGGCACCCCGGCAGAAAGCACCATCACTGCTGCCGACTCGACCACCGAGCAGTCCCCCGGGTCCGCTCGTGCGGTGGCCGACGCTGTGAAGCTGCACCTGCTCAAGGGTGTCAATGGTGGCGTGAAGCTTGGGATAGCCGGTGCGAACGCCGCCGCTGAGGCAGAGGTCATCGATCCCAAGCTGCCCGTTCCTCCGGCCAAGCGCCCGCCTCGCACGCTCCCCGTCACCGGTGCAGAGAACATGACCATCGTGGCCGTCGTGATGATGCTGGCAGCGGCAGGGGTCTTCGGACTGCGTCGCAGGTTCAACAACTAAACCCAACCCGACTGACTACCGACAGGTATTAGAGATGAAGCTTCCCCAGGTGTCGGCCAGAACGCTGAGAAGGACCCTCACGGTCCTCGCGCTCTGCCTGGCCCTTGGGGGAGCTGGTCTCGTGGCTTACCCATTCGCCACAGACCTCTGGGCGACCAGGATCCAGGGCGGTCTCGTCACCGAGTTCGCCGCGATGAAGCCTCATCAGTACAAGGTGACAACCATCAAGGAGGGTGACCCCTTCACCCGTCTCGAGATCGCCGACATCGGCGTAGACACGATGGTCGTCGAAGGAACCTCAGCCGAGGCGCTGCGAGCGGGCGCAGGGCATTACCCAGAAACACCTCTTCCCGGCGAGGCGGGCAATGTAGCCATCGCCGGTCACCGCACCACCTACGGCCGGCCGTTCAACCGCATCGACGAGCTCAGCACGGGCGACAAGATAGTCCTCTCCACGCCCGTCGGCCGGTACGTGTATGAGGTCATCTCTCGTCCGTGGGTCGTTCTTCCGGATGCCTGGGACGATGTCGTGAACGACTTTCCACCGGGCGGTTCGTACCTCACCCTCAGCTCCTGTCACCCAGAAGGCAGTGCATCCCACCGCATCATCGTGCGCGCCGAGTTGGTGGAGTCCTCCGAGATAGCTCAAGTGGGAGTGAATTAAGTTGCTGAAGAAGATCTTCGTTCCCCTCGCAACCGCAGCCATCCTCATCCTCGGGGCACTCCCGGCCGTGGCTCAATCCGGCGTGGGCGCCAGCATCAGCGGTGTCTCCAACGGACAGACGGTAGTCGGATGCGTCAACGTGCGCGGAAACGGCTCTTCGGGCGCCGGAGTGAAGAAGCTCCAGATCTTCATCAACGGGGCCCTCGTCAAGTCCAACTCCTGGGGCGGTATCCAGACGAGCGTCTCTCTCGACCACAACTGGTGCACCGGCGGTGGAAGGAACGGCGAATACGGGGTCAAGGTCGTTGCGACGTCGAATTCAGGTGCGATGGCTCAGGCGAACGCTTTCGTCAAGGTGGACAATGCACCTGCAGCGCCAACGGGAGTAGCGGCCAGCGAATCAGGCGGAAGCGTCCAGATCTCGTGGAACAGCAACTCGGAACCCGACCTGATCGGCTATCGGGTAGAGCGTGACTCTGGAGGCGGATGGAGCAGCCTGGGCCAGACCAGCTCGACGAGTTACTCCGACACCCCCGGGTACGGGAATCACTCCTACCGGGTGATAGCGCTGCGCAGCAGCCCCAGCTCCTCTAGCGGGAAAGCATCTTCTCCGAGTGCGGCCGCCAGCGTCAACGTGCCTAAGCCTCCACCTTCCGACACCGACTCTGGTTCGGGGTCTGGTTCGGGGTCTGGTTCGGGCTCGAGCTCCGGTTCTGGTTCTGGTTCTGGTTCCGGCTCCAATGTCCCCGGTTACGGCGGCGGAGGCGGCAAGAAGTCGGGCAGCACAAACAAAGATTCATCCGTCCCCGGCTTCGGTTCGCAAGGTGGAAGCTCATTCACCGTGGGCGGGAAGACTCTGGGTGGAATCGGGCTTCCGGGGGCGCTCAGCCTCCCCGGCGCCAAAGGGTTCGCCGGTCCACCGGCCGTCGACAGCGACTCGAGTGGATCATTAGCCGACGGGACGTTCGAAGAAACGCTTCCCTACGACGTCGATAGCTCTACCTCTACCGAGATCCTCAGCGAAGGCGGCCCGGGCAACATCGCTGCCATGTCATCCGATTGGAGCGTCGTACCTCCAGACGGCCTCCGCTGGGTAGCTGCTGGGTTGTGGTTCCTCGTCGCAGCTGCGTTGCTGAGATTCTTCGAGCGGACCCTAGCCGCTCGGGAGCGCTTCGAGGCGCTGGCGGAAGACGAAGCTACGCTTACCGGATCCGCCGCCGAGGGTGAGACCCACACGTCCGAGCCGGTCGGAGCCACGGAAGAAGACGCTGCCGAGGTGGCAGCCGCAGCCGGCGGTTCTGCGTCCGCGGAGGAGCGAGCAAGGTGCGCCGCCAAGACCAAAGCCGGCACACCTTGTCGCAACCCTGCTAAGGCTTCCGGCTACTGCCACCGCCATTCCAAAGCTGCCAAAGCTGAGGACGAGGAGTCCGGATTGCGCCTGGTCAAGAAGGAAGACGCAGCCTAGGGCTCTGCTCGTCGCTCCTCGCCCGGGGCGTAGGTAATGTACGGGCCATGCCTTCTTTCGGGTACGACGGTTTCGATATCGCATTCGAGATACGAGGCACGCCCACTACCGGAAACGAGCGCCCCTTCGTATTGATCCACGGTCTCCTCTTCCCCCGCCGCCACCATTACGGGCTGGCCGACGCTCTCGCAGAGCGTGGCAACCAGGTGATCCTGATCGATCTCCTCGGACACGGAGAGAGCGACAAGCCGACCCATTCCCGCTACTACGGGATGGACATCTTCGGCCGCCAGGTGGTGGGGCTTCTCGATCATCTTGGGATCGAGGAAGCGGTGATAGGAGGGACCTCCCTCGGAGCGAACGTGACGCTTGAGGTTGCCGTCCAGGCCGAGCAGCGAGTGCGTGCGATGTTCCTCGAGATGCCCGTCCTCGAACGAGCTACTCCTGCTGCAGCCCTGCTGTTCCTCCCGTTGACCATCGCTTATGCACAGGCATCGGGACCTCTCGGCTGGTTCGCGCGCATCATCGACCGGGTTCCTCGCGGAGCGAGCTTGTACAGCGACGTCTTCCTAGACTTGTTGGCGCGCGACCCTGTCGCTTCGGCCGCCGTTTTGCACGGCCTGCTGACCAGCCGAGTCGCTCCCCACCCGAACGAGCGCGAGAAGATCGAGAAAGCAGCTTTGATCATGGGTCATACGCGCGATCTCCTTCACCCGATCTCGGACGCAGCAGCTCTGCACCGTGAGCTGAAGAACTCTCACCTGATGCAGTCGACGTCATTCTTCGAGCTGCGCTTCCCCCCCAATCGCCTTTCCGATCGCATCGCGGATTTCCTCGACGAGGTCTGGACTTGATCAAGCGGCAGCAACCCGATCCTTGCGTCGTGGTGATCTTCGGCGCTTCCGGCGACCTCGCCAGCCGCAAGCTCGTGCCCGCCCTCCACAACCTCCAGATGGAGGGTCTGATACCAGATGCCAGCGCCGTCATCGGCACCTCCCGAACGGAGTACTCGCACGACGACTTCCAGAAGCAGATGTACGACTCGGTAACGGAGCATTCACGTATCTCGCCCAAGGACGAGGACTGGAAGCTCTTCTTCAAGGACATCTATTACGTCCCCGGGGATCTGACCGATGAAGACTCGTTCCGCGCTATCGGAAAGGTCCTCGACGAGATCGACGAGAAGAACGGAACCCGAGGCAATCGCATCTGGTATCTAGCGCTCCTGCCGGAGTTCTTCGGCCCTGCCGCCGAAGGCATCGCCAAGGCCGGATTGCTCGACACCGCGGGGTGGCACCGCGTGATCGTCGAGAAACCGTTCGGTTACGACCTGCAGGCCGCCAAGGACCTTGCGGGTCAGCTCGGACGGTTCTTTTCGGAGGATCAGATCTTCCGGATCGATCACTACCTCGGCAAGGAGACCGTCCAGAACCTCTTGGTTTTCAGATTCGGGAACGCCATCTGGGAGCCGATCTGGAATCGCCGCCACATCGACAACGTGCAGATAACCGTTGCTGAAGACATGGGCGTGGAAGGGCGCGGCAGTTTCTACGACAAGGTCGGCGCACTGCGCGACGTGGGGCAGAACCATCTCCTGCAGCTTCTGTCACTAGTCGCCATGGAGCCGCCCGTGTCGTGGGACGCCGACGCGATCAGAGACGAGAAGGTAAAGGTGCTGCGCGCCATCCGGCGGTGGTCGACACGTGAATGTGAGATGACCGTGGCGCGCGGTCAGTACGACGGCTACAAGGAAGAGGAAAAGGTGGATCCCGACACGGGCACTGAAACCTTCGTAGCGATGAAGCTGATGATCGACAACTGGCGCTGGGCTGACGTTCCCTTCTACGTCAGGACGGGGAAGAACCTCGGCGGCAAGGAAACGGACATCGTGATCACCTTCAAGCAGGTTCCGCATCTGCTCTTCGCAAAGACGGCGGTCGAGGAGCTCGAGCAGAACGCGCTGATCGTGCGCATCCAGCCGGACGAAGGCTTCACGTTGACGTTCGGAGCGAAGGTCCCCGGGCCAGACGTGAGCGTCCGCTCTGTGGACATGGACTTCGATTACGAGAACGAGTTCGGCTCGGGAACCCCCGAGGCCTATGAGCGTCTGTTGCTGGACGCCATGCTCGGTGATGCAACCCTATTCACGCGCTCGGACGAGATCCTCGAAGCGTGGGAGATCGTCGACCCCATCCTCGACTACTGGTCCTCTGGGGGGCGTCCCGGATCCTACAAACCTGGGAGCTGGGGTCCGCAATCCTCTGAAGAGCTACCCCGGCAGGACGGAAAGCGGTGGAGGTCGCGCGATGCCGTTTGAAGTGCTGACCTTGGAAGGCGACTACTCCACCGAGGCCGCGGCACATATCGCCGGGGCTTTCACGGGTGGCGGCTCCCTCGTCCTGACCGGCGGCCGGGTTGCGAAGAACATCTACCCGCACCTCGCAGGCCGGCGCGCCGACTGGACCGGCGTGCAGGTTGCATACTCCGACGATCGCTGCGTCCCTCCCGACCACGCTGAGAGCAACTACGGGATGACGAAACGGCTGTTCCTCGATGCCGCCGAAGGAGTGACGGTCCACCGGGTCAGAGGTGAGCTCGAACCGGAGCGCGCCGCCGCCATGTACTCCGACGCCATGAAGCCGCTGGTCGAGCATGGCTTCGACCTGCTGCTGCTCGGCATGGGTGCCGACGCTCACATCGGAGCGATGTTCCCCGGATCCCCAGCGCTCGGCGCGACCGCCCCGGCGATGGCGGTCGACAGACCCGACGGGATGAAGGGCGTCACCTTGACGCCCCCGGCGATGCTCAGCGCGCGCAAGATCATCCTGGTTGTCACCGGGGAGGAGAAGGCCCCCACGATCCGGCGCGCCGTACAAGGGACGGAGCCACCCGAGGGGTGCCCGGTGCGCCTGCTTGCCGGCCATCCCGACGTGACCTTCCTCCTAGACCCAGCCGCCGCCTCCCACCTCTAGGGGTTTAGGAGGAGGGAGTTGAGCTTCAGGCCCAGCCACGGCTTGCGGCCGTAGGCGAGGATCTTCCCTCTGAGGATCGAGTTCCACTGGCTGCGTCGTCCGTAGGAGACGAGCACGAAGTCCACAGGGTCGGCGTTGATGTGGCAATCCACCGAGGTCGCGCTCGCCTCCACCTTCAACTCGCCGTCTCGGAACGCGAGGTACATCCGCGGCCCACGCCGCAGGTTGATGTCGAAGGTGCCTGAGAACCCCGCGGCGGCCGGCCGGTCCACGAACAGCGGTAAGACCGGGATGGTCCCTTCGACGAGCCACACGGCTTGCTCGTGAGGAACCTCCCAGGTGGTCCCCTCCGCCGTAGCCATATCGATCCCGTGGGCGAAGATCTCCCCCATCAAGATGCCCCCGAGCTGAGGCAGAGTGAGCTGCGCGCCCCCGTGCCACGTGACCACCCGGTCGGGCTCGGCGCGCCGGGCCTCCACCACGAACCCGTCGATACCCTGCTGCAACAGATCCGCCATCTCGCTCATCGGGCGGCCGGCTCCCCGGCCTTGCCCGAGGCTCTCGTACCTCTGCTCGATCTTCGTCGCATCGGCGGACGCCGGACCCGCGTCCCGGGCGAAGTCGGCGAACATAGGACCCATCAGCGAGAGGTGATCGGCCAGCTCGCGCTCGTTCCACCGACCCACGGCGATCGCATCTGGGTTCTGCACGTTGCGCACCAGCTCCGCCAGACGCCGGCCTTCCGACTCAATCGTGTCGTACAGCCGATCGCGGTCCTCATGGATGCTCATGCCCGCATGCTACGAGAAGGCGGAGCGAGCCAGGATCTGAACAGCAGGTGTTACCGAACTTTCCGGAGGGGAAATGCCTCAAACTTCGATCGAACAAGTCTCAGCTCCCGGAGGCGGAGCCTGTTACAAGGCTTTAACCGGGCCGCAACAACCGGGACATCGTCGCGAAACACCACCTCCATAACTTGCCGTCATCGAGTTACCGGCCGAAGGCAGGAGGTTGTCTTGGAACAGCAAGTGATCATGGACACGATGTGGGTGCTGCTCGCCGCGGTGCTCGTCTTCTTAATGCAAGCAGGATTCGCCATGGTCGAAGCAGGGATGACGCGCCAGAAGAACGCGGCAAACATCCTGATGAAGAACCTCATGGACTTCGGCATCGCCTCGATCGCCTACTGGGCGATCGGCTTCGCGTTGATGTTCGGTGCCGGCAACGCTCTATTCGGGACCGCAGGCTGGTTCCTGTCCGGAGGGGAGAGCACTTTCGATTCACTCGCGTGGGCGACGCCCCCGCTCACCGCCAAATGGCTGTTCCAAGCGGTCTTCGCCGGAACCGCAGCCACGATCGTGTCCGGTGCCATGGCAGAACGAACGAAGTTCCACGCCTACCTCATCTACAGCGGGCTGATCTCGGGCCTCGTCTATCCCATCTCGGGGCATTGGATCTGGGGCGGCGGGTGGCTCGCAGAACGTGAGTTCCTCGACTTCGCCGGCTCGACCGTCGTGCACATGGTCGGGGGCATCGCAGCATTGGTGGGCGCCCTTTACCTCGGGCCGCGGCTCGGCAAGTACGGGAAGAACGGCAAACCGCGGGCCATCCCCGGGCACAGCATGCCGCTCGCGATCCTCGGTGTGTTCATCCTGTGGTTCGGTTGGTTCGGTTTCAATGCCGGTTCCACGATGGCCGCGACCCTCTCTATCGCCGATATCGCCATGACCACGAACCTCGCCGCCGCTGCAGGAGCGATCCTCGCGATGGCCGCCTCGTGGCGATTCGGCGGCAAGCCCGATGTCGGGATGGCCGGCAACGGAGCCCTAGCCGGTCTCGTTGGGATCACCGCGGGGTGCGCGTTCGTCGAGAACTGGGCGGCACTGGTGATCGGCGCGCTGAGCGGCTTGATCGTCGTTGCCGCGGTAATCGCGATCGACCGGGCCAAAGTCGACGATCCGGTGGGCGCCATCGCGGTTCATGGGGTCTGCGGGGCATTCGGCACGATCGCGGTGGGGCTGTTCGCCTCACCGCGGCTCGTCGAAGCAGCCGGGGTCGGCAGTGAAGGACTCCTCTACGGCGGCGGCTTCGCCCAGCTCGGCGTACAGGTGCTTGGGGTCGGTGCCGTGGCACTGTGGGTCCTCGTTTCCTGTGGGCTGGTGTTCGGAGTCATCAAGGCCACCGTCGGGCTGAGGGTCTCGCCGGAGGAAGAGGTCGAGGGTCTCGACATCGGCGAGCACGGCATGTGGGGCTACCCCGACACGTTCCTCGGTCTCGACACGATCGCCACGCCCGACACCGTCGCCCGGTCGAGAACAGAGGTGCGCCAGAACTTGTCCGCCGTCCTGCAGCCGTCCCACGAGAACGCCTAACCGGATCCCTAAGTCCCCGGGTGCCCCTATGCACCCGGGGACCTCCCCCAGGAGGTGACTGAAATGAAGCTCGTTGCCGCAGTGATCAATCACTTCAAGCTCGAAGACGTCAAAGACGCCCTGCACGAGATCGGCATCGACGGGATGACCGTCTCGGACGTGCGAGGGTTCGGGCGCCAGAAGGGCCACACCGAGATCTATCGCGGGGCCGAGTACCAGGTCGAGCTGCTTCCGAAAACGAAAGTAGAGACGATCGTCGGAGACGACGAAGTTCCTACCGTCGTGAAGGCGATCATGGTCGCGGCCAACACGGGAGCGATCGGCGACGGCAAGGTCTGGGTGACCCCCATCGAAGAGCTCGCCCGCATCCGCACGGGCGAAAAGGGTGAGGACGCCCTCTAGTGTTAACCGCACGGCAGCCAGAAGAGCATCTCAAGGTGGAAGAGCCGATCATCCTCGGACCTCTTGAGATTGCCCCAGCCGAATACCGGGCGAAGTACGACGATCGCGAGCTGCAGCTGACCCGCAAGGAGTTCGATCTGCTCACGCTCTTCGCCCGCAACCCACGGCGCGTGTTGCGCCGCCCTCAGATCGCGCAGCTGGTCTGGGGCGGCGAGGTCCACGGCCGCACGATCGACATCCACGTCTCCCGCTTGCGCCGGCGCCTCCCTCAAGGGGCCATCGAGACCGTGACCGGAGTGGGATACCGCATCGCCATCCTCTAGGTCCGGCATATCTCTTTACGGCGGAGAAACGGCCGCGAAACAACCCTGAAACACCGGCGTCCGTAAATGGCTCAAACACGGCCGGAGAAAGGGAGCTGCATGGATTCAGGCGACACCACATTCATCCTCTTGTGCTCGGCTCTCGTCATGTTCATGACGCCGGGACTCGCCCTCTTCTACGGGGGCATGGTGAGAGCCAAGAACATCCTCGGCACCCTGATGCAGAGCTTCTTCGCATTGGGGATCGTCTCTATCCTCTGGGTGGTCATCGGCTACACCCTTGCCTTCGGGCCCGACAAGGGGGGCCTGATCGGAGGCCTCGACTTCTTCGGCTTCAACGGCGTGGGATCCGAGCCGAACGCCGATCTTGCCGGCACCATCCCCCACACCAGCTTCGCCACCTTCCAGATGATGTTCGCCGTGATCACTCCGGCTCTCATAACCGGTGCCTTCGCCGAACGGATGAAGTTCTCCGGTTACGTCGCCTTCACCGCACTCTGGTTATTGCTGATCTACGCGCCTGTGGCCCACTGGGTCTGGGCGCCGGGCGGATGGATCCGCGAACTGGGGGTACTCGACTTCGCCGGCGGCACGGTGGTCCACATCAACGCCGGGGTCGCTGCGCTTGCCGCGGTACTCGTGATCGGCAAACGGAAAGGGTTCGGCAAGGAAGCGTTCGTACCTCATAACCTCCCACTGACGATCCTCGGGACGGGGATCCTCTGGTTCGGCTGGTTCGGGTTCAACGCGGGCAGTGCACTGGCCGCGGACGGACTCGCCTCTTCGGCCTTCCTGGCGACGAACCTAGGAGCCGCAGCCGGTGCTTGCGGTTGGGCCCTGGCCGACGCTAAGAAAGAACGTAAGTCCACGACGCTGGGGGTTGCTTCGGGCGCGGTAGCGGGGCTGGTCGCCATCACACCCGCCGCCGGGTTCGTCGGTCCACTTGCGGCCATCGCGATAGGGCTCGCCGGCGGGGTCGTTTGCGCTTGGGCGGTCGGGCTGAAATTCCGGCTGGGCTACGACGATTCCCTCGACGTGGTCGGCGTACATCTCGTCGGAGGCATCGTGGGCGCTCTCCTCACCGGGATCTTCGCCGACACTGTCATCAACCCGGCTGGAGCCGACGGGCTTCTCGCCGGTGGCGGCGTGGCGCTGTTGGGCAAACAATTCATCGGAGTCGGCGCCACATTGGTCTTCTCGTTCGTAGCCAGCTACGCATTGTTGAAGGCGATCGACGCGACCATCGGCCTGCGGGTAACCGCGGACGACGAGAACGTCGGTCTGGATCTAGCGCAGCATGCCGAAGCCGGATACTCCTTCACTGAAGGGGGAGGCGGGGTGACCGCGAGCAGCGGCGCCCCCGTACACATAACCTCGGGTGCAGGGATACGCATCCCACAAGGAGGAGAGGCGTAGATGAAAGTAGTAGTTGCGGTTATCAAGCCTTTCAAACTGGACGAGGTGAAGGAGGCGCTCGAAGGCCTTGGCGTCCAGGGGATGACCGTCTCCGACGCCCGAGGTTTCGGCCGGCAACGAGGCCATACCGAGGTCTACCGGGGAGCCGAGTACCAGGTGGATTTCATCCCCAAGACGCGCATCGAGATAGTCGCCGGAGATGATCAAGTCAACGAGATCGTGAAGGCCATCGTCGATTCTGCTCGCAGCGATTCGATCGGCGACGGCAAGGTGTGGGTGGTACCTGCCGAGCAGGTCGTTCGCATCCGAACCGGGGAGAAGGGCAGCGACGCTATCTGAGCTTCGCGTCGGGCGACCGGAAGGTCTGCACGACGGTGCGCATGCGGCTCGCCAGCGCGCGGGAGATGTGGACCGCGCGCTGGCGGAGCTTGCCGCCGAAGCACTCGGCAACAACCCCCAGATAGCCGTGATCGCGGTGGGGGGCTACGGTCGCGGCGAACTGTCCCCTCACTCTGACATCGACCTGCTGTTCCTGTTGCCGGAGAAGCACAAAGATCCAAAGGTTTCCAAAGCGACCTTGCGCAACCTCCTCTACCCCCTGTGGGACGCCGGCTTCCAGGTCGGCCACTGGGCGGGATCGCCCAAACAAGCGATCGATCGCGCCGGCAACGACATCCACGCCGCTACAACGATCCTGACGGCGCGCCTCCTCTCGGGCGCGCCAGAACCATTCGACGAATTCACCGATAGACGCTCGAGGTGGATCGTCAAGGAACGCAAGGTCCTCTTACGCCGGATCTCCGAAGGGACCGAGGACCGCCATGCACAAGCCGACGCTGCCGGGTGGGTTCTCGCACCCGATCTGAAGAACGACATTGGGGGGTTGCGCGATGTCCACGCGATGCAGTGGCTGTCTCTGGTCGCCGGTGGAGAAGCCCTGCCCGCCGAGGTGCGGAACGCCGAACGTGTACTCCTCTCCGTAAGAGAGGCGTTGCACTCGGAGGTGCCTCGCAAGCTCGACCGCATCCGCATCGATCTGCAGCAGCGCGTCGCAGACCACCTTGGACTCGGCGGGCAGGAGGGAACGGACATGATGATGGCCGCGGTCCACTCTGCCGCTCGCACGATCGAGCACCGAACCAGCCTAGGCTCTGCTGAGCTGCTGGCGCGGGCGACCGGAGGACCCCGGCGCGCCGGACGCATCGTCGAGATCGACCAGTACGTTCGTCTGATCGACGGTGCTCTCGTCCCGCGGCCTGGGCAGGCGGAAGACGTCACCCTCGCGTTGAACGTGCTGGCAGCGTTGTCCCAAACAGGGCGCCCGCTCGCGGGCCGCACGATCGAGTGGATGAGATCTCTTTTCGAGGCCCATACCGCAGGATCCTGGGACCAGCAGGACCTCGAGGCCTTCCAGCGGATCCTGCGAGGTCCCCACGCCGAGCGCACGCTGCAACTGATGGACCACTGCGGCGCGTGGCCCGCGCTGATACCGGAATGGGGCCGCGTTCGAGGTCGGGCCCAACATGACCCTTACCACCGCTTCACCGTAGACGGGCATTCGTTCGTGGCGGTAGCGATGATAGGGGGCTTGATCGAAGGACACCCGTCGATGCGCGCAGCAGCCGACGAGGCAGGAAGCCTCGTACCGTTGTACCTCGCCACCCTGCTGCACGACATCGGTAAAGGGTCTGGCGAGGACCATTCGGTGGCCGGGGAACGGCTCGCTCGCACGATCTGCGACCGGATGGGGCTGTCGAACGAGATGAGAGAAGAAGTGGCGTTCCTGGTAAGACACCACCTCCTTCTCTCAGATACCGCGACCCGTCGTGATCTTGACGACGGATCGGTTATCTCCGGGATCGCTCGAACAGTATCGAGCGCGAGGCTGCTACGGCTCCTCTACATCCTGTCTGCCGCCGATGGACGAGCTACAGGCAAGGAGAGCTGGAGCGACTGGAAGGCGGCTCTCGTAGCCGAGCTCTACCGCAAGACGTTGATAGCCCTCGAGTCGGGGCAGCTTCCTCCACGCGCCGACGTTGGCGCACGACTCGAGGAGTTGAGCGCCTACGACCCGATCATCGCGGCTTCGGCCGAGCGCATCCTCGAGACTCTGCCCCCGTCCTACCTGGCGTCTACCGGTGTCGAGGACATGGCGGAGGAGTTGCGCTTGCTTCTCGATCCACCGGGCCCAACAGAGGCGAGAACCCATATCTCGGTGGGCGCGGATGGCGAGCACACCTCGGTCACCGTCTGCTCTGTCGACCGGCCGGGATCCTTGGCTCGTACGGCCGGGGTCTTCGCTCTCCAACGGCTTCCCGTACTACGCGCCCAGGCATTCTCCACCACGGACGGGTTGGCGCTGCAGCGCTATCTGCTGGCGGATGGAGGGGGCGACTGGTCGCGACTCAACCAAGCGATCTCCGACGTATACGGAGGGCGCCTGGCCCTCGAGGCGCGCCTCGATCAGAAGCGCAGGGACTACGTCTTGGACCGTGCTATCGACGTCGATGTGACCGTCCTACAGAACGAATCGGAACATTCGACCGTGCTCGAGGTGCGTGCCAACGATGTCCTCGGCCTGCTGCATGCCATCACGTCGGCACTCGGAGACCTAGGGCTCGATATACACGTTGCCAAGATCGACACGCTGGGCGAACGCGTGGTCGACGTCTTCTACGTGAGAGCTCCCGATGGAGTGAAGCTCGACGACGTCCAGACACGGGAGGCCACCCTGGCTATCGAGCACCGGGTCCGCACCTTCTACTCCTAGCGACCGTGGCCCGAGCAACCACCCCCTCAGGTCCTGCGAGAAGCGCTCAGGCGATCGGGGAAGGCGAGCATGCGCTATTTCAGCAGGCACCAGGCTCATGGGCAGCTGCCAACTGCGAAAGAACGATCTCTGACTTCCAGACGAGAGCCGAGGATTGGGACGACGCCCAGCGACGCTCCGCCCTCTCGATAAAGGACCGATGGCCTAGAAACAAGCTCAACCGGAGGAGCACCACAAGGCATTTCGCCCTATAGGTCGGATCTGCCTTACTTGCGTATAGATGGGCATCCACCGGACGCCTAGAGTGGGAGCTAACAACAGTCGCCCCGGGTGCCGGAAAGCCGCGAACCATTCCATCTGCCTTCAGCGCCGGAGCGTACGTGCCGAAAGAGCCACTAAGGCTCAACGACAACGGCAAACCCACGGAGACGTGGGGACGCAAAGCCAGGGGTCCTGAACGGATAGCCCAGCTACCGAGATGGGGACACCGATTTGAAGTTGCGACTCAAGAGCCTCAGCGGGATATTCCTGGCGATGGCCGTTCTTGCCACGATCACGCTCCTTCCCGGCGGCACCGCGACGGCAGCGACCTACGACAACTCATGCTGGAAGTACAAGAAATCCGAGAGGCGCTTCGCACGTCTCATCAATAACTCCCGCTCTGATCTCGGCGGGCTCGGCAAGCTGAAGCTCGATCCCGAGCTCTCACGCGTGGCCAAGAAGCAGGCGAGGGACATGGCGAAGCAGGGCAGGATCTTCCACTCGCCTACGACGCGGTTGCAGAACCGGATCACCAACTGGCTCACGCTCGGCGAGAATGTTGGGGTTGGTTCCACCGCACGGTCTCTCCATAAAGCGTTCATGGCTTCGCCAACCCACGAAGCCAACATCCTTGGTCCCTCTTACAGGAACGTGGGCGTCTTCACGGTCAAGCGCGATGGCCGGCTGTGGGTGGTTGTGATCTTCGAGGGGCTCCAGAACCCCGGCACCACCTTCAAGATGCCTACCTGCTAGCGCGGCGACGTTTCTACTCCTCCGAAGACCGCCTGATCACGTCTGAAACCCTCGATCGCGACACCTGCCGCTGTGCCCTAGTAGCGGTAGTCCGAACCCGGTCCGGTTAACTGCAGGTAGCCATCCTCGGTCAGGACGAACACCTGGTAGAGGTAGTACCCATAGAAGTTGTGGATGTCCTGCTTGATGACCCGCGCATGTATCTGGATCGCGTCGACGTACGCGTCAGAATGGTTGTAAGCCCACAAGGCATCACGCATCCGATCCGGCGCGCCGGAAGCAGATAGGTATCGAGCGGCGGCCATGATCGCGTTGTACGGCTTCATGGGATCCCCGCGCCCGTAGTGATCCCACGTTGCAGGCATGAACTGCATCGGACCCAGTGCCCCTGCCGAGCTCGGCCCGTTCAGGCGTCCGAACTTGGACTCGATGAAGTTCACGGACGCCAGGATGTTCCAGGGAACATCGAAGCGTTCCTCTGCCTCCCGGTAATAACGCAGAAGCTTCTTAGGCGACGTGGGCTCCGTGGTCTTCATCTTTACCGGCTTCTTCAGCGGCTTGACGAGGGCGCCGATCGTGCGAGCAGCCTTGACGTTCGCACGGAGCTTGTACGCCACGTTGCCGCTCAGATGCGTCTCCACCTTGCGCGCCATCTTCGGATTATGGGCCAGCCATCGGTAGGTCTTCTGGAGCGCGAGACCGGTCAATTCCAACTCGCGCCACTGAGGCCCACGAGGTGGATCACCTGACTCGAGCCAGGCGTCGATCCCTTCACTTAAACGCTTTTCGAGGCGCTGAAGACGCGCCGCCGCTCTCTCATCCTTAGAACCCTGCGCGTCCGTCGGCGCGGCCGAAGGATCGGGTGACTCCGCCGGGCTAGCCGTGCCGCCCGCTCCAGGCACCCCGTGCTCCGGTGCGTCCGAACAACCGGCCAGCACGACCGCCGATAGCAGAACGGCGAGGGAGAGTCGGAGTCTCAGCATGTATGCCGCTACTCGGCGACGGTGAAGAAAACCGACGGGCTGCGGGAGGCTGCGTAGCCCTTGCCCCTGGGATTCCATGTCGCTACGCGATAGACGTGCCCGACGCGCCGTGGCTGGAAGCCGCTCGTATAGGAACCGGTCGCGTCGAGTTTGGGGAACTTGTCACGCACGAATTTCTCGGTGCCGTCGGGCCTGACTTTGAAGATCTTCACCTTGATCGTTCGATCCGGCAGAGCCGGCGTGACGTCTCCGCCGAACGTGACCTTCCGTGTGCCGGGTTCGTATCGCATGATCGAGCCCTCACTAGTGCCGCCCTGCGTCTGCAACGTTACGATGGCTTTCACCTTTATGGTCACGACGCTGCTCTGGCGCTCCCAGGTCGAGGCATCCCCCGGGTAGGTCGCTCCGAACTTCGAGTTGCGGCTCGGTTCGGTGGTGTAGCTGAACGATCCATCGGCACCGGTCAGCTTCTGGTCCACGATCGTCCACCGACCACCGTGGGGTCGTGAATAAAGCGTCACCGGCTTCACCACCATGGGCGCGCCCTGCTCGTCGCGAAGGGTGCCCGTGATCGTTGTTCCCTCGCCATACTGCAGCTTGACCGGCGCACCTCTTAGATCGAGAGACGGAGTCATGCGTCCCCCGGCGATCATGGCAGCGACGTCCCTCCTCAGATTGGGCAGGTCGTTGTAGAGCGTGGTGCCGGGACATGCCGTCTGCCCTGCATCGCGGTGACCCGCCATACGAGGGAGCTTCCGCGTGTGCCCGGTGTCGGGGTTGCGATAGGTGTGTTGCGGCAGCGGATCGAGGTTGTGCCGGTCCATCACCCATGCCAGCGTGCGGACGAGCGAGTCACGCGCGGCGAGCGTCACCTTCGCCGACGTGAAGTTCCCCATCATGCTGATCCCGATGCTGCCCGAGTTGTAACCCGAGACGTGAGCTCCCGCCACCGCGTGACCCGCCGGATTCTCCGAATTGGGAGTCTCCCAAGAGTTAAACTTACGAGCCCAACGACCTTCGAAGATCGTCCCATCACTGCCGATCACGAAGTTGTACCCAAGATCGCACCACCCGCGCGACTGGGTGTGGAAATAGTAGATCGCACGCATGGTCGCGTACGAGTTCGGATCGTTGTTCGAACCCGCGGTGTGATGGACGAACAACTGCTGGAGCGGATAGAACTGCCGCTTGCAACTGCCGGTGGTTCTCTTCGAGGACTCGTCGGCGCCCCACTCCGAGCGGCTCACCATCCGTGGAGTGGAAGCCTGGGCTTGAGCAACGGCCGGAACGGTCCTTGCTTCGAGCGGACCGTCACTCGTATTCACGTAATCCATCCGGACCAACGCTCCCGGACGGGTCGAAGTGCGAGCGAGCTCTCCGGGTTTCACCGGCTGGAGGTCATCTCCACGCCATGCCCTGGCGGTGACTTCGGAGGCGGGCGGGTCCGGAAGCTTGACCGGCCGCCATTCGAGCCGCTCGGCGCGCCCCACGTAATAGACGCCGCTGTAATGAGTGTCGCCGTCTTCGAGGTCGTGCGCCTCCTCGGCAACCTGCCACTCATCTGCCCCGTCGGCCCTCACGGTCCGGAAGACAACACCCGTGCCCTCGTCACCCGTCCACTTGAACATCACATGCGTGGCAGGGAAGTCCAGGCGCGTGACGGCAGCGCCGCGCTCGGAGACCGTCCCGGACAGCGATCGGGGGATATATATCGTCTTCGCCGGCACCGCGACCTGAAGCGAGACGATGATGGTGAGCGCCGCTAGAACGACGAGGGGAGCTCGTTTCATCGGCCATCACTCTAGCGAGAGCGTCGAGATAGTCCAGCGGAGCGAGCCCGGTGGGACGGCACTCCTCTCGTATCCACCCCTCCCTCCGGACCAAGGAGCGGCATACGGATCGGGGACCGAGAGCGGCCGAAGGGATTGCGTTGGAGGGGGAGAGCGTGGGCCTCCGGCCACCACATTCCGCCCCGGGGCTTTCGATGTATATGCTTACATTGGTACCTAATGGTAATCGGGGGCTTCCCCCTGGGCGCGGCTGGCGTCCGTCGAGGAAGAAGAAAGGGGTTCAATCTATGAGGAGAGGCTTGCTCCTTAAGCTGATCGTGATGGCCTTGGCACTATCGATGGTGGCCGTGGCATGCGATCGAGGTGACGATGGCGGCACCGACGATGGAGCCGACAACGGCGCCGCACAAGAAGGTGGAAATCTCCTAAACGAGATCACCGAGCGCGGTTCCATCCGTTGTGGCGTCAACAACACCGTCCCGGGCTTCGGTTTCGAAGAGAACGGCGAAGCCGTGGGCTTCGACATCGACTTCTGCCGGGCCTTCGCAGCTGCCCTGACCGGTAGTGCCGACAACATCGAGACGACTCCGATCGATGCAGACAACCGCTTCAACGCCCTTCGTTCGGGCGAGTACGACGTCCTCGTGCGGAACACGACGTGGACGTCGAGCCGTGACGGTGCGGAAGGTGTCTTCTTCCTCCACCCGAACTTCTACGACGGTCAGGCCATGATGGTCCGGGCCGACGACGGCTTCGGTTCCATCGCGGACATGGACGGCGCCAACATCTGCGTGACGTCCGGTACGACTACCGAGCTGAACCTGGCGGACTACGCACAGCAGGTCGATATCAACATCGAAGCAGTGACCTTCCCCGAGAACCCACAGCTGCAGGAAGCCTTCATCGCAGGTTCCTGTGACGGTTGGACCTCAGACCGCTCGCAGCTCGCTGCCATCCGGTCGGAGTGGCCGGAAGGCGAAGGTGGGCCCGAGTCTTTGGTGGTCCTCGACGATGTCATGTCAAAAGAGCCGCTGGCTCCCGGCGTCCTCGACAGCGAAGTCGACCTCGGTGACGCGCTTAACTTCGTGGTCAACGGCATGATCTTGGCCGAGGAGCTCGGCGTGAACAGCAACAACGTCGACAAGCAAGCCGAGAACCCGGACAACCCGTCGATAGCTTCACTCCTCGGCGTTCCCTTCGAGGACGGCGAGGCGTTGGATCCGGGTCTAGGTCTGCCGGCGGACTTCATGCAGAACGTCCTTCGCGAAGTCGGTAACTACGGCGACGTGTTCGAGAAGCACCTTGGTCCGGACACACCGCTCGGCCTCGATCGCGGACTTAACGCCCTCTGGACGGAGGGTGGCATCCAGTACGCGATGCCGCTCCGCTAGAGACAGACGAATAACCGTTAAAGGGGTCCGGGCAACCGGACCCCTTTACGATTTATCCTTCAGCCGTGGCGACAGCCCAATCCACTAAGCCGCCCCTTTGGCGGGATATCCGCGTCCTGCGTGTCGCAGGTCAGATCCTGTTCGTCATCGCGGCGGTCGTCGTCTTCCAGCAGATCTGGCTCAACCTCGAGTACAACTACAGTCGTCAAGGCATCGACTCCGGATTCGGATTCCTTGGGTCCCGATCCGGTTTCCAGATCAGCGAGTCGGTGCTCGATTACGGACCGAACAAGCGTTATCAGGATGTGATCGTCGCCGGGCTCGCGAACACGGTGTTCCTTATCGCGATACCAGGCGTCATCCTTGCGTCGATCCTGGGCCTGCTCGTAGGGATCGGTCGCCTCTCCACCAACTGGATCGTGCGCAAGCTCTCGCAGGTATACGTCGAGGTTCTGCGGAACACCCCCGTGCTTGTTCTCATCATCATCTTCTACGTGGCCGTCGTCCTCGCGCTGCCGAGGGTTGAGAACGGATGGAAGATCCCGGGTCTCATGCACCTGTCGCAGCGCGGCATGGCCATCACATTCCCGAAAGCCCAACAGGGATTCGTCGCGTGGCTGGTGATCCTCATCGTCGGTTTCGTCATCGCGCGCTTGGTACGAGCGTGGAGAGTGCGACTCAACGAAGCCACTGGGGAGTCCACCCACCCGTTTTTGTTCTTCCTCGGAACCTTCCTGCTGTTCGCGATCGGCGGAGCCTTCGCCCTGGGGGGGCCGATCATGATCGAAGTCCCTCAGGTGACCCGCTTCGGATACCAAGGAGGTTTCCAGGGCAGCGGCCGGCTCGCTGGCATCCTGTTCCCTCTGGCGTTCTATACCAGCGCTTTCATCGCCGAGATCATCCGCGGCTCCATCCAGGCGGTGGCGAAGGGACAGAAAGAAGCAGCCGAAGCGCTTGGGCTAAGGCCTATGCAACAACTTCGTCTGGTAGTTCTGCCACAGGCCTTGAGGATCGCTCTCCCTCCGATCAACAGCCAATATCTGAATCTCACGAAAAACTCGTCTCTCGCCATCGCGGTCGGATTCTCGGACCTAGCGAGTGTCATGAAAACAGTGATCAATCAGTCCGGTCGTTCCTTCCAAGCGATCCTCATCCTGGTCGGTTTGTATCTCGGCCTCAGCCTGGTCATCTCTTTCGTGATGAACCTGTTCAATCGTGCCGTGACTGCGAAGGGGGAACGGCGCAGTGGATGACATCACGCGGGGGCTCCGCGAGCGAGAGGCTGAACTGGGTCTCCAAGAAGATGTGGACGAGTCCGCTCTTCCAGACGAGGGACTGCATCTTGGACTCCCTCACAAACAACCGGCGACGCCGAAGGAGTGGGTAAAGGAGAACCTCTTCTCGTCTGTCCTCAACACCATACTCACCATCGCGTTTGGGCTCTTGGCCTTGATCCTTCTGTATCAAGTCACCAGGTTCGTCTTCTTCACGGGGCAGTGGGACGTCTTCAAGAGCAACGCTCGTTCGTACATGGTCGGGCGCTGGCCGCTCGGTGAGATGTGGCGGGTGTGGACGGCCGTCTACCTGGTTGCGTTCCTAGCCGGCCTCGGCTACGGCGTGAGTGGTCTGAGAACGGCATGGGGGCGCACCCGCTGGATATACGCCGGAGTGACGGGGCTGTTCGCTCTATACGTCTTCATATACGTCGTAGATACTCCCCTCGTCTACATCCTGACAGCCGGCATCGGGTTGTCGATCTTCTTAGGCGACCGCCTCGGCCGGCGCCTGGGACTTTCGATCTCGAAGCCACTCGCGATCGCCTGGATCTTGGTCTTCCCACTGATGATGGTGCTCTTCCGCGGGTTCGATGGGGTTCCGCCGCGCCTGTGGGGAGGCTTCTTACTCAACCTCACCGTCGCTTTCGTCGCGATCTTCGCCTCGTTCCCGATCGGGCTCATGCTGGCTCTCGGGCGACGCTCGAGCCTGCCGGCGATCCGGGGGTTCTGCATCGGCGTCATCGAGATCGTGCGAGGAAACCCTCTCTACGTATTGCTGATCGGAGGGGCATTCCTGCTCCCTCTGTTGATGCCGCCGAGCATGTCGGACATCCCTTTGATCATCCGCGCGATGGTGATCTTCACCCTTTTCTCGTCGGCCTATGTGGCCGAGATCGTGCGTGGTGGTCTCCAAGGCGTCGACGATGGCCAGTACGAGGCGAGCAAGGCGCTAGGTCTCTCGGCCACGCGCATGATGGCACTCGTCATCCTTCCGCAAGCTTTGCGCAAGACGATCCCGGCGATGATCAGCCACTTCATCAGTTTGTTCAAAGACACGTCGCTGCTGGCCGTCATCGGTGGATTCACCGATGCATTAAGAGCGGCGCGGCGCGCCGGTGTCGGGTTGGGCGAGGCGGGTAACGCCCTCGAGGCACTGTTACCGGCTGCTGCACTGTTCTTCGTCGTCGCATATTCCATGTCACGCTGGAGCCAACGTCTCGAGAAGAGACTCGGAGTGGGAGAGCGCTAGATGGCAGAAACTGAAAACGTCCTCACGGGGAACGGCGGCGGCGCGCCGAAAGAGCACATGATCCTCGCCGAGAACGTGCACAAACGTTTCGGAGATTTCGAAGCGCTTAAAGGGATCTCGACCTCGATCCGTCAAGGAGAGGTCGTCGTTATCGTCGGCCCCTCGGGTTCCGGCAAATCGACATTCATCCGCACGATCAACAGACTCGAGCGTCACGACGAGGGTCGCATCGTCGTCGACGATATCGAGCTCACGGATGACATCCGAAACATCGAGAAGATCCGTAGCGAGATCGGGATGGTCTTTCAGTCTTTCAACCTGTTCCCTCACCTAACGGTGAGAGAGAACATCACGCTGGCGCCTCGCAACGTCCGTCACTGGCCGCGTGCAAAAGCGGATGAGATCGCCGATCAACTACTCGATCGAGTCGGCATCCCCGAGCAAGCGGACAAGTTCCCTGCGCAGCTCTCGGGTGGTCAGCAGCAGCGCGTAGCTATCGCCCGTGCTCTTGCCATGCAACCGAAGATCATGTTGTTCGACGAACCCACCTCTGCTCTCGATCCCGAGATGATCAAAGAGGTCCTCGACGTCATGAAAGAGCTCGCTAAGTCCGGGATGACGATGATCTGTGTATCCCACGAGATCGGCTTCGCCCGGGAGGTAGCCGACCGCGTGGTGTTCTTCGATGGTGGTCTCCTCGTGGAAGAAGCGAGCCCCGACGTGTTCTTCAGCGACCCGAAGGAGGATCGCACCAAGAAGTTCCTCTCTCAGATCCTCTGATCCCACCGCGCGGCCGCTGACCACGTGTCGATCGGCAAGAAGGTCGGCCGATTAGGGTGAAGGACATGTCCCGATCGTCTGCTCTCTCGATCGCGCTCGCCCTAATCATGCTTTCAGGAGGGTGCGTTCCGCCCGAAGAAGAGATCGTGCTCGCGCGCGACTACAGCGACGCCTCGCAGATGGGACAGGTTCAAGAGAGAGGCAAGCTGATCGCCGGAGTGGCCGCCGGCCTTCCCGAAGGCACCGGTCCCGGCGGCGACGGCCCCGGTGCCGTGGAGGGCTTCATGGTGGACCTCGCCACCTCGATCGCCGACACGCTCGACGTCGACCTCGTGATCGAACACGCATCCTCGGATGACCTGCTCGAGTTGGTGGAAGACGGAGAAATCGACGTCGCTTTTCCGCTGACCCCGGTGACCGAGAAACTCGCTCGGCGCGCCGGGCCCACCGATCCATACATCGTTGCCCACCAGCGCTTGCTCGTCCCAACGAAGAGCGGGATCGACAAGGTCGACGACCTCACTTCGGAAGCCGTCGTTTGTCCCTTGCAACAAGAGGAGATGCAGGTATCGCTACCTGATCTCGATCCCTCTATCGAGACCATCGAGCAGAGGGACCCGGCCGGTTGTGTCTCGGCCCTGGAGAAAGGGCGCGCCGAGGTCGTGACGGGCCCGGAGCTGGATCTCGTCCGTATCCACCAAGCCATCAAGGGATATGCCATCACCGGCGAGGCTCTCACCACCGCCGGTTACTCCATCGTCGTCGGACGTGACACGGGCACCTGGAAGGGTTTCGTCGAAGGCGTCCTCGGACGTTACAAATCCGAGGGGCGGTGGCTCATCAGCTACAACCGGTGGCTCGCGCCCTATCTCGGTCGCGACGCAGAGCCGCCGCGCATGACGGTCGAGGAAGCGGCGGCCTTATACCCCCGCGACCTATAGCCGACGCTGCTCGTATCCGGCGCCGCGCCGCAGTGGAGCGCGGCAGCTACCGGTAACGAACCGCTCACATAGATGAGAAGGCCGGCCACCGACCAGATAAACCAATTTCTTGCAGCGCGCGAAGACAGCAAGAACTACACGCTCCTTCCAGGGTTTCCCGCGACGGATCCTTCAGGCCGCGGGTAGATGTATCAACAGCGCGCGCGGATGTCCACTTCCTCCGTGAGCGCACCGTATGCGCGTGAAGCCTCAGCGTGACGAAGCGCAGGTCAAGCGTTCACAGATCTTCTGGATTCTTTAGCGCGCAAGCCCCTCGTGCGACGTCAGGGTAGACAAATCGGATACCGCTAAGGAATGATGCTTGCGTGAGCGAGGCCGAAGTCCCCGCCCAGAAGACCGTTCTCATCGTCGATGACGATGAGGAGATACGCCACGTATTGCGCCTCCTCTTCGAGGGTGAGGGGATGGAGGTCATCGGAGAGGCCGAGAGCGGCGTGGAATCCGTCCCTATCGCCCTCAAAGCCCAGCCGGACTTCGTGATCCTCGACTACATGCTCCCCCGCCTGGACGGGGAGGGGACCTCCGAGATCCTTCGAGCGGTGGCTCCGGGCACCAAGATCGTGGCTTTCTCGGCCATCCTCGAAGAGCAGCCCGAGTGGGCGGACGCCTATCTCAACAAGGAGCGGATCAGCGAGCTGATGCCCCTGCTCCGCTCGTTCATCCGCTAACCGGGATTAGCTGCGGTAGTTGACGAACTGGAGCGGGACGCCGAAGTCCTTCTCCCGAAGCTCCGCTTGGATCGTCTGCAGCGTGTCTAGCGACTTCGAAGAGATCCGCACCTGATCGCCTTGGATCGACGACTGCGCTTTGTGCTTGCGGTCCTTGATGTGCTTCACGATCTCTTTGGCTTTGTCCGTCGGGATGCCCTGTTTGATCCCGATCGTTTGGCGCGCCGTACCGCCGGCTGCCGCTTCGATCTTCCCGAAGTCGAGCACCTTGATCGCGATCTTGCGCTTCACGAGCTTCTCCTCGAGGACCCGCACCGAGTCCTTGACCTTCTGCTCGGTGTTAGCGCGCACGGTGAGTGTGACCTTCTCCCCCTCCTGCGCCATGTCGATATCGGCCCCGGTGTCCTTGAAGTCGAACCGGGTTGATACCTCTCGCTTCGCCTGATCTACGGCGTTGCGCAGCTCCTGCAGATCTATCTCTGAGACGACGTCGAAACTCGCATCTTTAGCCATGACATGGAGGTTACAACCAGACGTAGTCCCGGCGATAATGCGGCCATGACCGATCCGCTTCCTGCGCTCGTCGACGAGGGCGCTCTCGCCGCCTACCTCGACGAGCATCTCCCCGGCTCGGGCGACATCGCGATCGAGCGCCACCAGGCCGGGCACTCCAACGAGACCTTCTTCATCACCCGGGGCGACGACCGCTGGGTGCTGCGGCGCCCACCACTGGGAGCTTTCCTGCCCTCGGCCCACGACGTAGGGCGCGAGTACAAAGTGCTATCCGGGCTGAAAGACTCGGCGGCCCGGGTCCCGCACACCGCCCTCGTATGCGAGGACGAGGCCGTGATCGGCGCGCCGTTCTACCTGATGGAGCGCGTCGACGGGATCGTGATCCGCGACACTCTGCCGGACGCATTCGATGAGCCGGAGCGCGGCGCGATCGGGGACGAGTTGGTCGATGCCCTCGTCGAACTGCATTCGATCGATCCGGCCGCGGTGGGGCTGGGCGATTTCGGGAAACCCAGCGGATATCTCGAGCGGCAGCTCCGTCGCTGGACCGGGCAGATGGAACTGACGCTCCCCTACACACGGCCGTTGCCGGACCTCGAAGCGGCCGGCGCGTGGCTGAAAGAGAACCTGCCCGCCTCCGGACCATCGACGATCGTGCACGGCGATTACAAGCTCGACAACATGATGCTCGCTACGGAGGCCCCGGCGCGCCTGGTCGCGATCCTCGACTGGGAGATGTCGACGCTGGGCGACCCGCTGGCCGATCTCGGTTGGATGATCTCGTTCTGGCGCGAAGCAGGCGATCCCGAGGTCGCCGTCTTCACCGATACGACGCAGGTGACCGAGGCACCGGGTTTCAGGACGCGCGCCGAGCTGATCGACAGGTACGCCTCGGCAACCGGGCGCGCCGTGGAACACCTTGACTGGTATCAGGTGCTGGCGATCTGGAAGCTCGCGATCCTCCTAGAGGGCTCGTACGCGCGGCACCTCGCCGGCATGACCGACGATCCGTTCTTCGCCAAGATGAAAGAAGGCGTCCCGGCCCTCGCTCGGCGGGCTCTAGAGGTGGTCCACTCATGACCCCCCATCGAACGGTGCACGGGTTAGTTCCTCTCGCAGAATGGTTCCTGCAAACATCATGGAAGAGGAACTAGTGGGATATCGGGCTCTGGTGGTGGATTACGGCGGCGTGCTCACGACCCCATTGCAGGACGCCATGATCGCCTTCTCGGCCGACATCGGTATCGAGCTGCAGGATCTCGTGCGGGTCGCGCTCAAGGCCTACGCCGGTCACGAGGACTCGCTGGTGCACGACTTCGAGACCGGGACCATCTCCGAAGAGGAGTTCAGCGCCGACCTTGCCGCCCGCTTGAAGGAGGAGGCCGGGGTCGAGGTCGAGCCGGAGGGACTCGTCCGGAGGCTCTTCGCCGGGATGCAACTCGAGGAGGACATGATGACCGCCGTCGTGATGGCTCGGCGCGCCGGGCTGAAGACCGCGCTGCTCAGTAACTCATGGGGCCTCAGCCTCTACCCGAGAGATCGTTTCCCCGAGATGTTCGACGTGGTCGTCATCTCCGGTGAGATCGGGATGCGCAAACCCGACCCGCAGATCTTCCACGCCACCACCGATCAGCTGAGTCTCGAACCGCAAGAGTGCGTGTTCGTCGACGACCATCCCGGCCACCTGCAGGCTGCGGCAGAGGTAGGCATGACCACGGTCCTCCACCGCACCCCAACCGACACGATCACCGAGCTCGAGCAACTCCTAAACATCCCGCTACGCCCCTAACCTCAATCTGTGCCGGATCTGGGTCGCTATACGCCCCATTAGACACAAGGAACCGATAAGGAAACGGCTTCGGATTTTCTGCGCGTCGAAAGGGCCGCTGTACGGCCCTATTCCGGCGCAGAATCAGGGGGGGTTAGAGGTAGCGGGCCAGCTCGCGGCGGGCGATCGACATCTTGTGAACCTCGTCGGGGCCGTCGACGATATGCAAGGTGCGTGCGTAGGCATACATCGATGCGAGCGGGAAGTCGTCCGAGACTCCGCCACCCCCGTGCGCCTGAATCGCTCGGTCGAGAACCCATGTACATGTTCGCGCCGCTACAACCTTGATCGCAGCGATGTCGATCCGCGCCTCCTTAGCGCCGACCGTATCCATCATCCACGCGGCGCGCAAAACCAATAAGCGCGCCTGCTCGATACGGATACGCGCTTCGGCGATCCAATCCTGGATCACACCCTGGCGCGCCAGCTCCTTGCCGAAAGCGACCCGAGTCATCGTGCGCGTGCACATCATCTCGAGAGCTCGCTCCGCGATACCGATCGCGCGCATACAGTGATGGATGCGCCCCGGGCCCAAACGGCCTTGGGCGATCTTGAACCCGTCCCCCTCCTCGCCGATCAGGTTCGATGCGGGAACGCGCACATCCTCGAAGGTGATCTCGCAGTGACCGGGCCGGTCCTCGTAACCGAACACCCGAAGGCTCCGCACGACGGTTACTCCGGGAGTATCGAGCGGCACCAGGATCATGCTCTGTTGCCGGTACGTGTCGGCCTCGGGATCGGTCTTGCCCATGAAGATGGCGATTTTGCAGCGAGGATCGGCCGCGCCGGTGGACCACCACTTGCGCCCGTTGATCACATAGTCGTCTCCGGTCCGGACGATGCTCGACTGGATATTGCGAGCGTCCGAGCTCGCCACGTCGGGCTCGGTCATGCAGAAGCAAGAGCGGATCTCTCCTTCCAGCAGGGGCGTGAGCCAGCGGTCCTGCTGATCCTTGCTTCCGTACTCGACCAGAACCTCCATGTTGCCGGTGTCCGGCGCCGAACAGTTGGTCGCCTCCGGCGCGAGCGCGGGGCTTCGCCCCATGATCTCCGCGAGGGGGGCGTATTCGAGATTGGTCAGCCCCGCGCCGTGCTCTCCGGGAAGGAAGAGGTTCCATAGTTCTCGCCTGCGCGCCTCGGCCTTCAGCTCGTCCATCAGGGCCGGGTAGTGGTGGGGGTCGCCCGCCGCGGCCATCTCTGACTCGTAACGAGCTTCGTTCGGGTAGATGTGCTCGTCCATGAAGGCGCCGAGACGTTCCTGCAGCTCGAGTGCCTTCGCAGAGTGCTGGAAATCCATACGCACGAGCCTAGCGGTTAGCCTCAATCGAGATGACGCTCCTCCGGCGGTCTCGCCACGCGTATTCTCGCATCGGCGCGCCCATCTTCCTGCTGTCGGGTGCGTGCGCCCCCCAGGCCGGCAGTTCGGGCGGGCGCGCCGTCAACGACCTCTACGACCTCTTCTTCCTGATCGCGGCGGTCATCTTCGTGATCGTCACCGGCCTGATCGCCTGGAGCATCATCCGCTACCGTGAGAAGCCAGGGGATGATGAACTTCCTCGCCAGATCAACGCCAACATCCCGCTCGAGGTCCTCTGGTTCGCCATCCCGACCGTCATCGTCGTAGTGCTGTTCGTGATGTCGTTCGGGGTCCTCAACGAAGTCAACGAAGAGGCACCCTCGGGCGGGGACGCCGTTGTGGTGAATGTTGAAGGGTTCCAGTGGGGGTGGAGATTCTCATACGAGAACGGCCCGGCTATCGAGAGCCTGCCGGGTTCGCCGGCAGAGATCGTGGTCCCAGTTGATCGACCGGTGACCTTCTTCCTGGATTCACCCGACGTGATCCATTCCTTCTACATCCCTCGCTTCCTATTGAAGCGTGATGTGGTTCCCGGACAGACGAACCGGCTCGACGTCACGATCGACGATGCCGGCAGCTACGGAGGGGTATGCGCCGAGTTCTGCGGGCTTCTGCACCATCAGATGGACTTCACGTTGACGGCGGTCGACGCGCCGGAGTTCGAGCAGTGGCTGAACGACCAGGAGAACGAATGATGGGCAGCGCGCAGCGCGATCCTCCGGTAAGGCGCGATACAGGTTTGCTGTCGTGGCTAACGACGGTCGATCACAAACGGATCGGGATCCTCTATATCGGCGTCGCGCTCGTCTTCTTCCTCGGCTCGGGCCTATTGGCGCTCGTGATGCGCCTCGAGCTCGCTCAACCGGGTTTGCAGGTCGTCACGCGGCAGCTCTACAACGAGCTCTTCACGATGCACGGAACCGGGATGATGTTCTTCTTCGGCACCGGGATGGCGGTTGGGCTCGGTAACTACTTCGTGCCGTTGCACATCGGCGCGCCGGACATGGCGTATCCGAGGCTCAATGCCTTCTCTTTCTGGATGTTCCTCTCCGGAGCGCTCGTCACCTTCTCGGGCTTCCTGACGGCCGGAGGCGCGGCCGCTTTCGGGTGGACTGCGTACCCGCCGCTCTCAGACAACATCTTCTCGCCGAGCGTCGGAGCGGACCTCTGGATCCTCGGTGTCGCGCTGGCGGGCGTGTCCTCGACGTTTGGCGCGCTGAACCTCTTAGCGACGATCTTCGGCATGCGTGCCCCCGGGATGACGATGTTCCGCATCCCGATCTTCGTGTGGAACATCCTCGTGACCGGGGCGCTGATCTTGTTCACGTTCCCGGTCCTGACGGTTGCGCTCTTGGGCCTCTACATCGACCGGAACTTCGGCGGCAGCTTCTTCGACGCGGGCTCGGGCGGTGGACCGATCCTCTACCAGCACCTCTTCTGGTTCTTCGGCCACCCGGAGGTCTACATCTTGATCTTGCCGTTCTTCGGTGTGATCACCGAGATCATCCCCGTCTTCTCGCGCAAGCCTCTGTTCGGCTACAAGGGTTTCGTGTTCGCGACGTTGCTGATCGGTGCGTACAGCTTCTCGGTATGGGCGCATCACATGTTCACCACAGGCGCCGTGAACAACCCATTCTTCAGTGCAACGTCGATGTTGATCGCCGTACCAACGGGGGTGAAGTTCTTCAACTGGATAGGAACGATGTGGCGGGGCAGGCTGCGGTTCCCGACGCCGATGTTGTTCGCGCTCGGATTCCTGTTTATGTTCCTGATCGGTGGCATCACCGGAGTTTTCCTAGCGTCGCCGCCGATCGATTACGCGGTTCACGACACTTACTACGTCGTCGCACACATGCACTACGTGTTGTTCGGAGGGACCGTGTTCGCGATGTTCGCCGGTTTCTATTACTGGATACCCAAGATGAGCGGACGGATGATGAGCGAATCACTCGGCAAGTGGCACTTCGCGCTGATGTTCATCGGGATGAACATCACTTTCTTCCCGATGCATCAGCTGGGCGTCGAGGGGATGGTCCGGCGGATCCCCGATTACGCAGATCGTTACGGCGATCTCAACCTGGTGAGCTCGCTGGGTTCGGTGCTGATCGCCCTGTCGATCCTCCTGTTCCTGGCGAACCTCGTACGCACGCTTCGCTCCGGCGCGCCGGCAGGCAACGATCCGTGGAAAGCCAACACGCTCGAGTGGCATACGACCTCTCCGCCACCACCCCACAACTTCCACGACCTCCCGCCGATACGCTCGGAGCGTCCCGTCTTCGATGTCCGCCACCCCGGTGCGCGTGAGAGCTCCGAGCAAGCCGTCGAAGAGCAAGATCGATGAAACCGCCACCCACCTCCTCGATCGCGTGGGGTGCCCGGCGCGCCGGGAGACGGGGCGCATGAGCGAGGAGCAACGGTTCTTCCTGCGCACCACCGGTTCCACCGCGCTGATCGCGGCCGTGTAATTGTTCGTGGCGTACGAAGCCGCCGGAACCGTGCTGCTGGGCGGCGTGTTCATCTCGGCGGTCACGTTCCTGCTGGCGGTGCGTTTGAACGCTCCCGATGCGACCGGGAAGGGCCACGAGGAAAGCCTTACGAACCGCCTCCTCGCCACGGTGAGCTTCCGCGAGGCCGTCGGGCGCGCCGAGCAACCACTGGAGCTCGAGGATGACGTCTTCCCCACCGGCAGCATCTGGCCTCTCGGATTGACCCTCGGGATCACTCTGGTGGCGCTGGGACTCCAGTTCGGAGCGTGGCTGTGGGCCCCGGGCTTGGCCCTCTCTGCCGCCTCGTCCACAGCCTGGCTAACCCAACTCCGCTAACGCGTTTTGATCGATAGAGACCACGAATAACGTGGTCAGAAGCGATCAAAACCGCTGGGTGGTTAGTTGAAGCCGCCGGAGCTGTTGCGGGTGAGCCGCACGCCGTCGTCGCGCCCGAACCTGCCTCTGCCTCCTCGCTTCAGGTCGGCCGCCACGCGATAGGCGATCCATCCCCCGACGAACGGCCCGACCAGAACCGCGATCCGAAGGACGTTGGTGACCGTGTTGACGGGCAACCGGAAGGTGAGTGCCAGCACATCGTTGGCCGCGGCGAGAGTGAGGATCCCGAAGAACAACAACCCACCCACGCCGATCGCGAGCCGCAACGGGTTGTCACGCGGGTACTCGAGCAGTTGATGCTCCGCATCGTCCTTCAGCACACGCGCTTCTATGAACGGCCACATAGCCATGATGCCGAACGCGATGCCCGGCATGACTACGCCCGGGATGAACGGAGAGGGAAGCGTCACCGACCCGATGGTCACGTCGAACGGCGGGAACAGCCGCAACGCGCCTTCGAGCCATCCGATGTACCAGTCGGGTTGCGCCGGTCCGCTCACCATGGTGGGGTCGAAAGGTCCGTAAGCCCACACCGGGTTGATCTGGATCAGGCCACCCATCAGCGATAGCACGGCGGCGGTGAGGAAGAGGAGTCCCAAGGACTTGAACGCCTGCTGCGGCCAGAAGGGCTTTCCTACGACGTTTCGCTCCGTTCGTCCTTCGCCGGGGAACTGAGCGTGCTTCTGACGGATCAGGATCACCAGATGAACCGTGATGAGCCCGATGATCACCGCGGGCAACAGCATGACGTGCAGGACGAAGAGCCTCGAGATGATGCCTTCGGCAGGGAACTCTCCTCCGAACAGGAGGAACGCGAGGTACGGGCCGACGAAGGGCACCGACATCAACACCGAGTACACGATGCGCAGCCCCGTCCCCGAGAGCAGGTCGTCGGGGAGCGAATAACCGGTGAAGCCCATCGCCATCGCCAGCAGCAGCAGACCGATGCCCACCAGCCAGTTCACGTCGCGCGGCTTGCGGAACGCCGCGGTGAAAAAGATGCGCACCATGTGCACGACGACCGATGCCACGAACACGAGCGCGGCCCAGTGATGGATCTGACGCATGACGAGCCCGGCGCGCACCTCGAACGACAACCGCAATACGGACTCATAGGCGGCGGAGACCTCCCGGCCCTGCATCGGTTCGTACGGCCCCTCGTAGATGACCGGAGCGGCATCGGGACGGTAGAAGAGCGTGAGGAAAATCCCCGTCATCAGAAGGATCACGAACGAGAAGAGCGCGACCTCCCCGAGCAGGAACGACCAGTGGTCGGGAAAGACCTTCTTCAACGCGGTGCGCGTGAACCTCGCTACCCCCAAGCGCGCATCGAGCCACCGGATCACGACAGACCCCCCTCCCCACCCGAAATCTTCAAATCCGGCAACCGCATAGGTGGAGAGGAATGAAGATTTGGGGGGGTCATGTGGGGCGGTCCCTGTCGATGTTCCAGAAGCCCGGCCCCACCGGCTCGGGGAAGTCTGCCTGCGCGACCAGATAGCCATCGGAGTCGATCGCCAGCGGCAGTTGCGGCAAGGCTCGATCGGCAGGCCCGAAGGTCGGCACCGCTCCGCGCAGGACGTCGAAGGTCGACTGGTGGCACGGGCACAGGAGCTCATGATCCTCAGCCCGGTAGAGACCCACCGGGCAGCCGGCGTGGGTACAGATCTTGGAGTAGCCGATGCAGTTCGCGGGAGCCCAGTCCTCTCGGCCCGGAAGCGCCTCGGGGTCGGCGTCGAGGCGGATCAGCAACGTCTGAGCGTCGGCCGAGCCCACGTGGCCCTCCGGGAAAACGGTGGTCACGCTCTGCGGGACCAGGTCGCCGGGACGGATCGGTTTCCCGGCGGCATCTACGAGCCGGGCTCCGGGGGTCCAGGAGGTCTCGAACAAGGTGTCACCCGGTGTGGGGCCGAGCGAGAGCGCCGGGATCGCCAGGGCCCCTCCCAGCGCCCCTCCCGCTCCCGCCAGCAACCGCACCAGCGCCTTGCGGCGGGTCACCTCCCCGGCCGCGGCGGCATCCTCGGCCGCCTCGACCATCTCGTCGTCACCGAGGCTGGGGCGCTCCTCGGTTATCTCCTCGCCGGTCATGAGGAGAACGGCCCACACGCTGATCCCGACGCCGAGCCCGCCGAGCGCCACCCCGAGCAGGAGGCCCTCGAGCTGCACCTGGCCTCCGGTCAGGTAAACGACCACGAGGGCCACCGACGCCACCATCGAGAAGCCGAAAGCGACCGAGACCACCCTCTCCGTCCTCACGGTCGACCTCCCCGCAGACGTTTACGTCCGAGGACGAAACAGATGAGCGTCAGCGCGGCCGTGCCGATCAACCACGCCGCGAATCCCTCGGGCACGGGTCCCACTCCGCCGAGACTCGCTCCGCCGGGGGGCGACTGACGCTGCAAGAAGGTGATGTAGGCCACGAGGTCGTTGCGCTCGGCATCGTCGAAGCCGAACTTGGGCATCTGTCCCGGCCCCGTGATCACCGCTTCTGCGACGTCGAGAGGCTCCGATCGGTACAGACCCGGCGCCAGAGCCCGCGACCCGGCCGCGCCCCCGTTACCCGTAGAGCCGTGACAAGGCGCGCAGTTGCTCTGGAAAACGAACTGACCGACCGCGAGGTCGGCGCCCTCTAGATCGACGTCGGGGATGTCCGGGCCGTTGCCTAGCGAATCTACGAACGCAACCAACGCCTCGATCTGGCCGGGGGTAAACAGCGGCTCATTGCGCGCTGCTTGGGCGTCCGGATCGGCAAGCGGCATCCGGCCGGTCCTCAACTGGAAATCGGCCGCGGCAGCGCCTGCGTCTTCGAGCGAAGGCCCGAACTCGCCTCCCGAGCCGTCGGGCCCATGGCACGACGCGCACGAGGTTTCGAACAGCGTCCGCCCCTCCTCCACCAGGTCCTGCTGCGCGAGAGCAGAGCGTTCCTCCGCGGAGGGACCGGCCAGAGAGATCCCGGCGACGAGACCTGCGATGAGGAGCGCGCGGCTGAGCAGGGGCATGCGCACGTCAGACTAACTTCCGTCCCGGCGCGCCGCCCTCCCAAGGCGAACACGGCCGCACCGGGCGATCCGTGACGGGCACGACCCGAGGAGCCCCGGTGAGCCGGGGCTTGCCCCGCTACACTCGCGCCACTCCGTTAAACCGATCGCAAGGGGGACTTCGAGTGGCTGATGACGTCAAGGCCTACATCCTGATCCAGACCGCCGTGAACGCCGGCCACGTGGCTAAGGAGATCCGGGGGGTCCCAGGCGTGGAGTCGGCCGAGGACGTGTCCGGGCCCTACGACGTCATCGTGAGGACGTCCGCGCCCGACATGGACTCTCTCGGCAAGTTGGTAGTCGCGCAGATACAAGCGGTCGAGGGCATCACGCGTACCCTCACCTGTCCCGTCGTCACCCTCTAGAGCCGCGCGCGGCGCGCCGAGCGGAGGTACCGATGGGTTCGCTCTTCGGCTTCCTGACCGCGTTGGCAGGTCTCGGCGGGATCGTCATCGGTTTCCTCCTGTGGATGATCCACAACGATCTTCCCGAAAGCGGCTTCCGCATCAAGCTCACGGCCGTGGCAGCTTGGCTCGTGGGAGTTGCTCTTCTGGCTGCGGGGGCCCGGGTCTGGTACCGCTCCAAGCAGTAGCCCGGGATGGTGACTCGCAATCCGCCTACCCACGTTGTTTTGCGACAAAACGTAACTGCATGCTGACGGTGCGTGTTTCGGACGGCGCTCTGGGGGGGAGAACCCAGGGTAGTTACGTCTGATGGAAGGAGGAGCGATGGGGATCGTCTGGACTGTCCTAGCGATCATCGGTCTGATCGTTGTTCTCCAATACGTCTTCTAAGAAAAGACCGTTCTCGAGAAGGCCCCCGAGCTCTCGGGGGCCTTCTTCGCGTCCTGGATCCAGCCGCATCAGGCCGCGGCTCTAGGGCAGCTCTTGTCGCTCCTTGCGGAGGGTCGGCGCGCCGAGCAACGCGGCGTTGAGGGAACCGGAGCGGAAGCCGTCCCGGCTCAGCGCCGCCGCCGGGAATCCAACCGCTGCGACGCCGGCGACCAGCTCGCTCTCCAGCTCCGCCGCCTGCGCAAGGTCGGCATCGAGCACCTCGATGCGCGCCGAGTCACCCAGATCGCGCACCCTGAACTCTTCGAAACCGAATCCCCGCACCACCTCCTCGGCATGCTCGATCCGCCGGAGACCTTCGGGCGTCACCCGAACGCCGTAAGCGAAGCGAGACGCAAGACAGGGAGATGCGGGCTTGTCCGCGGTGGGCAGGCCCAGCTCCGCGCTGAGGGAGCGCACCTCGGACTTGCCGAGGCCGGCCTCGACGAGCGGCGAGCGAACGGACCGCTCGCGAGCGGCCTGGAGGCCCGGCCGATGGTCCCCCAAGTCGTCGAGGTTCGTACCGGTGAGTATCACGGCGCGCCGCCGCTCGGCGATCGGGCCCAATACTTCGTACAACTCGGTCTTGCACCAGTAGCAGCGATCCCCGGAGTTCTGTGCGTACTCCTCGCGCGACACCTCATGAGTGCCGACGCACATGTGGGGCCAGCCGCGCTCGGCGGCGAGTGCCTTGGCACCGGCCAGTTCCCGCCGGGCGAGCGAGGGCGATACCGCGGTGACCGCGAGAGCGTCGGCGCCGAGCGCTTCGTGTGCCGCCGCCATGAGAAACGATGAGTCGACCCCACCCGAGTAAGCCACCACGGCGCGCCGGGTCGCCGACAGGATCGCGACGAGCTCGGCCCACTTATCCGCGCGTCCATGGCCCGCGCGGGGCCGGGGGTGCCCGGCCCCGCCGTTCCTCGATGCGATATCCATACACCCATCTTATGGAACGGCTACCCTTCCGTAGCCGTGCATCGAGCCCTTGAACTTGCCCAAGAGGGATCCTTCAGCGAACTAGCCGAAGATCCCGTGCTGACGCTGGCCGCCGTCTTCTTGATGGTGGTCTCGGTCACCTATGTCGTGGTGGCTCGCCTCATCACGAGGAACATGAAACGGGCGGCCATGAAGAAGATGCGGCGGCGAGGAAAGAAGGTGCCTCGTGCCAAACGAGAGATGTGGGACGCTCCGCCTTAGGCCTCCCACATCCTCTCGCCCAGCCCCTCAACGGTAAGCCGCGAGGCTCAGGTGTCTCCGGTGCAGTCTGGCGATATCGGATCAAGCCCTGGCGGATCCGAGACGACCGAGCGTCCGTAGGAACCCGAACACGATCAAACCGACGACGAGTGAGACCACGATCGGCGTGATGTCTACGGTGGTGACGGCCTCGAGCGGTGCCGACGTCATCCTCGTCCCTCTGAGGAGCGAGTCAACGCTACCGCCGGACTCAGTGGGATTTGCGACGGCCGCCGAGGAGAACCCGAACAGCAGCACCATCACCAGCGTCGCCAATACCGGACCTCTCCGCGCCCGATGTCGCCGAACGGATCGACCAGGGGGCCGGTCCGCCGAGGGACGATCATTCAGGTCTCGAGCCGCAGCAGCGCGCCTGGCTGCCTCGACCCGCTGGTAACTGAGACCCCGGGTGACCATCTCGTTGCGACGCATCCTGCCGATCTCGGTGGAGAATTGAGTGGACATAACTGCCTCCTGATCTTGAGGCTGCAACTCTTGCAGCACCTAACGACATGCTGCACGAGCGGTGCCGGAGAAACTGTCGGCTGCACGACTCCCCGATTGTCTTCATCCCTACAGCAACCTCTTGCTTCTCTAAAGAGATGAGGACGAGGGCTACTGGGATTGAGCGGGTACCGTGACATCCCCGGACGGCAGACGTTCGAGGCGGCCGGACGGTTAGGGGTTGAGCGGCCACGCTATCGGGATCACTATCGAAGCCACCGTGATCACCAACAGGTGCAGCGGGAGGCCCACCCGGATGAAGTCCGTGAACCGGTAACCGCCCATCCCGTAGACGATCGTGTTCGTCTGATACCCGATCGGACTGAGGAACGAGGCCGAGGCACCGACCGCGATCGCGATCGCGAAGGGACGCGGGTCGAGTCCTGCCTGCGCAGCCACGGACAAAGCCAGGGGAAACATCAACACCGCCGCAGCATTGTTGGTTATGACCTCGGTGAATAACGAGGTGGCGATCAGGACCGCCACCAACAAGCCGATATTGCCGAACGAGTCGAACGTGCCGATGAAGTTCCGGGCGATCTCCTCGGCAAGCCCGCTGGTAGAGATGGCTTCTCCGATCCCGAAGCTCGCCGCGATCACGATCAGAACGTTGATATCGATCGACGTACGCGCCTCCATCGGCGTGAGTACGCGCGTTAGCACCAGGATCGCCGCGGCCAAAAGCGCGGCAACCATGATGTCCATCCACCCGGCGGTGACCACGACGAACAAGGCCAACGTCACGATCCCCACGATCGGAGCCTTCTCTCGCACGGGCGGCGCGCCGCCGCCCAACGGCGCGACCACGAGAAACTCACGGCTGTTACGGAAGCGCCGCTTGAAGTCGTCTCCGGCCAGGACCAGCAAAACGTCACCGGCCTGCACGCGGATACTGCCGAGTTTCCCGGGCAGGCGCTCACCGCGGCGGTGGATCGCCACGACGGCCGCGTTGAAGTTCGCGCGGAACCCCGCCTCCTTGAGCGTGGAGTTCGCAAGATCGCTTCCCTC
This sequence comes from Actinomycetota bacterium, assembly GCA_051001455.1. Taxonomy (GTDB): domain Bacteria; phylum Actinomycetota; class CADDZG01; order CADDZG01; family WHSQ01; genus JBPCNH01. The sequence goes on from JBPCNH010000003.1 coordinate 64,660, forward strand.
CGCGACCACTACCTCATAGAAACGCCGCAGCCGCTGTTCGCTGGCGGTCGGAAGATGAGGCTGCTCTGCCGAAACCAGTCCGGGGATCCTCTGCAGATCCATAACGCTGTCCACGTTGCCCACGAACAAGAGCCGGTCACCTTGCTCGAGGATCTCGTCCGGCGCCACGGCCGTGCGACGTACGCCACCGCGGTTGATCTCCGCGAGGAAGACACCTTCGAGGTTGCGCAGGCCGGCCTCGAGGATCGATCTACCGGCGATCTCGTTGCCCGATACCTGCATCTCGACTGAGAACTCACGTCCGTCGGCACTCAGCTCCTCGCTCGGGGCGACGCGCTTCGGCAACAACCGAGGAGCGGTGAGGACCAGCAACACCAGCCCCCCGACCGCGACCGGAACGCCGACCTTCGATATCTCGAACATCGAGATCTCCGGCTCACCGGCGGTCTTGAGCAACCCAGAGACCACGAGGTTGGTCGAGGTCCCGATCAGCGTCATCAAGCCACCGAGGATGGCCGCGAAGCTGACGGGCATCAGGTAGCGAGCCGGCGAGCGACCACTTCGTTTGCACCACGCGATCACGCTGGGCGCGACCATCGCGACGATCGGCGTGTTGTTGAGGAAACTCGACGCAAGAGCGGTCGGCCCCGCGATCCGCGCGATCGCCATCGAGTCGCCGCGCTTCGACCGACCAGAGCCCAGGACCTTAGCGGTGACACGCTCCATCGCGCCGGTCTTCTCTACGGCAGCAACCAGTACGTAGAGAGCAGCGACCGTGATCGGGGCGGGGTTCGAGAAGCCGATGAACGCCTGATCCTGATCGATCACCTTCAGGGTGAGCAAGGCGATGACCGCGCCCATGATGGCGAACGGCGCCGAGATTTTCTCCGTGATCAGCGCGGCGATCGTCAGGACGACGATTACCGCGGTGATCCAAGCTTCTGCGGGCACCCGGCCTCCATTACCTCACTCGAACTGCCGTCCACGACAGTGCCCGCTCATCAGCGGGCGCGGCAATCCTAAGGCGGGAAGAAGACGCGTGGGTGGAGCTACGCCTTACCGGTGTAGCGGATGACGTCGATCCCCCGGTCGTAGTCCAGCGTGTAGAGGATCTCGTCGGTGATCCAGTAGACCGCCGAGGTGGAGCCCGCCCACGGGACGAACCAGCCGATCTCTTCGATCTTCCCTTTGCCGTTGACCTTCATGAATCGGGTCCCGTGCTCGAAGAAAGCAGCCGCGACGATGCCGCCGTTCTTGAAGCGTGGGTGTGCCTCGTGCCAGTGCGACGAGCAACTGATGTTCGCAGGAGGGTTCCCGTCGACGAGCGTGCCGTTCTTCATCCGGTACTCGTCGATCATCTTGAAGGTCTTGGTCTTCTTCCATTTGGTGGCGTCCCAGGTCATGAACGCCGCCGAGGTTTCAGTGCATTGAGCTCTGAAGTTGGTCTCGCCGGCCATCAGCAGGAACTTGTCCTTCCCCTTGCTCGGCCAGCGCGGCGTATGGATGAAACGTTGATCGTCGTTAGCTCCGAGCGCCAGCAGCTTTGGCTTCAGGGGGTTCTTGCGGGCGTCGAGCAACATGATCGGTTGCGAAGCAGTCAGCACCAGCCCACGCGCGACCTCTTCCACGTCGTGGCCGCTCTGCACCGGTTTGCCGTCGCCCCACTTCTCTTTCATCAACTTGGGTTCGGTGGGATCGGTGAGATCGATGATCTGGCCGCCGGAGTTGTAGACGTAGCGGCAATCGAGAACGCAGCTGCTGGTATGCGACTGAGCGCCGGGCAGCTCCGAGATGATCTGAGGATTGCTCTTGTCCTCTACGTCGATCACGTAGAGCCGGCCCGTGACGGTGTTGGGGACGATGAGGATCCTCCCGTTGCCGTCGAGGTCCTCCCGGCTGAACAACCACTCTTGCGGCATCGGAAGAACGCCGGTGAGCTGAGGGTCCTCGGGCGTCGAGACGTCGAAGATCATGATCTTGTTCTGGTCGTTCGCGTAGAACCAGCCGTCGATCAGCCGTCCGCCCACGCCGTTCTGCGAAAGCGGGATATGCCGGATGAACTCGACGTTGTCACTGCTGAGTCCGCCCGCGGAAGGACCGAGATCGGCGTCCCGCGCGACCGCGGACCCGCTGGGTCCGCCCACAAGGGCGATCAGTGAGAAGGCCAGTACCGCGGACGCCATCTTGCGCATGAATGTGTGCTCCTTAAGAGGTCCGAGACGGATCAGTTACTTCTTTGGGACCTTGTAGCTCTCGACCATGACGGCCGTGTCGATGACGCTGGTGTTCAGCGACCGCTCCGCATAGTGGCTCACCCAGCAGATCTGGCAGATAGAAGCGGTCTCACCGGCGCCTCCCATGATCACCGAGCCCTTCTTAGCCTTGATCGACTTCAGCGGGACGATGACGGTGAACGACATTGATGCGGGATCCCAGGTGCCTTCAAGGTACTCAAGTGGCGGACAGTTGATGAATCCAACTGGCAGGGTGTCGTCGCGGGTGCATTCGTCTTCGAGACGGAAGTGGCCCGTGACGTCGACCCGTCCGACGCGCTCGGTGGTCTGACCCGCGGCGACGTCTGGCTTACCGATGTCGGCACTCTTGACCGTGAGGCGGTAGTTCTTGTCGTCGACACTGAAGGCCCACAGGAAGCGGAACGCTTCTGGGATCGTTCCGGACGGAGGCATGTCCGCGTGGGTGACGGTGAACTCGAGGTTCTTCTTGTTCTTGGCGATGGAGCCTTCGATGAGATCGAAGCCACCGGGGATAGAGGCGCCCACACCTTGGGCGTTGTCGGCATCGCCGCTCGGGTCTTCCCATACCGACGTAGCCGGGCTTCCATGCGCGACGCCCGCAACGGCCGAGAGCATCGCCGCGGCCAGCACCAGGTGGATGATCTTGCGCATCTGGATTACTCCTCTTTGTCTTGTCGTGTCCGATTGCTGAGGTTTCGGCGCAAACGTGGCGATTCCTGCGTCCGGAGGCCTAGCGCCTTTGCAGGCGCCGGGCATAGCTGCCTCCCGGCACCTCCGCTACTCGATGTAGCCGAGATCTTTCAGGTGGGCGGCCACCGCGGCGGCTTCACCGTCGGAATACTCGGCCGAGGCGTCGCGCCCCCCGGTGGTTCCTCCGCTGCGGATGGGATTGCCGGCCAGGTATCCGGGATCGATAGCCTCGGTGGCCGTCCGGCCGTCGAGGTCCTCCGGCACCGCTTGACCGAGCAGCGCTAGGGCGGTGGGGCAGAGATCGAGCAGGCTCAGCTCGGCGCCGGGTGTGGCGTGAGCGGCGGCTTGCCGTGCCACTCCCGGGAGCGATCCCGTTGCGATGCGCGGGCCTGCGCCGACGAAGATGCCGACCGGGCGGTGGTCCGAAGACCACGCGGCGTCGACGCCGGCGAGGGGCGCCGGAGGGATGACGATCGGTCCCTCGGGCTCACGTGCCGGCGCGACGCGGTAGCCGGCCGACCAGGAATCGAGGATGAGGTCGGGAGCCAGGCCGGCATGCGCGCCGGTGAAGACCTCGGCGCGCCGGTGCGCCGCGGCGAACACCGGCTCGTCCGTGTCCGGATCGCGCAGCGCGAGCAGGCCGGCGGCGATCTCCTCCAGTACGGCATCGGCATCGCTCTCCGTCACCGTCCCGTTCGGCTCTCGTCCGGCGAGGTTCAACCACAGGTCGGAGTGGAAGCCGAGGAACGCCTGGGTCTTCGACCAGTCGAAGGAGCCGAGCTGTCCGGCGAGGCGCGCGCTCATGGCGCGGCGCGCCAGCCCCGGTGCGAACCGTCTCCCGATGCGACGGACGGAGGGAGGAAGCGCCCAGGCGACCCCGGCGAGGCCCCGTTTGGGGCCCGCCCCTGAAGGAACCGCGCGCCCCTCGCCCGCCAGCCACGCACCGACGTTCACGTCGCCCTTCAACGGCCCGGCGCCGTGATCGCTGACCACCAGCACGTCCGCATCCGGGAACGCTTCCGCGACCGCGCCCGTCGCGGCATCCATGGCTTCGTATACGCGCTCGATCCCCTCCGCGAGCGGATGGTCGGTCCCTCTGAACCTCCAGAAGAAATGCTGGGCCCGGTCCACGTGCGGCCATACCGCCACCACGCTGTCCGCGCCGCTCTCCCGGATCGCCCAGGGCAAGGCCTCGGCTTGAGCGGCCAGACCACGCAACAGATCGTCGAGGAACCTCTCGAGCGAGGAGTGCGGAGCGCGATCGAGCAGGTCGTCGAGCGGCCACTTCTCCGCGAGACGCTCCTGGAAGGAGTGAGGCTCTGCGAAGCTGCTCCCCGGCGGCGCGCCGTAACCTGCGACCATGACGCCATCGACGCCGGTCGCGGGGAAGGTCATCGGGATGTTCCACACGAGGTGGCGCACACCGTCTGTCATCTCCCACAGCGCCGGAGCGCGCCGGTCGCGCGACGAGAAGTAGCGACATGCGTAAGCGCCGGGAGCGCGGTACCAGGAGCCGAAGATCCCGTGCCCGCCGGCGTTGCGGCCGGTGAACGCTCCGGTCCAGGCGCAGTCGGTCATAGGGGGCCACGTCGAGCGCAGCGGCGCGCGGAAGCCACGGTCCTGCAGGGCCGCCAGCGCGGGTAACCGCCCCGCCGCGATCATCGGATCGACGATGTCGAAGGTGGCGGAGTCCCATCCGAGGACGATCAACCGCGCCACGAGGGACCCCCTTGGGGTCGGGCGAAGCGCCCGGCGTCCACGATGCCCCGCGACGCATCACGCCACGATCCGCGGCGACGGGTCTGCGCCAGGCTGTTCACGACTGAGAGGCTATTCGGCGGCAGCCCGGCGCGCCGCACCACCGTCCCACCGGTCGGGGCCGGCGGCCGATCCGATCCCCTGCAGGCGGCTCGGAGGTGGGAAGACCTCTACGGGGCGTCGGTCGGCTCGGGGGTCGGTTCCGAGGTCTGGGTCGGTTCCGGGCTGGGCACGATGGTGAGGGTCGGGAGCGGCGTCGGCTCCACCGTCGGTTCGGGGTCCGGGATCAACGACTGCCGCTCGGCGCCGCGGTTCGGAACCCGATCCATGCATACGGTCGGACAGTTGTTCCCCAGCATCAACGTCTTCACGAACCACCGGTAATAGGTGCGCTGCTCCGGCATGTTCAGTCGTGCGAGCTTCACACGCACGGCGACCGAGCGCTTGTTCGGCCGCCACACGTCGACGTCGCCGACAAAAACGTCAACGTCGTTCTTGCGGTCGCGATAAAGCGATGCCGCCATCCGCCCGCCGGTCGAGCGCACCAGGATGTAGTGCTCGAAGCGATTGTCACCGCTCGCGTCGAGATGAACGATCACGTAACCACGGTCCCACAATCGCTTCGCGGTCCAACGCTTGAAAGTGATCGTCTTGAACGTCGGTCGTTCGAGGGCACCGCTCAGGTTCACACGCCGTACGTCGAGCAGACCGGAGGTGTCCTGGGGATCGTCCGACGACGCGCGCTGCGCCAGCACCCCAAATGGAACCAACAACAAAGCAACGATCAGCAAACCGAACATGTACCGCTTCAAGACCGGCCCTTCCCGAACGACGACGCGACCGTGATAGCCAACCACAGAGCCAGCGCGATACCCAGCAGGACAAGGAAGGCGGGAACGAGCTCCGAGGGACGCGGAGCCGCCAAACCCGAGAACAGATCTGCGTCCCGCGGAGCCGACAGCACGACCGCGGCAGCCGCGGCCAAAAGGCCGTTGCGCGCCAGGATCAACCGGTAGTCGCGTGCGGTCGTCTTGCCGAAGCAACCGCACGGCAACCGGTCCCCCTCGATGGATCGAAGTCGCAGCACCGCGAGCGAGAACCCGGCGAGCAGACCCAGCGCCAGAGCGCCGGCCGGGTGAACCAGACCGGCGACGACGCCGGCCGCTACCGCCAGCTCGAGCAACGGCGCGCCGAACAACCCCGCTCCGCCGAGGGGCCGCGGGAGTCGGTAACGCGCCAGCGTCTCCCGCCATAGACGCGGACGGACCGCCTTGACAACCGCCGACCACGAGAACGTGACGACGAGCAACAACGCGGCGAGTTTCCAGGCGATATCCGGCACCAACGAATCGTACGGGTGTCGCGATGCCCCTTCGCCGCTTGTGGCCCTCGTCCCGGCGTGTCCTCCCCACCTCCTACACTCGCCGGGCGAACGGACGGCTAAGGAGCAGTGAGCGAGATGGAAGGTTGGTGGGCGGCGTCCTACGTCGTCCTGTGGGCGCTGGTGGTGCTCCTCGGCATCACGGTGATCGCGCTGGCGCGCCAGATCGGGACGTTGCATCTGCGCCTCGGCCCCCGCGGAGCCCTCGAGATGGACGAGGAAGGCCCTCCGCTCGGGACTGCGCTGCCGGAAGAGAACCTCTTGGATGTCGAAGGTGTCGAGCGTTCGGTGGGCGGTCCCGGAACCTCGCAGCTCCTCCTGTTCGTGTCGCCGGGTTGCACGGTCTGCGAGCAGGTCCTCCCCGGTATCCCCGCGGTCGCGCGATCGAGCTCGCTCGTTCCGTTCGTGCTGACCGATGTCGACGAGCACGAGACGCGGCGCGCTTACCGAAGCAAGGACATCGGCGCGCCGTTGATCCCTGCTCGCTTCGCTGTCGAGAGGTACGAGGTCCCGGGGACTCCCTACGCCATAGTTCTCGACGACACCGGCGTGGTGCGGGCCAAAGGCACGATCAACAACCTCGAGCAACTAGAAGGCCTGGTCGATTCGGCGCAACGCCGGGCCGCGGAAGGATCCGACCGGCACTGAAATTGTGGTGGGGTTGCTTCGCTTGCGGAACTTGAAATGCACCGGGGACTTGATTCGCACCCGAGCTTCCGACATCATTCGACGTCACCGCACGACCAACACTCCCGTGAACGATACGAGCAAGGGAAGACGCGTCCGCTGATGCTTGAGAATCTGACCGAAGGTGCCGCCGTTGCCCTCGCCCAACGCACGACGCGCCGCTCGTTCCTCGGACGACTGGGAGCGGGAGTCGTCGCACTCACCGGAGGGCCTTTCGTCGCCGCGGCGCTCAAGCCCGAGCGCGCGCAGGCGTATCACATCTGTGGTCACACCTACACGACCGACTCGTGCCCGCACCCGTTCCGTCCCCTGACGCGCGTGGACAAGTATGGCTACCCCGTCCACCCGCAGTACGGCTACCCGGTGGACGACAAGGGGAACATCTACAAGAAGAAGTCACAGAAGCGCTCGCGCACGTGCCAGGAGATGGTGCCGCGCAAGTACCCCTACGTGACCGATCCTCGCTTCGGAGGTGGTTGGAGCCGCTGCTGCAGCGGGCGCATCCGCCGCATCGTCGATTGCTGCAGCTCGTCGCGCCGGCGCATCAACGGCGACGCGAGCGTCGTCGGTTACTGCTACTCGGGTACGAGGGTCTTCTGCATCGCGTACCGTGATACGAACGTCAGGTGCTAGCCGGATCTCCTCCTTCGCGACACACCTGGTTCTTCACAGAAGGTACGGGGTAGAACGTGCCGGTTGAGCTGACGGTGGTGCTCGTGATCGCCTCGGTCGTCGCCGGCATCTCCACGTTGTTCGGCCCCTGAGGCCTTTCGATGGTGGAAACCATCTCGCCCGTCGTGCACGGGGGACGCAACCGGAACTACTGGAGCGCCGTCGCTCTCCACACTCTCGGAGCTACGGTCTCTGCATCGCTGCTGGGCGTCGTTCTAGGAGCGGGGGGGTGGTTGCTCGGCGCGCCGTGGGGCACCGCGGGCCTGATCGGTCTTGCCGCCGTGTCGGTCCTGTATGCGGCCCGGGAGCTACTCGACCTCCCGATCCCGCTGCCTGACCTAGACCGCCAGGTCCCAGACTGGTGGCGCACCTACTTCTCCCGCAACGTGGCTGCATTCCTCTACGGAGCCGGCCTCGGGGTGGGCTTCCTCACCTACCTATCCTTCGGAACGCTCGCAGCCGTCGCGACCGCCACATTCATCTCCGGGAGCCCGGCTACGGGCGCACTCGTCATGGCGGCGTTCGGGATCGCGCGCGGAGCCTCGGTGGTGGTCACGGCGAACCGTTCACCGAAAGATGTGGTCGAAGCTCTCGGCACGCCACCGATCCGCCGCCGAGCCCGTTTGGTGAACGGGCTCATCCTCGTCGCCATCGCAGCCGCCACCCTGCTCTGAGCCCTGCGCGCCGGGCGATGACTCGACCCGCGGAGCTACGGCGCGCCCAGAGTTCGAACCCGCCCAAGTAAGACCGCGACGGCGCGCCCGGAGATCTACAGACTCGGAGAAGGCGAAACGATTGGAGCAGGCCCGCTCGGCGACGGAGAAGGAGACGGAGACGGCTGCACCAGCGGCTGCGGCGGATGCGTCTGCGCGGGCGATGGCTGCCCGGTCGAAGGTTGCTTCGCCGGAACGACGGCCTCATCGCTACGGACGGAAGCCGGCGCACGACGAGTGCTCAAAGGCCCGTCACTAGCTTCACAGTCCTTGTACGAGTTGATGCCGCGGCCCGCAGCACAGAAGTCCTCACCGTCACCGCCATCGACCTTGTCAGTGCCGTTCCCGGGATAGAGACGGTCGTCCCCGCCCAGGCCGAGCAGAACGTCGTTGCCGGGTCCGCCACGCAGCACGTCGTTCCCATCCTTGCCGCGCAGCATGTCGTCACCGAGGCCACCGCGGAGCACGTCGTTCCCGGTGCCGCCTTGGATGCGGTCGTTGCCGTGATCGCCCTTCAGGAGGTCGTTACCCTTGGCGCCCTGCATGGTGTCGTTGCCGTCGCCACCGTGCAGGACGTCGTCGTCGGCTCCACCGTGCAGGTAGTCGTTTCCGAGGCTCGCCCGCAGCATGTCGCGGCCATCTCCACCGAACAGCTTGTCGTCTCCTGCATTGCCCTTCAGGAGGTCGTCGCCGGCGCCGCCGTTCAGCTGGTCGTTACCGTCGCCACCGAAGAGGCGATCGTGACCGGGCCCACCCCTAAGAGCGTCCTTGCCCGTACCGCCCCTCAAGGTGTCGTTGTCGGCTTCCCCGAAGAGACGGTCGTTGCCCCGGCCGCCCTTCAGGACATCCGCGCCGGGATCCGTCGCTCCGGCCTCGACCGAGACACCCAGCGCCTCGATGGCTGCGAGGTCCTCGAAAGGAGCCGCTGTGTCACCGTAGATAGTGTCGTTCCCGGCCCCACCGATGAGCCGGTCAGCGCCACCTTCGCCATAGATGATGTCGTCGCCCGAGCCTCCGAAGACCACGTCGTCGCCACCTCGGCAATAGAGTCTGTCGTTTCCGGCGCCACCGAAGACGCGATCATCGCCATTGCCGCACACGACCACGTCGTCCCCATCACCGGCATCGATCACCACGTTGCCGCTTCCCGTCACGACGATCGTGTCATTGCCGCCAAGGCCATGGACGACCTTGTCCCCGTCCCCTTGTACGACGATCAACTCGCCGCACGGCGTTCCGACAACGGGGCTATCCGATGCCAGGGCGAAAACGGGGTCGCCACACTCCAGATCCGGTGTCGGTGTCGGTGTCGGTGTCGGTGTCGGTGTCGGCGAAGGAGACAACGATGGTGTCGGAGTCGGCGTCGCCGTGGGGGTCGGAGTCGGAGTCGGGGTGGGAGTGGGATCTCCTCCGGTGGGAGCCGTAACAACGACGCTCACGGTAGCGGTGTTCCCCTCCGCGCCATCGGTGTCGGTCGCCGTAGCAGAGACGGTCTTGGCTCCGGTCGTCGACCACGTGCAGACGAACGAACCGACGACCTCACTCGACTTCACGCCACCTGCGCCGCAGGTGGTCACGATCGAGTAACCATCCGCACCGGGGTCCGAAACGGAATAGGCGTAGGTTCTCGCCTGCCCTGTCGTCGCAGTCATAAGCCCGTTCAAGCTTGTCGTCGGAGCGAGGTTCAGGACGGTGACTTCGATGTCGTCCGAGTCTTCGCCGCCCTTCCCATCACTCACGGTCACCTTCACGGTGACGGTGTCGGGCCCATCGTTGAATACGACCGACACGGAGTCCCCATCGTCGGCGCCGTCTATGGTTCCGTCACCCGCAGTCACCTCCCACTCGTACGAGAGCGTGTCGCCGTCGGGATCCATAGCGTCAATGGAGTACGAGCCGCTCTGTCCCTCGTCCTTGGTATCAGTGCCGGTCAAATCGGTGATCGTGGGCTTCGAGTTGCCCAGCGTCACCGACGCGCTGTCACCATCGCCGGACTCGTGCCCGTCGTGGATCGAGACCGAGAAGATGACCGTGTCGTCCATCATCGGTTTCGTCGGCCCGAAGTTTCCGTCGTCATCACCCTCGCCGTCGCAGTCTTCGAGCTCGTAGGGATCGTCCGGCACCAGGTCCAGGGTCAACCCGGTTTGCCCGATGATCGTGCAGGTAACGTCGCCCCTCTTCAGCCGCCAGGTATAGGTCTCGTTCACGGAGTCGTCGTCCTCGTCGTCCGTGACCACTTCGGCAGTGATCGAGTCCGTGGTCAAGTCGGCCTCGTCGGGCGTCAACTCGAGGCTCGTCACGGTCGGCTTCGCGTTGGTGAAGGTGACGGTGACGTCGGCGTCGTCAGAGGCAACCGTGCCGTCGAAGGCTACGTAGGTGAACGAGTCTGTGTCGTCCGGGTCCTGGTGACCGTCGGTCACGTAGGTGACCTTGTCTCCGCTGAGGGTCACGTAGCCGTCGTCTCCGAGGGTGGTGATCTCGGTGCCGTCATCCCACAGGCTGCCCTTGGACGGCAGCGAGGTGATGCGGTAGGTAATGGTGTCGTCCTCATCGTCATCGGCGCCAGTGAGGGTGATCTCGACCGAGCCTCCGTTGTGGCCGGTCGAGACGTTCTTGTTGTCGGCGGTGGGAGCCTGGTTGGTGACGGTGATCTCGACCTCGTCGTCCTCATCGCCGGGCTCGGGGTCTTCCTGGTCGCCGGAGGCGGCCGCGGCGTTGGTGAGCGTGCCGGTCACGGCTGAGACGGTGGCCGAGTAGGTGACGGTGGCGCTGGCGCCGTCAGCCAGTGCGGCGGGACCGCAACTGAGCTCGTTGTCGTCAAAGGCGCAGTCACCGAAGTCGGTGTCGGTGACGATCTCGGGATCGCTGAGGCCGGCCGGCAGCGTGTCGGTAAGGGTGACCCCGGTGGCATCGGCAGGCCCGTTGTTGGTGATGGTGACCCGGTAGGTGACGGTGTCGCCGCTCTTGACCGCGAGCGGTCCGTCGCCGTAGGCGTCGGTCTCGGGGTCATAGACCTTCTTGTCGGTGGCCAGATCCGCTTCACTGGGCAGGAGGGTCGAGGCAGCAGACCCGGTGGCGCCGTCGATGTGACCGTCGTTCGGGGTTACGACCACGTTCAGCTCGTCGTCTCCCTGGGGCTTGATCGTTCCCCCGTTGCAGTCATCCAGTGTCGAGAACGTTAAGGACAGATCGAGCTGCTGCGTGTTAGCGGGCAGATCTAGCACACACGTCGTAGCCCCCCGCGTGATCGACCATTCGTAGGTCAAAGTCACATCGTCGGAGTCAGGATCGGTAGGGAACGAAGACACGCTCACTGTCTGATCGGTCCTCGGCGTGACCGGGTCGAAGGAAACCACCCCAGTACTCGGGGCCGAGTTGAGGAGATCGATCGTGATTGTGGCGGGGTCGGACTCGTCGGTGCCGTCGTGGGAGCGGAAGTCAAAGCTGGTGTTCGCGGGCAGGATCTTGTCGTCGGTGCCCGGCTTGTAGAGGAGCGGCCCGGTGACGGTGTGGTAGCCGCCGGGCTCGAGGGTGACCTCAACGTCGTTGTCGTAGAGGATGCCGATCAGCGGCAGCGAGTAGATGCGGAAGGTGAGCGCGTCGTTGTCGGCGTCATCACCGGTGAGGGTGATCCCGACACCGTCGGGGTCGCGGTGGCCGACGGTGTAGTCGTTGGCGTCGGCTGTTGGGGCGGTGTTGGCGACGGTGAAGCTCGCCTCGAAGGGGTCACCCTCGTCGTGGCCGTCGTCGGGGGTGACCTTGACGGTGATCTCATCGCCCTTTCGGGGCGTGACGGGACCGAAGTCGTCCCCGTCGCAGTCCTCGAGGTCATACTCGGCTCCGAGATCGAGGGTGTCGGTGTCCGCGCTGACGAGCGAGCAGGTGACGCCGGCGCGGGTGATGGTCCAGATGTAGGTGTGGGTGACGTCGTCTGAGTCCTCGTCGCTCGACTCGGGCGTCGCGGTGACGATGTCGCCGGGCTTGGGGCTCGCCGGATCAAAGGTGACGTCATCGACCACCGGAGGGGTGTTCCCGACGATCTTAGAGTCTGAAACCTGCGACCCCGCAAGATGCCCGTCATGGGGCGTTACGAGAACGGCGATGGTGTCGCCTCTCTGCGGGTTCCACGATCCTGGATCCGAACCGGTGCAGCTGGTCGTGGTGTACGAGGCATCTAGGTCGAGCGAGTCGGTCAGGCCGGTTGCGCCCGGCGCCGTCTGCACGGTACATGTGTTGCCCGAGCGCGTCACTCGCCACACGAACGTGAGAGTCACATCGTCGCCGTCGCTGTCCGCCTTGGTGGCAGTAGCCGTCGCGACCGAACGAGTTCGCAGAGTTGAGGGTGACAAAGCCACGGTCGCCGTCGGCGCCGCGTTGGTCCGAGTGATGGTTGCCAAAGCTATGTTCGAGTTCATAAGGCTCGAGTTCGTTGCTCGGTAAGTGAATGACGTGTCGCCGGCGACGTCGCCCACGGGGTTGTTGTATTGAACGGTCGCGGTACAGGTCTTCGTTGTGGTGCCCGTGCAGTCGGTCCCGGTGATGGAACCCAGTGTGCCGATAGCGGGTCCGGACACGATCGCGAAGGTGAGGTTGGACCCACCGGTGTCTTCGGCGGTAAGGGTCACGGAGACACCGTCAGGGTCGCGGTGACCGATCGTTGCGCTTGTGTCCGATGCGGTGGGGGCGCTCGCAACGCTGACGCTCGTTGTGTACTCGGTCTCGCCACCGTTCTTGTCCCGGATCTTGCCTTTTACGGTAACGGTGCTGGGCGTTCCGGGAGCGGTGCACGAGGTCGACGATGCCGTTCCGTAGTCGTCGTATCCGGAGCCGGTGCCACAGTCGAACGCATACGTGAAGCCCGCCGTCGTGTCGGCGGCCGAGACATCGGCCGGGCTCGTCATGGAAACGGTGTAGCCGTTCGTCGTGTAGACGGACTCCGGAGCACCAAGCGTGCCGGTAGGAGCCACGTTGTTGATCGTCATCGTTACCAGGGCGTCCGTGTAAAGGCCCTGGTCGTCAGTTGCACGCACCGTCACTATCGAGGTGCCTGGGCCGTCGTCGAACTTGCAGACGAAGCTGCCGGAGATCGAACCGGTGCCCGTGGCGCCGGCGGTGATCGTGTCCGACCCAACCTTGGTACCTGCCGTTCCACAACTGGTCGTGTACGAGGCGACGTTGGAGGTCAAGTCGGTGGCCGTCCAGCCAAAGGTATAGGTCATGGTGGAGCTCTCGGGGACCGTCGTCTGAGCCGGGGAGGTCGTGTAGGTGACCACAGGTGGCGGATTTCCAAGCGTGACGAGAGTGGACGCGGATGCGTCGTTGTTCGACTGGTCGAGGTCTCCCTGATCCGAGGACGCATTGGCCCACGAAGTGACCGTCGGCGGCGTGGTGGTTGACGAGGTCGAGGCGACGACCTGAGCGCGGAACGCCTGACCGCTCGTGAGCGTCGGGGTACCGCTGCTGGTGTAGGGCGAACAGGTCACCTCTGTGGAGGTCCACTGGCACGTACCGGTGGCGGTAGTGCTGGTGAAGTTGGCACTCGACTGTGCGGAAGGCGTGCCGGTACACAGGCCCGTACCGGAATCGTAGTTGCAGGTGTACGGCGTGCCGAGGGTATTGGTCGCTGCAGGCGGATCGACGAAGGTTAGGCCGCCCGTATCGCGTCCGAGATCGAGCCTGAAGACGGGGTTCTTGGCGTCGTTAGGGCCATGGTTGATCACCGTGACCGTGTAAGTGACGGGGTTTCCCGCGGTGACACTGGCCGTTGCCGTGACGAGAACCCTGAGGTCTGCCTCCTTGACGGCGGTCAGGGTCAGGTTCGACCCGTTGTTGGAAAGGACGGGGTCGAACGTCGCGAAGCCCGGGTCCCCAGCTGAAGAGCATGCCCACCCGATAGCAGCGGCGGTCGAGCTCTTCGCCGTCCCCGAACAAGTGAGTCCCCGGATCAGGAAGTTGTCGCCGTCCAGTGCAGTCGAGCTCAACGTCAGGTTGATGGGAATGGTGGCGGACGCGCCGGAAGCGAGAGCCGACACTCGAGTACAGGTGACAGTCTGGGACTGGGATGTCGTGGGTGATCCCGGACTTCCCGAACAGGACCAGTTGGCGTTCGTTGTCGAGGCGAACGTGAGCTTGGGTGGCAATACGAATACGAGGCTCGGTGAGCTCGCCGGATCAGGCCCGTTGTTCTTGACGGAGAGGGTGATCTGACCTGAACCGTTCGACCCGTTAGACGGAAGGGTGATCTCGGTTGAATCCGAGAACTCCAGCGACAGGTCCGCCTGCGTGAGCGGCTGGGTGGCGCTCGCCGTGTTGTTGTTCGGGTTGGGGTCGGTGGCCGCTACCGGAACCGTTGCCGTGCCCGTGAGGCTGTCCGGAGCATTAGACGAAGTGATCGACCCCGAGAGCTGAACGGTCGTTGAAGACTGCCCGCTGTTGATACCGGCTGAGTACTCACAGTCGACGATCTGTCCCGCCGGCGTACAGGCCCAGTCAGACCCGCTCAGGTTCGTGAAACTCGTATAGGTCACGCCCGTGGGCAAAGTGAACGCCATCGTCTGTGGTGATGGCACGTTCTGCGGACCGTTGTTCGTAAGAGTCACGTTCCATGTCGCCGTACCCCCGATTGTGAAGGTACCGACGGTAGAAGTAGTGACTTCCATATCGGCATCCGTGAGGACGCCGATAGTGGCTCTGTTGATGGCCGTGTTGTTCGTTAGGTTCGGATCCCCCGAATCGCCCGCAGCCGACGGAGAGAGCGATACCACCGCCGTGTTCTGGATCTCGCCGCTCGCTTGTCCCCCTGGAACGTTGATGGGCAGTGTCAACGTGACCGTGCCCCCTGAGGCGATGCTAGTGGTCGACGAACATGAGATCGAGGTGACGGCCGAAGCCCCTGAGGATGTCACCGGACACCCATTGGTCGCGGCGGTCGAGTTGGTGAATGTTGCGCCACTGGCTGCGATAGTGGTGCTTGCGGGGACCGTGAGGTTGCTCGGGAACGTATCCGTGATCGTCCACGTACCGGTCGTGGCGGAAGGGCCGTTGTTGGTGACGGTGATCCGGTAGCGGTTCCCTGACGACGTCGTCCCGCTCGTCCCCTTGATGAAGGTCTTCGATGCAGCGGTGTTGAGATTGTCCTTCGTGAGAGCGAGGTCGGACGCCCTCCTCACCGTGACGCTGACCTGCTTACCTTTCGATGCGTCCGGTCCGTCCGCGTTGTAATGGAAGCTCGCCCCCGAGAAGTCCAGGATCATAGGGATTATGGTGAGCGGAGACCCTGGCGGCGTGATTCCGGTGTTCATCGTGATCTTGTAGGTGGTCGTCATCACCCCACCGGCTTTACCGCCGGTGAATCCCACGTTTCCGCTACAGGAGCCCGGAGAGGTCGTCGTCGGAGGTGCTATCCACCCACAGCCGTCCGCGTATTCCCTGTCGAGGGTCAAGCCGGACGGGTTCGAGTATCTCGTGTTGATCTCTTGGATGGTCATCATGGTGTCCGGCAATCCAGCGAGAAACATCTCGGTCTGTTGGTACGCGGTCGCGGTCTTGCCCGTCAATGTGACGGTGTACTCCTCGCCTTCGTACAGCGTGCAGCTCGTGAGGGAGCTACAAGGGTTCGAGCCATCGCGCTGGGATTCCCACGTGACCCCCTTGATCGCGTTACGAGCCTGAGAGATCAGCTTCTTTGCATAGAGACGCCGCGACAGTGTTGAAGAGGCCGTGACACCGTTCGTGCTCGTCGCCTGAACCGTGTAAGCGCGACTGACGTTCGTACTCCAAGACGTCCAGGGATTCCTGGTGAGCGTGATGTTGTAGGTCGTGATCGAGCATTTACCCGCCGCGAGCGATCCGATCGTTCGATCCGCCGTGTCGTTGGTGAGAGCGATACGGTTGTTTGCGCTCGTCCAGGCCCACGTCGTTTTGACGCCAGCTGCGGCAGTTGCGCCCGAGTTGCAGACGCGGAAGCGCTGCACGTACATCTGCGGAGACGTGGCGTTGTTCGGCTTGTTCGAGTCGAGACCGACGACGTCCCAGTTGAGAGCCGTGATGGTCAGCCCCCCAGCCTGAGCTTCCGCGGGCTCCGCAGGGAGCACGACCATGAGGCCGAGTAGCAAGAAGAGACTGAGACCGGACGCGACCAAACGGCGGCCGCCTCGAGCCGTCCAGAGCGACCCGGACGATGAACGGAGGACGGCCAACTTTCCGCCGGTCGTTTCAATCAACTGAGAACCCTTCTCACTGGACGACGAAGTCAAGGCTGATGCCGCGTGCCTAATAAGAATGGGGGGTTCTGCCCATCCGATGAATAGTCAAAATTAGTCATCTTGCGGCCTAGGTAGGTCACGCAACCGTCTGGACCTGACATCAGGTTCGGAGCTACCGTCGTCGACATCGTTTCCTCCAGATCCCGCCCGGTGTGCCCGACGTGACGATCGGGATGCGCTTGCGGGCATCTGTGGCCTTGAGCATCGGAGCGATCTGCGACCAGTCGAAGTCAACGGTGCGGAGCGCCTGCTGGGCGACGTAACGAGCGCCGGCGGGAAGCTTGCTAACGTCGAAGACGCGCTCGATGGTGTTGCGCAACGGCGTGGACCTCGTCGCGGAATACGTCGCGGTCGGAGCGGCCGGATCGGCCGCTGATGCGGACGTTGCAGCCCGCTGTGATCATCAAGCTTGCTGCCACTAGGAGCGCAGCGCTTCGCCAGAGCCCCATGGGGGCTTCCCTTTCGTTCGGTAGCCCGGCCGACCTCGTGGGTCCCGTTGGCTTTGCGTCCCCGCCTTGCGACGGGTTTGCCGTTTTCGCTGAAAGTGCCGGCCATCTTCTGAGGGCCTCACCTACACCATCGACTTCGGCCGAGGTGCGCTAGAAAGGCCGCTGTGTCGGTTTTTTAGGTAGGCCGGATCTCGCGTTCTCGGCCCGAATCCGAAGAACGTAGCTAGTCAGCCCGCGGCGGCCCCCCTGTTGCACGGGCTCCCGTGGGAGCGGTATCTTTAGCACTCAGAGGCTTAGAGTGCTAACCAGCCGACAACACCCAGGAGGTAGCCGTATGGCCAAGATTCTGTCCTTCGAGGAGGAGGCCCGCCGGGCGCTCGAGCGGGGCATGAACCAGCTCGCCGACACCGTCAAGGTCACCCTCGGCCCCAAGGGCCGCAACGTGGTGCTCGAGAAGAAGTGGGGCGCCCCCACGATCACCAACGACGGCGTCTCGATCGCCAAAGAGATCGAGCTCGACGACCCCTACGAGAAGATCGGCGCCGAGCTCGTCAAAGAGGTCGCCAAGAAGACCGACGACGTCGCCGGTGACGGCACTACCACCGCCACGGTTCTCGCTCAGGCGCTCGTGCGCGAGGGCCTCAAGAATGTAGCCGCCGGGGCCAACCCCATCGCCCTGAAGCGCGGCATCGAGAAGGCCGTGGACAAGGTCGTCGAGCAGATCGCCGCCTCGTCTCGTGACGTCGAAGGTCGCGACCAGATCACCCAGGTCGCATCCATCTCCGCGAACAACGATTCCGAGATCGGCGAAGCCATCGCCGAGGCGATGGACAAGGTCGGCAAGGACGGCGTTATCACCGTCGAGGAGTCCAACACCTTCGGCATCGAACTCGATCTCGTCGAAGGTATGCGCTTCGACAAGGGCTACATCTCTCCGTACTTCGTGACCGACACCGAGCGCATGGAAGCGGTCATGGAAGACCCCGACATCCTGATCGCCAACCAGAAGATCTCGGCGGTGCGCGACCTGCTCCCGATCCTCGAGAAGGTCATGCAGTCGGGCAAGCCGTTGCTGATCCTGGCCGAGGACCTCGAGGGTGAGGCTCTCGCCACGCTCGTAGTCAACAAGATCCGCGGCACCTTCAAGGCCGTTGCAGTGAAGTCTCCGGGCTTCGGCGACCGCCGCAAGGCCATGCTCCAGGACATCGCGATCCTCACGGGTGGCCAGGTCATCTCGGAAGAGATCGGTCTCAAGCTCGAGTCGGTCACCCTCGACATGCTCGGTACTGCCCGCAAGATCGTCGTCACTAAGGACGACACCACGATCGTCGAAGGCGGCGGCTCCGGTGATGACATCACCGGACGCGTCAACCAGATCAAGGCCGAGATCGAGCGTAGCGACTCCGAGTACGACAAGGAGAAGCTGCAGGAGCGTCTCGCCAAGCTCTCCGGCGGCGTCGGCGTGATCAAGGTCGGAGCAGCGACCGAGGTGGAGCTCAAAGAGAAGAAGCACCGCATCGAGGACGCGGTTCAGACCACCAAGGCCGCCGTCGAAGAGGGCGTCGTCGCCGGTGGTGGCGTCACGCTGCTCCAGGCGAGCGAAGCGCTCGAGAAGCTAGAGCTCGATGGGGACGAGGCGACGGGTGCCTCGATCGTGAAGCGTGCCCTGGGCGAGCCGCTCAAGGTCATCGCGCACAACGCCGGGCTCGAAGGCGGAGTCGTGACCGCGAAGGTTCGCACGCTCGGCCCGGGTGAGGGACTCAACGCTGCAACCGGCGCCTACGAGGACCTCTTCGCTGCGGGTGTCATCGACGCCGCGAAGGTCACCCGCTCTGCACTACAGAACGCGGCTTCGATTGCGGCTCTGTTCCTCACCACCGAGTGCATCGTGGCGGACGCTCCTGAGAAGGACAAGATGCCCGCGATGCCCGGCGGCGGAGACATGGACTTCTAGATCGCCCGTTCAGATATAGAAAGAGCCCCGGCGTCAGCCGGGGCTCTTTCCTTAAGGGAAGGCTCGAGGCGCTAGCGCGTCTCTTTGTGCGCCGTGTGGCCGTGGCACCAGCGGCAGTACTTCTTGATCTCCATGCGGTCGCGGGTGTTGTGGCGGTTCTTCTCGGTGATGTAGTTGCGGCGCTTGCAGTTCGTGCACTCGAGCGTCACGTGGACGCGGCGGTCACTTGCCATGGTTCACCTCTCGGTCGTGTGCCGCTGATCTAGGCGCTCGGCGCCGGCGGCTGGGACTAATCGTTTGCCCGGAAAGTATACCCGGGTCGGCATATGTCTCCGAGGCCGCCTAGCGCGGGCGAGCTGGCCGACCCTCCCAGTGAAGCGAGGCAGCCCTCTTCGGGAGGATCCGGGATCAGCCACGGCTACGCAGACAGCCACACCTTCAAGGACGAGAGCAGCTGGGATGAGTTGGAGCCGGGCAAGGCTTACCGGTGGAAGCTCGATCTCATGCCGACCGCGGTGCTCGTCAAGAAGGGGCACACCATCGCAAACGGATAAGGCGCCGGGTCCCCCCACTCCCTGACGCAGCGCTGCCGGCGTCCTTATCCGGCGCGGTTGCGGCGCAGCAACGAGCGCTTCAGGCCCTTGCTCTTCTGCGGGCCCCAATCCATCCGCGGCGGCGGGGCGAACTCTGCGATCGGATCCGCACCGATCCTCGGGGCGGAGGTCGCCGCTAGGCCGGCAGCAACAGATGCGGTCGTTGTCAAAGGAGGCGGTGGGGGCGGTGGGGGCGGTGGAATCATCCGGTGGACGGTGCTCCGGGGAAGAGGGTCTGCGCCCATCGCCGTCGCCACGGGGACCGCAGCGGGAGGCTCGGGAGCCACCGGCGCGGCCATCAGAACGCTGGCCACCTGCAGCTGGGCGTCGTTGAAAGCCTTGTCGACCTCGGCTCGGAGCTCGCTGAGCGACCCATTCGTCGGCTCCAGCCGGACGACGTGACCCAACAGGCAATGGCCGAGATTGACCTCTACCTCGGCGTCACAACTCGGACAGAAACGGACACTCATGTCTTCGTGATACCTCCCACCTACTCTTCGGTAGGTTCGGCGCCTGGGTTGAGCCCCACGGGAGGCCCTATCGGCCCCGCTTCTTCGTCCTTCTGAGCCCACGATCACCCAGCGGCGTCGCGACGGCGTTATAGAACTGGGTCCTAGTCGCAGACCTGGCCGGTGCCGTAAACGAAGCTGCAGCTCGGAGACGGTGAAGGCGATCCGCCGCCGCCACCACCGCCGCCACCGTTAGTCGGTGAAGGTGCCGGGGTGGACGACTGCGTCGGTGTTGGGGTCGGTGAAGGAGTCGGCGATCCGCTGGGGGGCGTCGAAGGAGTCTGGCTGGGGGTCGGTAGCACCGTCAACGTCACGGTCGGCACCGGCGTCGGATGATCACACCGTGAATGGTGCCGTCTGTGGTGATGGGCCAGGTGGTGATCGGCGCTCGGATTCCGCTTGTGCTTGCGCTTCCGGTTCTCGCCGTACCTCCCGTGATGCCTCTGGTGGTGGTGGCGGAGGTGATGATGACCGTGGCCCACGCCGCAGTAAGAGGCGTCGGCCGACAGGCTGGCATCGATCTCTTTCGGCGCGCCGAGAGACCACAGGATCGCAGCCACGAACAGAGCGATGGCTATCGTGCCCGCAACGAGCAATGTCCTAAAGTGCCGTGACTCCGTACTCAATCCAACTCCCACTTAAGTTCCGTCTCTACTCATGGATCTCGGGTTGACGCTCAGTTGCCAAATCTGCCCGGCTTCACAGCAATTGCCATAGGTTGGTCCGCTTCGCAGCAATTGCCATAGGTTGGCGTTGAACTCGACCATCCCTGCACGGGGCAGTCAACTATCTTTTCTTAAAAAGCCATATTTTTCTAGAGAGCAACCCTTCCGTGCCGAACATAGTCCTTTGTTAGATACCCTTAGATTCGTCATGGGTCGGTCCTATCTTTAGGAAGACAGCGTAACCTTTTGCTTTCCTTAGGCGCCAGCAACTCAACCCAAGCCGACCCCGCAAGAGCAACGAGGGACTAGATGAGGGCCTGTTACAGATACGATTCGCCGATCAGCACTTATCTGCTTACCCCGACATATCTCTCGATTCGGGCAAACCGGGTAGAGACGCTCGACTCCGGGAGATCGCCCGGATCGAGGGCTCCCCGGGCGTCATAAGATGCCCGGCATATGGCGGCCCGAGGAAGGAGCCGAGCCGGGCCCCAAGGGGTCTACCGGAACGGTTCCCGACTTATGGGGCGAAGAAAGAACCGACGACAAGCAAGAAACGGCGCCTAAGTTCATCGACTGGGACCGCCCTCCCTCTCATCCTCCCCCTCTAGGCGACTCTCCGAGAAAGGAACAACAAAAGAATGGGCTGGGCAGATCCAGGCTCAAGAGTAGGCCCAGAGCGGCGGCGACCACCTTCTCTCGCGGCTTGTTCTACACACTAGCTTTCGCTCTGTTGCTCACTGTTGCAGACGCGGTTTACGTGGCCTGGCGGGTGGGATCTGGTCTCACGTCTTCGGCCACCGCCCTTGCTGCCGGATCAGAGGCACTCAAAGCAGGCGACCCGAGCGGCGCGATGTCCGAGCTTCAAACGGCCTTAGAGAAAGCCACAGCTGCGGAGGAAGCCTTGCGCCATCCCAGCGCGAGGCTAGCAGGGGTGGTCCCCTTCACATCGAAGGACATGGCGGCCGTCGAAGCCTTGACCGCAGCTGCATCCGATGCAGCTCTCGCGGGATCCACGATGAGTGAGATATTGGCCGAGCTCGGAGTTTCCGGCGAACGTATCTCTGCAGCCTTCTATGCCGAAGGTAAAGTCGATGTTGAGTCACTGCAACGAGTGGCTCCTCGCATGTCCGAAGCCGCCCGTGGGATCTTCGGGGCTTACAACACCCTTCAGGCTGTAGACGAGGTCCCTAGTTTGAGAGTGATCGCCGAAGCTTTGGACAGCACCAGGCAACGATTGCTGGCGGCGAGCGAGTCCACGGGGCGAGTCGCCATGCTCTTCGATCTGCTGCCGACCGCTCTCGGGGCCGATGAAGAGCGCAGCTATCTACTGCTCTTCCAAGCACTTGGCGAATCTCGAGGAACCGGCGGGGTGGCCGGCCTCTATGGAGTCTTGACTGCATCAGATGGCGAGCTCGAACTACGAAACATCCATCCCTACTCCAGGCTAGGGAACGTAGAAAGCACAGATAGTCCAGCCTGGTTCGAACAGAATTACTCGTTCCAATCGGCGCTGACTCAGTGGCCGCAAGCGAACGTCTCTCCCAACTTCCCTGCGGTAGCACAGACGATGCTCAGCATGTACGAGAACTCATCAGGAGAGAAACTCGACGGCGTTCTGGCTATGGATCCACTTGCGCTCAGCTTGTTGATGCAAGGAACGGGCCCTATCGAGGTCGGCGAACTGAATATCTCACCCCAGAACATGGACGAGCTCCTTTTGGTCGAGAGCTATACGGGATTCCCCAACTCGGCCGCTCAGAATGATTTCTTGGCGCAAGTAGTAACGGCGTTCTGGGATGAGCTGAGCGGTACACCCGCAGATCCGGAGGGTCTCGTTACGGGATTCGGTGAAGCGATCGATCGCCAGCATCTGAAGTTCTACCTTGATGACGGAGAAGAGCAGCTCGCTCTCTCGGAGTTACAGGCGACCGGTTCCTACACGGGGGCGGGCGACATGGTCCAGATGCTCTTTACCAACAACTATTCCACTAACAAGGTCGATTACTTCTTGAGACGATCGACCAAGACGGAAGTAGTGATCATGCCGGACGGTACGGCACGGGTTGATGTGGAAGTGACACTGATTAATGATGCCCCCCGTGGAGAACCCGACCTCCTCTTGGGAGAAGGAACCGATACCTTGCCGCCGGGAGGGAACTCCAGCCTCGTGAGTCTCCTCATGCCCGCGGGAGCGCAAGCTGCCTCGACATCGGTGAACGGTGAGGATGTCCCCCTGCTGACCTATCAAGATGAAGGACATCCAGTCGCATGGTGGCTCGTCGATATCCCCCCCAGGGGCCGAGCACGACTCGCTTTCTCTTATGACTTGCCCGACGCTGTGGATCTCAATGGAGGCGGAGCGTTCTCCCTCACGCTATTCCCACAAACAGCGGTACGCCCAGAAAGCTATGAGATCCGAGTTGTGGAGTCATCTTCCGTAGCCGGTGCGGCAACTGGGGTCGTAAGCAAAGGGAAACTCACGACCCCGGCAGTCATAGAGATCGCGGTTGCTACTCTCTCTAGATAAGAACGGCTAATACGCTCCTCTCTTCGCAAAAACGACCCCGAGTGTTTTCAGTAGCACGTAGAAGTCAAGAAGTAGTGACCAATTCTCGATGTAAAAGATGTCCATCCGAGCGGCTTCTTCGGGCCCTACGTCACTGCGCCCTCGGATCTGCCACCAGCCAGTCATTCCCGCCAGCACGTCATGGCGGGCACCCAGGAGCTCGCGGTGAGCCGCCACCTGTTCGGCAGGAAGCGGCCGTGGGCCGACCAGGCTCATGTCTCCTTTAAGCACGTTGAAAAGTTGAGGAAGCTCGTCGAGGCTCCATCGGCGCATGAACCGCCCCATCGGCGTGATGTTGGGATCGTCGGCTCCGAGCTTGAAGAAAGCCGCAGAAGGATCCATCTGTGCCGCCTCAAGCGCTTCCGCCGTGGAAGTCCGCATAGTGCGGAACTTGAGGATATGAAAAGTACGTTCCCCTTTTGTTACTCGAACCTGTCGGAAAAACACCGGGCGTCCCGACGTCACAACGATAAGGAAGGTCAAGACAAGAAGGAGCGGGGCAAAGAGCAACAACAACGTCGCAGAAATGACGATATCTGAGATGCGCTTCAGCGCGATTTGGAAACGCGTCAGGTGCGGCGGCACTACGACGAGTGTCATCGCCTTCCCGAGCGGGTGGATCGAGAGCCTAGACGTCAATAGCTGCGGGATCTGCGAGATGATCCGGACCTCGACGCCGCAACGTCTTCCGTGGCCTACAACGTCTGACACATCCTCACGCGTCATTCCTGTAGGCACCACGAATACGCAGTCGATCTCTTCACGAGGTATGAAATCAGGCAGCTCGGCTACAGAAGCTACGGAGCCCACCTCGTCCCCCTCCGTGCTCACCAGCCCTACTACCTCAAAACCATGCTCCACGCTCAGCACTAATGCGGTACCGAGTGCCTCCGGGTCCGCGCCGACCACCAGCGTCCGCAGTGCCAGACGACCGAGTATCCGCTGCTCAGCGATGTAGGCGCGCCAGAGCCGCCTTGAAGAGAGCTCGAGGACGACGCTAGTCCCAAGAGCGAGCGCGATCCACCCGCGAGAGAACGAGGACTTAGACCAGAAACTAACCAGCACTAAAACAAAAATCCCCGCGACACAGGCGGTAACCACCCGACGGAACTCGATCTCCGGAGCAAGGTGCTGAGGACGGTAGAGAGAGAAGCTTTGGAATACGAGAGGCCAGAGTGGGATCGCTGCCGCGACCAACAGGAGATATTCACCAGGCATGCGGACGGCGCCGAAGCGAAGGAACCACGAGGCGACGAGTGCCGCGGTGACACAGATAACGTCGTTCACGATCAGTAGCCGGCCGATGGATATGAAGTGCCGACGAGCTGAAGGTTGCGCCTTTACCAAGTCATCCATCGTAGAAGGTCTATCTCCTTCAGCTACTTAGAAAAGGCCGGCATCCGCCGACCGGCGGCCCATTTCCTACTACCTATCCCTCCGCATGTCGGAGAGGCGCTCCTTGATCAAGAGAGCGACGAACGTCGGATTTCCGACCAGATACCTGCGCCACAGGCGTCTGGGGTCGCTGAAAAGCCGATGGATCCATTGCAATCCGTTGCGCTTCATCCATCCGGGAGCCTCTTTGATCCGGCCGGCATGAAAATCAAAAGCTGCCCCGACAGCAGCGAGTACCGGGGCGTCGATCTTGTGCTGGTTGTGATGGATCCACAGTTCTTGTTTGGGGTGGCCAAGACCCACCCATACGATATCTGGCTTCGCAGCATTGATCTGAGCGATATCTTCCGGGTCCGGAGAAACCGGATCCAAACCCAACGCCGGTGAACGTGAACCGACGACAGTGAGTTCGGGGAACCGCATCTTGAGCTTGACCGCCGTCTCTGTGGCTACCCCCGGCAGGCCGCCATAGAAATAGTGACGATACGTTCCTCCCGTCGCTGCGATCAGATCCAGCATGAAATCTGGGCCGTAAACGCGCTGAACATCGCAACCCGAACGACGTCCCAGCCACACGAGTGGCATGCCGTCAGGATTGATCAAAGCTGCCTCATCGAAGGCTCGCTTAACGAGCGGATCTTTCCGAGCAGTCAACACCGATGAAACCGTGCAGAAGATGACCGTGGCCTTCTGACGGAGGGTTATCCGCTCCCGCACGAAAGCGATCGCGCTCTGGGGAGTCATCGCGTCGATCGTGACCCCCAGAACGTCGAATCGGTTGCCGTCTACTGCTGTCATAGTGAACGACACTCGATCCTGAAGTCTTTACGTCGGGCATCTAAAGCATGGTGGGACGATCCGGGCCTCCACATCGTCTTCCCCCAGGCTAGCCGCCGAAAGTGAGAGATAGATATTCAAGCCGACATCGATCTTTGGAAAAACACCTGAAATCTTCGACAGTTTACTTATCTATATCGACGGGCGGCTTCTCTTGCTCAGGCGCGGGCGACGTCGGGGTCTCGCGATTCTTCGTGCCGGCGGAGGTCATCTGGTAATCGCCTGCGTAGTAGTAGGGCGTCTTGCTTGGATCCACCGAGTTCAGAACCGCACCTATCAATACTCCGCCCGTGCGCTCCAGCTCTTCTTTCGCCCGCACCACAGCGGATCTATGTGTCGAATTGCCATCGACAACGAGGACCGCTCCTCCAGTGTGACGTCCGATAACGGGGCCATCGGCCACGGCCAAAACGGGCGGTGAATCGAAAAGCACCAGGTCACTGTTCTCTTCCAACATCGAGATCAGGTTCCTCATCTTCGGTGACGATAGAAGCTCGGCAGGGTTGGGCGGACGCGGCCCACTGGGGACGATCCGCAGGTTCGTGATACCCGGATCCTGGATCAGCTCCCACGGATCCTCTTCCGGGCCCGCCAACCAGGTTGACAATCCCTGGCTCGGTGGAAGCATGCCGAAGGAATTCTCCAGCATGGGGCGTCGAAGGTCGGCCGACACCAAGATCACTCGGTGACCTGCGTGAGCAAGAACGGCCCCGAGATTCGCGGTCATCACTGTTTTGCCTTCCCCGGCGGCCGCACTCGTAATAAGGATGCTCTTTATGCCTTGCCGAGCAGCTATGAATTGAACGTTGGCTCGGAGACTCCGATAGACCTCTGCAGCACCACCTCCGGGCTGGGCTATAGCGATCGGCATCCCGCCGCCGCCCTTCAGGGGACGGTAACGAGGGATCGTGGCAAGAACAGGGACCCCCAACGCCCGCTCGATGTCATCTCTGTCCCGCAACCGGTCTTGGAGTCTCTCTCGAAGAAAAGCGAGGCCGATCCCAAGAGCAAGACCCAGGAACAACGCCAAAGCACCGTTACGGATGTGGCTTGGAGCAAAGGGCACACCCGGAACTCGAGCCGCTTCGATCACGCTGGCCTCGAACATGGTGGACGGATCGGCTGCGACATCGGCCAGGCGCTGCTGCAGGACGCCCAACCGGGCGATCAATGCGTTCCGTTCGATCTCTAAGGTGTTGCTCAGCGTCTCGTCACGCGACCCCTCCGCCACGGCCAGACGACGCTCGAGTTCGGCGAGCTCTTCGGCAACCTCATCGACACGCTCTTGTGCGGCCTCCTGTTGTAGCGCCGTGCGGGAAATAGCCTCCTCGAGCCTGTAGTCGATGTAGCTGGAAGCAAAAGAAGCTGCGGCTCGTTGAGCAGCCTCCGGATCGGTAGATACGTAGGAGATCTCGAGCACTCTCGTATCGGGAACCAACTTCACGTCGAGACCACCGAGTAAAGGTGCCGTGTCTGTTTCGATACCGAGGTCATCCTTGACAAGCTCGGCGATCGGATCGGAGGCGACCACCTCGACCTGAGTCGAAACATCCAGCGCGAGGGACACTGAAGGGTCAGCCTCGAGCAGTACGCGTGCTTCCGACCTGTAGAGAGGTGTCTGGAGGTACGAAACGCCTAACGCGGCACCAACGACCAGCAGAACGATAAGGAGGATGCTCCGCTTACGCGTCTTAACCACCTGCAGGTAATCCCGCAGGTCTGTTTGCCCAGATCCTGGTTCAACGTCCACCTAGGTACGGTACCTCCCCCGGACGCAGTTACCGAAACGATGCAACTGAGACTGTCCTATACACAGGAGACAACCACTGTGTAAATCGTACGACGACTGGATCAAAAAACACCGAGCTCATCTCACAGGTAACCGAGGTCTCGTAGGTGTTCCTCTACCACCGCTTCCTCCTGAGCGGTCATCCCCGGAGAACCTACAGGCGACCGTCCCAACAAAGCCGCAAGCTCCGCAGCAAGTTGCTCTGCGATCTCCGGCTCCTGTTGGATAAGGTTCGTTTTTTCGTCAGGCCCCACGACATCCGCGAGACCGAACAACTGCGGTTCTGCTCTTGCACCCTTTAGATACTTCCACTGGGATGTCCGTACCCCAAGGATGGGACTGCCCCCCGTTACTCCAGTAGCTTCCATGTAGGCCGGTTCCTCCACGAGCTGTCGGCCCTCGAGCAAAGGGCGCAAGCTCCTACCATCCAGCTCCTGAGGCAAGCCTACGCCGCACAGGTCTGAGAGCGTAGGGAACAGGTCGACATGTCGGACCTGATCGTCCGATTGCAGGACGGGCACTCCTGGGCCCGTGATCGACAATGGAACCCTGACCAACTCCTCGTCCAGGGTAAAGCCGTGGCCCACGGACCAGTCGCCGAGCTTCTGCTCGATGCGACTGGGTAGAGCACCCTCTTTGAACCTGCGCCGGATCTCCCTCGCCAAAACGGCGAACCTGTCCCCTAGGTAGGAGTTGGCGTATCTCTCACCGTGATCGCCGGTGATCGCGATGATAGTGTCGTCTGGAACGGATCCGAGAACCGGAGCAAGCGCGCTATCGGTCGCCGTCACGGCCGCCTCATAGCCTTTTCTTCCGAGCCGCTTCTTGAAGTCTGGAGGAGATCGGTACGGACGATGAACCTCCCATAGATGCAGCAGCATGAACCAGGGATGAGTCAATCCCTGGAGCTTGTTTAAAGCGTCCTCCCGCCAAGCCATGAAGGGCAGGGAGTCACCCACTATGTGGTGAACCTGCCGGAAGCCCCGAAGAACTTTCGTCTCCGCCACCAATGGGCCCCGTACATAGGCGAACGTGTCGTAACCGGAAGCCGAAAACGCCTCCGCCATGGTCGTCACCTCTGGTCGCAACTGGTGGCCCCGCAAGCCGCGAACACCATTCTTCGGTGGGTAGCAACCAGTGAGGAGGGAGGCAAAGGACGGTGTGGTGGACGAGGCCGTCGCTATGCACTGACGGAAGATCGCTCCACGACTACCGTATGCGTCCAGCGTAGGAGTGGGAGGATGCTCCTCGTGAACCACGTCCGCCCTGAGCGAATCGATAACCAAAAGAAGAACGTTTGGCTGACCCATGGCAGCCACGATGCCATAAACGGCTCGAGGCCGTCCAACTCAACAAAGCGGCTCTTAAGCGACGGTCGTCGTCACATCGGGCACACATGAACCATCCGCGGCGAGGGTGCGCGTCCTCATGATCTCTACACGCCAATTCATCAAGAAGATCCCTGTCTCATGGGGCATCCTCGACCAAGCATTGTCCTCGGCCACCAATTTCGGACTGACGATACTTGCAGGGAGGATATTGGGGCCAGTCGGTCTCGGCGTGGTTGCTGTGGGCTTCGCGGCACACCTTTTCTTCATGGTGCTGCATCGAGCACTCGTCACCCAGCCTCTCGTCGTCTCCTCGAGCGATACTTCTCAGCGGGCGGTCGCCGCTACGCGCGCAGCCCTAACGACAACATTGGTGATCGGGGCCATATCCACCGTGATCATGTTCGTGGCCGGAGCTTTGCTTGGGGGACCGACCGGGCTTGGACTGAAGTTGTTTTCCTTCTGGATGGCTCCGGCGATGGTGCAGGACCTGTGGCGGGGAGTGCTATTCCGAGACGGAAGAGGGAGAGCTGCTGCTGCCAACGACGGCGTCTGGCTGATAGGGATGCTCATCGCCTTGCCTGTGTCGCTGGCCGCACAGAGCGACTGGGTGGTAGTCGCGACCTGGGGATTCGGAGCTACAGCAGGCGCCCTGCTCGGACTCGTACAGACAAGGATCGGTTTTGCTGCCCCTTCGATGTCCAGGGAGTGGTGGCTCAGGGAAGCTTGGCCGTTCGGCAGATGGCTCGCGGTCGAAGGATTCGTCTACTCCGCAGGACTGGTCGGGATGTATCTCCTACTGTCTGCACTGCTGGGCCCTGCAGCCATCGGCGGTATCCGGGCCGCTCAGGTCCTGTTCGCTCCATTGACCTTGCTAGGTCCGGCTCTAGGCTTACCTGGGCTTCCTGCGTTGAGCCGGGCTTTGCGCACATCGGCCGCTGAAGCGCGAGTGTTAGCAGCAAAGCTCAGTACTCTCCTGGCAGGTGCGACCCTCGCCTACCTGCTGCTCGTAGGGTTCGCGGACCGGTCCGTGCTGGAGTTCGTCTACGGGCGATCATTCGGTCGCTACGGCTTTCTCGTTTGGCCGATGGGAACCGCGCAGGTGATCACAGCAGTTGGAGCAGGAGCCCTATTGTTGCTGAGAGCAGCTCGCGCGAGCGGAGGCCTGATGATCTCTCGGTTGACAACAACGGGGGGAACCCTTCTCCTGGTCGGGATACTCGCAGGTAGCGCCGGCATAGTCGCGGCAGCTTGGGGGGCGGTCGCGGCGGCGGCCATGGGGACGGCAGTAGCATTGTGGATAACTGCAAGGGCCGACCTCACCCCCCGGTCAAGCGCGGGAGGCACGTTGGCAACACGTCTGGCCCATTGGCTTCCGGCCCGAGTTCCCGCCGGGCTGGATCAGAGCCAGGAATCTATCTTAGGAGCGACCTCCACGGAGCGCGATAAAGATGCCTGAGCAGAACACGGAGCCCAAAGAGCGGACGACCATGTGGAAGAAGCAAGCGCTGTCTCAACGGATCCAACAAGCACGTTTCCGAAGTCGAGTGTGGCGCCGTCCGCTGGTCTGGTGGCGTCAACGCGGGATACACCCGAACGATGTCTTCATCGTTTCCTACCCGAGATCCGGCACCACGTGGTTGCGCTTCGTCCTATTCGAGGCTTTGACCGGTGACCCGGCGGAGTTCGAGACAGTGAACCGAGGTATCCCTTACGTCGGAAGACAAGCTACCGCTCCCAGACTCTTACCCGACGGAGGACGGCTGATCCAGAGCCACGAAAGCTACACCCGAGATGTCCACCGACTCATCTATATCGTGAGAGACCCCAGGGCTGTCTTGCTTTCGGAGTATCAATGGCAACTAAGAACGGGATTCGTAAAGAGCGGCTTCGATGACTTCCTCGATGACTTCCTCAAGGGTCGGGTCAATCCATTCGCCCGCTGGGACGACCACGCACGGATCTGGTTGAACCACCGGATGCAAGACCCGAACGTCCATCTCGTCAAGTTCGAATCACTGCACAGCGACACCGCAGAAACGGTCGGGCGGTTGACAGATTGGCTTGGCTTGAGCTTACCGAGAGACAGGATAGAAGCCGCAGTCATCAACAACTCTGTCGCTCGGATGAGACAGAAGGAGGACCGTGCACCAACAGAGGTCCTGGGCCGCCCCCAACAGGTGAACAATCGCTTCATCAATACGGGATCGCTCGAAGGGTGGCGTGCTCGACTGAGCTCCGAACAAGCCAGGCGAACAGAGGAATGCTTTGCGAAAGAGCTCGAGTTGCTCGGTTATGAGCGCTCTACATAAGCAGCCTCCAGGTCCGGCCGAAAGGTTCAGGCCTTCATCTCTATCGACCCCTTGCGGGGGTTCAGCCGATAGCCGTAGCGCCGCAGCAAAGGCGAAGCCAGAATCGTAGAGGTCCAGCGGTCCACCTTGCTTTGGCCGGTCATCCACTCATCGTCTCGTCGCAACCGGATCTTGCCCGTATCGAAGCGGTTGGGATTACCGAAAACCGTGTGCGAAGCTTCCATGTCGATGAGATCTTGGCTGACTCCCGAGAGCCGCGCATCCCGATCGAGTTCGTTTGCCAACCCATTCAACGTGGCCTCTGGGTCGCCCATGAAGTCCTCGTATCGGAGGCGACGCCAGCGCTTTGGGGAGTAGCGTCTGTGTACCACCTCGGCCGCTGCGTTGTATCCCACCCAACGAGCAGTGCTAGCGACAGAGCCGAACAGAGGAGTTCCTGCCGAGGAGCGGTCTGGAACCGCCTTCTGCCGGCGCCATGAGAAGGCGACGGCTCTGGGGTCACGTACCAGATGCACTACGTAGGGAGATATCCGGGGAAGCAGCGGAAGCGCTGCAGCTTGTGTAGGAAGCTTCGACGAATCCACTATGACTCTTGCTCCGGTGACGTCCGCTATAGCTCGATAGGTTGCGGCCAGCAGCGCCCCGTAAGAGTCGGCGCTCGAACTTCCGAACGCAGGCTGGGTCTTGCGCCGGGTCCACTTGCCTAGATGATGTAAACGAAGCGCTTCCATCTGCCACCTGAACACGTCATCGCCGTCAATGGATCCGAACCCCATCGCATCAACTCTCTCGCGCACCGCCACCCAAACCGGGCATTCGACGAGTAGCTCACCGCATCCACAACGGGACCCTTCCTGCTGTAGCCGTCGCCAGAACCGCCACAACTCTCCGGTCGAGAAAAAAAGAGGGAAACGACCTAAGGATCTATCGAGGATCGTCGAACCACTGCGACCGAATGCGAGGATGTACAGGACCTTTACGTCTTCCATCTACAACGGCTCCCGGCTACGCCGATCGTGACCATGTCGAGCAGCGGGAAGGATACGCTGCGCGGACTTGCCTCCTCGGGCGCCGTTATCCTTGAAGCGATGCAAAACCCCGCACTGTCAACAGATCCGGCTCCCCCTCCTTTGAAATTGCTGATTTTCGCCCACGCCCTACCGGGACGGGGTCTCGGTCGTTCCGTGATCCGACTTCTCAAGAGTTTCGACCGCTCGGCGGTAAGTCCGCTGTTGGTCGTGGTTGATGGACGAGGACGCTTCCAGAAAGAAGTCCCGGATGACGTGCCGGTCTATGACCTCGGATTGTCAGGACGTTCGACATCAGCGGCTCTCCCTGCCGTTCACCGGATCATCCGCTCGATCAGACCAGACTGTGCCCTCGGGGTGCATACCGCACCCAGCCGGCTTCTCGGACTTCTCCGGGTGATCCACCCGCGCCTCAAGGTGATCTGTTGGGAGGGCGACCCCTTACGCAGAGTTGAGCGGGACAAGGGCCATTTCTTGGTCCGGAGGCTTGTCACCAGCCTGTCGCACCGGTTGGCTTCAAAGATCGTGGCATGCACGGAAGACGTCGCTACGGACGTACGAGAATCTCTGTGGCTGTCGCCGACGAAGGTGGTGGTCATCCCACATCCCTGCATGGACGACCAGCTCCTAGAGCAAGCTAAAGAGCGCGCGACCGATCCCCCGTTCGACAGAAACAATCCAGGCCCAGTGATCATCAATATCGGGAACATGTATCTCCATAAGTCGCAAGCCACGCTACTCGAAGGTTTCGCTTTGGTGCGGCAGCGGCGCAACGCGAGCCTGGTCATCATCGGAGAAGGCCCGCTGCGAGAAAGACTCGAATCGCTCGCTGTCGACCTGGGGGTCTCAGACGACGTCTATCTCCTCGGGTATGAAACAAATCCATTCAAGTTCTTGGCCAGCTCGAGTATCTTCGTGTCGCCCTCGTCTTCAGAGGGATTCGAGCTCGCTCAGATCGAAGCCATGGCCTGCGGGATACCAGTGATAGTTACCGATGTGCCTCGGTTCAAAGCCGTTGAGCACACCAAGAGTGGACTCCTCATCCCCGCGGGCGATCCGCCCGCCCTCGCAGAAGCCGTCGAGAGACTATTGGATGACCCGGATCTGGCGAGAGAAGTCGCGAGAGCCGCTCGAACAATCGCAAACGAGCTGTCATCCGAGAAGATCTCGCGCCGTTTCGTAAAGCTCTTCGAAGAGGTCTGTGAGAGAAATGGAGCGGCAGCGTGACCGGAAGAAGCTCTCCGAGTTTCGTTTCTAAAACGGTCTCGGTCGTGTTGCGGTGGGTCCCGGTAAGCCTCAAACGAGCCATTCTGCGCCTGCCGGGGACGGCACGGATCCGGGAACGCATGTACCGGGGGATGGGCGAGCAGGTCGTTCCGGTGTCTGGTTTCGATCTTGTCTTGTCCATCGATATGCGATCAGCTACGCAACGCATCTACAGCACCGCCAAACACGAAGAACAGTACGTCGTTGATTTCCTCACTCAGCAGGTAAGGCCGGGTGGATACGCGCTCGACATAGGTGCGTTCATCGGCTTCTACACCATTCTATTGGGAAGCCTGGTAGGTCATGAAGGCAGGGTGTGGGCTTTCGAACCGGTGCCTGAATGCGCCCGGCGTGTGGAGACCAATGCTTCGCTCAACGGCCTGAGTCATGTTCGGGTAGAAACCGCCGCCGTCTCTAACATCAACGGCGAAACGACATTGACGTTGGGGATCGATCCCAGTTCTGGGCACATCGGCCCTACCAGCTCCCTCGCGCGCCCGGGTTCCAAGGGCTCCCTGCCGGTCGCAGTCTGTAGGATCGATGACTACGTGGTTCAGCATCCATTCGATCGACTGGATCTCGTCAAGATCGATGTCGAGGGAGCGGAGGTCGCTGCTCTGGAAGGGATGCATGAAACCCTTAGGTCATTCCGACCGACACTACTCGTGGAGGTCAACGACACCGAAACCCGAGAGTCGGTATCCGCGGAACTTCGCCGCAGTCAATACGACATCCAGACCATCGGTTCGAGCGGGCATGGAGCACACCTAGTAGCGCGTCCCCTGCCATCAGATCCCTTGCGGTCTTACTTCAGGTAACCCAACTCGCTTAGCAGTGGATCCCCGATCTCTTCGCAGCCGAACCAATCCGTCCCGTTGATTCATCTCTCGTCGCTCTTCGTCCGAGAAGTGCGCGAGCGACGGAACCTGCCCGGTGGTTCGTGTCTTGATGACCTCTTAAGGTCAATGGCCACCGAGTAGGCCTCTTCCAAGCGTTGCAACGCCGTCTCGGGTCCAAACTTCTCTGCCCAAAGGGCCGCGCCCCCTCCGCCCATCCGTTCGGATTCCTCGTCGTCCAGCAATCTCCGAGCTGCAGTCCTCCATGCCGCCGGATCTCCGGGAGGTAGCAGCAATCCTGATACCTCATCCGAGACGACCTCTGGGATGGCACCGATGCGGCTCGCGAGGACCGGAACCCCTGCCGCATAAGCCTCGATGATCGCTCGGGATGCAGCCTCGTATGAAAGTGACGGCACGAGAACCGCGCGCGCCTTCATGACGATAGCGGGCATCTCGTCGGCGGACACCAGTCCGCGGAACTCGACTTGAGGAGGTGCCTCATGTTGCAGACGGTCAGAATCGGGACCGTCCCCCACGACGACCAAACGACCTGGAGGGTCGCGCCAGGATTCCAACAAGGTGTCCAGCCCTTTTTCAAACGAAAGACGCCCCAGGAACAAGAAGTAGTCGCCGGGTCCTCGCCTGCGGGAAGTCTCCCAGGCGAAGTTCGGCTTGACCCACAATCGATCAGGCGCGAAGCCACCCTCGATGTATTTGTCTCGCAGGAAGGCGCTCGCTGCGAGATAGAGGGTCACTGCGTCGAAGCTACCTATCGCAC
The DNA here is from genome assembly GCA_051001455.1 of Actinomycetota bacterium. Lineage (GTDB taxonomy): Bacteria > Actinomycetota > CADDZG01 > CADDZG01 > WHSQ01 > JBPCNH01. Next base: position 99,391 of record JBPCNH010000003.1, read on the forward strand.
GATGCAGCGTTAGTGAAGTAGCAAGCGCCGCACTCCCACCCACCGAATCCTGATAACACTTGTGAACGATCCCCCTCCAGGGGACCTTCCCCAAACAGTCCTCGCACACTTTTCCGTCGCGAAGGAACACGGCAGGCAAACACAGCAACCGGTAGTTGTGCAGCGTCATCACCACCGCAGCCCCTTCCGACCCCGCAACCTGCAGCGAGAGAGGCGACAGCATCGGAAACACGTTATGTACGTGCACGACCTCTGGACGGAACGCTTTTAGCTTGCGCTTGATGCTGTGAGCAGCGTCATTCGACCAGATCGCACGCATGCCCAAGCGCGCACGTGAGCCCGGGCGATCCGTTTCAGGAGTAGGCGAGAACACCTCGACCTGATGGCCGCCGTCTCTCAGCAGCTTGGTCTCGTCCTCTACGACTCGGTTCTCCCCCGAAGCCGGGCCGGACAGATAGGTGGAATGCAGGATGAGGATCCGCATCTAGGACAGAGCCCGGGGATCGGATGCCGCGGACAGCTCAGGTAACGAGCGCGCTAAGCCCCACACCGCGAGCGTCCCCGCCAGGGACCCGATCGCTAGGCCCCACGCCGCCCCGTCCAAGCCTGCATATGAAGCGAATAACGCCACCAGGACGAACGACGCTAGGCACAATCCCAACCGGGCCCAAACCAGTAGCTTCGCGGCCAAGGAAGCCCGCAGCAATAGGACGTAGCCCGTACTCGCTGCCAGAATCAGCTGTTCCGCGCCGACCGGGGCCAGCAGCGACTCGTAACCTCGGAACGCGGAACCGAATACGAATGGCAGCACTAACTCTCCCGCGAAACCCAACACGACCACGTAAACGAACGTCACTGCTGCCAGCGTCAGGCTCACTCGCGAAGCCAGGCGTCTGGCCGAATGCATCGATATATGAAGATTCCGCACCATCGCGGGGAGACCGGGAAGAGCCATCGCAGGAACCAGCAAAGACAAGGGAGCAAAGATGGACTGGGCGGCGCGCAGTCCCCCTACTGCAGATGTGCTGAGGAAGGCCGGCAGGATGAAAACGACGCCGCGGGTCGCCAGATTGAAAAGCGTGGCCTCCAGTGCCAGCCACCGACCCGACGGCCATCCGTCCTGCATCCACCACCTCCAGGATCGAGTGCCCGACGCGGGCTTGATATTCGTCTGCATGAATCCCAAAAGAGCCGCCGCCAACGCACCGGCTCCCCATGCGGCGATGATGGCCCAGGAAGTGCGTATAGATATCGCGATCGGCAAAGTCCCGAACATGACGAGCAGCCACACTAGTTCGTTCACAGTCGCTGCAGCCCCACGTTCGTCGCGGAACAAGACCGACCGCCAATACTCCTGAACCAAAGCGGGGACGATCCACAGAGCAAAGAAAAGCATCCCCGCACCGATCCCTGGAAACGCCCATCCGATCAGCGCCATCGCGAGGGTCCCCAACGCGCCAAGGATCAGAGTCGAAGTCAAAGCTTGTCCGGTGGCCTCCCTCTTCTTTCCATCTGAGAGAACGGCCGACGTGACCACGAGAGGCTGGCATACCAGCGATCGTTGCAGACTCAACATGATCAGATAGAAGCTGAAGCCCAGAAAAACAACGCCCAATCCAGCCGGACCCAACATCCTGCCCGCCACGACCGATAAGGCGAGGTTGGTGAGCGAAGAGATCCCTTGGTCGAACAGACCCCAGGAGAAGGTGGAACCCGACCGTCCATTGCCAGATAGCGAGGGATCGCGACGACCAATCAACGTGCGGTGCTAGCGGGGGAGCGCTCGCTCCTGTACGAAGGTGGCTGCGGACGGTCCGCCTCTTCTTCCGTCGGCACAGGTCGCACATCGTGGCTCAATAGCGCCAGACCCGAGATCACTCCAAGGAACACGACGAACGGAGGCTGCTCCCACCAGTCGAACGTCAGTCCCAAGACGGCAAACATCGCCCACCCTCCCGCGGCGACCATGGCAGCCGGAGTGCCTTTCCTACGAAGCCGCCGGATCATCGCAACGATCAGTCCGAGATAGACCGTCAAACCCACGAATCCCAAGTCTCCCAAGACGCCCAGAGCGCTCGAGATACCGCTATTAAAAGAAGTCGCCTTCAGGTAGCCCGTCTTCGAAGTCGCGTAAGCATCGGCCTGGGTGGCGATCTCGGCAGGCTCCAAGCCAAACACCCGAAGCGGTGAATCTGAAGCCAGGAGGCGGTCTGTCGTCATGAAAGCAGCCCGGCTGACGGTCTGCGCCGGCCCCCTGCCGAAGGCGAATGAAACAGGGTCCGCGGTCACCTTGTCCCATACGACCTCCGCGGCTGCTGCTTTCCCGCTCTTCCCCGCCCGCGCCTGCTCGAGGAAGTTTACGGCCACGTCGCCGGCCGGCGCGTAGCGAAGGAGCCCTACGACCGCACCGACCAGTAGAACGCCGCTGAAAACGGTCAAGGCCGGGTGGCGCCTGAGGCTACCTCCGATCAGCATGGCCGGAAGAGTGAGAATCACCTGCTTGGCATCGGCGAGCAACGGTATGACGAAGAGCGGCAAGGTAAGCATCACCCGGGTCGCGAGTTTTCCCGGCCCAGACACCACCCACCAGATCCCGCCGATCGTGATCACGGCGGAGATCGTGTGTGCGCCGGCCCCCGCCCCGTACAACGTCCCTTGAATATGGTCTCCTAGACCCAAAAACATTATCTGGACAAGTGCGAACGGGACTTGCACCAGCACCAGCGAAACCGCAGTGAGCCACAATACGCGGCGTAACTTAAGACTTGGGGGGGCGAGTGTGAGCGCGGCGACCACAGCGAACGGTTCCCCGAGCAAAAGCAGATAGAGGACCGGTCGTATCACCTCAGCCTGATGGAACGCCCATGACACAAGCATCGACAGGCTTAGAAGGCCGATCCACCAGAGTTGCTTCCTTGCGATCTGCGGACGGTCGGTCGTCTTGATCAGTGCCCCGATCAAGGCCCCCCAGACAAGAGGGATATCTACGAAGGTTGCCACCGAGGGAAGAACGTGGAGTGTGACCAGTCCTCGGAACGCGATGGCGGCGATGAGAGCCGACAGAACGAATATCGCAGGAGGAGCCAGCAGGAACACGATCAAACCGATAACGACAACGGCGAGCAGGAAGCCCACTTGAGCGTTCAGAGAGATAGCAGCCCCTACGGCGAGCGAGAGCAGCCCGATGAGCAAGACGACGAACGCACTCTGGAGGCGATCCTGGGTAGCTGCGATACCGGCCATATTGGTCCGCACTCTATGAAACTTCGAGAACCGGATGCACCAGGGCTTCGAGGTCCTGCGCCCGCTGCTCTAGCGTCCATGAATCGGCTTGGCGCGCCACTGCCGGTCCATTCGGGAACTCAGCGTCGAGAAGACGTGCCAATCGAGCGATGACATCACTCGCCGATCCTGCGGACGAGGCGACCAGGCCGGCAGAACCGACGAGTAGCGGCGGACCTCCTCGGTCTATGCAGATAACCGGGAGGCCGCAGGCCATCGCCTCAGGCACGATCCACCCTGCATCGTCGTGGAGGCTAGGGAACAGAAGTACAGATGCCTCTTCTCTCATACGGCGCTCCAGTTCGGTGCGTGCCGTCCATCCTAGGAACGTGACCCGATCTTCGACTCCGAGGTGGACAGTGAGCTGCTTCAGACGCTCCTCCTGAGAGCCACTTCCGCAGACGAGGAGTTTCCAGGAGGGCCGACTAGCGACCGCTTCGATCGCTAAATATGTGCCCTTCCAGGCCAATAGGCGCCCGGCGAAGATGGCGACCTGGGAGTCCGGACCGGCATCGCGCTCGATAACAGGCGTGTCGTACAGGGCCACGTGAGGGAAGATCCGCATCTTGTCTTGATACCGGCGGGGAAGCCACCGGCGGGTCTCTTCGTTCTGCACCAGGATCAAGGCGGCCTTACGCCAGGAGAGTCTAGCCAGAGGATTAAGGTTCCGGCCCAGGAACCGTGCGACGCTTCTTACGATCTCATATAGGGCGCCTCGTACTCCTACGATCCCCGCGAGTTTCCACGGCATAGGAACCCCGCCTCCCAGCGGCCCGAGTACGAGCGGGGGGCCGATCCACCCTCCCACCGAGCCCAACCAAGCCGTCGACAGGGTCACGTGCCAAACGGAATCGAAGTTCAACTCTCTGTGGAGCTTGCGCGAACGGATCAGGGCAGCACCTTGCCACAGCAGGTAGTAGAGCCTTACCCCCCTTTGTCCACGCTTCCAGAATCGCGCCCAAGCCGGTAGGTCGACGTAGATAAAGGTCAATCGATCGCGCTCGGGCACCTCGGGAAGGGCAGATTCGATCACGGACTGGTTATTGGCGCGCGTTATCACCCAGACATCCCCCTGGCGGGCGATCATGCGCGCCCACGCCCAGCCGGTGCCTTGTTCCGACCCCTTCCCGGGTTCACAGCCGTACGCGAGAAGAAGCGCTCGCTTAGTCACTCATTCACCTCCAGAGCGACCGTACAGGTCGAGCTGACGGAGGTTGGCGTTTGCGCCAGTCTTCCAAGAAATCACGGAAGCTGGGGAAGAGGAGACCGGCTTCACCAGGCTCTATCGACGCCGCGGTGGCATACGCATCGATCGCTCGGCCGACCCATCCCTCACCTCTCAGTCCCGCCTGGATCTCGCCCCTCGCCGGTCGGCCCAACAATTCGTAAGACTGCACGATGAAATGGAATAGATCGAAGAAGGCCGGGGCCTGCGGATCGAATTCTTCCCAATCGACGAGGGTCCAGGTCGATCCCGAGTCCAACAGGTTCCACGGCGCGCAGTCGCCGTGACAGGGGCCGAGCAGCCGTCCCCCTTCGCCTTCTTTGGCCCCCGCTCGGAAGAACGAGCCCAAGCCACTCGCAACCTCTTCTGGAAGCACCCACGGCTGCCGACGGTGCCTCCACTTCACGGCGGTCAGCAGGAGAAGGCCATCGTCACGTGCAAGGATCTGCGGTGCTTCTAAGGGAGGCCGCAGTAGATCAGCGTGACCATCGATCGCTGCGGCTTCCCGCTCTAGGGCTTGGCGACCCGCCGGGTCCAGTGCGATCTTGGCAACGGCGGAGGCAGCACCGGACGGCCCCAGCACCAGTGCCAGGTAGCGACCGGGATGGTTCGAACGAGCTAGAGCTATGGTCCCGCGCTCGGGAACATGTTGCGCCAGAAGCTCCCTTACCTCGCGGCCGGGTGGTCGGCCTCGTGGGAACCATCTGAAGGCTCCGGTAGTTGCCAACAGTTGCAACGTGCGCCACTTCCGGCGCGCAGACGGCGTCACGGGCTGGTAGATCGAAAAGGCAGCGTTCGTGACGGCGCGAGGGCCGCGCGGGATAAGCCACCGAGGTGCACCCCGCCCCGGAAGCGATGTCCACCCAGCGCCCAACATGCCGGCAGCCCGCTCGGCCACGTTCGAGGCGATCCGCTCGGCCACCAGCTCCACGACTCGATCGGGCGGCTGGCTGGTATCGACGATCAAACGGTCACCGGCCGGCGCGGGGATCTGCCGCCAACGGAGCGACTGTCGCTCGAGCTCCTCGACAGAAAGTTCAGACTTGCGGGCGAACATCGCCTCGGCAGGCCCCTCGAGGATCACCAGAAGGTCCGGTTTTGGAAGGAGCCGGCCCAACAGCGAGACCAGCCTAGGGGCATCCTTCAACCTGTAGCGACGTGGATCGACGAGGAAGTCCCACCATCCTCGCTCCCCCACCACCAACCCGGTGCGCCATCTCGGCCACAGAACACGCGTTATCCCTCCGACACGAAAATCCACCCAGTAATAGAGCAACAGAACCAGGGAGGTCACAGTGCCCCGTGGCGGGCGACTATGAGGGACGGAGGCGTCGATATCCACGGGTGCTCCAAACAGTCCCCCCGGCCGTGGCAAGAGACCGGGGCGCCAGTGGAAATGCTCGGAGCCACGGAACAATTCGCTGCACGCACCGGGGAGGCTGCGGGCGAGTGTTGACTTACCACTCCCGTCGGGACCCACGATGACGACGTAAGCCCCGGTCGGGTGGGCGATCCGGTTTGCGGCGCGCCGTATCCCTCCTGCGATCAGCACTGCCAGCCTCACGGGATGAGACATGCGCCTAAGCAACTGGTTCCTTGCTGCTCGTCGCAATACGGCAGGAGACGGCATCGCCCCTGCCAGGACCGCGTCGGTTACGCGCCCCCCCGTCTTCCGTCCGAGGATGCGGCCGGTCGCCTTCTCATACGTCTGACGATCCCTCTGCGCGAGTTCGGTGATCGCCTGCCAGTCTTCTGAAGAAGTCGAGCGCTTACGGATCCGTTTGGAGGTGAGGTACACAGCTCGTGCTGCAGAAGCGGGCAACGCTCGACCACCGAGGGCAAGGTGTGTTGGGAACCCATAGCGACCGACCCCCAGGGGGTCCTCGAGAGCATCTATGCGCAGCCACCCCCGGGGATGCCGGAGCGTCCACATCCAACCGGTCACGTCATAGTGAAGTCGCTGCTGCAGTGTCCATCCTCGGGGAAGTCGCAGGGGCCACTGCTGATCGACGTTCTCGACGATGCAGTCGACGTCGCCCCCACGACGATCCACGACAGGATCTGCTTCGTCGTGCACCGGGAACACAGAAGTCCCTATCAGAGAAAGGATCTCGTCAAGGTCCGAGGAGATGCTGGGGGGAGCGGAATCACTCATGCCGGCGCTCGACCGAGCGCGTGGATGAGGTCGGCATACCCGCCTACATATCTATCGGCGACACGTTCCCACGCCAGCTCGTCGCGCAGTTCCACGACGCCAGCTTGCCATCTGAGTACAACATGCGGGTCTTCGGCAGCACGAAGACATGAGGCGACACTTTGCAGAGTGGTGCTCGTCCGGCAGCCGGCGCCAAAGTGCTCTACCAGGCCTGCCATATTCGTGCCATCGCTAACGATAGGTGGAAGACCTGCGGCGATCGCCTCGCGGATCGGCCGTGGGGGACCGTCCCATCTGCTTAGGAATACAAGAGCTCGAGCATCTGCTAGCAGATCCCATTTCTGACCTTCACTCACCGATCCGATAAGAGAAACGGACCCCGAGAGACCCTCCCGGGCGATAGCTTGCTCGAGATAGCTGTGGCTATCTCCCTCCTCGCGCCCTGCAATCACCAGCGGTAATACCAGTCCATCTCGCACCGCTAGGGCGTACGCATCGATCAGGATGTCTAGACCTTTGTGGTGTACGTCGTTTCGTCCCATGAACAATAGATAGTCACCAACGTGATCCGGCGCGCGCGTGATGGGTGCCGGAAAAACGCCGGCGGAAGCTTCGAAAAAGGTTGCAGGCCGAAGCCGCTCCAAGGCGTCTCTCGTCTCGTGCGACGAGAAGAAGTGCAACCCATAGCGTTCACGGCTCGCTGCTGCGCGCCATAACCAAAGATAGGGGAGCTTTTTCCATCGGCGTCGTCGGAGATGTGTGGCTGAGACTTGGGTGAGGGGTGAAACCACCAACGCGGCCCTCCCACGGACCTGTAGAAGTGGCCGCAGTTGACTCGGCTCCAGCAGGCCCCACACATGCACGACATCAACCGAGGGGAAGAGTCTCTCGATCGCAGAAGGCGCCACGATGGTCGCAGCTCCGAGACCATCCCTCTCGCCCCCGGCGTTCGCGGCAAGCACGACATCATGGCCCTCGGCAGCCATCGCACCCGATAGCCACCGTACATCCCTTGGATATCCACCCTCCCTTAGGGCATTTGGATAGAAATGGAGGACCCTCACGGTCCGGCGACAGTAACTGAGATCTGTTTGTTGGGCCAGAAGAGCAAGGGATTGGTCAGCCACCTCTGTCAAACCCCGGGGGCCGTTTGCAGAAGAGCCCAATCTCTCGTAAGACTTCACGATGCTCCTCCGAAGAACGCCGGTCGTTAGCTCGGTGATACGCACAGTGCGAAGACTCCTTCGAAGCTTCCGTGCGGGAGCCCTCGTGGACCTCTACCGGAAAAGCCACCTGGCTGAAGTCGGTTGGTACCGCAGCTACCAAGCCCAACGTTCTGTGGATGCACGGAGTGAACCTCTGCCTTGGTACACGTACGCCTGTAGCGCATTCATAACCGAGCGGCTCCCACCTGAGGCGAGGGTGTTCGAATACGGATCCGGGGGCTCTACCCGATGGTACGCATCACGAGTTGCAGAGGTGATCGCCGTCGAACACGACCCCGAATGGGTCGACTCGGAAGATGCAGCCGCACCAGGACATGCTCGGATAATCCTGCGGGAAGACCCCGATGCCTACGTAAGAGAGATCGCTAACCACGGCCTTTTTCAAGTTGTGGTCGTAGACGGGCTCTACCGGTCCAGGTGTGTTCCTTTCGTTCCAGATGCCCTCACCGAAGACGGGATCATCGTTTGGGACAACTCCGACAGGGAGGAGTTCCGCGAAGCTATGCACATGCTCCAGGAAAAAGGGTTCAAGGAACTGCCCTTCTCCGGAATGGGACCGGTGAATGTCTATGGATGGACAACTTCGATCCTCTACAGAGACTTCAACTGCCTCGGGATCTAGGTGCCTAAGGCCGAAGTTTTTCTAATCCTTGTCAAGAGTCGACCTCGTTGTCCGTAGCCGCGAACCTAACGATAAAGTCATCGACGTCTGGGCTGCACAAGACGTCCGAATGTTCGAAGATCTTCTCGTCGGGCCAATCCCACCACGCGATACGCTCCAGAGCTTCTATCTGTTGCTCCGAGAAACGACGCCGGATCTGCCGGGCGGGGTTACCGCCCACGATGGTGTAAGGAGATACATCCTTGGTCACCACACTGCCGGCAGCTACAACAGCCCCGTTGCCGATCGAAACACCGGACAGGATCGTTGCCCTATATCCGATCCACACGTCAGACCCAACGTTGATGTCACCTTTGTCAAAAGGCCCGTCAGATCTATCCTCTCGCCGCATGAGATAGTTCCGGATCGGATATGTGGTGATCCAATCAGAGTGATGCTCTCGCCCGACGATAAACAACACGTCATCCGCGATCGCGCAGAAGGAACCTATCCTTACCCCCGAGGGGTGGGCTCGCGAATGCCGAACCGTGGGCCGTCCAAACATGAAGTGCCGACCGACCGTTATGACACCGCGCTCCAACAGCTGATCGAAATCGAGATGGGTC
>JBPCNH010000004.1:0-253829 GCA_051001455.1 Actinomycetota bacterium
TTCGGCTGGCGCTTACGACGCCGCCGGGCTGCTCGAGTGGAAGAGCGGGACCGTTAGCGTGATGCTGCCGGCGCGCACCGTTGCGCGGACGCTGCCGGACATCCTCGACCACCTCCTGCCACACGAACGCTCCGGACTCATCGACGAGCTTGTAGTGGTCGACTCGGCTTCTCCCGATGGAACCGCCGAGGCCGCCCGAGAGAAAGGCGCGCAGGTCTTGCAACGTGACGAGTTGATGCCCGAGTATGGCGCTTCGCTCGGCAAAGGCGACGGGATCTGGCGGGGCTTGTCGGCCACCACCGGCGACATCGTCGTCCTGCTAGACACCGATACCAAGAACTTCGGCAGCCACTTCCTATTCGGCCTCTTGGGGCCCCTCTTCCACGACCCTTCCTTGCAGTTCGTCAAGGGAGCCTTCCGCCGGTTACTGGCCCCGGGGGGTCCGGTCGAGCAGGAAGGCGGACGCGTTACCGAGCTCGTGGCGCGCCCCATCCTGAATCTCTACCGGCCGGCCCTCACAGGATTCATGCAACCGCTCGCGGGAGAGTTCGCGGCGCGCCGGGGTCTTCTCGAGGACCTCCCCTTCCCCGTCGGATACGGGGTCGAGATAGGCATGCTGATCGACACGCTCGAGCGGGTGGGCCTCGATCGGATGGCTCAGGTGAACCTCGGGTCCCGACGCGACGAGCCCAAATCGCTCGCCGATCTGAGTGCGATGTCGTATGTGATCCTCGCCGCGATGCTCGGGCGCGCCGGTCTCTACTCGGGGACAGAGCACGCCGAGATCCTGCTTGCCCGCCCCACGGGCGTTGATGTCGAGGAGGTCGCGCTCATCGAGAGGCCGCCCCTATCGATGCTTCGGCGCGCCGGGCGCTCCCACGACGTTTCCTGAACGGAATCCCACAGCGCAGCCCCTCGTTACCATGAGTGACTAAGCGAGAGTGGCGGAATTGGCAGACGCGCTGGCTTTAGGTGCCAGTGTCTCCGGACGTGGGGGTTCGAGTCCCCCCTCTCGCACAGAAAACGCGAAGACACCGCGGAGAGTTTCCGCGGTGTCTTCGGTGACTCGGTTACTTCTTAGCTGCTGGCTAGACCTTGTCCGTGTATCGGAGGATGTCTATGCCACGCTGGTAATCCACTGCGTAGATGTATTCGTTGTCGACCCAGTAGGCACCGGAGGTAGCGCCGGCGAACGGCAGGAACCAGGCCGCTTCTTCGATCTTGCCTTTCTTGTCTACCTCGAGGATCCGAGTGCCGTTGCTGTACCAAGCCACTGCGGCCAACCCACCGTTCTTGAACTTGGGGTGGTAAGTGAACCAGTGCGAGGAGCAGCCGAAGGGAGCGTTAACCGCAGAGCCGCCGTCTTGAACGGTTCCGTTGTAGCCCTTCCACGTGTCGATGATCTTGAAGGTCTTGGTCTTCTTCCACTTGGTCGCATCCCAGGTCGAGAACCCTTGGTTCCTGTCCTCGGTGCATTGAGCCGAACCGTTGGTCGGTGCCCAGCTCTCTCCTGAGACCAACAGGAACTTGTCCTTGCCCTTGCGCGGCCAGAGGTTGGAGTGGACGGGGGCTTCGCCTACGCTTTCGGCCATCTCGGCGATCGCCAGAAGCTTCGGCTTGCGAGGGTCCTTGCGGGCGTCGAGCATGACCATCGGCTGTGAGGCCGAGATCACGATGCCGGGAGAGACCTCGGTGATGTCGTGGTATCCGCCGATGGAGGGCAGCCCTTCATTCCACTTCTCCGCCATGAGCTTCGGGTTCGCAGGGTCACGAAGGTCAGAGATCGCACCGTTAGAGCCGTAAGCCCACTTGCAGTCGAGGATGCAGCTGGTCGTGTGCTGACCGGCGCCAGCGAGCGTGCCGATCTCGACCGGGTTGGCGACGTCTTCGATGTCCCAGATGTGAAGCAGGTTCTGTGGCAGCGACTCGGAGAACAGCATGATCCTGCCGTTGGTGGAGACGTCCTCGTTCTCGAACTTGAACCCGAATGGAACCGGGGTTCCGACGATCTGCGGAGCGGCAGGATCGTTCACATCGTAGATGGAGAACTGACTCCATCCCGTGACGATCATGTACTTGTTCTTGCCCTGGTTGAAGAAGTTGGCACCGGTCGCGGTCGGCACTTCGAACGGGACATGGCCGACCTGCTCGATGTTGTCGGAGCTGTAGCCCAGGATGCCCGGACCGGCGTTCGCTCCCGGCAACGTTCCCAGTAGCAGACCGATGGCTGCGATTACGGTGATTAGCCTTCTCATCAAGAGCCTCCTTAGAGTGTGATGAGTCACTGTTTCTCCTCAGCGCCCCCGATTCCTGCGTCCGCCCCTCGGGCCTGCTCCCGGGCGCTTTTCCGCATCCCGGTGGAGCCCGAGGGCTAGTCTCCAACTCATGTCTACCGACTACTCCGCCGAGCTGGGGCGGGCCCTCGATCTCGCACGCACAGGAGGTGAGATCGCCATGCGCTACTTCGGCCGCGCCCCGCAGAGGACCCGGAAGGAGGACGGAACGTGGGTGACCGAGGCCGACGAAGCCGTGGAAGCCCACATCCGAGCGGGGCTCTCGGCGGCATTCCCCCAGCACAACATCTTGGGCGAGGAAGAGGGGCTCTTAGCAGCAGGCGGAGGAGATCCCCACCCCGGCGCCCCAACCTGGGTGGTCGACCCGATCGACGGAACGCACAACTACATGGAGGGCATCCCCGTGTGGGCTGTCCTGATCGCACTGCGGGTCGACGACGCGAGCGTGCTCGGCGTGGCGCATGCGCCAGCTCTGAGGGAAACGTACGACGGCGCTGTGGGAGCGGGCGCCCGGTTCAACGGCGCATCCATCGAGGTATCCAAGGCGGGTTGGGAGGGCGCCACCACCGGCTTCGCGAATTGGACCGGGCTCATCGACCTCGGTCTGAAACGAGGTTTCGACGCGATCGCCGGTAAATCATGGAGGGTGCGGGGCTTCGGCGACTTCTGGGGCCACATGCTGGTGGCGCGAGGGGCGGCCCACGTCATGCTCGAGCCGGAGCTATCGCTGTGGGATGTTGCGGCACTCGAGCCGATCGTCCGCGAAGCTGGGGGCCGCATCACCGGTCTCGACGGCGCGCCGTGGAAGAACGGCGGGTGCCTGACGACCAACGGCGTACTGCACGAGGAAGCGCTACAGATCCTCAGGGAGCAAGGCGCGTGATCGCCCAGCCCGTTCCGGCGCGCTGGTAGGAGAAACGGTCGTGCAGGCGGTTAGCGCGGCCCTTCCAGAACTCGAAGGTATCCGGTACCAAGCGGTATCCGCCCCAATGATCAGGCAGCGGGACGTCGACTCCGAACCGTTGCTCTAGCTCTCTCGCCCGCTCGAGCAGCTGCTCGCGAGAGGCGAGCGGCCGGCTCTGCTCCGAGGCCCACGCCCCGATGCGGCTGCCGTAGGGGCGAGAGCGGAAATACTCGTCTGATTCTTCGCGCGAGACCATGGCGACATCACCCCGCACACACACCTGGCGAGCCAGCGAAGCCCAGTAGAAGACGAGCGCAGCGCGAGGGTTGACGCTCAGGTCGCGCGCCTTGCGGCTCTCGTGGTTGGTGAAGAAGGTGAATCCACCGGGGTCCACAGCTTTCAGCAGCACGGTGCGGGCCGAAGGCGTGCCGTCACCATCGGCGGTAGCAAGGGTCATGGAGTTGGGCCATCCGGGATGAGCCTCGAGAGCCTCGACCAACCAGCGCGCGAACTGGCGGAAGGGATCCGGATCGAGATCTTGAAGATCTAGGCCGGAGTCGGGTGCAGCCGATCGCTCGTCACTCAGATAACGCCCCGATTCGAGATGCGCTATGCGTGCCGACAGCTCGGCGAACGGATCTGTCACTGGAGCGCGGGAAGTTGAGCCGCCAGCGCTCGAAAGGCGCGCCCACGGTGACTGAACCCGAGTTTCTCCTCGAGAGGTATCTCGGCCATCGTGCGGACCTCATCCTCGGGGACGAAGTGAGGGTCGTAACCGAATCCCCCGTCGCCGCGTCCTTCGAGCACGATGGTTCCTTCGCAGGCTCCCTCTGCCAGATATTCGGGCCCGTCCGGCCCCAGACATATGGCGACGCAGCGATAGCGTGCGGTTCGCTCGGTCTCGGGGACTCCCCTCAACGCCGCGACGAGCTTGCTGTTGTTCTCGGCATCGGTAGCCGCCTCGCCTGCGTAACGGGCTGAGAAAACCCCCGGCGCGCCGCCCAATGCGTCTACCTCGAGCCCGGAGTCATCGGCGATCGCCGGCATCCCCGTCGCGATGGCTACGGTCCGGGCCTTGGCACGGGCGTTGTCTTCGAAAGTATCGAACGGTTCCTCGAGCTCGAGATCGGGGACAACATCATCGAGAGCGACCAACTCGATCGCGGGAAGCAACAACGCCACCTGTTCGGCCTTGTGCCTGTTACGGGAGGCGAAAACCACTCTCAATCTGCTTGCGGCGCGCCGAGCGCCATCTCCTGGAATCCGGCCAACTCTCCGATCCCCTTCTCGGCGAGGTCGAGCATGGTATCGAGATCGCTGCGAGCGAAAGTTCCTTGCTCGGCGGTGCCTTGGACCTCGACCAAACGACCATGCCCGGTCATCACGACGTTCATATCTACCTCTGCGGTGGAATCCTCGGCGTAGTTGAGATCGAGGCACGAAGTGCCGCCCACGATCCCGACACTCACCGCCGCCACCGAATCGATCAACGGCCACGTCTCGAGGGTGCCGGCCTCCTTGAGGCGTGAGCATGCCTGTGCCAAAGCTACGAAAGCACCGGTGATCGAGGCCGTACGGGTACCGCCGTCTGCTTGGAGAACGTCGCAGTCGAGCCACACGGTGCGCTCCCCAAGCGCGGACATGTCGGTCACCGCCCTCAGTGACCGCCCGATGAGTCGTTGGATCTCTTGCGTGCGGCCCGAGGGCCGGCCCTTGTTCACCTCTCGCTGCACCCGTTCATCGGTGGAGCGAGGCAACATCGAATATTCGGCGGTGACCCATCCCTTGCCCCGCCCCTGCATCCAACGAGGGACGTTGTCGTCGATCGAAGCGGTGCAGATGACCCGGGTCTGCCCCATCGATGCCAGACATGACCCCTCTGCGTTCGGCATGAAGTTCATCTGGATATCCACGGGACGCAATTGGTCGGACGTCCGCCCATCTATACGGCTCATCGCTTCACCTCATATCTCTTTCCGTCATCAGCGAGCTCGACCTTCAACCCAGATGACGCCTTGTCTGCTTCCACCAAGCCGATGCCGAGATCGCGTTTGCCCTGGAGATGCGTCAACACCAATCGCTTGACGCCGCAACGAGTGGCGATGGTTGCGGCCGTCTCGGCATTCAGATGTCCCGACCAATCTTCGTCGTTACCTTGGTAGGTGGCTTCACAGATGAAAAGGTCGGCATCTCTAGCCAAGCCATCGAAATCGGCTTCGGGACCTGAATCGGAGGAGTACGAGAACACCGCGCCTTCGTGCTCGATGCGCACGCCTAACGTCTCGGGCGGGTGAGCCATGCCGAAGAAGGAGATCTTCGCTTCGGCGAAATCGATCGCCTCCCCGTCGCTCACTTCATGGAGATCGAACGATTGAGAGAATTCGGGGACGAAAGCGCAACATGCCTCGATCGTCTCAGCAGGAGCCCATAGTGGGACCGACGGGAGGGGCTCGCGCTGACCGTGCTGCAGGGCATGATGCGCCTGGAAGACATCGGTCGTGTGATCGGGATGCCGGTGCGTCAAGATCACGCCTTCGAGTTGCGCGTACTCGATGTGCTGAAGGAGGTTGCGCCAAGTCCCGGGACCGGCGTCGAGCCACAAGTGGCGACCGTCGACCTCGATGAGGAACCCCGACGCGGCGCGCTCTGCCGTCGCAAACATCGCGGCGCTACCTAGGATCCGGACGGAAAAACTCAATCGGTCCTCCACGGCCGGTGCTCGATGCCGCCGAAACGAGGGCCGAGAAGCATCTCACCGAGTTCACCGAACATCCCGTCGCTACTCGAGGCGATGAACCTGTGGATGCCGGGGGCGGATGACGGATTGAGGAGTTCGTCATCACGCAGCTTGGCGAAGACTTCATTCGCCGTAGCATCTGCGCTAGACACAAGCACGACATCCTCCCCCATCACGTA
This sequence comes from Actinomycetota bacterium, assembly GCA_051001455.1. Classification (GTDB taxonomy): domain Bacteria; phylum Actinomycetota; class CADDZG01; order CADDZG01; family WHSQ01; genus JBPCNH01. Next base: position 6,115 of record JBPCNH010000004.1, read on the forward strand.
ACTGATGACCCCAGAGAGTAGTGGGTAGTGAGTGCATCCGAGGATGAGCGTATCTACACCTCGTTCCTTCAGAGGAGTGAGGTACTCCTCGGCGACCCGGATCAGCTCATCAGAGGTGGTGTCTCCCGCTTCGACGAACTCGACGAAGCGAGGGCAGGCCTGAGAGACAAGGTCCACATTCACCCTGGTCGCGAGGACCGCATCGTCGTACGCGCCGGCGCTCACTGTTCGCTCCGTCCCGATGAGGCCGACCTTACGGTTACGAGTCGCGGCGATCGCTGCACGCACACCCGGCTCGATGACCGACATCACCGGAACGTCATAGCGGGAGCGGGCCTGGTGCAGGGCCGAAGAAGCCGCCGAATTACAGGCGATCACGAGGATCTTCACGCCCTCTTCGACAAGATCATTCATGATCTGCAAAGCGAACTTACGCACCTCAGACTCGGGCCGAGGCCCATAAGGGCAACGTGCGGTGTCACCGAAATAGATGAGGTGCTCGTGAGGCAAGAGGTCCATGGTCGAACGAGCCACCGTGAGGCCGCCTACACCCGAGTCGAACATCCCGATCGGCAGGGCGGGACGGTCCGTCGTCTGCGCTACCACCAGAGGGTTTCCTCGACCTGGCTCTCGGCCGTGTCCAGGTCCTGCGTCCAAGCCTCGGTGGAGAGATATTTCCAACCTCCGTCGGGGAGCAAACAGACGATGTCGCCTCCCCCTCCGTCCTTGACCAGGCGTTGGCCCACCCGTTGCGCCACCCAGATCACGGCGCCGGCAGAGATGCCAGCGAAGATGCCTTCCTTCTGGAGCAGCTCACGCGTCCAGAAGATGGCTTCCCGCGCCGCCACCATGACCTTGCCATCGATCTTGTCGGGATCAAAGATAGGTGGGATGTATCCATCTTCGAGTGAGCGCAGTCCATAGACCAGCTCGCCGAGCTGCGGTTCGGCTGCGACGATCTTGATGTCCGGGTTGTGCTCCTTCAAGCGCTTTCCGTTGCCCATGAGCGTCCCGCCTGTGCCTAGACCGGCGACGAAGGCCTTGATGTCCGGAAGGTCGTCGATGATCTCTTGCGCGGTGCCTTTGTAATGTGCGTCAACGTTTGCCTGATTGCCGTACTGGAAGAGCATCAGGTAACGACTGTCTGACGCCATCTCTTGCGCCATGGCGACTGAACCATTGGTGCCTTTGCTTCCTTCGGAGAACACGATGTCTGCGCCGAAAGCCTTGAGAAGCTGCACTCGTTCCGCGCTGGCGTTGTCGGGCATGACCGCAGTGAAGCGATAACCGCGCATGCTCGCCACCATCGCTAGAGCGATCCCGGTGTTACCGGATGTCGGCTCGAGGAGGATCTTGTCCTTCGTCAACTCCCCCGACGCCTCCGCCCCCTCGACCATCTCCAGCGCGATCCGATCTTTCACCGAGCCCGTCGGGTTCTGTCCTTCGAGCTTGACCCACAACCTGATCGAGGCATCAGGAGACAGATGAGGTACCTCGACAAGCGGGGTGTTCCCGATAAGGCCGAGGACGTTCGAGTACTTCATCCCCCGGCGACGGAAGGCAGCAGCGAGATGGTGTCACCGTCGGCAACGTTAGTCGCCAGCTTGTCTAGATAGCGCGCGTCCTCATCGTTGACGTAGACGTTGATGTAGCGGTGGAGCTCGCCATCGGCCTTCAGCACCTGATCCTTGAAACCCGGGAAGCGCCGGTCCAGGTCGTCTATGACGCCTGCAAGGGTCGTGGCTTCAACCTCTGTGACCGCTTCGCCACCGGTGAACTTTCGGAACACCGTCGGTATGCGAACTTCAACGGCCACTCGAGCCCCTTTCGATCGTAGGTGTACAGCATCGTATTCAACAACGTCCCCCACCGAGGCTTCCCTACCGGCGCGGCCAGCGGTTCAGCCAGGAAACGCTCAGATGATGGCCACGGGGACCTCTCGGATGGTGCCGTGATCGTCCAGCCAATCCTCTTTCTCGATCAGAAACGCTCGGATCGAGGGGCGTTTACCGGCCAGCGACACGATCACATAGGGCACGTCCAGGCTGGCCAGGCGGACATCGGTGGGCGACGGGTAGGCCTCGGTCCTCGTATGAGAATGGTAGGCACCAGCGACCTCCAGGCCCTCCGCCTCGATCGTCCGATCGACCGTGAATTGCTCCTGTGGCTCCAGCGCGTAGCGCACGGGGCTGGCGGCGGCGTTAGTTATCGGGTAATGCTTGACCACCTCGCCGGTCTTGCCCGCCAGGATGCCGCAGGCCTCGTTCGGGCGTCCCGCCTCGCAGTGAGCGATCATCTCGTTCGCGACCGCTCGAGGAACCCTGAATTCTTCAAGCATCATGTCTCACGGTGACGTACCCGCTTCCTTCCTTCAAGACTCCTATGAGCGCTGCGTGTTCTTCTCCTCGCTCCACGAGCGCGCGCACCAGTTCGTCGCCAGAACCGGGTGGGGTCGCCATCAATAGACCACCCGAGGTCTGCGCGTCGAACAGCAGGGCTACGGTCGCGCTGTCGAGACCCGTGCTGTCGACCCTGTTCCGTGCGTGCTCGAGGTTGCGCTTCGAACCTCCAGGCAGGATGCCGCGAGCTGCAAGATCGCGGGCGCCGGGCAGGAGCGGGATGGCCCCTGCAACGAGCTCGGCATCGAGTCGGTCGTCCAGCATCTGAAGAAGGTGGCCCATCAAGCCGAAACCCGTTACGTCGGTAGCCGCGGAGACACCGAACTCCACCATCACCTCGGCGGCGTCCTTGTTGAGAGCGGTCATCGAGCGAACGGCGGCATCGACCGAATCGGGCTCCGCCACTCCATCTTTGATCGCGCTCGAGATCACACCCGTCCCAAGCGCTTTGGTCAGCACCATCTCGCATCCGGCACTCGCCCCAGTCTTCCGCACGAGCTTGTCCGGCGTTACGAGACCCGTCACCGCAAGACCGAACTTGGGCTCCGGGTCGTCGACCGAGTGACCACCCACTACTGCAACACCCGCCTGCGTACAGACCTCTTCTCCCCCTTCGAGGACACGGCCCAAAAGGTCGAAGCCAAGTGAGCGCGGCCAACCCACGAGATTCAGAGCCGTGATGGGCTTACCTCCCATCGCGTACACATCCGAGAGCGCGTTGGCCGCGGCGATCCGCCCCCAGGACCGGGCGTCGTCCACGATCGGAGTGAAGAAGTCCACCGTCTGCACCAATGCGGTGGAATCGTCAATACGGTAGACGGCGGCGTCGTCCGGTGTGTCGAGTCCGACCAAGATCGCGGGATCGGTCGATGTGGTTGTGATGTGGCGCAAGACCTGCGCCAGCTCGCTTGCTCCGAGCTTGCAAGCTCAGCCGCCGCCGTGTGAATACTGCGTCAACCGCACTTCCTCGCGCATGCCATCACCTCCTCGAGAGCTCGCTCGCGACCGACCTTTCCCCGGCGACACCTGAGGCCCCCGTGGGAAGTAGATCCGGCCGATATGTAAGCCTAGGTGAGAGCAAGCAAAGACCGTGGACGGATCCGAAAGGAACCAGTGATGCACCGAGTTCAGTCCGTCGATAAGAACCGCATCAAGCTCGGCGCGCTCAGCGGCGAGAAAGAGGAGAAACCGAAGGTGCTGTTCGTCTGCGTGCACAATGCGGGACGTTCCCGGATGGCAGCAGCGTTCCTCAACGAGATGGCCGGAGACCGCTACCTGGGAGTGTCGGCGGGAACCGAGCCTGCTTCTAAGCCACATCTCGAGGTGGTCCAAGCGATGGCCGAGATCGGCATCAGCATCGAAGAAACCCCGGGGACATTACTGACGCAGGAGATGACCGACGATGCGCTCAGGGTGATCGGCATGGGCTGCGCGGTCGAAGAGGCATGTCCGGCCCTCCGGGTCCCTCTCGAGAACTGGTCGCTCGACGATCCGAAGGGCCGGACACATGACGAGGTTGCCGAGATCAGAGACAAGATCGAGATGAAGGTGCGCAACCTGGTCGGCCAGCTAGATCGCGAGATATCCCCTACCTAGGTCAGGGCCGTGGTGGTGGAACGGTGTTGCTAGCAGCTTGATGTCTTATAATGCGATGCTATGATGCTCCCATGCGCACGACCGTGACCCTCGACCCCGACCTCGCGGCGATGCTGCGGCGGATCGCCCACGAGCGCGGGATCTCGTTCAAGGAAGCCCTGAACACCATGCTCCGGGCAGGGTGTGGGGCGGAAGCCGGAACTGCGCGCCCTTATCGCCTTCGGGCGCGTCGTCTCGGGTTGCGCCCCGGCATCGACATCGACAAGGCCCTCCGGCTGACCGCAGCGTTGGAGGACGAGGAGACCGTTCGGAAGCTCGAAATGCGCAAGTGAAGCTTCCCGATGTCAACATCCTTCTGTATGCGGTCGACGCGTCGTCACCGCGGCACCAAGCGGCCCACCTATGGGTGGAAGAGCGGCTATCAGGGACGGAAACGATCGCGTTCGCGTGGGTCGTTCTTCTCGCTTTCCTGCGGCTCGGCACGAACTCACATGTGTTCGACCAGCCACTCCAGCCCGCAGAAGCTTTCGACCTCATTGACGGATGGCTTGCGCAACCGCCAGCGACGGTCGTTCACCCAACCGACCGGCACGCGGCTGTGTTACGCGAATTGCTCGCACCCTTCGGGACTGCGGCCAACCTCACGACCGACGCACACCTTGCCGCGCTGGCCATCGAACACGGCGCCGAGCTCTGCTCCTCCGACTCTGACTTCGCGCGCTTCTCCGGACTCCGCTGGCACGATCCACTAGGTTAATCAGGAAAGGAAGCGCTGCTTGCCCGGGAGCGCGTAGCTGCGTAGCTGCGTCCCGTCGATCTCGACCGCCGGGCTACCCAGGACCGAGATCACCAACTTGCTCACGTGCGCAAACCCCCCCTCGAGAATCTCGTTGAAACTTGTGGCGCAACGGCATTTTCCTCCATCGTCCCTTCCGTAACGATTCCGGAACGGAGATGAAAGAAAGTAGGGACATGATCAGAGCGGCCGCTTGGGGCTTGTGGGTTTTGTTCGTGGTCGCTCTGGCTCTAGCCTCTTATTTCGGAGCTAATCCACCCGAAGGGGGGGCGCGATGAACCGCAGCGTGTCTACATGGGCGCGCGGGATATGGGCACTGACTATTACGGTGTTCGCCGGGGCGCTTTATCTGGCCAGAGTGGAAGGGGCTCAGTCAGACCCCGCTAACGCAACTTCCTGGGAGGTACTACTAGCGCTCCTTCTTTTCGTTTTGAGCTACGCCAGTATCGGTGCCCTCGTTGTCGCCAGACAACCCCGTAACCCGGTCGGATGGCTGGCGGCCGCCACCGGTCTTATGTACTCGCTAGCAAGCTTCCTGTTGTTGTACTCGGGCCTCGGTCTCACGAAGGACCCCAGGCCGGGCGGCGAGTTCGCGTTTCAGATGAGCGCTTGGATGTGGTTAGCCGGGATCGTGTTAGGGGGCCCCATGTTGATCCTGTTCTTCCCGAGCGGGCGTTTGCTGTCGTCGCGGTGGAGGTCCGTGATGGCAGTCTTGGCCGTCGGGCTCCTCGCCGAGGTGACCTACACGAGTTTTTCTCCTGGCCCTCTTGAACCGGGGGCTTCGCCTAACCCGGTGGGCATTCAGGGTGCGGAGCCAGTCCTCGATGCGCTATCTAGGGTGGGGGCGGTCTTGCTGATCCTCGGAAGTCTTCTTGCCCTTGTTTCTGTTGTCTTGCGGTATCGGAGTTCGACGACGATCCAGAGACAGCAGCTCAAGTGGTTCGTATTCTCCCTCGCCGTGGCTGCGGTGGTTGCGCTGCCCATCGGGGCACTTTTGGAAGCGTTGGAACTGTATGAAGTCAGTAATCTCCTGGTGACTGTGGCCTTAAGCATCATCCCGATCTCTATCGGGATCGCGATCCTGCGTCACCGCATCCTCGATATCGATGTTGTTATCAACCGAGCCCTCGTCTACGTGGCTTTAACCGCCGTACTTGGGTTGACTTATCTCAGCGGTGTGGTTGTGCTTCAGCGTCTGATCACGCCCCTGACACGTGACTCGGATCTCGCAGTGGCGGGCTCGACCCTGACTGTGGCCGGTCTCTTCCACCCGGTTCGCCTGCGTCTACAGACGTTCATCGACCGCAGCTTTTATCGGCGGAAATACGATGCCGCGGACACCTTGAAGAGTTTCACCGAAAGGCTGCGCGACCAAGTGGATCTGGATTCCTTGAGTCACGAGTTAGTCGCCGTGGTTGATAGAACGATGCAGCCGAGGCACACGTCGCTGTGGTTGCGGACGGGAGTTGAAAGATGAGCAGATCCTTCGATCTGCCGAGGGACTGCCCCTACTTTGGTTGACTCGCGGGGTTGACCAGTATTCACGCTGCATAAGCAACCTCGTGCACGGCTTCGAACTCGATCGGGGTGAGCTTGCCGAGAGCGCGCTGACGGCGTCGACGGTGGTAGGTCCGTTCGATCCAGACCACGACGCGATGAGGGTAGCGGCCTTTCAGACATGGAATCAGATTGTCTTGGCAGGGCCGGGTTCTGGAACCGGCGTCTGGGAGTGGTTGAACGGAATGAGGGGGCGTCACTATCTCGGGTACCACGTTGGATAGACCGTCCACGTCGAAAACGACAAGGTGACGGCGGCTCTCTTTGCCGAGGTGTTCGCGCCTCTCTTCTCGCGCCCGAGTTCGAATAAGGGCCTTGTAGTGGAGCTGATTGACCGGTGCGCGAACCGCTCGCAGCTCTTTCTCAGTCCGTCGCGTTTGCGTATCGGCTCTCGTCGATGACCAGCCGCCAGTAGCCGGACTCAGGTGGCGCCGCACGGAAGTCTTCGAAGTCGAAAGTGAGTATCGGCAGTTCATGGCGTTCGGCGTATGCCATGACCGAAGCATCGACCAGCCCAAGATCGAGATCAGAGAACCTCCTGTCGATCTCGACCGCCCGCCCAAGCAACCCCTGCGAAAGGAAAGCGACCTCGTGCTCGCGCGCAGAGATCGCTGTCAAGAACACCAGAGCAGCGGCTTTGCCCACCCGCGCCCGAAGCAGCTGATCGACCTCAACGAGTACGAGGTCGGGGATGATGAGATCACGGCCGAGCTCTGATACGAGGGAAGCGGCCAGCTGGTGAGCCCTATCGCGTCCGTTCGTGGCAGCAACGAGCGGCCCCGTGTCGGCGACGACCTTCACCGGCTGTGCACCAGCTCCTTCAGATATGCCTCGGCCCTGCGTCCTAGATCATCAGGCCCATCGCCGGCCCCGACGTAGCTGGGCGACTTTCGCCCCACGAGCGACCTTGCTCCAGCTTCGATCAGCCGAGCCACCGCCGCGGAGAAGGATTCGTCGTCCCGCGCCATCCTTCGCACGAGCGCCTCGGTGTCGTCCGGCAAGCTCACGGTCCGGCGAGCCATGTAAGTCACCTCCGTGGTTGTATGAACTCAGCTATCATACCATCAGAAAGGCCGAATTACATACGTGTCATAAGTAGAGCTGCTTGCGCGGTGCGCGAACCGCGGCGAGTTGACGGTCTCCGCTATCCAGCTCGGCCAAGAACGATATCGATCCCGCCCAAGATGAGCTCGAGCTGTGCTCCGGACAACCTTCCGGCGTGCTCCGAGAGGACATCTCGATCCACAGCCACGATCTGCGAAACGTTAGCCACGGAATCCTTTGGAAGGCCCGTTCGCCGCCGCTCTAGGAGCACATTCCCGGGAGCCGAGGCCCACCGCAGATTGCTCGTCAGAGGTACTACGACCGCGGTCGCCAGACGACTCGCGTTCAGGGCATCACCCTGAACGATCACGACCGGCCGCGCGAACCCAGGCCCTGAGCCCACCGGATCGGGCAACGATGCCCAGAAGATGTCGCCTTGGGCGACTACCACTCGCTGCGTTCGAGCGTTTGGCGGCCGGCCTCGAGCAACCACGCATCGGGCTGTGGATCGATGTCCGCAAGGGCATCATCCATGGCTTGGGTTATGGCCCCAGGATCTCGACGGAGCAGGTATTCGGACAACGCCTCTTGGTAGAGCTGACTGCGAGACTTGCCGGTCTTGCGGGCCATCTCGTCGGCCCTATTGAAGAGCTCATCGGGGATCGACACGGCCGTCTTCATACCCAGAGTATAACCCGACCATTGATCTCGCCCCCACGAATCACAAACCACGGAAGGCGGTGGGCCTAATCTCTCTTCCCCCTGTAGACTAAGTGGACTAAGTCCTAACGACTAGGAGAGACTGATGCTGATCAACGTGCATGAGGCCAAGACTCATCTCTCGCGCCTGCTGGAAAGGGTCGCTCACGGGGAGGAGATCGTGATCGGGAAAGCGGGGAAACCCGTGGCGAAGCTGGTGCCCTATCACGAAGCTCGTGGCCCCCGCTCACCCGGCGCGTGGAAAGGGCGCGTTCGCATCGCGCCGGGCTTCGACGAGCTTCCCGCAGAAGTAGCTGCAGCCTTTCTCGGTGAAAATGGGTGAGCCTGCTCCTCGATACCCACGTCCTTCTCTGGTGGTTGGCGGACGATCCCTCCCTTGCCCGCCAGGCGGGTGACGCGATAGCAGACCCAGCATCCGCCATCTTCGTCAGCGCGGCCACAGCATGGGAGATAGCCATCAAACAGGCGCTCGGCAAGCTCGACGCACCGAACGATTTGGAACACCAGCTCGAGCTCAACCGCTTCGAGCCCCTTTCGATAACGATCGGTCACGCGTACTCGGCCGGGACTCTGCCGCGCCACCACGATGATCCGTTCGATCGCATGCTGGTGGCACAAGCGCTGGCCGAAGGGCTGACGATCGTCACGCGGGACCCGCGCCTTGACGGCTATGGGGTATCGACGCTGCTTGCATGACAGACTGCGACACGTAGCGCAGCGGAGTGGACCTGCCGGAAAACAAGTGCACCATCACAGCCCGCCGGGCGATCAAGTGGAGTTGATTGATCGGTGCGCGAACCACCCCCGCTTGCTGATGGGAGGGCAGTCAATCGCGATCTAACAGGCGGTAGCGATTCGCAAAGCCTCGCAGATCTCTTGCATCCGACCAACGCTCAGACGGGTAATGCGATCGGTGCACAGCGCCACTCGGACAGGCGTCACGTTATCGAGGGACAGAGCACAGTCGGCGGGCATACCGTCCGACTTGCTAAGTGGCACCTCGGTGGGGATTCCTCTAACGGTTCGGGTAGCCGGAACTGCCAGCACCTGATTGAGCACGGGGATCGCCTCGTTCCGGGTCAGAATCAGAAAAGGGCGTCTGCCTGCTCGTGGATCCTCGTACCACCAAACCTCGCCCCGCCCTACCACTGCTCATGTCCCGCGGCGCGTTCCTCGGCGTCCAGACGATGAAGCACATCGACCGTGGCTCCATCGGTCACCTCAAACAGTCCGCCCCATTCGTCGGGCGTCGCGGGTGGAATCCGTTTATAGCCCGCGACGATCTGACTGCCTACAACCGCCTCTTCATCCTTTCTCAGGAACTCTTCAATGGCCGTTCGAATGAGGGCCGACCTGGATAGGCCCTTCCTCTCCGCGCGCTCATCGAGTAAGTGAAGGAGACGATCGGTTAACTGGACCATTGTCTGGGTTCGAGCCATAGCCCTATGGTAGCAGTATTGTCACCACGAGCTAGGGGCGCAGCGCCGCTCTCTCTGTTACTACTGGTCGCAACTAGAATTACATCGCTGTGATTAGTGGAGCTGATTGATCGGTGCGCGAACCGCGAGATCGGCCTGTGACCGCGCCTTCGATCTCTGTCAGTTCATCCCGCCTCAACCAAGGGACGGGCTGAGTCGGGTGCCAGATCCAGAACCTGCTGATCGTCTGTCAGCAAGTAGCTCCCTCGATCCTCCGCGAGAGCCACGTAGGCAGAGGCGTAGGCAGTCAATCCTCGGGCAGTCCAAGCCGCCACCGATCGAAGCGCTGGCTCGGCAACGTCAAAGCCCAACTCATCCAGGGCATCGGCAAGCTCAAACAGTGCCGGCTCGTCCCATGACCACCGTCGGCCCGCGATATTCAGCACTTCCAGGAACATCAGGGAGGGAACGACGACAAGCAACTGCCCCTTTTCGTACTGGCCTCGCAGCGCTCGGGCCTGGGGGAAGCCGGCCTCTTCCTCTCCCGCAAACCACTTGAGAACGACCGAAGCATCGAGAACGAATTCGTTCAATGAGAGTCCCGCTCTTGTCGCACTGCTTTGGTGACGTCCCCTTGGTGCTGGTTGACGGCGAACAGCTTGTCGATCCGGCGGAGCGCACGACGTGCCGCCGCGCGACCGGGTCCACGAGATGCGTCGACCTCTCGAGCCGCAACGCGCGAGAGATAGGCACTGCGGTTCAGGCCCAGGGCGCGAGCCGCCTTGTCAATGCGCGCCAATAGTTTGTCGTCCAGCGATACGAGAATCTTTGCCATTCGCTGTCAGGATATCTGGATATCCCGCTGCTGTCGAGTGAAGAAACCTTGAATCCCATGCTTGAAATAGTGGTGCTGCCGGGAATCGAACCCCGAAGTTCCACGACGTAGTCCTCGATCCCTTAAGGATCGGGGGACCCGCCGGTGCGGGGTGTGAGTTGGGAGTGGAGCTGCCGGGAATCGAACCCGGGTCCCTCGATCCCTAAGTAGGGCTTCTACGAGCGTAGTTCGTGGTTGAGATTCGGCTCCGGCCGGCCCACGAACAGCAGCGGCTGGAACCTAGATCAGGTTAAGTGTCCCTTCCTTCTCCCCGACCTTTTTCCGGAAGGTAAGCCTGCTAGGCGACGCCGGGTCCCGAGAGCGCAGGCGAATCTCGGGCCGACGGCCATCGTTAAGGGATGGCGACCGTGCGATTAAGCAGCGGCAGTTATGGTTTTTCCCAGAGGATTAACGAGGTCACACCGGGAGTCCTCGGCTCGCTTCCCCTACCTCGGTTGATCAAGGTCGAGACCATGTTCAGCCCCAAGGTTGGGTGGCAATAGCCAGTTCATTGTCAAGGTGCCGTTCCTCATAGATAACCAGCACAACGCTACCGGCATTCCGCTCCGATAGCGAGGCAACCGTATCGTCAGAGCGCCGTCCACTGGGGTTCCGTGCCGGGAAGTGGCTCATGGGGAGCCTTGGTCTGGCACGAAAGTTGGTGGGGGTTAGCGGCGGCGGCCTTCTGCTTGGCGCATGCGGCGTTCGTCGCTCCGCTGGGCGATGGCATGGCGCTTGTCGTGGGTCTTGCGTCCTTTGGCGATGGCGATCTCCGCCTTCGCCAGACCCTGCTTGAAATAGAGCCGGAGCGGCACCAGTGTCTTGCCGTCGCGCGTGATGGCGTGCTCCATCCGTTCGAGTTCATGCTTGTTCAGCAGGAGCTTGCGCGGTCGAAGCGGATCGTGGTTTGTGCGATTTCCATGCGAATACGGAGCGATGTGCAGCTGCAGGAGCCAGGCCTCTCCATCCCTGACGGTGGCGTAGGCGTCGGCCAGGCTGACCTTCGCTTCACGGCAGGATTTCACCTCGGTTCCCACCAGCTGCAGGCCGGCTTCGAACCGTTCCTCGAGGTCGTAGTCGTGGCGCGCCCGGCGGTTCTGCGCGATCAGTTTGGTGCCCGCGCCGTCGCTCTGAGGCACTATCCCTGCGTGCCGGTGACCGACAGAACGAGACCCTGCAGGATTTCGACGGCCCGGGACAACTGCACGTCCGGATCGTCGTCCACCTGGACGTCTGGCTCGATGCCCTTGCCGTTGATGTTGTGACCATCCGGTGTGAAGTAGGCAGCAGTTGTGAATTTCAGCGCGGAGGAATCCGGGAGCGCCACGACCTCTTGCACCGATCCTTTCCCGTATGTCGTCGTTCCGATGAGTACCGCGCGGTCACGATCCTGCAATGCCCCGGCGACGATCTCAGACGCGCTGGCCGTTCCTTCGTTCACGAGGACGACGAGAGGTACGTCCTCGAAGGCATCTCCTTCAGCGTCATAGTCGACGCCCTCTTGCGTTGCATCCTTATAGGTCACTATGTTGCCGTCCTCGATGAACACACTCGCCACGGTCACGGCTTCGGTGAATAGTCCCCCACCGTTGTCGCGCAGGTCGAGGATGATGCCTTTCGCTCCCTTTTCGAGGAGGTTCTCGACCTCGATCTTGACCTGTTCGCCAGCACTTCGAGCGAACCCGAAAAGACGCACGTATCCCAGGTCCTCATCGGTCATGCGAGCCTGCAGATTCGGGAGCTCGATCGCCTCGCGGGTGATCGAGAAGTCCAGCGACTCGCCATCGCGCTCGATGCCCAGGGAAACCTCGCTGCCCTCGGGGCCTTTGATGAGAGCAACCGCCTCGTCGCTAGTTAGGTCTTCGAAGGCTCGACCGTCGATCGTCTTGATCACGTCACCGCGTTTCAAGCCCGCGGAAACGGCGGGGGTAGACGGCAGCACCGAGACGATCTCGAGGTCACCGCGCTTGACCTTCAACCAGACGCCGATGCCGGAGAACTTGCCACTCGTGAGCTCCTGCAGAGAACGGTAGCTCTTCGGCGAGAAGAAGAACGCGTAGGGATCGTCCCCCTCCTTCTTGAGAACGTCGACCATCCCCTTGATTGCGCCACGTGCTAACGCCCCTTCGTCGGGCGGATCGATCGACCCTCGAAGGATCTCCTCATACGCCTTCTGGATCGCGCCTGCACCGTCTCCACCGGCGGTTCCCTCTACGAAGAGCCGGGGCTGGTCGCGCAGTCCCACAGCGAAGCCGGCCGAGAAAAGTCCGAACGCGCCGACGAACCCCGCAAGGGCCACGATCAGGTATCTCTGCCAGCGTTCCATCGTCCTAGGGTAGTTGGCCTGGGTCCCTTATCTGAGAAACCCCGCCGACGGTGCCTAGCGGCCTCTGACAGGGCCTAGTTGAAGTACGGCATGGGGTCGACCGGATGTCCGTTCGCCCGGACCTCGAAGTGCAGGTGGGGCCCGGTGCAATAACCAGAGCAACCGATGCTTCCGATGGTCGAGCCGCGCCCGACGGACTGCCCGGATCCCACCGAGTACCCAGACAGGTGGTTGTAGGTGGTCGAGAGACCTCCGCCGTGGTCCACCACGATGACGTTGCCGTAACCGCTCATGACGCCCGCATAGGTCACCACGCCGGAGTCCGCGGCATACACGGCCGAGCCGTATGAGGCGCCGATGTCGATACCGGTGTGCATCCGGGTGTCCCCATAGATCGGGTGGGTGCGGTAGCCGTAGCCCGAGGTCAGTGAGCCGTTGGCAGGCCAGACGTATTGACCTTTCGGGGCTGCGACGGGGCCCGAGGAGGATGAACCGTTCGAGCTCGAAGCGGCGATGATCGCCCGGATCTGGTCGGATTCGCGTTCGAGCTGGTTCTCGAGCTCTTCGTAATAGGCCTTCTCACTTTCGACCTGGGCGAGGATCGTTTGCTTCTCACCCAAAGCCTGCTCTTTCCGCTGCAGGGCCACGGCGTGCTCGTCACGCAGCGAAGCTAGCTCCAAGCGACTGGATTCGAGGTCCCTCTTCGCGGAAGCGATCTCGGCCTGCTTCTCAGAGATGATCTCCCGCTTGACCTCGGTGTCACCTCGCAGCACTTGGATCTCGCCCACGAGCTCGGAGTCGGTATTGAGAGCGGCTTCGTAATAAGTCGTGGCATCGACGACGTCCGTGATCGTCTTACTCGACAGCAAGGTGTCGAGGTACGCCGTAGGACCAGCTTTGTACGCAGCCACCGCGCGCTCGGCGAAGAGATCGGTCCTCTCGGCAAGCCTGCGCAGGACGTCCTCGAGCTCTGCGGTAACGATCCCCATCTTCTGCTGTGCACGGGTGAGCTGCTGTCTCGCTTCGAAGATGCGGTCATCCAGCGCTTGCAACCGATCATCGAGCGAACCGACCTTGGTTTCGGCACGTTGCCGCTTGACATCGAGCGCTCCGATGCGGTCGAGGATCTCCTTGCGCTCCCCACTCAGCTCGGCCGCAGCAGCGGCAGCCTCCTTCTTCTTCTTCTCGAGCCTGTCGAGCTTCGAGCTCGGGTCGGCGAGGGCCGGCAGGGCCAGCAACAAGAGCGCGACGAGCGCAGCCGCCACGGCGGCCAAGCTACGCCTGGGTCGATCTCTAAAGGAAGGAAGCATCAGACAATCCTAGTTAACAAAAACCTCATAAACAACAAGGAAAACAGACCATACCCGAACTTTATCGGCGTTCCGATAGCCCAGATTGAGTACCTATCACCTCGCCAGCCACGACTGCAGGCAGGAGCTTCTTCCAGAACACCCCCCCCCCCCCAAGGCTTTGAGCGGGCGGAAGACTCGGTCGACGGTTTTGGGCGGGCGGGAGGATAAGCAGGCCGAGTCGCTAGACCTCGGAATAGGTCGCTAGACCTCGGAATAGGTCGCTAGACCTCGAGGAATCGCCTAAGGGCCAACGACGAGCCCACCAGACCCACCACGGCTGCTACGGCGGCGAGCAGCAGCAAGACGCCGGCGATCTCGCCGCCGGTGAAGGTGAGGATGGGGCCCATGAATGGGATCGCGTCGCCGATCCTGGAAAAGAGCAGGGCGTTGCCCCCCAGCACGATCGCCCCGGCGATCACCGCGCCAGCAAGGGCGGCGAAAACCCCCTCCAGGATGAACGGGATCCGGATGAACCAGTTGGTCGCCCCGACCAGCTTCATGATGCCGATCTCTTCGCGACGGGCATAGATCCCCAGCCGGATCGCGTTCGCGATCAGCCCGGCCGCAGCGATCATCAACAGCAGAGACATAGCGAAGGTGATCGTTCGCAGGAGCGAGTTCACTTGCAAGAGACGCCGCACGATCTCGCCGCCGAAACGAACGTCGTCCACCCCGGGCGCGCCTTGGATCCGGCTAGCGACCTCTTCGGTGAGAGCGGGATCAACCAAACGGATCTGCAACGAAGCCGGAAGAGCATCCTCGGGCAGGCTCTCGGTGAACTCAGGTTGGCCCGCGTAACGCAGACGGAATTCTTCGAAGGCATCGTCCTTTGTGACGTACTCGTAGTCCGCTACCTCTGGATAACCTCCAACCGTGTCACGCAGGGCCGTCAACTCGCCGGGGGCGATGTCGTCACGCAAGTACACGGAGATCCCGAGCTTCTCTTCTGTGTTACCCGCCACGTTGTTGATGACGATCCCCAGGATCTGTACCCCGCCGAGTAATAGAAGCGAGATGGCAACCGTCGAAACCGCCGCGATCGTCATGAGGAAGTTCCGCCTCAGGTTCTGAACGGTCTCCCCCAAGAAGTACTGGAGACGCATCAGCAACCACCCCGGAGCTTGACGACGCTTGCACGATCACTCATCACGAGCCGACCCCGTAGATGCCGCGGGATTGGTCACGGACGACGTCCCCATTCTCGAGCTCGACGACGCGCCGCCGCATCGAGTCGACGATCGCATGGTCGTGCGTCGCCATGACGATCGTGGTTCCGGTCCTGTTGATGCGGTCCAGGAGACGCATGATGCCGACCGAGGTCGCCGGGTCGAGGTTCCCTGTGGGCTCGTCCGCGACCAGGATGAGGGGTCGGTTCACGAAAGCCCGCGCTACAGAGACGCGCTGTTGTTCTCCTCCGGAGAGTTCGTCGGGGAAGCGATCGAGTTTCTCGCCGAGTCCGACAAGCTCGAGGATCTGCGGCACCTGCCGCTGCACCACCGACTTCGGCCGCCCGATCACCTCGAGCCCGAAAGCAACGTTCTCGTACACGGTCTTGTTGGGAAGCAGTTTGAAGTCCTGGAAGACACAGCCGACGTTGCGCCGCAAGTACGGGATGCGCCACTTGGGAAGGCTGGCTAGGTTCTTACCTGCGACGTACACCTCGCCTGCCGTGGGTTCTTCCTCCTTGGTCAGCAGTTTGAGGAACGTCGACTTCCCCGAGCCGGACGGGCCGACGACGAAGACGAACTCGCCCTTCTCGATGTCGAGCGACACGCCTTTCAGCGCGTGGATACCACCCTTGTATTCCTTACATACATCAGTGAGTTTGATCATCTTTTAAGTGTGAGCCTGCTCAGGCGCTGGCCGGCGCCATGCGTTCAAAGTATCGGTAGGGGTGGTCTTCGCCGTGGATGTCTTCGTACTCGGCCCAGGCATCATCATAGTAGGAGAGTCCCCGTTTGCGGATCTCGGTCAGGACGGCCTCTTCTATCCCCACGACCTTGAGCCGCTTACACAGGGAGTTCAGCGAGAAGTCCCGGACGTCGAAAGGGTTGATCTGCAGGTTGGGCGGCGTGTTCTTGGGGGCGACCGCGAACTTCCTGTCGGGAGCTGCCACGATCCGACAAGCTTGCTCGAGCAAGCTGAAGATCTGATCCTCTACCTCACCGAGGAAAGCCGAGTCCCGAACGCCTGCCTCCATCAACGCGCGGACACCGAAGTTCACATGACGAGATTCATCGCGCGCCACCGCGGTGAAACCGGCATAGAAGCCGGGAAGTATCCCCATCTCCCGCACGATGTTGAGGAGATATCTCTGACCGGTGAGCGCGAGCATCCCCTCGATGACCAAGTGATAGGTGGTGATCCCACGCACCCAAGCCGCGTAATCATGTGGGTCGCGCCGTACGGCTTCCGTGGCGTCCACGAGTCCCGCATCAAAGATGGCCCTGAAGCCACTTACTGTTTGCTCCTTCAGCTCGGCCAACGCGGCAGACAGGCCCCCGGATATACCGATGACCTCATCGAAGAACCGCGAGAAAAAGATCGTATGGCGTGCCTCGTCTACCAACTGAGTCGACAGGAAGATACGTGACGGTTCATCCGGCGCCGCATGAACGAGAGGCGACAACGTGTCGGTAACAGCTTGCTCGCCGACGAAAAACAGTGTGAACGACCGCTGCAGCTCGATCCGGAAGCCCTCGAACACACCCGACATGTCGCGCCAATGCTGCACATCTTCAGAGAAATCGAGATCCTGGGTCGACCAATTCTGGTTCTCCCAACGGTGGTACAGATCGATCGGCGTAGGACGCTGCTTCAAGACGTAATCCATCTGCGTGTAGACGTCCTCGATGTGGACGTCCCGCATCTCGGCCAGAGTTGCGCTGTCTACACGGTCCGACAGCCTTTTCGTGTCGTCGGTCATGGGTCAATGATGGCACTTTTCGGGTTTTCGAGGACCACGCCCGGTCTACAAGCCGGCTAGCCTTCTTGCTTGC
Source organism: Actinomycetota bacterium (assembly GCA_051001455.1). Lineage (GTDB taxonomy): Bacteria > Actinomycetota > CADDZG01 > CADDZG01 > WHSQ01 > JBPCNH01. The sequence goes on from JBPCNH010000004.1 coordinate 23,196, forward strand.
CGATCTCAGCCGTTACCTTTCGCTTCAGCTCGGCCTCGATGAGCCGGTCGATATCCCCATCGAGAACCGCCTGGACGTTACCAACCTCCGTTCCCGTCCGATGGTCTTTCACCATCTGATATGGGTGCATGACATAAGAACGGATCTGTGAGCCGAAGCCGATATCGCTCTTCTCGCCCGCGAGGGCTGCGATCTCGGCCTCGCGCTCCTCGACGGCTCTTGCCAGCAAACGTGATTTGAGGATCTTCATCGCGACGGCTCGATTCTGCATCTGGGAACGCTCGTTCTGACAGGACACGACCATGTTCGTCGGAAGATGCGTTATCCGGACCGCCGAATCCGTCACGTTCACATGCTGCCCTCCGGCTCCGGAGGAACGATACGTATCGACCCGGAGGTCGTCCGGATCGATGTCCACTTCGATGTCATCTTCCACCTGTGGAGTGACATCGACTGATGCGAAGGACGTATGCCTGCGCTTCGCGGTGTCGAAGGGAGAGATCCGTACCAGGCGGTGAACACCCCTCTCGGCGACGAGCAGACCGTACGCGTGTCTCCCGGTGATGATCGCTGTGGCGCCCTTGATCCCGGCTTCGTCACCTGCGGATGCCTCCACCAGCTCTGTCTTGAACCCGGACCGTTCGGCCCACCGGAGATACATCCTGAGGAGGATCTCGGCCCAGTCTTGAGAATCGGTTCCGCCCTCGCCGGCGTGCACCTCGAGGATCGCAGGGTTGTCGTCGAACTCTCCACTCAGGAGCGCCACCACCTCGAGAGACTCGATGTCCCTCTCGAGAGCCACCACCTCGCGCTCGGCTTCGCCACCCGTCGTCTGATCGCCCTCGGCCACCGCCAGCTCCCACAGCACACGGGCATCGCTGGCTCGCTGCGAGATCCTGTCGAAAGTGGTGACGTCTTCGGAGAGACGTGACATCTCACTCATCGCTTGCTGCGCGGAGGATGGGTCGTCCCAAAAACCCGGGTCGGTAGAAGCTGCCTTTAGCTCGTCGGACCGATGGCGCTTGGAGTCAACGTCAAAGGTACTCCTTGATCTGCGCGAGCTGGCTATCGATGCGCTCGAGACGTGCAGTCAGGTCTTCCATGGCACGTGACCCTATAACCACACGCTCGCATGCCACTTCGTCGGCGACGCTCAGAGAATCTCAGCCCTCCGGCCCATGCAACCGCCCGCTGGCGGCATCCATGGATCGAGGAAGGGGAACTTGATCAGTCCGGGACCCGTGAAGGGAAGCACTCCACCGAGCACCTCGGCCGCCCGCGCAGCAGGACCGGCTGCTTCGGTTTCTACTTCGGCAGCGAGGGTGGTCCCCAACACCGAATCGGTGTCATCGGGAGCAGCACCGTCCTCTGCCACCTCGACGTTGCCGAGAGCAGCGCTGAGCACCTCGTCCGGATTGTCGCAAAGCCGGAGCGACCCTGCCGAGGGAGGACTCCGTCGCGCGGCTACGAAGGGGGGTCGGAGCGCCTAGGAGATGTTGGCCGCGCCGGGGCGGCCGTGGCACTGCTTGTACTTCTTCCCGCTGCCGCAGGGGCAGGGAGCGTTGCGGGGGATCTTGTCGGACACGGCTTGCTCGATGTGGATGCCCTCCTCGTCGCGGACGACCTCCCCATCCTCGCCCTCCGCGACGGGCGGAGCGGTGTTCACTTGAGCCATAGGGATCTGGCGACGCTCCTGCCGGACCCGAGTGGGCTCGGAAGCACGATCCTCTTTAACGGCCTCGACGTGGAATATGTACCGGGCGAAGTCCTCTTTGATGACTTCCTGCATCCGGGCGAACATGTCGTACCCCTCACGCTGGTATTCCACAAGCGGATCTTTCTGTCCCATCGCCCGGAGACCGATCCCCTCCTGGAGGTAATCCATCTCGTAGAGGTGCTCCCGCCAGCGGTTGTCGATCACGTTCAGCAATACCAGACGCTCGATCTGACGAAGCTGTTGCGAACCGAGCTCCTCCTCGCGCTGCTGGTAGACCTTTAGCCCATCGGTAAGGAAAGCTTCCTCGACCTCTTCGTACTCGACCGATGCGGGATCGAACTCGTCAGGCTTGAGGTTCGTCGGGAAGATCTCCCGGATGCGGGTGAACAACTCATCCCAATCCCACTCCTCCGGATGGAGATCGCGGTTCGCGTACTCGGCGACCGCGCTCTGCACGACATCCGCAACAAGCTCGAGCGCTTGGTCGTGGAAATCCTCACCTTCGAGGATCTTGCGACGCTCGTCGTAGATCACGTGGCGCTGTTTGTCCATGACTTCGTCGTACTTCAGAACGTTCTTCCTGATCTCGAAGTTTTGGGATTCGACCTGCGTCTGAGCGCGCTCGATAGCACGTGACACCATCTTGGCCTCGATGGGGACGTCATCGGGGATCTTGAGGCGCTCCATCACCGACCCGATACGGTCGGACGCGAACAACCTCATGAGGTCATCCTCGAGTGAGAGATAGAAGCGGCTCTCACCCGGGTCGCCCTGACGACCGGACCGTCCTCGAAGCTGGTTGTCGATCCGTCGGGACTCGTGCCGCTCGGTGCCGAGCACATACAAGCCGCCCGCCTCGACTACCTTCTCGCGCTCTTCGGCGGTCTGGGCCTTGAAACGCTCGAACATCGGAAAGTACTGAGCCTCATACTCGGCGCGATCTTCGGGTGAGTACTCATCGAGCATGTAGGCGTCGTTATCCCAGCCCGCGGCCTGCATCTCGGCCTGGGCCATGCCCTCGGGATTGCCACCGAGGATGATGTCGACGCCTCGACCGGCCATGTTGGTAGCTACGGTGATTCCGCCGTACCGGCCCGCCTGCGCCACGATCTGCGCTTCCTTCTCGTGGTGCTTGGCGTTCAGCACGGTGTGCGGCACCCCCCGCTTAGAGAGGATGCGGGATAGAAGCTCGGATTTCTCGATAGAAACCGTGCCGATCAAGACCGGCTGGCCCTTCGCATGGCGTTCCACGACGTCTTCCGTGAGCGCGTGCCACTTCGCATCTGCCGTCTTGTAGATGAGGTCTTGTTCGTCCTTACGGACCATCGGTCGGTTCGTAGGGATGGGAGCCACTTGCAACTTGTAGATGTGGCCTAGCTCGGACGCCTCGGTCATTGCCGTACCGGTCATGCCCGAAAGCTTGTCGTAGAGACGGAAGTAGTTCTGGAGGGTCACCGTCGCAAGGGTCTGATTCTCCTCCTTGATGCGTACGTTCTCTTTGGCTTCGATCGCCTGGTGAAGACCTTCGGAGTAACGCCGCCCCGGGAGGATGCGACCGGTGAACTCGTCGACGATCAATACCTCGCCGTCTTTGACGACGTATTCGACATCCTTCTTGTAGAGCTCCTTGGCGCGCAGAGCCGCTCCAAGTTGATGGATCAGGTCTACGTTCACGTGGTCGTACAGGTTCTCGACCCCCAGGATCTCTTCGACCTTTGAGACTCCTTCTTCGGTGACCGCGACTGTGTGCTTCTTCTCGTCGACCTCGTAATGCTCGTCACGTGTGAGGCGAGGTGCGATACGGGAGAATTGCTGATACCACTTCGTGGAATCCTGGATCGCGCCCGAGATGATGAGAGGCGTACGAGCTTCGTCGATCAGGATCGAGTCCACCTCGTCGACGACCGCGTAGTAATGACCGCGTTGCACCATCCGCTCTTGCTCCGTGACCATGTTGTCTCGGAGATAGTCGAAACCGAACTCGTTATTCGTCCCGTAAGTGAGATCTGCGTCGTACTGAGGCTTGCGCTCCTGCGGCGACATCTGCGACTGGATCAAGCCAACGCTCAGACCCAAGAACCTGTGGATCTGACCCATCCACTCCGAGTCACGCTTGGCAAGGTAATCATTGACGGTGACCACATGGACGCCCTCTTCCCACAGCGCGTTCAGATAGACGGACAAGGTCGACGTCAGGGTCTTGCCCTCACCGGTGCGCATCTCGGCGACCCAGCCTTTGTGGAGCGCCGTCCCACCCATCAACTGAACGTCGAAGTGGCGCTGGCCGATCGCCCGGTCGGCAGCTTCACGGACCGCGGAGAAAGCCTCCGGCAAGAGATCGTCGAGATCCTCGCCCTTGCCCAGGCGTTCCTTGAACTCCCCGGTCTTGCCCTTGAGCTCGTCATCGGTGAGCGCGCGGAACTCGTCCTCGAGCGCGTTTATCGAGGGAAGGACCGACTGGAGACTCTTGATCTTCTTGCCCTCTCCGGCGGAGAGGACCTTTTGAATGATGCCCATAGCGACCCATTATCCCTCTCATCGAGGGCTAGACCGCCGGAGGCGGGTCGACCTATTTGATGTCGAGGAGTTTCTCTCGGACGGCGTAGACGACGGCCTCCATCCGGGAATGTAGATGGAGCTTCTCGAGGATGTTCCGAACGTGGTTCTTAACGGTGTTCTCCGAGATGAACAGCTCGGAGCCGATATCGCGGTTGTTCATGCCCTTGGCAACCAGCTTGAGCACCTCTAGCTCCCGCTGGGTCAGACGAGGCCCAGGGACCTGGGACCGCTCGTCGCGACGCTTCACCATGGCGGCGAACTCGTTGAGGAGCTTCGAGGCCATCGAAGGCGAGATCAGGGACTGCCCCGCGTGAACCTGGCGCACGGCGTTCGCGATCTCCTCGATCGAGATCTCCTTGAGGAGATATCCAGAAGCGCCGGCTTTGATGGCCTCGTAGAGATCCGCTTCTTCCTCAGAGATCGTGAGCATGAGGACCTTGGTCGAAGGCAGCACTTCTTTCATCTCGCTCGTGGCCTCGATACCGGAGCGCTTCGGCATGTGAACGTCCATCAGCACCACGTCAGGAGTCACTCTTTCGGCGCACTCGAGGGCCTCGTGGCCATCGCCCGCTTCACCCACGACCTCGATGTCGGGTTCACCCTCGAGCACCATCTGGAGGCCACGGCGGAACAAGGCATGGTCATCGACGATCAGAACCTTGATCGCGTCGCCGTCCTTGCTGATCTCGGCCTTAGCCATCCTGTGGTGCCCCTCCTCGATCGTTAGTGGGTCACCCCACAAATGGTGCAAAAAGGTTGCCTCATGAGCAGTCTAGTCCCGCATAACTCCTCTGATGCATAGGCAATACCGCCTAGTCCGAGTCCAACTGCAAGAGTCTTGCGAGAGGTACCCGATCAGGCCCGGCATGCAACCACGGCCTCGACGTTAGGCGCACCCGCACGAAGAATCTCGCGCCCACACACTGCAGCCGTGGCACCCGTGGTGTAGAGATCGTCGACAAGCAGTACCGGAACCGACACGGGCCGGGACTCGAACGCCCCCTGAAGGTTCGTCGATCGCTCGGCGCGCCCCAACTTCGTCTGATCGGTGGTGTCTCCGCGCCGTTCCAACAGGGCGCGGGCCGGCAGACCGATCTGGATCGCTACCCGGCGGGCGATCTCCTCGGCGTGATCGAATCCGCGGCGCCGCGTCTCGCGGCGCCGTCCGGGGACCCACGTGACCACCTCGGCCAAGGCGCCTGCCCGATGGATCTCTTTCACGCACAGGTCGGCGAGCGGCCCGGCGTATGGGCGTACGGCCCGAAGCTTCAACCCCAGGACTAGGGAACGAGCCGGGCCCTCATAAGCGCACCCGGCCAGGACGCGATAGGTCGCGCTGGGCGCGGATATGGATCGAAGCCGGCCCGCGCATCCGTCACACAGCGGACCCACCGCGGACCGGCAACCGGCGCACCGAGGCGCGCCGAGCAACTCGAGAACCATCCTCCAACCCTAGGAACGCCCTGGGACGAACTTTCCGTGTCGGGAAGTAGTTGGTGGGGAGCCCTGATCCGGCACGGATCGTGGTTAGGTGCCCTCTTCCCAGGCTTCTAGGTAGTCCTTCTGGTCCTTGGTGAGCTCGTCGATCCGGATGCCCATCGTCTCCAACTTGAGAGCCGCCACGTGCTTGTCGATATCGACGGGAACCTCATAGACCTTCTTGTCGAGCGACGCGGCGTTCTTCACGAGCCATTCGCACGACAGTGCTTGGTTGGCGAACGACATGTCCATCACCGAGGCCGGATGGCCTTCCGCTGCAGCAAGGTTCACGAGCCGGCCTTCCGACAGCACATAGATCTTGCGATCGGAGGAAAGCGAGAATTCTTCGACCTCATGCCGGACCTCTCGATGGCCGGACGCGATCTTGCGCAGGCCGGCCAGATCTATCTCGATGTCGAAATGACCTGCATTCGCGAGGATCGCTCCGTCCTTCATGACTTCGAAATGCTCCGTCCGGATCACGTGCTTGTTACCCGTGACCGTGACGAAGATGTCGCCCTGGGTCGCCGCGTCCATGATCGGCAGAACGCGGAACCCGTCCATAGCTGCCTCGAGCGCAGCGGTGGGGTCCACCTCCACGACCACCACGTCGGCGCCCATGCCCTTGGCGCGAGTAGAGACGCCGCGACCGCACATCCCGTACCCGCACACGACGACCGTGCGTCCCGCGAAGAGCACGTTCGTGGCGCGGATGATCCCGTCGATCGCCGACTGGCCGGTGCCGTAACGGTTGTCGAACAGGTGCTTGGTATCGGCATTGTTGATGGCAACCACCGGATACCCAAGCACCCCATTGGCTTCCATCGAGCGCAGTCTGATCACGCCCGTAGTCGTTTCCTCCGTGCCACCGATGATCTCCGCGAGTTGATCCTGCCGCTGCTGATGGAGCATCGTCACGAGATCTCCACCATCGTCCATCGTGATCATCGGACGGCGATCCAGGGTGGCCTTGATGTGCCCGTAGTACTCGTCGTCCCCTACACCGCGTATCGCATAGGTCGGGATGTCGTACTCATGCACCAGACCGGCGGCGGTCACATCCTGCGTAGAGAGAGGATTGGAAGCGCACAGCGCCACCTCGGCGCCACCCGCCTTCAACGTGCGCATCAGATTCGCCGTCTCTGTCGTCACGTGCAGGCAAGCCGCGATCTTCACTCCGTCGAGAGGACGCTCCTTCTCGAAGCGCTCGCGGATCCTCTGCAGAACCGGCATCTGCCGGTCCGCCCATTCGATCGCCAGCCGGCCCTTCGGGGCCAGCGCTGCATCCTTTATCTCGCCTTCCGGCATGATGGCGCTCCTATCTCTGTGCTAGTTCGCTCTTCAAAGATTCGATGATCTCGACCGGCCCGGGATCGACACCCCGCGCCAAACCGATGTAGATGGACGCTAGTTGAGTGACGAACACGAGAGACAACAGTCTCGCCAGCGGCGAGGTTCCCTCGGAATGCAGCTCGATCACCTCGGCGGCATCGTCCTCGATCAGGCGCCGCGTGATCTCGAAGCGTAACGAGATCCTTGGGTGTTCATCCTCGTCACGCAAAAGCACCACGACAAAACGATCCCTCGATAGATCGGTCATGCCCGTCCAACCCACGATCTCGTTGTGGTTGAGCTCGGGGAAATAGTTCCAGAAGGCTGGCACCTTTCCGTACTCGTTGATGTCACATTTGAACCGCATCGCCGCGGTTTGAGTGATGCCGTGCGACCCGTACACAATCGGAACGCGCCCATAGCACCGGTTCGCGAGATCTTTGGCCGGGTTATCTCCAGCGGGTTGCGAGCGATGACAACGCTCTGCCAGGTTTGCCAGAACGTCGACGGCTTCTTTGACTTCGTCGGCCCCGCCGGACAACAGTCCCATCTTCTCGAGCACGGCCAAGATCGGCAGGGTGAGATATCCGAGCGAGGCACGGGGTTGCAGACCCGGTGGGATGGCGATGTGTGCAACTCCAAAACGGAGGGCCATCTCGGCCAGAGGGCCCCCGGACGAGATCACGACTAGACGGGCTCCCTTGTTGTGAGCCTGTTCCAGGGCCGTCACCGTCTCCTCGGTACTGCCCGAGTAAGAGACGGCGAACACCAGAGTGTTGCGGCCCACCCATTCCGGAAGGGGGCCGTAGCTCTTGAGGACGCGGAAGGGCACGATGAACCTGGGTTCGGTGACGGCACCGACGACGTCGCCCGAGACGCCGGACCCGCCCATCCCAAGAACGACCACCGAATCCACACCCTCGGCAGAAGGAAGCGAGGTCGCCGACATGCCGATCTCCCACGCGGCGGCGCACTGATCGGAGAAGCCTTCGACCGCCCCCAAAACGTCCTCCGAATCGATCTTCGCCAGAGCAGCTAGATCGTCTAGGTCAACGCGCTCGCTCACTCCGGTCGCTCCGCTTCGTCTATCAACATGACAGGGATGTCGTCGCGCACGGGGTACCGGTAACGGCACTCACCGCGGCACACGATGATGGATTCGTCGGGGAGATACTCGACGTGTCCGTGGCAATTCGGACAGGCCAATATCTCGAGCAATCTTTGATCGACCGCCAAGATCAATCCCCTCCCTCAGCGCGGATCAGGCGCAGCGTCTCCTCGAGCTTCTCTTCCATCAGAGCGGATGTTCGAGCTTCGAGGTTAAGGCGAAGCAAGGGTTCGGTGTTCGAAGCCCGGCAATTGAACCACCAATCCTCGTACTCGACCGTGAGGCCATCGGTGCGATCTTGCTTCCCATCCGAATACCGGTCGGCAAGTTGTTCGATCGTCCCTTGCTGATCGTGCACCTCGGAGTTCACTTCTCCAGAGGCCGCATAACGGTCGTAGTCGCTGAGCATCTCGGACAGAGGCGCCCCGTGCTCGCACATCGCTTCGAGGGTGAATAAGGCGGCGATCATCCCGGAGTCGGCCCGGAAGTTGTCCCTGAAGTAGTAGTGACCGGAATGCTCGCCGCCGAAGATGGCCCCGGTCTCGGCCATAATCTCTTTGATGAAGGAATGGCCGACGCGCGTCCGCACGGCTTTCCCGCCGTTCTCCTCGATAATCTCGGGCACGCTCCAAGAACAGATGAGGTTGTACAGGATCGTCTCTCCGGGATGCTTCCGCAGGATGCGCTCGGCCACGAGCGCCGTCGTAGCCGACCCAGATACGAGATTGGTCTTCTCGTCGACCAGGAATATCCGGTCGGCATCCCCGTCGAACGCTATGCCCACATCGCAACCGTTGGCGATGACCGCGTCTTGGAGGTCGGCGAGGTTGGCCGGTTCGATCGGGTTCGCGGGATGGTTCGGAAAGGTCCCATCGAGCTCGAAGAAAAGAGGGATCACCTCGAACGGCAGTCCATCGAAAACGAGCGGCACCGTCTTGCCGGCCATCCCGTTGCCGGCATCGATAGCAACCTTGAGGGGCCGGAGGACATCAAGGTCAACGAACGACCGGCAATGCGCTGCGTAATCGGCGAGCACGTCGGCCGACTCGACCTCGCCGGACCCGCGCGCACCGGCTGCCTCGTCGGAGGCGGCGAGTTCCCTGATCTCGGTCAGTCCGGAGTCCCCCGCGATCGGAGCTGCCTTGGCTCTGCAGAGCTTCAAACCGTTGTAGCGGGCCGGGTTGTGAGATGCCGTGAACATGGCGCCCGGCACCTCGAGCCGGCCCGAAGCGAAATACAAGGCGTCGGTCGAGACCTCTCCGACGTCTATTACCCGGGCGCCCGCCGCCGTCGCCCCTACGGCGAATGCCGCACAGAGATCGGGCGATGAAACCCGCATATCCCTGCCCATCACGAGCTTCGGAACGTCCGTGAAAGTGGCGAAGGCCCAGCCGATCCTGCGGGCGGCGTCCTCATCAAGCTCGGCGGGATACACGCCGCGGACGTCGTACGCCTTGAAGATATCTGTCAGTTTGGGCTCCACTCACGGCATCCTAAAGGCCGCGGCGTAGCCCTAGGGCGGGAAAAAAGGCGTTGACTCCGACAAGGATGCCCCTCACCATCAATGAGTGATCGAAAACACCTTCGAGACAGCCGAGGTGACCTGGCGAGAGGACGCGGCTTGTCTCACCCATCCCGGCATCGTTTTCTTCGGGGTCGAAGACCTCGAATCTCCAGCCGAGAAGCGATCACGTGAGGATCGCGCCAAAGACGTATGTTCGGGCTGCGCCGTGAAGCGGGAATGTCTCGAATACGCTCTTGCCGCTCGCGAGCCCTACGGGATCTGGGGTGGTCTCACGGAACTAGAGCGGAAGGCCGCCCTGCGCGCCCGCGCCAACCGCCAGCCGGCGAAGATCTGATCCCGGAGCACTAAGCTCCACGGGTGCCCGACACCCGGCCCGGTCTTGCAAGAGCGACGCGGCGCGCGCTCACGCGCACCCGCTCCAGAGGCCCTCGCGAAGTCACCGAATTGCTCACGGCGCGCCTGCGCGAGAACTGGTCGTCCAGGCAAAGATTGTTCCTCTACGTCCGGGAGGCCGGCCCACTGGAGCGGCCGGGCGAAGGTCTCTACTTCCGGCAGGCCGGTCCTGAAGACGGATCCAGATACGCCCGCGACATCGGAACGGATTCGGCAGCGAGATTCGCCTCCCGGTTGAGCGAGGACGTCATGTGCTTCGTTGTGGAAGACGGCGGCCGTCTCCTCCACGCCAGCTGGGTCACGACGTCGGCTGCGTGGACGCGGGAGATCCGGGGATATCTATCGCCTCCCCCGGGCGACGCCTACGTATACGAATCCTTTACCCGAGCCGATGCGCGAGGGCGCGGGATCTACCCTTTTGCCCTCGCCGGTATCGTCAGTCACCTGGGGAGATCCGGCGTCCGTCGGGTGTGGGTCGGCGTCGAAGAGAGCAACGCGCCGTCGACCCGAGCGATCGAGAAAGCAGGATTCGTACGCTCCTTCGAGCTGGCTTACGCAAGGAACAAGGGCCGCTTCCGCATGGACGTGACGTCACTGGACGACTCCACCAACGCCTACGAATTCCTCCGGTTGCAGAAAGACAGCACCACCGGCTACTAGCGCGGGTGCTCGCCGCGAGCCATACTGTTCATATTGATTGCTGGGCTTGCGGGTACTCGCAGCAGAGCCAGTGCCCTTCGGCTGGGCTAACGTCCGGTCCTTGGGCGCCGTTGGGGCACGACCCCCTCAACTGGCACCTGTTGCCTCAACGAGGGTTAGCTGTGGGTACCCGCACCTCCACCGCTGAGCGAAGAAAGGCCCCCTCGGGGGCCTTCTGCCTATGAGGACTTGGTGTCGCGTTGCGAGGTGAGGGAGAGAACCTCATCCAAGGCGATCACGTCTCCGCCCCGCTCCCACCACTTCGACTCACACAAGCGGCACGAATAGAAGATCAGGTTGTCGTCCCCGGAGAGATTGATCGTGATCTCCGTGCATCCTTCCTTCTCACAGCTAGGACAGCGCAAGGTTCCTCCCAAGAGCCTCGATCACCCCGGACCACGTCCCTAATGATGCCCTTTTCGCGCTCGATTAGGCATAGCCCAAACGAACCATTTCCGTGGCGATCCCGCAACTAGACATCGAAGAGCCTCGCCTACGGCCCTTCAGTCTGGGTTCGCTACTGCATCAGTTTCTTTACATCCTCGGGAAGCTCGCGGCCGATATACCGGGATTTCAAGCGGTTGTTCTCGCGGAAATAGGCATACCAATAGGGCCCGTGAGGGCAGGACCTGCAATTCGGCTTTCCGCACTTGACGCTTTCGAGACGGTAGGTGACTTCCGGATCACCTTCCTGGGAACCAGCGCCTTCGGAATCGCCCATCGTCATCAAGAGCCCTCGCACGAAGATCAGCACCCGCCGCAGACCGTGACGGTCGAGGCGCCTCAACTCGCTGAAGAGGCTCTTCTCCGTGGACAAAGTCTTAAGCGCTGTGACCGAAGAAGAGTTGGCGCGCGGGGCCCTCGGGAACGATCTCTTCTTCCTGTCTCTCGAGGATCGTGACCGCCCTGTCCTTCGAGGCGAACAAAGGCGGCTCGCTCCGCCTGTCCTCGAGGGTCCAGCCGCGCGGTGGATTCAGGCGCTCGGCACAGGAGGTACAGAGGATGTAGCTGTGGGGTGAGAGCGCGGGAGAGGGATCCTCCAAGGAGGCCAACTTCTGGGCATAGTCGTACCCCAGGACGGCTACGCCGATCCGAGAACAGCCGGGTTTCGAACAAGAGCTCACGGTCGCCCACGGTAAGCCACCCCGGTCCGAGACGGCCGGATTGTCCGTCAAGATCACCGTCTGTGGCCGGGCTCTTATGCTGCCGGGATGCCTCTCGCCGAGCTAGGAGATATCGACCTTCACTACCGGAGCTACGGCGACGGTCCGGCCGTTCTGGGCGTGATGGGTTTCGGGCTCGACCAGCGGTACTGGGCCGGTCAGGTCCCCGCCGTGTCGGTTGGGAACCGGTTCATCACCTTCGACAACCGCGGAACGGGACGCTCGAGCTTGAAGCTTCCCGAATCCATCGAACAGATGGCCGACGATGCCGTCCGGCTCCTCGATCACCTGGAGATCGAGAAAGCCGTCATCTTCGGCGCCTCGATGGGGGGCACGATCGCCCAGCGGATCGCTCTCGACCACCCGGAGCGTCTCGGCGGCCTGATCCTCGCCATCACCTGGGCCCGCCCGATCGAATTCATGCGGCGGCAACATGAGCTAGCCCGGCTGGTCATCTCAGAGCTGGGACCCGAGAGGTTCGCCGAAGCCACCCTGCTGTGGATGTTCACCCCGAGATTCTTCGAGATGGGGCGCGAGTTGATCGACCAGATGATGGGCGCGCTGACCGCTCCCGGCGCGCCGGAGATGATGTCCCCGGAAGCCCTGCTCGCACAGCTCGATGCGTTCTCGAACCACGATGTCCTGGCGGAGCTACCTAAGATTTCTGCTCCGACGCTGGTGGTCGGCGGTCATATGGACGTGATGGTCCCGGGGTTGGCTTCGGAAGAGATCGCCGCGGCCATCCCCGGCGCCCGGCTCGAGATGTTCGATTCCGGCCACGGCCTGATGATCGAGGAGATGCAGCGGTTCAACGACCTGATCCGCAGCTTCCTCGATTCCCTCAAGTAGAGCCACGGAGACCGCCTCCCGGGGCGGAACCCACCCCGCTCCGCTCCTCCACACAAGAACCCAGGCCATCGCTCCGGGGGTGGAACCCGCCCCTACGGCTATTTGGGGGACCTGGTACCGCCTCTCGGCTATCAGCCGCTTTTCTGTTCTTGTGTAACGCGGGTTGTACCTAAGCTACTTTTGTAACTTGGCCTGGTTCGTTCGGGTCGATGCGAGTGGCGGAATGGGACCTCGAGCCAATGGTCACCGCAACCGTCCACCCTTCCTCGATCCTGCGCGGTGACCCCGGCTTCCGGACGGAACAAGAAGCGCTGTTCGTCAAAGACTTCGAGGTAGTGGCGCGCCGACTAGGCGCTTGACTGGGGCTGCGATCCCATACGAAAGAAGAAGAGGACGCGAAAACGTCTCGGCCGAATATCTTGCCTAGCGCGTCTGGCCCGTCATAAGATGCAGACGTACCTCGGAGAGATGAGTAGGCCTCGGCCGGAAGTCACTTCGGGGTACATTTTTTTGTGCCGGATGCCGGACCGGCTGACGAGTGGTCCGAAGCGTTCGAGTTCTTCTACTCAGCCGCTCGTCTGGGTCGTTTCTGCGTCGACCGCCGTCGTTGTTCCGTATAGCGGCTTGAACGGCGCCACCTGGGTCGAGACGATCGTCGCTCCTACGTCGATCAGGTCGTAGAGCTCGATCACATCGGCGTTGGACATCCGCACGCAGCCGTGCGATGCGTTGTACCCCAGTGAATACAGAGCGTTGGTTCCGTGGAAGCGGATCGCCGGGGCGGTCCAGTTGATGGCTCGCACGCCCAGGGGATTGTTCGGGCCGGGGGGGATAGAGGCCGGAAGGTTCGCGCCCCATCTGTCGACCGCGGGGTTAACCCACGTCGGCATATAGCGCTTGAGCTCGACCGAGAAGATGCCTGTGGGGGTCGGATACTGCGGCTGACCCGGAGCTACCGCCCAGTCATGGGTGACCTTGCCGTCCTCGTACAGGTACAGCTTGTTCTCACCGATCCGCACCAAGAGGACCTGACGGAAATCGTCTGCGGTCGTTACGGGATCCACCTTTTCGACGACAAGATCTACGGTCGCGTCGCCGTTCTTGAGCGCCTGCATCAGCGCCTTCTTGCTCTTCTTGACGTCGGTAGCGAACCCCGGCTTAGCCTTGGAGAACTCGACCCACCCCGAGGAATAGTCGATCCCCGCGTCCACAGCGTCCTTGTCGATGGACGAGCCGATCCCTTGGACGAAGCCCTTGGCTCCCTGGTGCGGATAGGTGATGGCAACGTCGCGCTCGAAGTCGAGCGGTTCGCCCAGCATGCCCATCCGCGTTTTCTCGGCGAAGGAGGTATCGGCGCTGACCGCCAACGCCGAGCGGACCGCCGCGAGCGCGTTGCTCTTCGCACCGATCTCGCGGGGCGTGACCGTCCACGTCTTCTTGTGCCAACTCACCGTGATGGGCCGATCGAGCTCAGGTCCGACCGCGGCGTCCACCGCCTCGATCGCTTCGGTCTCGCTCATCCCGCCGACGTCGGCCCCGGCGATCGTGGAGCCGGGAAGGATCCGACCTTCGTACTTCTCGGCGTACTGGTAGCCGGCATAGGAGGCCCCTGCTGCGGCGACGAGGAGCAGACCGAGCAGGACGCCCAGGATCACCAGGAGACGTTTGCGTCCCCTTCGTCCCGGGATCACCTCCCGCTCGGCACTTTGCGACCCCACTTCAGACATTGGACCTCACATAGTAGTCGGACGACCCATCTTCAGCCATAGGACGTACATCGGGCCCTGAAGGTTGCAACCCAACCTCGATCTCGGTGCTCCCGACGGGCGTAGCGAGGGAATGACCCGGGGCCTCTATTTGCTTAACCCACGCGGCTGGGAAACTATGCCCACATGGAATTCTACGAATCGCTTCTCGACGCCATCGGCCGCACCCCCCTTTTGAACATGAGCCGCCTTGGGAAGGATCTCGACTGCACGCTCCTCGGGAAGCTCGAGATGTTCAACCCCGGTGGCAGCGTCAAAGACCGGATCGGGATCCGAATGATCGAGAGCGCCGAGCGCGAGGGTCTCCTCAAACCCGGCGGGACCATCGTGGAGCCCACGTCGGGTAACACCGGGGTGGGGCTGGCCATCGCTGCCGTGCTGAAGGGTTACCGCTGCATCTTCACGATGCCCGACAAGATGAGCCAGGAGAAGATCGATCTACTCCGCTCCTATGGGGCGGAGGTCGTGATCACACCGACGGCAGTCCCTCCCGATTCTCCGGAGTCCTACTACTCGGTCGCGAATCGCCTCACCGAAGAAACATCCGGAGCGTTCCAGCCGAACCAGTACCACAACATGAACAATCCGGAAGCTCACTACCACTCCACCGGGCCGGAGATCTGGGAACAGACCGACGGACGCGTCACCCATCTGGTCGTCGGCGTGGGTACAGGCGGAACAGTCACCGGATGCGGCCGCTACCTGAAGGAGCAGAACCCGGACGTGCAGGTCATCGGTGCAGACCCGGTCGGGTCTGTGTTGACCGGCGGAGAACCGGCTCCCTATCTTGTCGAAGGGATCGGAAAAGAGAGCGTTCCGGACACGCTCGACCCATCGATCATCGACCGGTGGGTACGGGTCTCAGATCGCGACTCGTTCCTCACGGCGCGCCGGATCACCGCCGAAGAAGGATTGTTATCCGGAGGCAGCGCGGGAACCGCCGTATGGGCGGCACTCGAGGTCGGCAAGGATCTCGGGCCGGACGACGTGATGGTTGTGATCATCCCGGACAGCGGACGCAACTATCTCTCCAAGCTCTATGACGCCGCGTGGATGAGACAGAACGGCTTCATCGAGCGTCCCGGCGTCGAGGCTCGTATCGACGCGGTGATGAAAGAGAAGCGCAGCATGGGCAAGGAGGTTCCCGACCTCGTCGCGATCGCGTTGGGCGAGAAAGTCGGGCGGGCCATCGACCTCCTGCAACAGTTCGGCATCTCCCAGGTCCCCGTGGCAACTACCGAACGCCCGAGCTCGACGGACGAGATCGTCGGTTCGATCCACGAGAGGTTGCTCTTGGATCGCGTCTTCCGCGACCCTGAGGCGACCGATCGCACGGTGAACGAAGTGATGGAGGAACCGTTGCCGGTGGTGCAGCTCAGCGCCGGGGTCGATGCGATGTTCCGTGACCTCTCCAAAGGAGCGGAGGCGATAGTGGTAGCCGACGGCAGCCGCCCCACGGGGGTTCTCACTCGTGCGGATCTCCTAGAGTTCCTAGCCGCGCAATCCCGCTAGCACTCACCTGCGACCGGCGGCGCTATCGCCCCGTTGGAGAGCTAACCGAAGGCTTGGTCGAGGTCGGCTATGAGGTCGTCGGGATGCTCGATCCCTACCGACAATCTGACCAGACCGGGCAGCACGTCCATCCCGGAGCCGGCCAGGCTCGCGTGGGTCATCTTGCCCGGATGCTCTATCAACGACTCGACGCCGCCGAGCGATTCAGCGAGGAAGAACAGCTTCGTACGTTCGCAGACACGTAAGGCCTCGGCTTCGCTCGCGGCTTCGAACGAGATCATGCCGCCGTACAACGGCTCTCCCGCAGCGGACATCTGGCGTGTCGCGACCGGCTTGGCCTGGAAAGAATCGAGACCCGGATAGATCACGCGCTCGATATCGGGGCGTGCTTCGAGCCAGGTAGCGATCTGCACGGCACCCGCGCAGTGGGCGCGCATCCTGATACCTAGCGTCTTCAAGCCACGCAACAGCAACCACGAATCGAAGGGGCCAGGGATCGCTCCTACGGAGTTCTGCAGGAATCTGAGGCGGGTCGCCAGCTCCTCGTTGTGGGTGACGAGTGCTCCCATCACGAGATCGGAATGGCCCCCGAGGTATTTGGTGGCGGAATAGACGACGACGTCGGCATCGAAGTCGAGCGGCCTCTGCAGGTACGGGGTAGCGAAAGTGTTGTCCACTGCGAACATCGCCCCGGCGCTATGGGACGCCTCGGCCAGCATGGCCAGATCCAGGACCTTGAGCATCGGATTGGTCGGCGTCTCGGCAAGGACCAACCCTGCGCCCCCTTCAAGCGCCCTAGCGACCGACGACTCATCGGTCATGTCCGCGGTGACCCAGTCGATACCGAGATCGCTCAGGACTTTGGAGAAGAGCCGGTAGGTCCCGCCGTAGACGTCGTCGGGGAAAACCACCCTCTGCCCGGCCTTGAGAACCATGGCGAGGGTGGCGATGGCGGCCATGCCGGAACCGAAGGAAATCGCGTCTGAGGCTCCTTCGAGGGCGGCCAAACAGGTCTCGAGTGCTTGCCTTGTCGGATTGTCCGTGCGCGAATATTCGAATCCTTTGTGCTTGGCTACGGAATCCTGGACGTATGTCGAGGTTTGATAGATAGGGACCACCGCCGCTCCGGTTGCCGGATCGGGATCTTGGCCGGCGTGGATGGCGGCGGTCTCGAAACGCATAGCATCAGGCATGGAAGAAGAGCTCCCCAGGAGAGTGAACCGAGAGAAGTGATCGACCACTTGGATACCACGACGGCCGAGACCATCGGCTCGAGAAGAGAAGCCCCCTCCGGGCATATCGTTATGACCGGGCAAGGCATCGCGAGCGAAGGGCGCCTCCCCGTCCTTTACGCACGAGAGGTGACCAGAGCGGGCGGAAGCCCCCGGGTCTATTCGCCCTTCGAGCCGAACGAGCTGGACAGGATCCCAGAAGGGCTACCCGTCGAGTTCGAGGTCGATACCGAGGACGCCTCTCCTCTCGACGGCGCCGCCGGGCTTCTGCTTCCCGGAGGAGGCGACATCGATCCGATCGTGTACGGGCATCCCCGCCACCCCCGTACCCGCAGGGTCAGCCGCGAGCGGGACAAGCTCGAAACGACGCTGCTCAGGGAAGCCCTCCGCCGGGACATGCCGGTGTTGGCCATCTGCCGGGGCTTCCAGCTCTTGAACGTGCAGCTGGGCGGAACGATCGAGCAGAATCTCGGCGACAACCCCGAGCGTCTCGGTCACGACCGGGACATGCCTAGAGCCGAGCCGGTCCACCACGTGCGGATAAAGCCGGGTTCCTTGCTCGAGGAGATAGTCGGCGCCAGCGAGATCCCGGTCAATTCCCATCACCATCAAGGGCTCGAGGTGGTCGCGGATGGACTCGAGGAGATCGCCTGGGCCGGTGACGGAACCCTGGAGGCCGTGGTTTCGCGCAACCATTCCTGGGTTCTAGGGGTGCAATGGCATCCCGAGGTGATGGCGCCGGTAGACCACCAGCAGATGAAGATCTTCAGCGCCTTCCTCGAAGCCACGCGGCTGTACCTGCGCACCAGCGCCGCCGCCTGACACCCCGAGATCCCTTCTCCCAGACGATCCGGCAGACAGCCGGGAGCACCGGCCCCAATCCCGCGCGCCGCTAGTCCAGAGGTATCCCGAGCAAGATAGACACGTCGGAAGAGGCGGCCGAGAACGCGACGCGCTCGGCAACGACCGGAGAGTCAGAAGTCAGCAACACGGCGCTCGGCTGATCGGTCAGACCCTGCAGGTCGATGCGCAACCTCGACCCGGCGGTGACCTTCAGGCCTTGCAACCTCTCGGGTTCACGAGGGGCGCCGGACTCAAAGAGGATCCGCAAGGAGACGGTGGTGTCTCGGTCCCCTACGTTCATGACGATCACCGAGTCTCGCTGGGGCTCTCGAACGGCAGGGCCCAGCCACCAACGATTGGCAGCCGAGGTCGCTCCGAGCTCCGAGGAGAAACCGTGGAAACCTTCTCCATCATAGAAAACCGTCCGCTCACCGACGATCGGCACATCGTTCTCGCTACGGACTATGACCGAGACGGGTCCTTCGAGATCGCCCACCTGTTTGCGTAAGGCCAACTGGCGGGAGCTCCCCCGCGGGATAGGGAACTCGACGTATGCCGGTGGCTGCACGATCCCGTCGTCGGTGATCAAGGAGATCGTGACGATCGCCTCTTCATCACCCGGGTTCATGAGCGAGATGCGCTCATCTATATCGGCCCCGACCCCGCCCGCCGGGAAGAACCATTCGGGAGCCGCCTCCCGCGCCCCGATCGAGAATCCGACGCCGGGGGGGCTGTCGGGAGCGCGTGCGAACAAGACCTTCCATGCCGCGATGCGACCTCGAACCGCGGTGATCTCGGCACCCAGGACATTCTGCTGCAAGATGAAGTCGTTCACCTTGATCGAAGTGGTGCCCTCGCTCGCGACCGGGATCTCTTGCAGTGCGGCAGGGGAACGTTCTCCTTTCCCGGTGAGGAATCGCACGCGCACAACCGCCTCCGAGGGGAAGGGGTTGTAAAGCACGATCCTCTCGTTGAAGCCGCGCGCGCTCGAACCCTGGGGCAGGAACCACTTGTCACCGGCCTCGGCCGAGCAAGGGGCCGCACCCGTGCCCTCGACCGGTCCCTCGAAGGTCTCGCTCTGCGCCGCTACCACCGAACCTCCGTATCCCACGATGTCCACCGGCTGCGTGAGCGGATTCGCCACGACGATCTGATTGTCCACCGGGTCCGGCGCCTCTTCCCCTTCCGTGCCTAGCTTCACCGGGTCCTCGTCCATGCCTCCGGCTACCACCTCCACCGATGCCGACGTGCCCTCGGGAGCCGGGGGACAGAAAAGAGCCCTCTCGACGAAGAAACCCGATGGTGGATCGGCCGCCGCCTGAGGGGTCACATCGTTCACCAGCGCGTCGAACGTCACCCCCATGCCCACCACCACCAACAGCACGAGTGTGAACACGAGTTCCTTTACGCGATCGCTCACGGGAGCACCTTGCGCGACCGGCCGTTGCGCCGGCGAGAGAGGGAAGCGCCGAGCACCACGATCCAGGCTAGAGCGAGGAAGAGGAACCAGAAGTAGTCCCCGGCCGGGCGCGGATAAGAGATGTCGAGGCTCAACCGGTCCGTACCCTCGGGAATCCTCCACGCATTGCCCCAACCTCCTGGTTGCCGCTCAAGCTCTTCGCCGTCGAGCTCTGCCTTCCACCCCGGATCGGCCGCCTCTGCCAAGAAGGCCACGCCCGATGCGCCCGTAGCGCGATCGTAGTAACGGGCCGGAGAGAGTTGCTCGAGCGCGTCGATCTCGACCTCCGGCCTTCCCGCCGTCACCGACGGATCGTTCTCCTGCACCGCCCGCACGTAGGCCGGAAGACCACTGTAGACAGCTGCGCGCGCTAGTTGAGCGGCGTTCTCGAGCACGTAGTAGGTCTCCTCGGTCCGGAGGATCGCAAGATCCCGTTGCGCGAGCCATTCCTCTTCGTCGGCCGCGCCCTTCTCGAGCACGATCACGTGAACGTTGAACGCTCCGAGCAAGGCGCCTCCGCGATCGGTCGTCCCTTCTCGCACCGAGTCGATCACGCGCCGGAACTGCTCCTCCGCCTGACCCGTGCGGCGCGGGAACAGGTCGGTGAGAGTCTGCCCTCGTGCGCCGGTCACGAACGCATCGGAGAAGGGGCGGGCAGCACTCGGTAGCGGAGGAGCCCAGGCCGAACCGATCCACAGCGCCCTAAACGCACCAACCTCGCCCACCTCCGCCGCCAAGATGCTCCTGACCTGCGTCATAACGCGGACGTCCGCACGCCTGTCTCTAGAACCGCTTGCCCAGTCACCGTGGTAGAGCGCCGGACCCAGCCCCCCTGCGAGCAGGAACACCGAGGAGGCCAATCCTCCGAGCACCAACCAATGGATCCACCCGAATGCCTGACGTCTCAGGTCTAGCCGGAAACCTCCCACGGCCAGTCCCACGAGAGCCGCGAACGCGGTTGACGCCAGGACCCCCAACTCGAGAGGAGACGCCACCGGGGGACGGATGATCCCGCTCGAGACGAGTGTCGCCAACCACCCGATCATCACGATGATCGACCAGAAAGCCAGCGCTAGCTTCTTGCGCTGGGCCGAAGAGGCGACGACCGCAACGAGTCCCAA
This sequence comes from Actinomycetota bacterium, assembly GCA_051001455.1. Lineage (GTDB taxonomy): Bacteria > Actinomycetota > CADDZG01 > CADDZG01 > WHSQ01 > JBPCNH01. The sequence goes on from JBPCNH010000004.1 coordinate 43,953, forward strand.
CAGCGGCAAGGCTAGGCCCGCCAGCACCGGACCTTCCGGCATCTGACCGAGAACCGTGCTGAGCACGCCGTGCCCTTCGTAAGAGCCGGCAAACGTCCGCCAGGTCGCGTCGTCCCACAGGACCCGAAGCGTGCCCCCCTCCGTGAGCCAGGATGCGCTCCAAGGAAGAAGGAGCATCCACCCGACGGCCAATCCGGCGAGGCTCAATGCGAACCCGCGCGCCGCCTCCTCCCGGCGAACGAATACTGCGCGGGCAACGGTCAGCATGAGCGCGACAAGCGCGTAGAGGAAGAGGGATCCCGGGACGAAAGCCGCGGACACCGCTGCAGCTACTCCTGTTCGCGCGAGGGCGGTGCCCATCCGCCACCCCGCCGGCCGGACCCATCCCGAGATCCGTATCAACAGCAAGAACATGAAGGGGGCGGTCGACCCCAGCACGAGAGCGGCGAGCGACCCGCCACGGATCCCGGCGTAGCCGACGGCGCCGAGCATGTACACGACGCCGGAAGCGAACCTCCCGGGACGATCGACAACATCGGAGACGAGTAGGTAGGCGCCCGCGAAGGCGGTCGATCCGAGAGACAGGATCAGTAACTTCTGCGCCGCTCCGATGGCTCCGAAGGTGAAGATCGGAAACATCCCCAGCAATGCGAAAGCCGGCGGGCTGAAGCTTTCCTGTCCCAAACCGGTCGCCCTCCAGGGAAGCCAGAATGCTCGCAGCAGCCCGGTGGCCCTATCCGGGAAGGGCAGCAACTCGCCGACCGCCAACTGCGGTGACCACCAGATGTGTCTGAATCCAAGGATCAGCGCCAGCAGAGACAGGATCGCGGCAGCCCCCAGCCACCCTTTGAAGTGAGCTCCCAGGAGACGCGCTTCGTTGGTCCGGCGCGCCACTACCTCGGCGCGCCGCCCCCATGCCTCGTCGAACCTCTCCCGTTGCTGACCGATGTACGACCGCAGACGGGTGCCCTCCCTCACCATCAGACGCCTGAGTTCCAGGTCCGAGATCGTCCTGCGACTCTGGACCTTGCGGCGCTCGGAGAAGGTCTGAGGGATGTGAAGGATGTTCCATCCGAGAGCACGACCGAGGTTCAGGATCTCGCGAGGCTGCCGGAGGACGATGAAGGCGAGCATCTCCACTAGAGCGAGCAGGAAGAACTGCGGTATCAGAGTAAGAAGCCTCAGGGTTGACGCGTTCTTGAACACCGTGCGCAACCGGTTGCGTCTGGTGAAGTAGCGCGCCGGCGAGAAAGGAGAGGTCCGCTGACCGCGAGCGAGGGCGATCGCGTGACGAGCCTTCGCGAGCGGCTCCACGCGTACCGCGTTCCCTTCGAGCCGGGCGCGCCAGCAGAGGTCGAGATCCTCTGCAAATGCCCGCAGACGCGCATCCCACCCGCGCAACCGGCGGAAGGTCTCGTGCCGGACGAGCATGCAGGTGGAAGTGACGTAGAAGACCTCGACCGAGACGTCATGCTGGGCAAGGTCGATCTCGTCTTCTTCCAACCCCTTATAGGGGTAACCCAAGCGATCGGACGCCATACCGATCTCCTCGAGTTTCTGGGGATCGTCCCACGACACGATCTTGGGTCCCACGATGGCCGTCTTGTCGTCGCTCATGAGACGCCGAACCATGTATCCCACGGCGTCGGGCGCCAGGGCGGCGTCGTCGTGAATGAACAACAAGAGATCGGCGTCGGTGCGGACGCGCGAAAGCGCCCAGTTGATCGCTCCACCGAAACCGAGCGGCCGGGGTGTACGGAGATAGCCCCACCGACGCCTCTTGAGGTGGCGCTTCGCAACGCGCTTCAGCGGAGGCTTGGAACGTGAGTCCCCCGAAGCATCGTCCACGACGAGGACATCCAGCAACTTGTAGTCCTGGGTGTTCAGGCCGACCAACGTCTCGGTGAGCCACGGCCGCCCGTTGTGGGTGACGACGATCGCCAACACGCTCGGAACCGGCGTGCCTCGCGTTGTCTTGTCCGGCCGCTGAGTGCCGGTTGTCGTTGCCATGGCTGCTCTTCCTAGAGGATTTCCGTAGCAGGTACCGGGGACCCCTGCTGGAGGTGCCCGTAGAGCGTTGTACGACGCTGAGGGACCCTACCTATGCTTGCGATCATCCGCTCGATCTCTGCCGGCAGGAGCTCTTGCCCGTGGCTCGCGCCGGCGGCACGCGAGATGCTCTCGTCCATCAGCGTGCCCCCCAGATCGTTGGCTCCCGCCTGAAGAGCCAGATTGGAGCCCTCCACCCCCATCTTCACCCACGAGACCTGGATGTTGTCGATGTGACCGTGCAAAGCGATACGGGCGACCGCGTGCATCTTCAAAGCTTCCTCGAATGTAGGGCCCTTGCGCGCACGTCCCTTGAGGAATATCGGCGCGCCCATGTGGACGAACGGAAGCGGAACGAACTCGAACAATCCAGGCTGCCCCTCACCGGCGACATCTTTGTGTAGATCCCGGACTACACACAGGTGACGCGCCCAATTGCGCGGTCCTTCCACCGTTCCAAACATGATCGTCGCGTTGGAACGAAGCCCAAGCCGATGAGCGACCTTATGAACCTCGCACCAGCCGGCGGTGTCGATCTTGTCCGGACAGATGATGGCTCGGATGTCGTCATCGAGGATCTCGGCCGCCGTTCCCGGTAAGGTTGCCAAACCAGCATCCTTCAAACGAAGGAGAAACTCCTCGACTTCGAGACCCGACGCGGCCGCGCCTTGCGCGACCTCGAGAGCGGTGAACGCGTGCACGTGCATGTCCGGTACTGCAGACTTGACGGCACGGAGGTACTCGACGTAGTTATCGCCGGTGAAAGAGTGATGGATGCCTCCCTGCATGCATACCTCGGTCGCCCCCTTCTCCCACGCCTCGAGAGCGCGGTGTCCAACCTCCTCCGGAGACAACAGATAAGGCTCCCCGCGCAGGTTGAGAGACTTGGGTCCTTTCGAGAAAGCGCAGAAACCACAACGGAAGTAACACTGATTGGTGTAGTTGATATTGCGGTTGATGACGTAGGTGATGACGTCGCCCACCACCTCGCGACGCATGTCGTCGGCTACGGCGTATAAGCGCTCGGTTTCGCGTCCGTGCGAAGTGAACAAGAGGGCGATCTCGTCCTCCGACAACTCGATGCGCTCCTCTGCCTTGTCCAAAACCGACCAGACGGAACTCCGAACGACACGCCCGGGCACTCGCCAAGTCCCATCCATCGCGGCAGCGACCGCAGCAGTGGCGCCCTCGGGTGGCGGGGACACCACGCCCGAGAACCATGCTTCTTCCGGACGCCGCAAACCTTCCCCGTCGATAGCGGCGAGAGCCGGGCCTCGTAGAACCGGATCGATCCATCGGTCGAGCGCAGCCGGAGTGCCGCAGAACCGCGGATAGACGGCCAGGCGTTCCACCAGCGTGTAGCCGTGACTTTCGGTGACCGCACGCAGCTCGTCGAGCTTCGGCCAGGGGGCTTCGGGATTGACGTGGTCGGGTGTGACCGGAGACACTCCGCCCCAATCGGAGAGACCGGCACCGAGATAGCGGCCGTATTCACGGGGCGTCAGGTTCGGCGGCGCCTGGATCCCCATGTCGGGTCCCATCGTGAGGCGCGCCAAGGAGATCGCAAGCGACATCTCGTCCACATCGGGCTCGGGATGATCTCGCATCAGGACGTCAGGCTTCTGCCGGAAGTTCTGAACGATCACTTCCTGGATGTGACCGTGCCTCTCGTGAGCCGCTCTTATCGCCAAGAGAGCGTCGATACGCTCCCCGAAGGTCTCGCCGATCCCGATCAGGATCCCTGTAGTGAACGGAACCCCGGCCCTGCCTGCGTTGTCGAGGGTGGCCAGCCTGAGTTCGGGCCGCTTGTCGGGCGCGCCGAAGTGCGCCATGCCTCGTTGCAGGAGCCGTTCGGACAGTGTCTCGAGCATCGTTCCCTGGCTCACCGTGACGGCGCGCAGGGCCTGTGCATCCTCGAGCGAAAGAACGCCGGGGTTCGCATGAGGCAGGAGCGAAGTCTCCTCTAGGACCGCCCGGCAAGCCGCGACCAGGTACTCGATGGTGGTCGAGTAGCCCATGGAGTTCAGCTCGGCGCGCGCCTCGGGCCACTTGCGTTCGGGCTGGTCGCCGAGGGTGAAGAGCGCTTCGGCACATCCCGCCGCCGCGCCGGCGCGAGCTACCTCGAGGACCTCGTCGATCGTCATGTATGCCCTTCGGCCGGGCCGGGGAGGATGGGCGAAGGTGCAGTAACCGCACGAGTCCCTGCACAGCTGCGTAAGTGGGATGAAGACCTTTTTCGAATAGGTGATCCGTCCCCCGGTCACGTCGTCCCGTAGACCTGCCGCCGCAGCCAGGACGGGGGCGGGGTCGACGACGGCGAGTGCAGCCAACTCCCGCACCTCGGCGTCTTCCAATCGGACGCCGGAGCCGGCGCGCCGAGCCAAGCTCTCCAGGCGATCCATAGACACAAGACTAGTTGGGCTCGCGGGGCCTCGGCGCGCCGGGCGGAGGGCCCGCTAATACACTCCGCAGCACATGAAAGTCACGGCATTAGCTGGAGGCGTGGGAGGCGCGAAGCTCCTCATCGGGCTCGATCGAGTGGCCGACGACCTGACCGCGGTGGTCAATACCGGTGACGACGCCACGATCTACGGGCTCCACGTTTCACCCGACGTCGACATAGTCACCTACTGGCTCGCCGGCATTGCCGACACCGAGCGCGGCTGGGGCATCCGTGGCGACACGTGGTCCGTGGTAGACACCCTTGGCAAACTAGGGCTCGAGAACTGGTTCCGCCTCGGCGATCGAGATCTCGCGACCTGTCTGTATAGGACGGGTCGCCTGAGAGACGGCGCAACGCTCTCCGTAGTAACGGCAGAGATAACGCGATCTCTCGGTGTGCGGCCCACGATCCTGCCGATGAGCGACGACCCGGTCGGCACGCGTGTCGTGACCGCGGACGACCGCACGCTGGAATTCCAGGAGTATTTCGTCAGGGAAAAACAACAGCCGGACGTGAAAGAGGTCCGCTTCGCAGGCATCGCCGACGCGAAACCGGCCCCCGGGGTGATCGATGCTCTCCGCAGCGCGGACGTCGTGATCCTCTGCCCGTCCAACCCCGTCGTGTCGCTCGCGCCGATCCTCGAGCTTCCCGACGTCCACTCGACCATCGCCGAGCACCCTCGCGTGATCGGCGTGTCGCCCATAGTGCGAGGGGCTCCCTTGAAGGGTCCGGCCGACAAACTGTTGACCGCGACAGGCGTCGAGGTCAGCGCCTCGGGTGTGGCGGGGCTCTACGGGGAGCTGCTGGACACCTTCGTGGTCGATGCCACCGACCCCGACGAGGTGGCGAAGGTGGAGGCGCTGGGGATCCGTGCCGTAACCCTCGACACGATCATGGGAACCCCCGAGGCGTCGGAGCGGCTGGCCGGGGCGCTCCTGTGATCACGATCCACCCGCTTGAAGGAGTGCCGGAGATCGCCGCCGGAGACGACCTGGCGCAGCTCCTCTTCGCCGCCGCTCACCCTGCGCCCGGTTTCGAGGACGGGGACGTGCTCGTAGTGACGCAGAAGGTCGTCTCCAAAGCAGAGGGACGGCTCGGCAACAAGGCCGATAAGTCCCGGCTCGTCGCGGACGCGAGCGCGCGCGTGCTTCGCAGGTCGGGGACGATGATGATCGCCGAGACAACACACGGGTTCGTCTGCGCCAACGCAGGAGTCGACGAGTCGAACGTAGAGCTGGGACGGGTCGCCCTATTGCCGCTCGATCCCGACCTCTCGGCGCGCCGGATCAAGAAGGTGATCGAGCACCTGTCCGGCGCCGACATCGCGGTGATCGTGAGTGACACGTTCGGCCGGGCCTGGCGCCTCGGACAGACCGACGTCGCCATCGGCGTGGCCGGCATCCGTCCGTTCAAGGACTACATCGGCACCAAAGACACCCAAGGCCGCGAGATGGTGGGCACTCGGATCTGCATCGCAGACGAACTCGCATCGGCTGCGGAGATGGTCATGGGAAAAGCAGAGGGCATCTGCGCCGCGATCGTTCGCGGCGCGCCCGTAACGATCGGTCGCGGAGCGGCGGCCGAGATCGTCCGTCCGCCCGAGCAGGACTTCTTCCGGTGACACTCGAAGAGGCGATCGCGGCGCGCCGGAGCATTCGCTCTTTCGAGGATCGTCCCGTGCCGCGAGCCAGCGTCATGAAGGCGATAGAGATGGCGGTACAGGCACCCGCTCCGCATCACTCGGCACCCTGGCGCTTCGTTCTCATCGAGGATGCGGGCAACAAAGCAGCCTTCTCGCGCGCGATGGGCAACCGGTGGCGCGAGGACCTGCGCGACGATGGGCTCGCTCCGAAGAAGATCGAGGCGATCCTCGCTAGGTCTCACGATCTGCTGACCGCTACCCCGCTGTTGACGGTCTGCTGCGCCGATACGGCCCGGGCTCACGAGTACCTCGATGCCGACCGCCGGCTCGCTGAATGGAGCCTGTTCGCCCATTCGGTAGGAGCCGGTTTGCAGGGATTCATGTTGTCGCTGGCGGCCGACGGCATCGGCTCGTGCTGGATATCTGCGCCAGTGTTCTGCCGGGATGTCGTGAAGGAGCATCTCGGCCTCCCGAGCCGCATCGAACCCCACGCTCTCGTGCTCGTGGGGTATCCCGACGCGGCCTACCGGCCGCGCCCTCGGCCCCGGCCCGATGGGCACTCCTACCTACTCGGCGGAGGCTGATAGCCTCGTTCGCCGTGAGCCGCAAACTAGAGGAAAAACAAGCCAGAAGAGAAGCAGACGAGCGCCGGCGCGCCGAGCGCAAGAAGGCGGCGCGGAAACGCAACCTGCTGACCCTGGGCGTTGCCCTCGTAGTTGGCGCTCTCGTCGTCGGCTTGGTCTTGCGGGAGAGGGGGGCCAAGGAGGAAACGGTTCGTGGAGTCGCCGCCGAAGAGGCCGGTTGCACGGAGATCGAGCAGCCCGAGCTTGAGGAGGGTCGAGAGCACCTCCCCGACGGCACACCGATCGAGTACAGCACGAACCCGCCGACCTCGGGCAACCACTACGGGAACCCCTCGAACGCGGGATTCTTCTCCGACCCGGTCGCTCCCGGGGCTCTCGTCCACAACCTCGAGCACGGGCAGATCGCCATCTGGTACCGGCCGGACGCGCCGGAGACCGTGACGCAGGCGATCGAGGGCTACGTGGGCGGCGAGCGGATAGCGCTCATCGCTACGCCTTACGACCAGGTTCCGGCCGGAGCGAACTTCAGCATGTCGTCCTGGGGAGCCATGCAGTCGTGCGAGCAATTCTCGGCCGAGGTGGTCGACCAGTTCAGGGAACGCTTCCAGGGCCGCGGCGAAGAGGACGTGGGCGTCCCGCAGTTCACGGCCGAGTAAGAACCTCCCCCGACGGGGGGGCCTACCGGGGTGCGGGCGTGCCTTTGAAGTAAGCGACGGTTTGGCGCAGGCCCTCCCCCAGCGTCGTTCGGGGAGACCAGCCGAGTACCTCACGCGCTTTGGAGTTATTCACCACGATCCGTTGGAGCTCGCCGGGGCGGGCTCCCCCATAGATCGGCTCGTACCTCGAACCGGTGAGCTCCGCCAGACGGGCGTAGAGCTCGTTGACGGACAGCTCTTCCCCACTACCGACGTTGATGAGCTCGCCACTGCCCTTGTCCCGGCACGCGACGAACGCATCAACGACATCGTCGACGAACACGAAATCGCGCGTCTGAGTACCGTCCCCGTAGATGGTGCAGGGCTGCCCGGCAAGCATCTTGCGCGAGAAGATCGCGACAACCTGTCCCTCGAGGCCCACTTCCGAAGCGGGTTCCTGACGCGGCCCATAGACGTTCGATAGCGCCAATGCGCTGTAGTCGAGTCCCTTCACCGCTTTGAAATAGCGCAGGTAATCGAGCACCACCTTCTTCGAGACCCCGTAGGGAGATTCGGGCATCGCCTCCGGCCAGAAAACCTGCTCTTCCGTAACGGGCAGTCGCGACTCCCCCGGCTCGCCGTAGATGCACCCGCCCGAGGAGGTGAATACAACCTTCGCCGCTCCCGCCTTCTCGGCAGAGTGCAAGACGTTGAGGGTTCCGAGGACGTTGATCATCGCGTCGCGCAGCGGGTCCGCTACCGACTTCCGCACGTCCACCTGGGCGGCCAGATGGTAGATCAACTCTGGCTTCGTCCGCGCGATCAGATCGTCGAGCGCGTTAGAGGTGATGTCGACTCGGTGGAAACTGAACTTGCCCACGGCCGAACGTCGCGCCTCGGCCAGGTTGGCGAGCGTGCCCGAGGAGAGGTCGTCTACTCCGATCACCTCTTCCCCTTCGCTCAACAACCTGTCGACCAGGTGTGAGCCGATGAAGCCGGCAGCTCCCGTTACGAGTATCCGCACGTGTCCTCCTATCCAGACCGGCCGTCGAGGACGTCGCCGTCGGCCGCCGTGACCCCGGTGAGACGAGCATCCGACAGAACCTTTGCTCGCTCGCCGAGTACACAGTTCTCCACCGAGGCGCCCGCTTCGATGATCACACCAGGCAGCAGGACGGACCTGTCCACACGAGCCCCCTCCGCTATCGAGCACCCACTGCCGATGCAGGACGAGGATACCTGCGCGCCGTCGATCGAGACGTCCTCGGCCACAACGTTGGTGTCTCGTCCCGGAGCGACAACGGCGTCTGTCTTGAAGCGGCCCTCGAGCGCCTCGAGATTGGCTTGCAGGTACTTCTCCGGGGTTCCTATGTCCATCCAGTAGGCATCCGTCGGCGTCGCGAACAGACGCTCGCCGTCTGCCACCATGCCGGGGAACAAGCCGCGCTCGGTGGACCAGGATTTGCCGGACGGGATCTTTGCAAGGACCTCGGGCTCGAGCAGATAGACACCCGCATTGATCAGGTTCGTCGGTGCCTCATGACGGGGGGGTTTCTCGATGAACCCCAGGACACGGCCGTCCTCCTGCGTGGGAACGACACCGTAGGCAGATGGGTCTTCTACCGGCGTCAACACGATCGTCCCTTGCGCCTGCCGCTCTCGATGGAATGCCAAGACCGCGCCGAGATCCATATCCGTGAGCACGTCTCCGTTGAACGCGAAGAACGTCTCGCCGTCTATGAGGTCTTCCGCGTTCTTCAACGCGCCGGCGGTGCCCAACGGCTCGACCTCGTGCCTGACATGAACCTGCAATCCTCGTGACCGGGCCTCATCGACCGACGCGGTGAAGGTCTCGGCGAGGTACGACGTCAATAGGACGACTTCATCGATGTCGTACCTCTGCAAGAGATCGAAAACATGATGCAGATGAGGCTGGTTCGCCACGGGCAACAGGTGCTTCGGCCGGGTCAGGGTCAGAGGCCGGAGCCGCGTACCGACACCACCTGCGATGAGCAGTGCTTTCATGTGCTTAAGACCATGTGCAGATGGTCAGGCTCCCGACATGCGGCGGAAGGACACACCCACTAGCGCTATACCGAGCGCAACGACGACGACACCGATCCAACGGAGCAGTGGAACATGTTCGTGGAGAACCACCCGGGAGAAGGCCACGATGATCACGTAGGAGAGACCGACCACGGGATAGGCAACCGACAACGGCACCTGCGAGAGAACGACCAGCCAGAACAACGCGGAGATCCCGAAAAGAGTGAGGCCGATCCATAGGGCGGGTTCCTTGGCCATCCGCACCAACGTGTCGCTCGCAGCGGCGAACTCAGACTGGCCGATCCGGCCGATCCGGGTCATGGCGTGCTTCAGGGTTACCTGTCCTGCGGTGGCGAATCCGACGCTGACGAGCAGCAGAACCAGCACCATGAGGTCGCTGAGGCGCGACGCGCCGGCGGCAGGGGCGGCTTGAGGAGATGGTGCCTCGATAGACATCTGGGGCAGTTTAGAGGGTACGGTCTATCCGGCTACCCGGTACAGCTGACCTTGATGCCGGCGCCTTCGGTCCATGTGATGCTCCCCTTTTTGAAGTCGGCGGATATCTTTCCCGCTTCCTCGGTTTGATCCGCTACAGGGTAGCCACAATCCGACATTGCCTCACCCAACTCGATGTATCGGGTTCCGACGCGGCCCCAGAGTGCGTAGACGTCCCCCTCGGGGACCCGGTAGAGCGCTCCTCCCGTGAATCTCTGTCGCATTCCCCCATTCGGCAGCGACGCTCGCTTGTGACGATCGCTACGAGGCAGACCGAGCACCCCTTTGTTTCCACCGTGCGCGACGAACGCAGACTCGAATACACCCCTTATCGCATAGGCACCGAGGCCCTTGCGCCGGAGGATACGTCCCTTCTCGTAGAGAGCGCCGAGGTGCGATCCGGGACCCCACACGTCCGAGCGGGGCATGCCCAGCTTGCCCTTCTCACGACCGGTGCGGTTGTACTTCGCAAGCACTCGGCCGTACTGCCACACGACTTTTTGCGAAGTGTCGGTCATCCGGCCACGGCTGAAGTCCTGAGCCCACCCGGTCGGGTCCGAGACGCCCTTCGGGACGCGGTAAACGCTCGAGGTGACGTCTCCCGGCGCGCCGTCGAGGGACCGGTACTTGCTCACGAACCGGGATCCGACCGCCTGGCCTACGTCGACCCGGAAGAGCGAGTCCTTCAATCCCAGCGCTTGTCGCACGTTCCACCCCGACGCCCGGTGCGTCTTGGTCGAACCTGCGATCCGCACCCCCCCGGTGTTGTCGGCGTTCACCACGGTGACGCGGCCCGAGACCCCGAACGGCTTCACCAGCTGGAAATCCTGAACCGAACCGGTCCCGAACGCGGCGTCGAGCTTGTTCGAGAACTCGCCCCACAGCATCTCGACCTTCCACTTGAAATTCGGGTTCGCTCCGCCCGCCCGGTCGGGACCGTCCCGCACGCCCCGCAGGTAAGGGATCGCCGCGCCGCCCCACACCTTGTCGTTGTCCTCGGTATGTCCGCCCGAAGAGGACGAATACAACGCCTGGATCGGCTCGCCCTGATGCAAGATCACCTTGTCGAGCGTGTCGTCGACGGCCGACTTCCATGCGGCCCAGTAGCTACCGGAGCCGGTCCTCTTGGAATCGCCGATGTATGCCTGGTCGATGGTCGAGTCGTAAACCGCGCAGTCGCACGGGTGTCTGTTCTGTCCCGAACGCTTCACCTTCGAGTACGCATAGGTACGTCCCGCCATCGCTTGTGCTTTGAGCACGGCCTTGGGCCAGGACGATGGAACCTCGCCGAGCCCGTAGAGGTATTTCTGCATCGACAGGGCCAGGACTGCCCGAGCGCAGTAGCCGCCGCAGGAGTCCGAGGAATAGGTGCCCAGTTGGATGCTCCCGTAGGCGTACTTCGGACTCTTTCCGGTGAGCGAAACGAGCGTTCCGAACTTCTGATACTTCAGCACCAGCGGCTGGTTGGGGCCACCGAAGACGCCGGTCCCGTCGACCTTGACCTGCTCGCCGTTCTTGTAGAGACGCATGCCGCCGGTAGGACTCGCCTCGGCCCGCCATGCGTCGCCCTCCACACCTTCGGCGATCTTGCCGGGGGTTCCTTTCACCTTCACCCGCAAGGTCCCCGCGCCGTCGCCCATGGGGGAAGACGTGAAAGAGATCTTCGAAAGGCCACTACCTCCGTAGAGAGGAAGAAGACCGACGCGGATGCGCTTCGGCATCGCCTGGGTCGAGATGTTGGCGCCGCTGTAGTACTTGGTCAGGATCCGCTTCGCCGACTTGCCGTTCTTAGCGCGCCCGTAGGCTCCGTACTGCGACATCCCGATGCCGTGCCCCCATCCGCCTCCGGTGATGGTCACCACCCGCTCGGCCTTCGCCGGCGTAGGAACGAGAACCGCGGCGAGAAGCCCCGCCACCAAGAGGCAGCGGACCGAGGCTTTGATAGGTGTAGGCATAGGAGTAGGCACTCCTCCTTGATGGGCATACGGCTGAACGTACGCAGAAACTGACATGTACAGCCACCCACTGTCTCACGACCCGCCGCTTACGAGCGAACCATCGGCGGCTCTATCCGTCTATAACGTTGCGATAAGCGTCCATGCTTGCCTTGGCAGCCCTCGTCCAGGTGAATCCCGCCGCCCGGGCCCGCCCGGACATGGCCAGGGCGCTCCGGAGCGCCGGCTCGGTAGCAACCCGAACGAGAGCGTCGGCGAGCGCCTCGACATCCTCGGCGTCCACCAGCTCGGCTGCGTCACCTAGGACCTCGCCGGCCGTCCTGTACCGGGCTGCTACGACGGGGGTACCGGCGGCCATCGCCTCGAGCGGGGGGAGCCCGAATCCCTCGTAGAGGGACGGGTAACAGAAAACCGAAGCGGCCGCCATGAGCCCCGGCAAGGAGGCCTCATCGATCCACCCCGGCAGTAATACCCCCGGAGTCGGCGGGAGTTCCTCCCCCCAGCCTTTAGGTCCCGCGATCACGAGCGTCCAACCCTCGAGCCGGCGCGATGCCTCCCCCCAAGCAGCTACCAGACGAGCCAGGTTCTTGCGAGGCTCGAGCGTGCCGACGGCGAGTACGAAGGGTCCGGGGATGCGCAGTCGTTCCAATGCGAGCTCGGACAAAGGCGACGCTCCGAAGAAGACCGGTGACACACCCTCGGACGTAACCGTCACCTTGTCACCCGAAACTCCGAGCCTCTCGACCACTTCCTCGGCAACCGCAGCCGTAGGTACGAGGACCCCGGCTGCTCTATCCACCGACCAGGGAACCAGTTCGCGCAGCCGGTGCCCCCCCGGGAAAACGTCGTCTCGAAAGAAGGACAGGTCGTGGACGGTGACGACCCCGGCGGTCTTCTTCGCCGGCGGCAGAACGAAGTTGGTGGCATGGATGAGATCGACCTCTCCGACGAGTCGCTCGATGGGCGGCCACCCGAACCTCATCCATCCCCGTCGCATCAAGCGCGCAGGTACCCGCCACCGGCGTACGGCAGGGTCTCTCGCCCCACCGAAGGCGACGGCGTATCTGACGAGATCGGTACCGGCTAGCTCGAGCTCGGACGCGAGCTCATCCGTGTAGCGCGCCACGCCGGTAGGGGGATCCAGCAACGGTCCCCAGTCGTAGGCGACCTTCATCCGGTGCTCATCGGCGAGGGGTCAGACCGTGGCTCGTTCGGCAGCCTCGCGGTTGTCTACGTACCAGTCGATGGTCCGGCGGAGCCCCTCCTCTAAACTCACCTTTGCTTCGAAGCCGAACAGCTCCCGGGCACGGGTTCCGTCTACCCTGCGACGAGGTTGACCGTCCGGCTTGCTCGGGTCCCAGCGGATGGTTCCCTCGAAACCGACGAGCTTGACGATGAGCTCGGCTAGATCCTTGATCAAGACCTCGTGGTCGGCGCCCAGGTTGACGGGCTCGGCTCCGTCGTAATGCTCGGCTGCAAGAGCTATCCCTTCGGCCGCGTCCTCGACGTAGAGGAACTCGCGCGACGCGGTTCCCGATCCCCACACATCGATGTGATCGAGGCCTTGCTCTTTCGCGTCCACCGCTTTCTTGATCAGCGCAGGGATGACATGAGAGACGGCCGGATTGAACTTATCGCGCGGCCCGTAGAGATTCGTCGGCAAGAGGTAGATCGCGTTCTGGCCATATTGCTCGCGGTTGGCTTGCGCATGGACCAACAATGCTTTCTTGGCCACCCCGTACGGTGCGTTCGTCTCTTCTGGGTAGCCACTCCATAGGTCCTCCTCCCGGAAAGGAACCTCGGTGAACTTCGGATATGCGCAGATGGTTCCGAGGAGGACGGTCTTCTCGATGTTGTGTTTGCGCGCCTCCTCGATCACATGGGTCCCCATCAGCAGATTGCTGACGTAGAGGTCGGCGGGGTTCTTCATGTTGGCGCCGATCCCGCCGACGCGTGCGGCTAGATGGATCACCAGATCCGGGCGGGTCTCTTCGTACAGCCGGGACACATCCTCCGGGCGCCTGAGATCGAGATCCTTGCTTCGCGGGATGAAGAAATCCGCCGCCCCTCTGCTCGTCAACCGCTCTCGCAGAGCGGTCCCGAGGAACCCGGCTCCCCCCGTGATCACGATCCGACGGCCCTTCCAGAAAGAAGTCATCCGACGATGTTACGGGACGTGTCTTTGGCGAGCTTCCGACCGAGGGCGCCGCTTCGGGGACAATCTCCCGGTGGAAGGAGAGCTGAGAGTAGCCATGACGCTGGAACAATGCTGGCACCGCGTTCCCGGGGGGACGGGGGTCGCCGGCATCGGTATGGCGCGCTCCGTCGACGCTCTAGACGACATCCAGGTGATCGGCGTGGCGGCGGCACACCGCGCCGCGCCGCCCGCGGCGTGGCTGCCACCCGTCGAGGTCCGTCATCTGCCCCTGCCGCGCCTCGCCCTGTACGAAGCCTGGCATCGCCTGCGACTACCTCGGGTGGAGCGTGCCACCGGATCGGTAGACGTGATCCACGCAACTACGTTCGCGATCCCTCCTCGTTCCGCTCCCTTGATCGTGACGATCCACGATCTGGCATTCCTCAACGACCCCGCCCATTTCACGCGCCGGGGAGTGTCGTTCTTCAAGAGAGGGTTCGAGCTTGCCGGGCGCGATGCGGATCTGATCGTCTGCCCGTCCGAGGCCACCGCCGCCCATTGCGCCGCCTCCGGGATCGACCAAGCCCGGCTGCGCGTTGTTCCGATGGGAGTGGAGGCCGAAGCCGCGAGCGAAGATGACGTTCGAGCGGCAAAGCAACGTTACGGCCTCGATCGGCCGTACGTGCTGTGGCTGGGGACGGTAGAGCCGCGCAAGAATCTCGCCCGCTTGATCGAAGCTTTCGTAGCGCTCGACGAGCAGGATGTCGATCTGGCTCTCGTCGGCCCCAAGGGGTGGAACGAGGATCTCGAGGGCCTGGTCGCCGACAAGCGAGACCGGATAAAGATCCTGGGGTTCGTCCCCCACGTCGATCTCGCTCCCCTGTATGCCGGCGCCGAGCTCTTCTGCTTCCCCAGCCTCTTCGAGGGTTTCGGACTCCCCGTCCTCGAGGCGATGGCGCAATCCACGCCCGTCGTAACCTCTCGTGGCACGTCCACGGAAGAGATCTCCGGGGATGCTGCGGTGTTGGTCGATCCACTCGACGCAGAGGCCATCACGAACGGCATGAAACAGGTCCTGGGCGACGAGAGCGTCCGGACCGAGCTGGGGGATAAGGGCCGAGAGAGGGCCGCCGGTTACTCGTGGAGGCGCACCGCAGAGGGCCTGCAGGAGATCTACTTAGAGGTGACTCGATGAAGAAGGTCGGCATCAACCTGCTGTGGATGGTCCCCGGCGTCGTCGGTGGATCGGAGACCTATCTGACTCGCCTCCTACGAGGTCTCAGTGAGAGCGGGAACGACAACGACCTCAGCTACACGATCTTCGCCCTACCGCAGTTCGCGGACGCACATCCCGACCTGGCGACGTCGTACCGGGTGGAGTACGCACCCCTATCCGGTCAGCTCAAGTCGTTCCGAGTCGCAGGAGAGAACACGTGGCTGGCCACGCAATGCCGGCGCCAGGACATCGATCTCATCCACCACGGTGGCGGCACGATGCCCCTCATCCGCACGACGAGGTCGGTGCTCACCATTCACGACCTGCAGTACCTCTACTTCCCGGAATACTTCACCAAGACCAAGCTACGTTTCCTGAAGACGATGGTTCCTCGCAGCGCGGAGGCGGCACGAGTCGTGCTGGTTCCTAGCGAATACACCCGTCGTAGCGTGATCGAGCGGCTGAGCATCGATCCGAGTCTCGTCACCGTCGTCCCACATGGGATCGCGCCGCGCGAACAGCAGGAAGCTTCTACCGACATCAGGGAGCGTTTCGATCTTCCGGGTCCCTACTTCCTGTACCCGGCCGCGTCCTATCCCCACAAGAATCATCTGGTGCTGCTGGAAGCTTTCGACAATCTCCTGAAGGTGCATCCGGAGGCGTCCTTGGTATTCACCGGAGCGAAAGCCTGGCAGGAGTGGAGCGTTGCCAAGGAGATGGGCGAGAGGATCGTCACCGAGATCTCCAACCGAGGGATAGGCGAACGGGTGAAGAGTCTCGGTTACGTCACGTCGAGCGACCTCGATGGGCTCTATAACGAAGCTACTGCCGTCACGTTTCCCTCTCGCTTCGAGGGTTTCGGCGCGCCGGTCCTGGAGGCGATGGCGCGCGGTTGTGCGGTCATCGCCGCGAACGCCACCGCGTTGCCGGAGGTCGTTGGAGACGCGGGGCGGCTCGCATCACCGGACAACGCCGAAGAATGGTGTCTTGCCATGGGCGAGATGATCGAGAACGACACGGCGCGCCGGAAGTTGGCGAAGGCAGGTGTCCGGCGCGCACGCGAGTTCGGATGGGACAACAGCGCCCGCATCCTGGAGAGCGCCTACCGGCACGCCCTCGAGACCACCCTGTGAAGCTCGTCGTCCTGACGCCACACTTCGCTCCGGACAGCGCGCCGACGGGTGTGGTGGTGACCCGCATCGTCGAAGAGCTTGCCGCCAGAGGTCACAGGATCGAGGTTCTCACCTCGCTGCCCTGGTACCGCGGACACTCTGTCCAAGAGGGCTTCGGTGGGAAGCTCGTCCGTCGTGAAGACACCCCCTGGGGGGAGATCGTGCGCATCCATCCCTTCCCTACCGAGGACAAGCGCGACATCCTGCGACGCGCTGCCGGCTTCGTCGGATTCAGTGCGCTTGCTGCCGTCATCGGTTCGAAGGGTGATCCCGTGGACGGCGTGCTCGCAGTCTCTCCACCGTTGACACTCGGGCTAGACGGCTGGGCTATCGCGCGCGCCCGAAAAGCACGCTTCGTCTTCAACGTCCAGGATGTGTATCCGGATGTGGCCATCGATCTCGGCGTATTGAAGAGCAGGAGTGTGATCGCCGCGGCACGCCGGATCGAGCGATTCTGCTACGCGCGGGCCGACGCCGTCACCGTTCTGTCTGATGACCTCAAGGACAATCTGGCCGCCAAGGTGGACGACCCGCACAAGATCGAGGTCATCCCCAACTTCGTCGACACACAAGCGATCCGGCCGGTGCCGAAAGAGAACGCCTATCGGAAAGAGCACGGCCTCGAGGGCAAGCGGGTCGTGATGTATGCGGGGAACCTTGGCTTCTCGCAACCGGTAGAGCTGCTGATCGAAGCCGCCGCAACGCTACGGGACGAGGATGTGGCGGTCGTCATAAACGGCAACGGCGCGAAGAGACGGGAGCTCGAGGACAAAGCGCGCGGTCTCGATAACGTGACATTCGTAGACAGTCAACCGATCGCGCGGCTTCCCGAGGTCCTCGGCGCGGCCGACATCCAAACCGTGATCCTCAGGAAGGGGCTGGGCGCATCGAGCGTCCCGTCGAAGACGTATTCGATCCTCGCAGCGGGCCGACCGCTGGTGGCCAGCGTTGACCTCGGCAGTGAAGTAGCGCGTGTGCTGGACCGAAGCGCGGCCGGCGTCGCCGTCCGTCCCGAGAGCGCGGCCGAGTTGACCAAAGCGATCCGGGGGTTGCTGGAGAACCCTGCGGAGATGGAGTCGATGGGGGCGGCCGGCCGCCGCTTCATCGAAGACTGGGCCTCGCCCGCCGCGGTCGCCGAGGCTTACGAGCAGCTCTTCAACCGGCTCTAAGGATCCTCTGCGAAGCGATCAGGGGAGAACTGCCCGGAGCCATTCCTGCAGTTCAGAGATGTAGCGGGGATCGATCGCGTGCGGGAGCGGCGACTCTTTGTAGGTGACGTGGGCGCCTGCCACCTCGAGGCGCGTGCGGGCGCTGCGGCTGAAATCCGCCGTGATGATGTCGTCGTAAGAACCGTGCCCGATGGCAACCGGGTAACCCTGCAGACCCTCGAAGTCCAGTTCGAGATCCTCGACGGTCGGCATGAATCCGCTCAGCGCGATGGTTCCCGCCGGCCGGGGCCGTCCGCCTCCAAGACTCAGAGCGAATGACATGACCGCACCTTGGCTGAACCCTCCGATGACCACGCGGTCGTGACCAAGGCCGTGGTCCTCGACCAGAGCATCGAGCCACCGGGAGAGTGCGTCGAAAGTCTGGGCGAACGTGACCGGGTCTGGGAAGCCGACCCTGTGCACCGCGTACCAGTGCGCACCTCCCGGCGACATCGTCAGGGGCCCACGTGGAGAAACCCCCAGAAGACGCTGGTCGGGATCGAGCATGTCGAACAGCGGGTAAAGATCGTTCTCGTCCGCACCACGGCCATGGATAAGGACGAGGAGTCCGGCCGGTTCGTCTGCCGCCGGTCTGGCCCGGTACTTGAGAAGGCCCACGCTCATGACAGCTCTCTCCTGCACTCGGTCGGCTGCGTGCCGGGTGGAGGTAGCTCGATCTTCCGGATCTGAGTGATCTTGACGACCTCGAACTCGGCGCGGCCGACGATCACCTCGACATCGACGTCGTCGTCGGCTTTAGCAGATTCCTGCACGGTCGCGTTCGGGATCGCAGCTGCGATCAGCTCGGCCTTGAGCTCACCATCCTCCACGTCCGGGTGATAACGGATGATCGTCTTCTTGAAATTGAGGCGCTCCGCATTCACCGGCGTTACAAGTTCGATCGTTTCTCCTTCCATATTCGTCGCGTCGCGCAACTGCGCTGCAGCAGACGACGCTATCCCCTCTTCACCCGTTCCATTCAGGACCTGCACGCGTATGGTCGACACATCGACGTCGGGGATCCCGTCCGCTTCAGCGGGTGACACGTTCTGCTCCAGCGCATCGAACATCACTTGGAGCGTGTCGAGGTCGGGGATCACGACGTTCCCCGCCTCGTTGTCCTCGAATCCGAGGCTAGGCGCCGTATACGCTTCGTAGCGCTCGGGATCGAAGGAGCGGAAGCGCCCTGCCACCTCGGCCAGACCGGCCAGGCTGAGGTTCGGATCCATCTCGAAGTTCTCTCCACCGATCCTGGCCAGCTCCCGCAGTTTGCCCAGGTCGAGCAACGTGCCCACGTTGGTCAGCTTCGAGACCGCGGCCGATAGGAACTTCTGCTGGTTCTGGATCCGCTGGAAGTCGTCACCGATCGTCCTCGATCTAACGAACCTCAGGGCCCGTTCGCCATCGAACTCGACCACCGGGAGCTCATCCTCGGTAACCTCGATCCCGGTTGCCTCATCGAAGGGGATCGGCTCGGTCAAGCAGATCTTGACACCGCCGATCGCCTCAACTATGTCCTTGAAGCCTGCGATATTGACCTGGATGTAGTGATCGATCTCGACGTCGGTCAACCCTTCGACCGTGCTGATCAGGTCGTTGGGGCCATCCTCGAGCGCGGAATTGATCTTGGCGGGATCGTCTCCTGCTATCGGTACGTAGTAATCCCGGGGGAACTGGATCATCGTGATGCGATTGGGCTCGGGATCGATATGGGCCACGATCAATGTGTCGGCCCGCTGGCCGGTGATCGGTTCACCCGCCACCTCGTCGTCCGCCCCGAGCCGCTGCTGCTCCTCTTCCGTCAGGCCCTCGCGGGAGTCCGAGCCGACGAGCAACACGTTGAAGGGATCCATGGTCTCGGTCCGCGCCTCGGTTTCGATGCTCGGGTTCTGCAGATCCCCCTGGGTCTTGTAATAGAACCAGGTGCCGTAACCCACCAACGAACCCACGATTAGCACCACGATCAGCGTCACCCAGGCCCAGCGATGCCGGAAGAGCCATGGCTTACGACGGTCACGGGTGCGAACGCTGCGAACGACGCCGTCGAAACGGCCCATCGGGACGGGTTCTGCGGATCGCTTCTTGAACGGGTTCCTCATGTCGGTTCGATTATGGGGGCGTCACACGCCTATGAGGTCGGAGAAGAATCCACTCTCCGACGCGGCGATGACCACGATGAGGATGATGAGCGCGATCAGGAACCATCTGAGACCCGAGCGCGCCGGAGCCGCCAGTACGGGATCATCTGACCTCCGATCCCTGACGTAGAACGGATCTTCGTCGGTCCGGGCAACGGCGCCTTCATCATCGTCCGAATCGTCACGGGCCTCGTTCTTCCCCACCGCGGCTGTTCCCGCGGTCAGGTCCACCGAAGCACCATCGAGAACGGCGGTGGCAGCTTCCCACTGATCGTCGGGCACGAGCAGGCTCACCGGCGCGTTCGGGTTCCCGCCGCCGTAGAGGTAGTCGCCATAACCCGACTTGTCCTTCTCGAACACCACCTTGATGCCGGCCTCTTCCAGGTGCCCGGCGATCAGACGCGCGTCGATGTCGTTCCCGGCGCGCTCGATGACGCGCCAGCCGGGAGGAGCCTCGTCCCGCACGCTCTACTGCTTGCCGAGGATATGGCGGGCGATCACTACTCGCTGGATCTGGTTCGTACCCTCGTAGATCTGCGTGATCTTGGCATCCCGCATGAACCGCTCGACGGGGTACTCGCGGATGTAACCGTAACCACCAAGGGCTTGAACGCAATCGGTAGTTACCGACATCGCCACATCGGACGCGTAACACTTGGCTATCGCGGCCCAGTAAGAAACATCCGGGGCATCATCATCGATCGCAGCAGCAGCGCGATAAACGGCTAGACGAGCCGTCTCTATCTTCATCGCCATATCAGCGAACATGAACTGCATCCCCTGGAAGCCTGCGATGGGCTTTCCGAACTGTTCCCGCTCCTTCACGTAGCCCGCGGCGAAGTCAAACGCGCCTTGGGCGATCCCCAATGCCTGGGCGGCGACCGTCGGCCGGGAGAAATCGAGGGTGCGCATAGCCAGCCGGAAACCTTGGCCCACCTCACCGATCACGTTCTCAGCCGGGACCCTGACCTGATCGAGGATGACCTCGCGGGTCGGTGACCCGCGTATCCCCATCTTGTCTTCCTTGCGGCCGAGCTCGAAACCCGGCATGTCCTTCGACACCAGGAAAGCGGTGATGTTCTTGTTCTTGGGGCCATCCGGATCCGTCACCGCGAAGTACGTATAGAGATCGGCTGCCCCGGCCCCCGTGATGAAACGTTTCGTTCCGGTGATCACCCAGTCGTCGCCGTCCTTGACGGCACGGCTGCGCATGGCTCCGGCATCGGAGCCGGAGGCAGGCTCGGTCAAGCAGTAGGACATGCGATGCGTTCCGTCGGTGATCCCGGTGCAGATCTTCGTCTTCATGTCGTCCGAGGCGCCGAGGAGCACGGGTATCGCGCCCAGCTTGTTGACCGCAGGGATCAGCGCTACTCCGGCCTGGACCTTGGATATCTCCTCGACCAGGATGCATATCTCGACCGCTCCGCCGCCGGCTCCCCCGTACTCTTCGGGATAAGAGACACCGGCGAAACCGTTGCCGACGAAAAGCTCATCGATGTCCCATGGGTACTCGTCCTGCTCGTCGATCTCGGCGGCTCGCGGGGCCAGCTTGTCCTGACAGATCTCCCGGACCGAACGCCGAAACATGTCTTGTTCCTCGGTGAAGGTAAAGCTCAGTCCATCGCTCATGGCTCGATGGTACTGCCCTCGTCGCGCTGCGTTCCGTCGAGGCGATAGACGAAACCGGGACCTCCAAGGTACATCCCGCCGTCACAGTTGATACAGCGGCCTCCCGAGTACACCAGCGGCCGGGTCACCGACGACGGATCCACCCGGGCGGCGGCAGGGATGGGCGTGTGACCGTGCACCACTCGCGCCGCTCCGAAATGGGCCAGGAGCGAGCTCAAGGCGGCGGCCCCTTCCCGACGAGCGTCGTCCAGTTCGAAGCGGCCGAACAACCGCACGGTGAAATCCCACCACTCCCCCACCGACCCCGCCTGGAGAAGTCCGGCGAAGCGCTCGTTGACGACATCGACCGATGCACCAAGGTCCTTATAGAAGGACGCGTCGCAATGGACCAGAAGCGCGTCCCCTTCCATGCCCACGAGAGGCAACGACGCCATCCACGCGGCCTGCTCGTCGCTGAGATCGCGTACCTCTTCGGCGCGCCCGCCGTTCATCAACCACGTATCCAGTAGCTCCGAAGCGCCCGGACCCGGAGCGAACCGTCTAACGCCCAAGAACAACAGGTCGTGGTTCCCGGCGAGACACTGAACCCGGCCCCCTGCCAGGCGCGCTTCGGCCTGCAGGCGCATCACGAGGTCTATCGCCTCGAGCCCCTGGTCCCCTCGGTCGACGAGGTCGCCCAGGAACCACAACGCCGCGGGCCCGGCGCTCCATAGGCCGGCGCTATCCAGGATGCCGGCACGCTTCAAGGCATCAACAGCAGTATCCGTTTGTCCGTGGATGTCGCCGATCACGAAGACGGGCGGCGGTTCTGGAACCATTTCGCCTTTCGTTAGTCTGCCCCCCAAGGCTTTTCAACCGCCGACAGTCAACCACGCCGACCAGGGAGGACCCCCAGTGGCCGGAACGATCGACCAGATCCGCGACGCGATCATGCAGGGCGCGGGTGAAGACATCGCCCATATCGAGCTTCCCGAGCACATGCGGGCGGCCTTCGTCCGCAAGGAAGACACCGAGATGTTCGCAGGCATCGACTCCGAGGATAAGGATCCCCGTAAGTCTCTTCAGGTGGGAGAGGTACCGATCCCGCCCCTAGGACCCAACGAGGTC
Organism: Actinomycetota bacterium; assembly: GCA_051001455.1. Classification (GTDB taxonomy): domain Bacteria; phylum Actinomycetota; class CADDZG01; order CADDZG01; family WHSQ01; genus JBPCNH01. Next base: position 66,409 of record JBPCNH010000004.1, read on the forward strand.
TTGGTCGGGGTCATGGCGTCGGCGATCAACTTCAACACGGTGTGGACCTCGATCTTCGAGCCCCTGTCGACCTTCCTCTTCCTCGAGCGATTCGCGAGAGAAGGCGAGATGGGCGCTCGACACGACCTCGATCATCACATCGTCGGCTCGGATGCATCCGGGGTGGTTCTCCGCACCGGCCCGGGCGTCACTAAGTGGAAGCCGGGGGACGAGGTCACGGTGCACTGTAACTACGTCGATCTCGAGGGGCCGGAGGGTCACGACGACTCGATGATCGATCCCAGCCAGCGCATCTGGGGTTTCGAAACCAACTTCGGAGGGATGGCGGAGATCGCCATGGTGAAGGCCAACCAGCTGATGCCGAAGCCCAGACACCTTTCTTGGGAAGAAGCAGCTTGTCTCGGCCTCGTGTCGTCGACCTCGTACCGCATGCTGGTCTCGCCCAACGGGGCCGGTATGAAGCAAGGAGACGTCGTCCTGATCTGGGGAGGCACCGGGGGCCTCGGGGGCTTCGCCTGCCAATACGTCCTGAACGGCGGCGGCATCCCCGTCGCCGTGGTGTCGTCTCCCGAGAAGGTAGAGCTGCTGCATCGAGCAGGTGTGGAGCACGTCATCGACCGCACCGCCGAGGGCTACAGCTTCTGGGACGGCGACACCATCAACGCCTCCGAGCAGCGACGTTTCGGGAAGAGGATCAGAGAGCTGGTCGGCGAGGACCCGGACATCGTGTTCGAGCATCCAGGACGCCAGACGTTCGCAACCTCGGTCTTCGTCGTGAAGAAAGGCGGACTCGTCGTCACCTGCGCGTCGACTTCCGGCTACAACCACACCTACGACAACCGTTACCTGTGGATGAACCTGAAGTCGATCATCGGCTCGCACTTCGCCAACTACAAAGAAGCGTGGGCCGCCAACCGGCTCGCATACATGGGGAAGATCCACCCGATCTTGTCCAAGACATACGCACTCGAGGACTCCGCCGAAGCGGCCTACCAGGTGCACCACAATCTCCACAAAGGAAAGCTCGGGGTCCGCGTGCTCGCTCCGGAAGAAGGCCTCGGAATCACCGACCCGGAGTTGCGAGAGAAGCACAAGGACCAGATCGAACACTTCCGATCTTTCGACGAGTAGCCGTACGGGTCCGGCGGCCCATCCAACCCGCGCCCGGAACCAGGTCCCGCCGGGGGCCTTCGACCGAGCAGCAGCGCAGGATGCGAGAATGGGGATATGGCCGATAGCGGGGATTTCCGCATAGATAAAGACAGCCTCGGCGAGGTCCGGGTGCCGTCCGACAGACTATGGGGGGCGCAGACCCAGCGCTCCATCGAGAACTTCCCCATCGGGCGCGACCGCTTCGTGTGGGGCCGCCCGGTGATCCGAGCTCTCGGGCTCTTGAAGAAGGCCGCGGCCCTCGCCAATGGCGAGCTCGGCCAGCTTCCCCGGGACAAGGTTGATCTGATCGTGCAGGCGGCCGACGACGTGATCGAAGGCAAGCTCGACGACGAGTTCCCTCTCGTGGTCTGGCAAACCGGTTCCGGGACGCAGTCGAACATGAACGCCAACGAGGTCATCGGGAACCGAGCGATCCAGCTTGCCGGCGGCCAGATCGGCAGCAAGACGCCCGTCCATCCGAACGACGATGTCAACAAAGGCCAATCATCCAACGACACCTTCCCGACCGCGATGCACATCGCGGTCGTCGAACAAGTGACGGACGTACTTCTTCCGGCAACGAAGGTGCTGCGCGACACACTGGCAGAGAAAGCCGCAGCCCACGACGGGGTCGTGATGGTAGGGCGCACCCATCTTCAGGACGCGACGCCCGTTCGGCTCGGGCAGGTCATCGGTGGATGGGTGACCCAGATCGACCAGGCCGTAGCCGGCATCGAACGCGCCGTCCCCGGTGTCTCTGAGTTGGCCATCGGTGGCACCGCGGTGGGGACGGGCCTGAACTCACATGCCCGGTTCGGTGACAAGGTCGCCGAGTATCTGACGCGGGACTCGGGCAAGACATTCACGGCGGCGGAAGACAAGTTCGCCGCCCTGTCCGCGCACGACGCCATGGTGAACATGAGCGCTGCGATCCGCACGCTGGCTGTAGCACTTCACAAGATCGCGAACGACGTGCGGTACTACGCGATGGGGCCTCGGGCCGGGATCGCCGAGATCCGCATCCCCGAGAACGAACCGGGCTCATCCATCATGCCGGGAAAGATCAATCCCACACAGTCCGAGGCGATGACGATGGTCTGTGCGCAAGTGATCGGGAACGATGCGACCGTTGCGTTCGCGGGGACCCAGGGGCACTTCCAGCTCAACGTCTACAAGCCGGTCATGCTCCACAACGTGCTCGAGTCGGCATCCTTGCTGGCCGACGCGATGCATGCCTTCAACGATCATTGCGCGGTAGGCATCGAGCCGAACCAGAAGGTGATCGACGAGCATCTTGCGAACTCATTGATGCTCGTGACCGCACTCAACCCGCACATCGGCTACGAGAAGTCCGCAGAGATCGCGCTGAAGGCTTACCGAGAAGAGAAGAGCCTCAAGGAATCCGCGGTCGAGCTCGGTTACCTCACCGCCGAGCAGTTCGACGAATGGGTCGACGCCGAGGCGATGACCCACCCTCTACCGGAGTAACCCTGCTTTAGCCGCCGGCAGGATCGAGCGGGAGACACCTGGTGGTGCCCGGCTCACTGGCGCAGACAACCTCCACCTGTGATCCGCCATCCGTGAGCGCCACACCGGTCACGGCGACGTTGTCGGTCTTCGAGGTCTCGAGGATCAGTTCTTCAGGGTCGGTCGTGACCACCAGTGCGTAGATTCCGTCCGGCACTCCGGCGAGCAGGATCTGCTGACCGGTCGTTCCGTTCGAGTAGACGTCGCGCCAGCCGGCAGAGATCCCTTGGAATCCCGTCCCTGCGGAACAGGACATATAGAGCGGATACCCGAAGCCGAGTATGGAAGGCGAGGACGGCGTGCCGTGGTCGTCGGGCTCGATGTCCATCAGGCAGAACGAGACCTTGTTGCCTCCTGCGATGAGACCCGCGGGCTTGAAGTTGGGGCGGCCGTTCTTGCGCAGATTACGGAGCTCGTACAGGGCAAAGTCCTCGAAGTGATGGTGGCCGTGCTCGGGATGCCACACGAAGTTCCCGACATCGGCGCGTTGACTGCAGACGCGAGGAGCGGCCCAACCGACACATTGCTGCGCCGTGGCCTTCTGACCGAGAGGATCCGTGGATCGGCCGAACAGATCGAAATGGAACTCCCCCCGGTTGGCCACCGCAGTGGCGAAGCGGAGAGCACCGGCCGGAGGGCCGCCGAATTCACCGTCCGGCGCGCCGATGGCCACCTCCATCGGAGGCAAGGGAACGAGGTTCGGGAGCTGTTGAGCCTGCGCGGATGCGCTCGAGCCGCTCAGGGGGAGAACGAGCGAGAGAAGGGCTACAGCCAGGAGCGCACGCCGCATACCTGCCCTATTCGCCACCACCGGCGGTATCCCCTTGATTCTGGCTAGGCAGGGACCCTCAGGATCAGAGCGTCACCCTGGCCGCCGCCGCCGCACAGTGCGGCAACGCCTACGCCCCCGCCGCGCCTCTTGAGCTCGTGCAGGAGTGTGACCGTCAGCCTCGCACCGGTGCAACCGATCGGATGCCCCAGGGCGACCGCGCCGCCGTTCACGTTCACCTTTTCGTGAGCCGAATCGTCACCGTTGAACAACATGCGGGTGGAATGAAGGGCTACGGCGGCGAAGGCTTCGTTGATCTCGACGAGGTCGAGGTCGTTCGCCGACATGCCGGCCTTCTTCAACGCCGCCTGTACCGCGAGAGCCGGGACGGTGTGCAAGTACGGCGGCTTGTCGGCAGACATCCCGTGAGCCACGATCTCGGCCATCGGCGTCAGCCCGAGCTCCTCGGCTCGCTCCCGGCTCATGACCACGACCGCGGCACCACCGTTGGAGATCTGTGAGGCGTTGCCGGCAGTGATCGTCCCCTCTTTGTTGAAAGCCGTACGCAACTTCGCCAGCGATTCCGCAGTCGTCTCGGGGCGAACGCCTTCGTCGGTATCGAAGACGACCGGGTCCCCCTTGCGTTGTGGAACCTCGAAAGGAGCGATCTCGTCCTTGAAACGACCGGTCGAGATGGCTTCGGCGGCGCGCTGGTGGGATCGGAGCGCCCATGCGTCTTGATCTTCGCGACTGATCTTGAACTCGGTGTTCACGTTCTCCGACTGTGCTCCCATGTGCTGATCGGTGAATGCGTCCCACAGCCCGTCGTAGATCATGGAGTCGACGAGTTTCCCGTCGCCCATCCGGTAGCCCGTACGCGCCTTGGGAAGCAAATAAGGAGCTTGGTCCATCGACTCCATCCCGCCTGCAACCACCACCGACGCTTCACCGGCCCGGATCATCTGATCGGCGATCGCGATCGCATTCAAGCCCGAGAGACAGACCTTGTTGATCGTTATGGCCGGCACGGTGTCCGGGATACCGGCTTTGATGGCAGCCTGACGTGCGGTGATCTGTCCGGCCCCCGCCTGAAGAACCTGCCCCATCACCACGTAGTCGACCTGCTCGCCCTTCACGCCGGCACGCTCGAGCGCGGCTTCGATAGCGCGACCGCCGAGGTCTACCGCGGGGACGTTGGCAACGGCTCCTCCGAACTTGCCGATCGCAGTCCGGGCAGCTCCGATGATGACCGTAGAAGGCATGTGAGAGCACTCCTTTCGCAGGGGAGGGTGCGTTCATCTGATGCAACCCATCATAGGAGAGCCATAATCCCTCCCCGCCAGCGGCGTCAGGGCAACCTGAAGCCCGAGAACCAGGACCACGTTCGGCCGACCGTAGGATTGCCGGATGCTCGGGAAGATCGAACACGTTGCCCTCGCCGTAGCCGACCTCGACGCGGCGGTCGCTCACTACCAGGAGACATGGGGACTCGAAGTTTCGCACCGGGAGCGGGTCGAGGACCAAGGGGTCGAGGAAGCGATGCTTCCTCTCGGAGAGTCCTACCTGCAACTCCTGGGCCCCACCGGGCCCGACACAACCGTGGGTAAGTTCATCGCACGGCGAGGTGAGGGGCTTCATCACATCGCGTACGAGGTCCCCGACCTGGAGGGCGCCCTGGCCGACCTCAAGTCCAAAGGGGTCCGGCTGATCGACGAAGAGCCCAGGGTCGGTGGGCGCGGCCACATGGTCGCATTCGTTCATCCCGCCGCGAATCACGGCCTCCTCGTTGAATTGATCCAGGCGCCGCGCGAGGGATGATCCAAGAGACCTCCGCATCCAGCCCGGCCGAAGCGCCCTCGCCCTTCCGAAGACCGGAGTTCAGGAAGCTCCTCGCGATCTCGATAACCGTTGCGCTGGGCTTCGGGATGGTCATCCCGGTTTTCCCGCTTTACGCGAAGTCATTCGGCGTCAGTCTCGCCGCCGTTGGACTAGTGCAGGTCGTTTTCGGCGGCACCCGGTTCTCGTTCGGCCTCGTCGGAGGATTGGTGGTGGATCGCTTCGGCGAGCGCGCCTGCACGATCGCAGGCCTGTTGATCGTGTCCGCGTCCTCCTACGCGGCAGGGTTCTCGACGACGTTCACTCAGTTCGTCCTGGCGCGCGGGTTCGGCGGGGCGGGCTCCGCTCTCTTCATCGCCGGGCTGATGAACCGGATACTTCGGATAATCGAGCCCGGCGCGATGGGCCGGGCAACCGGCGCTTTCCGGTCCTCGTTCCTCGTCGGCATCAGCGTGGGTCCCCTTCTCGGGGGTCTCGTTGCGAAGTATTTCGGGCTGGCGGCACCGTTCCACTTCTACGCCAGCGGTCTCATAATCGCCGCGGTGATCGCTTACGTCGTGATGGGCGGAGAGGCGGTGGTCAGGCCGGCCGAGAAGAAGACCCCGATCCAAGCTCTCCGGGCGGCCCGGCCGTTGTTCGCGGACCGGCGGTTCATAGCCGCCATGCTCGTCACTTTCGTGGGGTGGTGGACCCTCTCGGGTCCCGCTCAGGTGATGGGCGCCTTGTTCGCCGAAGACCGGCTTGGCTTCTCTCCCTTCCAGATAGGACTCGCCGTGACCCTTCTTTCGATCGGAGAGATCCTCATCCTCCTGCTGGTGGCGGGGAAAGCTTCGGACCGCTACGGACGCCGCGCCGTTCTGGTGCCGTCCCTCCTCGTCAGCGCCATAGCGATCGCTCTGCTGGGACAGATCGAGGGAGCGCCGATGCTGTACTTCCCTCTCATGATCCTGGTCGGCATCGGGATCGCTTCAGGAAGCGCTGCCGCGGGAGGTCTCATGGCCGATGCTCTCCCGAAGGAGGGATCGGGGGCTGCCGTGGGCGTGAACCAGATGGCGGGCGATCTCGGCTATCTGATCGCGCCGGTAGCCACGCTCACCTTGGCGCAGGAGATCTCGTACGGGGCGGCCTATATCTTCGGAGCGATCCCTGCTGCATTGGTCCTCGTTTACGCGCTGCGCCTGCCGAAGGGCCCCAGCGTGTCGGCAAGCGACGACGAGGTGCAAAGCCCCGTCGAGCCGGTCGGCTGAGCCGACGCCAAAGTTTATGGTGGCGCCCATGGGGACCCCCAGCTACGAATCCGCAGGAGTGCGCGACCAGGACGACGCTCTCTCCTCGGTCGTACGCCATCTGCAACCGACCCTCGCGTTGCCTCGCGACGCCCGGACACTTACACGCTTCGGCCAATACGCGAGCGTGCTCGAGATCTCCGAGGACATAGCGATCGCGATCTCGACCGACGGCGTGGGATCCAAGACGATCATCGCGTCCCGGATGGATCGTTACGACACGATCGGGTTCGACTGCGTGGCCATGAACGTCAACGATGTGATCTGCGTGGGCGCGACACCCATCGCCATGGTCGACTACCTCGGCGTTCATACCCTCGACACCGCCCGCACGGATGCGATCTTGAAAGGCCTCGCCGCTGCCGCGGCAGAGGCTTCGATCGCCATCCCCGGCGGGGAGCTGGCGCAGCTTCCCGAGGTGATCGGCTCGGACGGGCGGACACCGGGCGATGAGAAAGCGTTCGATCTCGTCGGAACGTGCGTCGGGGTGGTCCATCCGGCAAAGCTCATGCTCGGTGGGGCGGTTGCCCCGGGCGACGCGATCATCGGCGTTGCATCGAGCGGCATCCATTCCAACGGCTTGACCCTCGCGCGCAAGGTGTTGTTGGACGACGCCGGATACGGGCTCGGCGACGAGGTCCCTCAACTGAACGGAACGCTCGGGGACGAGTTGTTACGTCCCACAGCGATCTATGTGAAAGCGGCGCGGGCGCTGTGGGATGCGGGCGTAGACACAAGGGGGCTCGTGCACATAACGAGCGATGGCTTCACCAACCTGTGCCGGCTGGATGCTCCTGTGGGATACAGGATCGACTGGCTCCCGGAGGTTCCGCCGATCTTCGCGCTCATCCGCGACCAAGGGGGAGTGGACGACACCGAGATGTTCCGGGTGTTCAACATGGGGGTCGGATTGGTGGTCATAGTTCCTCAGGAAGACGCCGAGCGGTCGATAGGGCTCATCGAGCAGGCGGGATACACGGCTTGGAGACTCGGCGTGGTGGACGAGGATGCCGGGACGGTGACACTGGAGCCGGCAGGGCTAACAGGAAAGTTGGTCGATGGAGCGAGTCGGTTCAGCCGTAGCTGACCGCTCAGCCGATCGGGTTCTCCTTATTGACGATAGGGATGCAGTTCCCGCCGAGTGGTGTCGACTCGGCACCGTCTCCACCCTCTTTGGGCTCATCCTCGCAGTCCTTCTTCGAAGAGCCACCCTCGGACGGATCCTGTTCGTCCTTCTCTTCCTTGTCGGAGGAAGATCCCGGACCCGTCGACTCATCGTCGTTCCCCGACGATCCTGAACCTTCTGCCGGCTGGGCCGGCGCCGAACCGGCGGCTTTCTTAGCGGCCGCCTTGACGGTCTCGGAAGCGGATTTGACCGTTCCTCCGACATCTTTGTTGGCGAGCAGAGACGTGACCTTGTCGAGCATCCCCGGAGGCAGCACGTCACGCAAGAACGTTTGCAGCTTCTGCGAGTTGCCCTTCTTCGAGGTAAGACGCGCGTACTCTTCGTACTGCTTAGCAGTCAGCTTGAATCTCACTCCCGGCGCGAGCTCGACGTGACGTAGAGCGAGAGAGACACCATTGGCCGGATCCGGTTCCGCGGCGGCGCGACCGACGCCTTCGCTTGCGGCCACCCGATCGCTGAAGTAGTTGGCAAGAGCCACGCCGAAAGCAGAGAAAGTCATCAGGCTCGCCCCGAGCACCGCCGACATCAGCATCTTGGCCAAGCGCAAGCGCGTCACCTTGTGAGAACGCTCGGCCTTCTTCTGGCTAACCTCGTTCATCACTTCCAACAGAGCGACCTTCTCCTGCTCGACATCACGATCCACCTCGGCGAGCAAACGTTGTGCTTCATCGACTTCGCCGGCACGCATCAAGACGGCAGAGAGGCTCATGGTGTCGTCGACGACCTGCTTCGACTTGCGGCAGAACTGGGTGGTCGATCGAGCCAAGGCGAGACGCTCTCTTTGTTCCGCGGCGGCATTGGCCTCATCCATCTCGTTCAGAGAGGCACTCAGTGCTCTGTAGGCGCGCAGCGGTCGAAAGGTCATGGGCTAGAAGGTTCTCCACCGGGAGGCGGTCCCCTTCATACGATTCCGCCCGATTGGCCCGCATTTCAGGAGCAGAGCTCGCGGGTCCCTCGTGATACTCCGGCCGGGGCCGGCGCCCCGATATGCTGCCGCCCTATGGCGATCGAACAAAGCGACTCCCAGAAGAGGGCGATCGAGCAGAGCATCGAGGCCTTGGCCGACCTCAGGGCCGAAGCCGAGCTGGCCGGTGGGCCTGCGATCGACAAGCAACACGAGCGAGGCAAGCTGACGGCCCGCGAACGCATCTCGAAGCTTCTGGACAAAGACTCGTTCAACGAGACCGACATGCTCGTCAGGCACCGGTCACACGGGTTCGGGATCGAGGACAGACGCCCGTTGAGTGATGCCGTCGTCACCGGTTGGGGGACGATCGACGGACGCAAGGTTTTCGTCTTCGCACAAGATTTCACGGTTTTCGGGGGGTCTCTCGGCGAGGTGATGGGCGAGAAGATCTGCAAGATCATGGACCTTGCGCTCGCTACCGGGGCGCCGGTGATCGGGCTGAACGATTCCGGTGGTGCCCGTATCCAGGAAGGCGCCGCCTCGCTGGCCGGGTATGGGTACATCTTCGATCGCAACGTTCGATCGTCAGGTGTCGTGCCTCAGATCTCGGCCATCATGGGCCCCTGCGCCGGTGGAGCCGTCTACTCCCCCGCGATGACCGACTTCACCTTCATGGTCAGCGAGACGTCGCACATGTTCATCACGGGACCCGACGTTATCAAGACGGTGACGGGAGAAGACGTCACCCAGGAAGAGCTCGGTGGGGCTATGAGCCACGCCTCTCGTTCCGGCGTCGCGCACGTTGTGGCAGCAACAGACGAAGACTGCCTCGAGCAGATCCGCTATCTCTTGTCGTTCATCCCCTCGAACAACTTCGAATCGCCGCCATACTTCACTCCGAACGATGATCCGCTGCGCTCGTGTGACAAAGTCGTGGACGTAGTTCCGGACTCTCCGAACCAGCCCTACGACATGCGCGAAGTGATCGGCGACGTCTTCGACGACGGAGAATTCTTCGAGGTCCACGAGCACTGGGCGAAAAACATCCTCTGTGGCTTCGCCCGCCTGGCGGGTCATCCCGTGGGGGTGGTAGCCAACCAGCCGTCGGTCCTGGCGGGCACCCTGGACATCGAGTCGTCCACTAAGGGAGCCAGATTCGTTCGGTTCTGCGACGCCTTCAACATCCCACTGGTGGCGTTCGTGGACGTCCCCGGGTTCCTCCCGGGAACCGAACAGGAATTCGGCGGCATCATCCGTCACGGCGCCAAGCTGCTCTACGCCTTCAGCGAGGCCACCGTCCCCCGCATGACCGTCATCACACGCAAAGCGTACGGCGGCGCGTATGTCGTCATGAATTCGAAGCACATCCGAGCCGACGTGTCGTTCGCGTGGCCGTCTGCAACGATCGCCGTCATGGGAGCGGAAGGCGCGGTCGGGATCATCCACCGCAAGGAGATCGCCGCAGCAGACGATCCCGAGGCGCGGCGCAAGGAGCTGATCGACGATTACTCGGAGAGGTTCTCCAACCCATACATCGCTGCGGAACGCGGTTACGTGGATGATGTGATCGATCCCAAGGACACCCGCCGGCGGCTCGTAGCGTCGCTCGAGATGCTGCGCTCGAAGAGAGAGACGATCCCGCAACGCAAACACGGCAACATCCCGCTATGACGTCCGGCTCGGAAAGACGGCCCAAACTAAAGCTCGTAGACGTGAGCGGCGGCGCCACCGAAGAAGAACAGCGCGCTGCTCTGGAAGCCTTAACGAGAACCATCGAGGAAGAACGCCGCGCCCGAACGACCTCGATCTGGCTTCGCTCCGCGCGGGCCCAGGGACGCCGGCTGGGGATGTACGACTACAGGGACCGATTCTCACGCGACGACACGTGGCGTCTCTCTACGCGCTTCGCCTCAGGAGGCAGGGAGTATCCGGGATTGCTAGGGCGCGGGGACGCTCGGTAAAGGGTCCATTCGGACGTCCACCCGCCCACCCGAAAATCTTCGACCGGCGGCGCGAACCAACCGGGGAACCGGAACTCGGTAAGGGTTCATTCGGACATCCGTCCGCCCGCCCGCCCAAAATCTTCGACCGGCGGCGCGAACCAACCGGGGAACCGGTGTTGAGTAGGGGTCCGTTCGGGTCAGCCCACCATCGTTAGGCCACCGCTTACGGAGAGCACCTGGCCCGTCGTGAAGCGAGCGTCGTCGGACGCGAAGTAAGCACAAGCCGCAGCCACTTCTTCCGGTGACACGAGACGCTTGAGAGGTGTCGCTTGGATCATCCCGGCCATCATCTTCCGGCCGACCGGCTGCTCGTTGATGAGGGTCGTCATAGGCGTGTCGGCAGGCCCCGGGCAAACGGCGTTCACAGTGACCTTGTCACGAGCCAGCTCCCTCGCCACCGATTTCGAGAACGCGATGACCCCGCCCTTAGCAGCTGAATAGACGGCTTCGCCCATCGAACCAACACGCCCCGCATCAGAAGCGATGTTGATGATGCGACCGTAACCGGTGGCCCGGCAGCGCTCGGCGATGGCCGGTGCGATCACGTAGCAGCAGTTGAGGACTCCCAGTAGATCGACCGAGATGAGCCGGTCCCAGGACGCCGGATCGGACTCCAGAAAGAATGCAGGCTCATCGAAGCCGGCGTTGTTCACCAACACGTCGATCCCGCCGGTGGCAGCACGTACCTCTGCGGCTGCGGATCCCACGCTGGCTCGGTCGGCGACATCGCAATCCCAGAACCCTGCGCTTCCTCCTGCGGTCGAGATCTCGTCGACGACCGCATTTCCATTGGCGACATCGATATCGGTTACGGCCACGAACATCCCCTCTGCCGCAAAGCGAAGGGCTATGGCGCGCCCTAGACCGGACCCCGCACCCGTAACGAAAACCGTGTTAGCCACGGCCGGAGACTAGCGGGACCGGCGGAACTCCGCGGCAGCGCCGCGGAGAGAAGGCGCCAGCGGTTGCCCCGAGCGCAACAGATGATCTGCGAGGCCACCCGTTGAAGCAGGATCTTCGGCTATGGAAGGCCATACTGCGTGCCTCGTAAGAGTGTAGAGAGGAGAATCTGGCTGCGGCGTAGGATCGGCCTCACCGGGATCTGCGCCGGGCAACACGACGAGCGCCGACGACACCCCTCGCTCATAGCCATCGGAAGGGCGGTTGATCACCCTTCCATCGATCGCTAGCGTGCTGGATCCCCCGCCATCGATGTTGAGAGCCCAGTCCGCTCCGAGCGAACGGAAAAGGTTGGCGAACTCACGCAGCGTCATGCCGACGCTGTAACCCGTCTGGCGGCCGTCGACGACGACCATCAAGACCTTGCCATCAGGCGTCGTCCCGATGCCCGTCCGTGGGTGGCGTTCGAAGAAAGGCCCACTGCCGGCCACGTTGCCCTCGATGACCGTGCCGCCCTCGATCAGAGTTGGATTCCCGCCGATGGTGTCGAGGACGCCCCGCCAGCCTGTTGACCACCCGAGAGTCACTTCTTCGCCGGGCGTCAGTGCAGCCAGGGTCGGCGCATGGACACTCGTGAGAGGCGTGGCCAGGATGGATCCACCGAGAGGCTTGATGCTTTTGCCTCCGCACCTAACACGGTCGACGAAGTGGCGGGTCTCGACACCGGGAGATTCGGTCAGGGGATAGGGAGAGCCCGACGCATACAAACGCACCTGGCATATCCCGGCAGGAGGTTTCTCGATCCCTCCCCCTTCACGGGTGTAACGAGCGATCTGGTCACCCGAAGGAGCGCCGGCATTAACGAGATCGATGGGGAACGTGTTGCCCGTATCGGTTTCACGGGCCCATCCGCTGACCTTCGGATTCCCCATGTAAGTGGATGTCCCCGTGTGATCCGCTGCGAAGTTCCGGCCCCAAGCAAGAGGGGTTTGCGCCAGAACACCATCGAAGGCAAAAGTGTGCACCGGACGACCCGTGGGGCGGGCGTAGTCCCCGTTGATGGCGGCGACCGCCCGGGTGCGCGCTGCCATAGAGGACGTCGTCTCGAACTTCGGCAACCGATCGTTCGCCAGGACCGTGTCCAGCCTGGCCTCTGCACCCTGCTGCATCGAAACGATCCTGATCCTGAAGGGTCCGCCGTAATCGCGGATCACGGTCAAAGTCACGCCGGGAGCGATGCCGGAGCTGCGGGTGCGCTTAGACGGACCGGCATTCGACGGCAACGTGGCAACGAGAGCCCCCACGAGGGCCAGAGCAAGCACAAGGCTTCGCCAGATGAACCTTTTCCGGGGGGTCATGTCGGTCAAACTAGGTCATCCCGGAGCGGCGTGCAAGCAAAGCAGAGCCCAGGGGCGAACCTCATCACCGAGCCGAGGTCCGTCGCCCTACGGATAGTCGTAGAAACCGCGGTTGGTCTTGCGGCCGAGGTATCCGGCACGAACCATGTGCTCTAGCAGAGGGGCCGGTGCGTAACGACGCTCTCGGAACTCCTCGTGGAGCGAGTTGAGGATCGCGTAGGTGACGTCAAGCCCCACGATGTCCATCAGCTCGAAGGGGCCCATGGGATGCCCACATCCGAGCTTCATCGCGGTGTCGATGTCTTCCGGGGTGCCGTAACCCTGCTCGTGCATCGTCACCGCATCGTTCAGGTAAGGGAACAGCAGGAAGTTGACGATGAAGCCGGCGCGGTCGCGGCACCGCACCGGGTGTTTCTTCAGCGACCTGATCCAGGCCGTAGAGCGCTCTTCGACCTCGGTAGCGGTAGCTACGGTTCGCACCACCTCGACGAGTTTCATCACCGGGGCGGGATTGAAGAAATGCAAGCCGAGGACCTTGTCGGGGCGGGACGTGACGGAAGCGAGATCAACGACCGACAGAGAGGAAGTCGTAGTCGCGAGCACCGCGTCCGGCTTGACGCAAGCATCTAGCTCTCTGAAGATGCCTAACTTCACGCCGAGGTCTTCCGCCACAGCTTCGACGACTATGTCGGCCTCGGCCATATCCGAGAATTCGAGAGTGGTCGTGATGCGACCCGCGATCTCCGCCGCTGCCGACTCATCGAGCTTGCTTCTCGAAACGGCTTTGTCGAGACTCTTCTGCACCGCCGCCTTAGCGCGCTTGATCGATGCCTCGCTTCGACCGCGCAGGATCACTTCGTTGCCGGCCTTGGCGGCTACCTCGGCGATGCCCGAGGCCATCAGCCCCGTCCCGACGATGCCGACGGTGCCGACATCCGAGGCCGGCCCCTCGGCCCCGGCGGGCGACGTGTCGACGACCTTCGAGGACTCCGGCCGCTCGTAGGTGTAGAAGCCCCGCCCGGTCTTGCGCCCGAGGTAACCGGCTACGACGTACTGCTTGAGCAGCGGGGCCGGAGCGTCCTGGTCGTCCCTGAACTGGCGCCAGAGAGCTTCACAGATCTCGTACGCGGAATCGAGGCCGATCAGATCGAGAAGAGCCAGCGGACCCATCGGATGCCCACATCCCAGCTGCATCGCGGCATCGATATCTTCACGTGAGGCGAAACCCTGGTCATACATACGCGTCGCCGAATTGAGGTACGGGAACAACAGCAGGTTCGCGATGAATCCGGCGCGATCGCGGCACGGGACCGGAGTCTTTCCCAGCTTCTCGGCAAAGCGGCGCGCCGTTTCGAGGGCCGACTCTTCCGTAGCCACGGTATGCACGAGCTCCACCAGCTTCATTACCTGCGCGGGGTTGAAGAAGTGGAAGCCCAAGACCCGCGACGGCCTGCTCGTGGCGACGGCCATATCGATCACCGGTAGCGACGACGTGTTGGTCGCAAGCAGTGCGTCTTTTGCCAGGATCGAGTCCAGCCGGCCGAAGACCTCTTTCTTCAACTCGAGATGTTCCGGTACGGCCTCGAAAACTATGTCGCAATCCGCCAGCGACTCGAGGGCCGTGGTGGATGCGATCCTGCCGATTATCTCGGCAGACTCCTCGGAAGTGAGCTTCCCGCGCTCTACGGCGCGCTCGACGCTGCGGGCTATCCGGTCCCGTCCCGCCTCGACCGCCTCGTCGGATATCTCGTGGAAGATGACGTCGAACCCCGCGCGGGCCGAAACCTCGCAGATACCGGAACCCATCGTTCCGCAACCAACTACTCCGACCTTTGCGATCTCTACCGTCACTGAAGAACACTCCTTGTGGGGGCAAGCAAGATAGGCATCGAGCCTAAGCCTTACGATTGGCCTGATGGAAAACGTGCCCAAAGAGCGAGACCGCCCCTGGCTGATCCGTACTTACGCCGGTTACGCCAGCCCGGCGGCCACGAATCAGCGCTTCCGTAGCAACCTCGCCAAGGGGCAGACGGGTCTCTCGGTGGCCTTCGACCTGCCTACCCAGACCGGCTACGACTCCGACCACGTGATGTCCCGCGGGGAGGTCGGCAAGGTGGGCGTCCCCATCGGCCACCTCGGGGATATGAGGGCCGTTTTCGAAGACATCCCCGTCGGCGAGATGAACACCTCCATGACGATCAATGCGACCGCCGTGTGGCTGCTCGCTCTCTACGTGGCCGTTGCCGAAGAACAAGGCGCTCCTCATGCGTCCTTAGCCGGAACGACGCAGAACGACATCTTGAAGGAATACCTCTCGCGAGGGACACACATCTTCCCCCCGGGCCCTTCGATGAGACTGACCACCGATCTCATCATCTGGACCTTGAAAGAAGCCCCCAAGTGGAACCCGATCAACGTCTGCTCGTACCACCTCCAAGAGGCGGGTGCCGGCCCCGTTCTAGAAGTCGCATATGCATTGGCCAACGCGATCACGGTGCTGGACGCCGTCAGATCCACGGGGCAGATCGGCGATGACGAATTCCCCCGCCTGGTGGGAAGGATCTCCTTCTTCTGCAACGCAGGCATCCGGTACATCGAAGAGATGTGCAAGATGCGCGCCTTCAAAGAGCTATGGGACCGCATCACTCACGAGCGCTATGGGATCGAGGATCCGAAGTTCCGCCGGCTTCGTTACGGCGTTCAGGTCAATTCACTCGGACTCACGTCCCTTCAACCCGAGAACAACGTCCATCGGATCCTTCTCGAGATGCTGGCCGTTACTCAATCGCGCGACGCGCGCGCGCGCGCCGTTCAACTACCGGCCTGGAATGAGGCACTCGGACTGCCCCGCTCCTGGGATCAGCAATGGTCGATGAGAGCGCAACAGATCCTGGCACTCGAGACCGATCTTCTCGAGTACGACGACATCTTCGAAGGGTCCAAGGTCATCGCCGACAAGACCGACGAGATCGCTACCGGCGCCTGGGCTGAGCTACAACGCGTGCTGGACCAAGGCGGATCCGTGGACGCCCTCGGGTACATGAAGGAACGGCTCGTTGGAGCCCACGCGGAGCGGCGACGGAAGATCGAGTCGGGTGAGCAGCCGGTGGTGGGGCTGAACATCTACCAGACCTCGGAGATGTCACCGCTGGTTGGAACGCAGCTTGCCTTCGAGGCTGTAGATCCGGCGGCCGAGGGAGAACAGATAGACAGACTCGAGAAGTGGCGCGCCGCCAGAGAACAGAAGCGAGTGTCTGCCGCCATCGACGAGCTGAAGCGAGTGGCCCAAACCGAGGAGAACATCTTGCCTGCGTCGATCGCGGCCGCGAAGGCAGGGGTGACGACCGGCGAATGGGCCGACGCGCTGCGGGATGTATTCGGTGAATACCGAGCTCCTACCGGTATCGGAACCGGGACCACGGCGGCGAGTGAGATGTCCTCGGCCCGCGCGGAAGTCACTGCGGCGGCGGCACGTTTGGGCGTGCCCCGGCTGCGCATGTTGATCGCCAAGCCGGGCCTGGACGGGCACTCCAATGCCGCCGAGCAGATCGCCGTGCGGGCACGGGATGCCGGCTTCGAGGTCGTCTATCAAGGCATCCGCCTCACACCGGGTCAGATCGCTCAGGCCGCGGTCGAGGAAGACGTGCACGTGATCGGCCTCTCGATCCTCTCGGGCGCGCACGGTCTGTTGGTCCCGGAGGTTATAGATCGCCTCAGAGAGGAAGGGATCGGACCCGACGAGATCCCACTGGTAGTGGGTGGGGTCATCCCACGGGATGATGCCGCCAAACTCATCGAGATCGGGGTGGCGAAGGTCTACACCCCGGACGACTACGACCTGAACCTCATGATCGGTGAGATAGCCGGCCTGCTGGGGACCACGTCGTGAGTGACCACATCAGTATCTCGATCCTCCTGATCGAAGACGAGGACGAGGACGCCGCCCGCCTCGAGGGGGTCGTGGCCGAGGACGGAGCCCAGCGCTCATGGAATTGCGACGGGTGACCTTCTACTGCGCTCGTTAGCGCAACGTATGCGAGGGAACCTGAGGAAGATTGACACGCTCGGGCGCATCGGGGGCGACGAATTCGCCGTCGTTGCAGAAGACATCAATGCAGCCGACCACACGGCGCTGGTGGCCCAGAAGCTCCTCGAGGCCGTCACTCAGCCGTTCTTCCTCGAGGGTGTCGAGGTAACGGCCACCGCCAGCGTCGGAGCGGCCCTGTTCCCCTACGACGGGACCAAAGCCGAGAAGCTCTGGGCCCGGGCGAACGAGGCACTCGCCGCTGCCAAGGCGGCCGGCGGCAACGCCGCTCGGGTGGCCCAGGCGTAGAGCCTTCCAGCAGGAAGACACGGTCCGCCGTCGAAACCGTCCTCAGTGACCGGGACATGAGGTTCGGACACATTTCTTGATGGAGGAATCCTGATGCAGAAGCTCGTCGCAACGATCCTGACCGGGGCGTTCGTCATCTTCCCGGCGGGTCCGGCCACCCCGAAGCCGGTTCAGGTGTGGGAAGACCGCGCCGGTGATGCCGGCAATCAGGACTCAGAGATCCCTGGTGCAGCTCAAGCCGGATTCGACCTGATCGGCGGTTCCATCGCCAAGGTCAAGAACGATCTCGAATTCACCACCGAGGTTGCCGAGATGCCTTCAACAGGGGCGCTGCCGGAAGGGTTCCGCTTCCTATGGCACTTCGCCGTGGATGGCGAAGAGTTTCGTTTGACGATCAAGAGCCAAGACATCGGGGAACCAGACCTCATCGCCCAGCAGGGCACAGAGCGCATCGGGCAGGTCGACATGGACGGTCACTTCCGTCTGGAAGAGTGCTACACCGATGCGACCTTGCCGGTCACGTTGTCGCAGTGCGCCGCGATCGAATATCTCGAGGGCGTCTTTGACCCTTCGGAAGCAACCTTCACCGCGATCGTCCCTATGGAATCCATAAAGGCGAAGAAGAAGTCGCTTATCACGGGGGGTACCGGGGGATCTACCTCAACCGGTTGCCAGATCTGCTGGATCCCTCATTACGCCGAACGGTCGTTGACCCCTCACACGATCATCGATTCCGCCGTACAGACCTCGACCTACAAGGTCCCAAAGAAATAGGTGTAAGGCACCCGTCGGAAACCCAGAAAGGCCCTTCCGGACGGAGCGGCCTTTCTCGCGTTCGGGCTTAGGGAGCCGGAGTGCGTGAAGATAGGCGCCCTATGGACAACTCGAAGATGCCCGGTCTCGCAGGAGTGGCCGTCGTAAGTCTGGGCTTGGTAGGAGCGGCGCTGTGGCTGGGGCTTCTGCTCGGGCCGTGGCGTCTCGCAAGCGGCATGCTCGAAGCGGGCAGACGGCTCGACCGAACTGAGAACCACCTCTCCAACGGCAACAGCCGCAAGGCGAGGGTCGAAGCCATGTCTGCCGTCGCCGCCGCCGATCGGGCCCGGGCCGGCCTCACCGGCGGAGGACCTTTGTTCGACGTCGCACGGGCCCTGCCCCAAGCCGCCGACGCTCTCGAGGAGGTCCCTCATCTCGTGGCGGCCCTGGAACATTCGGCTCGGGCGGCTCTGGGAACGGTGGCTCTCGCCGAAGGTTCCCTGAAGGGGCCCGACCGGTTGATAGCACCGGATCCCGATGACCCCGACGGTGGATCGATGATCAGGATCGAGCGCGTCGAAGCCCTCGGGGGTGAGGTTCGGGACATCCGCCGGGAGCTGGCCGCCGCCCGGGATGAGCTCGAAGAGGTCGACACCGGCAACCTTCCCGGACGGGGATCACAAGCGGTACGCGACGGCATCGCCCGCGCTGCTCAAGCGGGCCGGATCCTGAAAGACGCGCAGGCAGGTTTCGACATCCTTCCGGCGATCCTCGGCCGGGACGAGCCGCGCACCTATCTGCTGGGTTTCCAGAACACCGCCGAGCAGCGCGGGACCGGAGGAGCGATCTTGCAGTTCAGTCAGATGACGATCGACGAAGGCCGGGTCGAAATCGATGAGAAGGCGAGCTCGGTCTACAACGTCGATGCCAACCGGAAACAGATCTCGATCCCCTTGCCCGATGATGCTTGGCACGTGGCACAGATCCCGGATGCGCAGCGTTTCGGCAATGCGAACTGGTCGCCGGACTGGCCGCTGTCGGCGCAGCTCACCATCGATTACGCGAAGGCGACCCCGGGGATCGACTTCCCGGACGTCGACGGCGTCATCAACGTGGACCCTCTCGCGATCCAGAAGTTGATGCCCGGAACGGGCCCCTTCACGACGAAGTCGCAGAACCGCATTTCCGCCTCCCGCGTGGTGCACTTCCTGCTGTACAAGGCGTACGCGTCGTACCCCATCAAGGGCGTTCGGCGGGTGGTCTTAAACCAGGTGGTCGACGGCTTCGTGAAGAGGATGTTCGATCCGAATCGCCCGACGGCGCTCGCCACGGGTCTCGGCTCCGCTCTCGCTCAGAAGCACATGCAGATCTGGATGAAGGAGCCTGCCGAACAAGCTTTCATCGAACGGATGAAATGGGACGGCGCGATCAAGGAGGCGAAGGGTTCCGATTACGTATATGTGGTCGAACAGAACGTGGGCGGTAACAAGCTCGACTACTTCGACACCAACACCACCACGATGGACATCCGCATCGAGGAACGCGACGCGATCACATCCACCGAGATGAGGGTCCACAACGGGGTCTTCCTCCCCCAACCCCGTTACTCGATGGGCGACACCCAATCGAGGCGCGCCTGCAGCTCGACCGTCTGCCCCACCCACAGACCGATGCTGAACCTCTACGTGCAGGGCGACGCGGAGCTGCTGGGATGGGAGATCGGTGCCGGCGTCACGAGGATCGACTCACCCGCTCCGGCGGCGTGGAACGGCGACATCCCGGCCACGCACATGGAGCGGGGCAAGAGGGTATGGAGCGGGACCCTGCAGATCCCTCCGGCAACCGAGGGAACGCTGCGGTTCGATTACCGTGTGCCGTCTGTAGTTCGGACGAAAGACGGACGAAGCGTCTATCGTCTCCAGGTCCAGCATCAACCGAAGGTGCGACCCGAGAACATGATCGTTCGGTTATCCCTGCCGGACGGCGCCTCGGATGTACGCGCCAAAGGTTGGACGCGGGACGGTGACACGCTGGTATGGGAGAGACCGTTGAAGGAGGACTTGGTGCTGGAGGTGTCGTGGCAAGAGTGAGAGCCGCTCTCCTCGCCGCGGGGCGAGGTGTTCGCATGGGCGGGGACACCCCGAAGACCCTGAAACCCGTGGGGGAAAAAGGGCCTCTGCTGCAGTATCTGATCGACGGACTCAAGGAGGCCGAGGTCGAAGATCTGCTCGTCGTCACCGGGCACCGCCCCGGCGAGGTCGAGACCTACGTGACCGAACGTTGGGGATCGGACAACCTGACCTTCGTGCGCAACATGCGCTACGCCTCTTGGGGGAACTTCCACTCGGTCCGCGTGGCCGTCGATCAATCACCGGGGTTCGACCTGATGGTCGTCAACTCCGACATCGTCACTCATCCCGAGGTGTACCGGCGCGTCATCGAGACCGCGGGCGACCTCGTTCTAGCCGTGCAGAAAAGAGATCGTCTCGACATGGAAGACATGCGTGTCCATCTCGACGGGAACCGCGTACTCGGGGTATCCAAAGACCTGAAGATGGCCCGGAGTCACGGTGAGTACACCGGGGTTTCGTTGCTCAGAGGGCGCGCCCACCGCGTCTACTCGGATATCTGTAACGAGATGCAATGGCAAGCTCGAACCGGCCTCTACTACGAGGACATCTACAACATGATGACCGGTCACGTCGACGCCCGGGCAGCCCAGGTAGCCGCTGGCGAATATGCCGAGGTCGACACACCCGAAGACCTGCGGGCCGCCGAGCGGGTCCTCGAGCGCCACTTCTAGTGGGGCGCTAGCCCTCACCCCGATGGACCTACCCGAACTGTTCGTCTACGACGAGGGTGATGAGGACGACGCGGCGAAAGACCTTGCACAGCAGATAGCAAGGTCGGGGATCGAGTCACCGCTCGTCGTCGCATCGGTCCACGGCGCCCGCCTCGCTGCCGGGATCGAGGGCGTAGGACCTCCGGCAACCCCGGTCGGCGCAGCCGACCAAGCGTGGGCCGTAGACCTCGGCACCAGGGCCAAGCAGGCCGGAGCCGATGCCGTGATCGCGGTCGGGGGGGGCCGCAGCCTCGACCTCGGGAAGCTCGCCGCCGCCCGGGCGGGGCTCATCGTGATCGCCGTCCCCACGCAACTCTCACACGACGGGATCTGTTCCCCCGTCGCCGTCGTCCCGGGACCCGGCGGGCGCGCCGAGAGCATCGGTGCGATCCCACCCCGCTTCGTGTATCTATCGATACCGACACTGATCGGCGCGCCGGCTCCGACCGTTGCCGCAGGGATCGGTGATCTCCTCGCCAATCCACTGGCGCTCAGAGACTGGGCGCTCGCAGCCGAGCGCGGCCACGAAGAGGTCGATCCACGCGCCTGGGATCTCTCCACCGAAGCATTCACCGCGATCGAGCCCTTCCTCGACGACGATCCCGTCGGCAAGTCCGCGGACCCGGCGTTCCTGCGCACGCTCGCGAACTCTCTCGTCTTGTCCGGGATGGCGATGATCCAGTCCGGTACGTCGCGTCCTGCCTCCGGCGGTGAGCACGAGATCTCTCATGCCATCGATCATCTGCATGGCAGCCGCGCGCTGCACGGCGCCCAGGTCGCCTTCGGGTGCATCTTCTCGGTCGCTCTCTACGGTGAGGACACCACGGCATTCCGACAGAGGCTGCAGCGATTGGGTCTTCCCGATCATCCGCGGTCCTTGGGCTTCTCCAAGGACGAGGTGGCGCACGTGCTGCTCGAGGCGCCGCAGACGCGCCCGGGTCGGTTCACCATCCTCGAGGAAGCGAACCTCGATCACGCGGCGGCGACCGCTCTCGTCGAGCGGATCTGGCCCGAATAGCGGAGTCCGGATTCCTCCTTAGGATGGCCCGATGAACAAAGCGGTGGTCATCGGATTGGATGGAGCGGCGTGGCACCTTCTCGATCCCATGATCTCGGCGGGGGTGATGCCGAGATTGGGCCAGCTGCGAGAACGAGGCGCCTCGGGGACCCTCACCTCGACGGTCCCCACCTACACCCCACCCGCGTGGACCTCGGCGGTGACGGGCGTCAACCCCGGGCGGCACGGCGTCTACGGGTTCCTCGAGGGCAACGCTCAATCGGATCGCCAGGAGCTGATGCACTCCGGCAAGATCAAGGCTCCGACCCTGTGGGAGATCGCCAACGATCAGGGAGCCCGCGTGGGGGTCTACAACCTGCCGCTCACGTATCCACCGCGCCCTCTCGACGGGTGGATGGTCTCGGGGATGATGACGCCCGGTTACGGGGAGCGCTTGAAGGGCTTCGCGTATCCCGAGGCACTCGAGGGAAAGATCCTCGAATGGGCACCGGGATACATCGTCGATGTCTCCGCGAACTACGAGCAGGACTGGCGTGATGCCTCCCTCGCCGAAAGGGCCCTTGCGTCGATAGAGCAGCGCGAGAAGGTGCTCCGTGGCCTGCTCGACCTTCATCCCATCGACGTCCTCTTCACCGTGATGGAAGCTCCCGACAGGCTGCAGCACGTCTATTACCGCTACATGAACCCGAGCGATCCTCTCTACGGGACACCCGAGGGAACCGGTCTGCGCGACGCGGTGATCCGCTGTTTCGAAGCAACCGACCGCATCATCGGCCTGCTGGAGGACTGGGCCGACGGTGGTGGTGTCCTCGTTTGCTCCGATCACGGCTTCACCGCGTGGGAGGTGAGCGTTCATCTGAACGCGTTGCTGCAACAGTGGGGCTATCTGAAGATCAAGCCCGTCGCACGTGCGATGCAGACCTCTGCCGCGCGCAGCCTCGTCCCGCTCGCCAAGCGTTTCCTTCCGCGCAAGATAGCCCGAGACGCGAAAGGCAAAACCTTCGCTGCGGTGGACTGGACGAGAACGAAAGCTTTCGCATCGCCGATCCCTCAACAAGGCGTGTTCGTCAATATCGAGGGCCGCGAACGGTTCGGGTGCGTTCCCCCGGCGGAGCTAGAGAGCATCAAAGACGACCTGATCGCCAGGTTCACCGAGCTGAGAGCACCCGATGGCGAGCCGATCACCGACAAGGTGTGGCGTTCGGAGGAGGTCTTCCACGGAGAGGCAAGCGCCGGCGCGCCGGATATCTTGCCGGTGTTGCGTGATCACCGCTACGAGCTCGACGACGAGCTCTTCCACCGCAAACCCTTCACCGATCTTCGCCACCTGCCCCGGGGGGTCCACCATCCCGACGGGATCGTGATCGTGTCGGGGCCGGGAACCAGGTCCGGTTCCGAGGTCGGCGGCTCGGTCATGGACGTGATGCCCACCCTCCTGTACCAGGCTGGGCTCGGCGTTCCGGCCGGCCTCGACGGCCGGGTCATGTCCGAGGCCTTCGATGACGCCCATCTGGAGGCGCGCCCGGTGAAAGAGGCCGCGGCGCTGACCTCCAGCTCCAAGGACGAGGACTCGCCGTACTCCCAAGAGGAAGAAGCTTTGATCGAGGAATCCCTCCGAGGCCTCGGCTACCTCTAACCGCTTCTCCCTTTTCTATACGGCTGTCTCAGAGCCGGAATCGCGGGCGGCGAGTCGGCCGTTTTTCCTCTTCGGGCGCTTGACTTCTCGAACGTATGTTCGATATAGTTGAGGCCTCGGGCCGCGCAACCTGGGACCACCGCTGGGAGTGAGCAGCACTGGCACCTGCAGACCTCGTCGCCTCTCTGGATGAGGAATTCGTAACCATCGGGGCCCGTCAACGACGGGCGCTCGCCACGATCTCCGAGCTCGACCGCCGGCACGTCTGGAAGGACTCCGGCTGCCGGGACATGGCGCAGTGGGTCTCGGGCCGCTACGGCGCCTCTCGCTACAAGGCGCAGCGGATGATCGAGGCCGGCCATTCCTTGAAGTCCCTCCCCCGCATCTCCTCTGCCCTCGGGACGGGACGGCTCGACCTCGACCGCGTGCTCGAGCTGGCGCGCCTCGCCACCCCCGAGACGGAGCGACAGCTGATCTCGTGGGCGCGCCGGGTGACGCCGCAGTGGATCCGCCACAAGGCCGACCTCGAGCGGCGGGAGGCTGCGCGGGAAGCCAAGCGCGCCGACCGGGGACGCTTCCTGCAGTGGAGCTGGGAAGGCGACACGACCTTGTCGGTCTACGGGTCGCTGACCGCGGAGCAGGGTGCCGCGTTCGTCAAGGCGATCGACAAGGCTGCCGACGAGGTCCCGGTGTCTCCGGTCGACGACCCGGCCAACATCGAAGCCCGGCGCGCCGATGCGCTCACGATGCTCGTGGCGGGGGCGTCTGCCGGTGCCGGAGAGTCCGATCACGCCACCGTGCTGGTGCACGTTCCTCTGGAAGCGCTCACGAGCAAGACCCGCTGCGCAGAGATCGCCGGGCTCGACGTTGCGCTCCATCCATCGGTAACCAAGCGGCTGTGCTGCGACGCACGCATCCAGCCGGTGATCACAGGAGAAGGCGGCAAGACGGTGGCGATGGGGACCGAGTCCTACCAGGTTCCGCGCTGGCTGCGCCGTGCTGTACTGCATCGGGACGAATATCGCTGCACGCATCCGGGATGCCACATGAAGCGCTTCGTGGATGTGCACCACATAGTGGTGTGGCCGCTAGGCCCGACCGAGCTCGACAACCTAGTCACTGTGTGCCGTTTCCATCACAAGCTGGTGCACGAGCACAACTGGCGGGTCCGCCTGATCCATGGAGTCGTGAGGTGGTTCCGGCCCAACGGCGATCCCTACGACCCGGCGCCGGTGCTGGCGCGCGCCGGTCCGTCCGGATAGCCGATCCGGAATCTCAGAACGAGTGAAGGCGAACCGGTTAACCGGTCCCTCGTCTTCGGTGATTCGACGGGGGCGGCCGCCGGGTCGTGCATCGCGCGGGCGGCCACCGATCGCAACAGCTGTCAAGCGGATCCTTGTACACGGAAGCAAATCGAGCCATCGGTCGTCGTCGCTCTATCATCAGGACTCCAAGCATCGAACGGCCTGACGGCCGAAGGAGAAGAATTGGCTCAAGCCGCCGAAGTGGTGCACAGGACACCCGCACCCGGACCTAACAAGTTGCAACGCCAGAGCACAAAGCGCATCCTGCTTCGCCTCATGGTCGACGGCATGGCCATCTCCGCGGCGCTCTTCATAGCCTCGATCCTCCGGTTCGAGTTCGGGGGTGAAGCACCCGCCGCGGCCATCAGCTACACCGGCATCACCGTTCTGGCCACTCCGGTCTGGCTGTTCCTGTTCTGGGCCTACGGACTCTACGAACCGCGCCAGGTGCTGAGTCCCGTCAACGAGTTCAAACAGGTGTTCCACGGTGTGTTCGCCGGTACCGCGCTGCTGTTCGTCGCCGACTCGATCTTCAGACTGAACCTCGCCCGGGGGTGGGCGCTCTCGGTGCTCGGTCTCGGGCTCATCATGGTCGGTGGAGAACGGTTGATCGTTCGCAAGATGCTCCATTACCTGCGACGCAGGGGCGGGGACGTCACCCGCACGATCGTGCTCGGCGCCAACCATGAAGCCCGCACGATCGCGAAGACACTGGAGCGAGAGGGGTGGCTCGGTTACAAGATCCTCGGATTCGTGGACGCCACGCGCTCGGTCGGCGACGAGGTCGGGGATGGACACCAGATCATCGGCGGCCCGCACGAACTGAAGGAACTCATCGCCCGGGAGAGGGCAGGACTCATCCTCGTCGCCGCGACCGCATTCGAAGCCGAAGAGCTGAACAAGATGTTCTGGCAGCTGCAGGACGTGGATGTCGATCTACAGATCACCTCCGGGACGATCGATCTCCTCGCTTCGAGGATGATCGTGCAGTCGGTTGCCGGCGTCCCTCTGCTGTATGTGAGACGCACAGGCATGGACCGCACGCAGATGGCGATGAAGCGGACACTCGACATCTTCGGATCTGCCATCGGACTGCTCCTGTTGTCCCCATTCCTTCTCGGGTTGGCACTGTGGATCAAGAAAGACTCGTCCGGTGGCGCCTTCTTCAAGCAGGTGCGTTCCGGACGAGAGGGCGAGACGTTCTTGTGCTGGAAGTTCCGGACGATGGTGGCCGACGCGGAGGAACGGCGCGCCGAGCTCGAACATCTCTCCGAGGGGCCGGGACTGCTCTTCAAGCTCAAGGAGGATCCACGGGTAACCAAGGCAGGCAAGGTCCTCCGCCGCTACTCGCTCGACGAGCTCCCGCAGTTGTGGAACGTGTTGAAGGGGGAGATGAGCTTGGTCGGGCCCCGGCCGGCGCTCCCATCCGAGGTCGAGCAATACGACGACTGGGTGCGCAACCGCCTAAGGGTCAAGCCCGGCATGACGGGGCTGTGGCAGGTATCTGGGCGCGCCGAGACGACTTTCGACGACTACGTCCGATACGACCTTTTCTACATCCAGAACTGGTCGCTCTCTCTCGACCTGTGGATCTTGTGGCGAACGCTGCGAGCGGTAACGGAAGCAGAAGGCGCCCACTGACCAACCGTCTGCAGAACCGCTGTTCGAGGAGTAGATTCTCCTTGTGCTCGAAGAGATCATCGTCACCATGGATGAGACCCGACCGGGACTCCTTGCCGAGATCGGGGAACTACTAGGGCGCTCCGGTGTGAACATCGAGACCCTCGCCGCATCCCATTACCTCGAGCGCGGGATCATCCACATCGTGGTGGACGATGGCGACGATGCCGCCGAGGTACTCAAAGCGAACGGATACAAGGTCGACCAGGTCCGGCCTGTCATGACGGCTACCCTCGACGACCGGCCGGGCGAGTTCGGAAGCTACTGCCGGCGACTGAGCAACGCGGGCGTCGACATCTCGGCGGTCTACGTCGCGCATAAGGGCGAGGGCGAGACCCAGCTGATCTTCGCAGTGGACGACATCACTGCAGCTCAACAAGCCTGAGCCCGTCCGACCGGAGATAGCGGCAGCCCCGTCCCGACCCTCGATTTGAAGAAGCGTCTAGACGAAGCTCCCCGTCCTTACAGGTAACCGAGGTTCCGCAGCGACTCTTCGATCATGGCTTCCTCGTCCGCGGAATAAGGCGAGGCGGCCGCCCCTTCTCCCGCCAACGGAAGCTCCATCGCCTCGATGACGGGAGGGCCGGCGGTAACCATGGTGCTCGGCAAGAAGTCAACAAGGACCTTGCCGTCGACCTCCGGGACCTTCAAACCCGCCAGGTACAGGGCCGTCGGCATCACGTCATAGAGCGACGCCGTCAAACCGTCCTTGGGTGTGACCCCCGGACCGGCGATGCCGAAGACACCATCCATGTGATGGAAACCGCGCGGCAGGTCACGGTAGTCGTCGAGCACTCCCGGCGAATAGAGGCCGTCGGACATCTCGTACGAATAGGCGCGGCACACCGGGAAGAGGTCGGGAGCGTCTACCGCCTGCTCTCCGGACATGACCTCCTCGCGCTTGTAGATGCGGTCGACGACGGGCTTACCGTCGTCGGGGTCGATGTACGCAGAGAACCGGGCGATGATCTCGTCTCGTACCGATTCGTACTCGGCGGGATCGACGATCCCGTTGGGCTCGCGCCCCTTCAGGTTCACGTAGATGCCCTGTTGGGGGATGGGGGCGGAAAAGGCCCTGGTGCGGGACCAGTCGATCGATCCCTGCGCCATCCCCTTCGCTTTCTTCCAGACCGATTTGGGCAAGACCTTCTTGGCGCGGCGTCCTAGCTTCCTTAATCCGGCGGACTTCGACGCCGAGCCGGCGGCGCCTCCCACCGACAGAAGACCCCATTCACGCAACGCCGTGTTCACGTTGACGCTCTTGTCTTTGGGCCCGAACCCGTGGTCGGACATCGTGACGACATAGCCGTCGTCGCCCGCCCAAGCGAGCATGTCGCCGATCATCTCGTCCATCTCATCGAAGAACGTCCAGGCACGCTCCCTGATCGGTGCTGCTTCGGGACGGTTGTAGTGCTCCTGGCGGGGATCGATGTACTTGTAGTGGACGTGCATCAAGCGATCGGGGGACTCGATCACCGAAAACAGGATGGGGAGATCGGGATACTGCTCCAGGAGATAAGCCTGCGCCTTGCGCTTGACCGCTAGGTTTCTCGACAGGCGTTCGATGATCGCCGTCGAACGCCAGTCCTCGGCGTAGTCCACCTCGATATCGATCTCGTAATGGCCGCCGACCTTCTCCGACAGCTTCGGGCCGAGCTCTGCAGGATGGGTGAAATTCTCCGGCGTGACCCCTCCCCCTTCGGGAGTGAGCATGCCCGATACGGCGAAACCGTCGACGGCGGGTGCAGGATACGTCATCGGGATATTGAAGAGCCCGATCTGTTTGCCCTGGGCGTTCGCAGCGTTCCAGATCGCGGGTGCCTGCACGCGATCGAGTCGCACGAGACCACGGTTCCGTTGGACGTTGCCGAGCGTGAACCCGAAGATGCCGTGGCGCCCCGGGTTGACGCCCGTGAAGATCGACGTCCAGCCCGGCGGGGTGTAGGGAGGAACGGTCGAGGTGAGGATGCCGCTCGCACTGCGCTCGAGGAGCTTGCGGTAGTTCGGCATGTGACCCGCCTCGAAGGCCGGTTCCAACGTCGAATAGGTGGCCCCGTCGATGCCCAGCAACAGCACCTTGCTCATGAGGCGGCTCTCAATCTTCTTCTCACCGTCAGCAGGATAGCGATAGTGACCATCGCTATCCCCACACCCAGCGCCGGAATGACCAACCCCGTCACGGGTCCAAAGATGAAGACGACCGCCTGGACATCCGGCATGCCGGGATTGGGCAACAGGCGGTAGCGAGCCAGCCGCTGGCTCCACGCTCCGCGCACTCCCGTACCTGCGGGGTCCTTCTCGGCACCGGAGATCTCGATGAAGTAGTAAGCGAGTACCGCATAGACGGCCGCCCAGAGAACGTCCACCTTGCCGCCAGGAGATCCGATCCCGTCCGCACGCCACAGGAAGAACACCAGCCCGAGTGCTCCCGCCGCGCGGCGTCCCCCGTCCGCTAGGGCATCAAGTGCCGCCCCGCGCGCGCTCGTGACACCCGTAGCGCGCGCGAGTTTCCCGTCTACGCAGTCGAAGACGAAAGCCAGGTAGAACAACACCCCGCCGATCGCGAGCCCTGCCCGGTGCCCCAACGCGAACGCGGGAAAGACAAGAACCCCGCAGACGAGCGCGAGCATCGTCACCTGATCAGGAGTCATCACCCGGTGTTTCGCGAGCCAGCGCGAGATCGGTATGGCCAGGGGGTCGGTCACCAGCACGGTGAACCAGTAATCGAGCTTCTTCGCCCCTCGTTCGTCCCCTACGAAGCCTCCCGACTCAGCCACGGGCCTTCTCCGCTGCCGGATCGATGAGGCCTTTGCCGCGCGCCTGCTCCAGCGCGCCGACGAGCATCCCGGTGACGAGACCCCTATCCCCCGTCTGAAACGCCTTGCCGATATTCAGGATGAACAGTCCTAACCAGGCCCACCACAGTGCTGCTTTATGACGGGCATCCTGCGGCATCAGCTTCCGGTGGAGATAGAACTGGTTCGCCATGTTCATCCGCTGCAGGTTGTGCGAGTTGAGACGCGCCGACGGGCTCTTCAGATGATCGCAACGTGCCCTCGGCGTCTGCAACAGGACGAAGCGGCGCGACACCCGATAGGAGAAGTCGATGTCTTCTTTGTATCCGTAGCCCGCTAGAGCTTCATCGAAGCGCTCGTGCTCGAAGACTTTCCGCTTGTAGGACATGAACCAGCCATTGAAGTACTCGACCTTGCGTACCCCTGCGGACTCCGAGATGCCCTCCGCGTAGAACCCCGATCGCACCTTGCCGGACGACTCTGGCCACCACCCACCGATCCCGAAGATCTTGCGGTAGATGCGCGTGCCCAAGGCAGGACGAGCCGGACGTACCGGGGTAGCGCGCACGCCGCCCACCTCCGGTCCCCACCGGGCGTACTCGGCAAGGACCTGTTCGTGACAATCGGGGGACATGGCGACGTCGTCGTCGATGAAGAAAACGGGATCGCCGGTCGTCCTGTCGATACCGACGTTGCGCTGGATGGTCAGGCCGCGAGGTGCAGGATGGTGGTAATCGAGAGGCAGTCCCGCGTCGGCACACAAAGCTTCTATCTGCGTTCTGGCAGGAGCCTCCGGCGAGGAATCGACGATACAGAGCTCGGCAGGCAGGACCGTTTGGACCAAGAGACTCTCGACCGTCTTCCGAAGGTCCTCGGGACGGTTGTACGTAGCGATGACGAAAGCGGACGAAGCCGTAGAGGTTTGTGCCATACAGCCGAGCAGGCTAACAACCCACCGAGAGGAACCGGTCGCCGCGGGAAGAGTCGCCTAGCCCAGGGGCAGGATGCCCAAGTTCCTCACGACGAGGTACTGCCGGGGCAGCCAGAAGGGGCTGCCGTCCTGGGACCTGATAGCCGACAAGGTGAGCACCCGGCCGCGCACGTCCCCGACCGTCCGCTCGGCACCAAGATCGACCAGCCCGAAGCCCGAGCCCTTGGCCTTGTGGATCAGGATGTCCTGGTCGAGGTCCTCGTTCCAGTTGTTCTGCTCGGTGCCGGCGGAGGTGAACTCCACGATGCGCGGCACGTTCGCCTGGAGATTCTTCTGGGGGTATTCATGCAGGCGGTGACCGTGTGCATCTCCAGAGATGATCAGCACCGGTGCGCCGAGGGACTGGAAGAAATCGATCAACTCGCTCCATTCCGGAGCGAAAGCGCGCCGCCACGAGCCGGGAGTGTTGTCCGATCCGAAAGACTGGGGGGAAGCCACCACGATCAAGCTGACGGACTCATTGTTGGCGGCCGCGAGCATCCCGTCGAGCAACCATTTCTTCTGCTCGCTCCCCAACTTGGACCGGTGGTCCTCGGCGACATCCTTGCCGGTCGAGAAACGTCTGCAGTCGATCTTGAAGACCACGACGTCTCCGTGCCTGAAAGAGAAATAAGGGCCGGGTGGATTTGCCGTCATCTCGTCCCACGCGCGCATCGTGAATCGCCTGAGCGAGGACCGGTGCGCTCCGTCACGCCCGTAGTCCTCATCATCCTGGAAGAGGCCGATCGGGACCTCACGGGTCATCGCGGAGAGATGCCGGTCGAGCAACATGCGGGTCCAAACATCCTGATAGCTGTCGGCCGCGTGATACAGCGCCTGGTGGGTGGCGTATCCGAAGTCTCCTTGATGGAGATAGAAGTCCGGCACCAGCTTGCGAGCCTGCTCGAACGAGCGCCTCGGGGAAGGCGGGAAGCGCGTACAGGATCCGAACGCGAAACGCACGGGCAATCCGGGGGCGGGGGGAGTCCTGAAACTGGACACGGGACCGGCGACAGAGATACCGGATCTCGTTGCCACCGGCTGCCAGTACACGAGGTTGGAGGTTCCGAACAAGGCCAGAGCCAGCTCGGCGCGGGCCGTCCGGGCGCGGTTGTCGGATCGCCCCGCCGGCACCTCCACCACATCCTGGGTCAGCGTCGGCTCGGGGCCCAAGCGGAAACTGACCTTTGCAGGTATGAGGGTCTGGGCAACGGCGCGGACCCTCTTACCGGATCCGTAACCGTGGACCGGACCCACGAGCGAATACGTGATCACCGGCGTGGTCTTCCTTGGACGGCTCGACGACCGGGCTACGAACTCGGCCACCCTGATGACGGCCCTCTTCTTGTTCACGGCATGACCGGTGAAGATGCCGAACGGTCCCGCGCCGACATAGGCGTCAGACGACGAGTCCTGCACATCGATCATCCAAGAGCGCGGTTCGGGTTGCCCCGCCGGCCACACCTTGGCCCTGATCCGCACGGGTCCCGACCCGGTCACGCGCGCTTTCATATGGAAGCGGCGGTTGGGCTCGACCCGATAGCGCACCTTCCTCAGCATCTTCTGACTGTGATGCCCGCAGCGCGCCACTCTTAGACGATCCCCAGCTCCGACATAGATCGCGTAGAAGTCTGAGTAGCCGAGGGCCCTGGCGACGAAACCGACGCGCGCGGTGCGGTTCGACATAGAGAAGGTGCCGCTGAGACTGACGTTCGCGACATCGTGGTCGATCACGAGAAGGGGCGCCGGCCGGTAGTGCGTGAAGAAGGGTCCGTTATCCGAGGGAGGCAGGCGATAGATCCCCCGACGATCCTTGATGACCCAATGACGGCCGTAGCGCTGATTGAACCAGGGCCATCCCCAACCCTCTCGGTCTGATCTCCGGAATCCCTCGTAGAAGAGAGGAGGTGGATTTCGCTTCTTCGCTAGTCCGGGCGCGCCCCTGAACACGGCCACTGCAACGGCCGCCAAAGATCCACCTAAGAACCTGCGCCGGGTTGGACTCATCGGAATCACCTCTCGTGCCGCGACCCCCACGGCATCGTGCTTAAGACCATACCCGGGTGAACCCTCACCACTCCAGACCGAAGATGCCCGGCGGCGGCGTTTAGCGGGTCCTGCTCTTGATCGCGTCACGGGCCGCGCGCCACAGGAAAACGGGGTTCCCGACCACGTAGCGGCGCCACAGCCGACCGGGCTCCTGCACCAACCGCCAAACCCATTCGAGGCCGATGTTGTTGAGCCACGCCGGTGCCCGCGCCACCTTTTCTGCTGCGAAATCGAAGAAAGCCCCTACCCCCACCCCGAGACGAGCACCCGTGGCTGCGAGATTCGCTACCAACCAGCGCTCCTGCAGCGGGTTGCCCATCGCCACCATGACGACCTTGGCGCCGCTGGCAGCGATGGCATTAGCTACCGCGGCATCTTCCGAGCGAGAGAAATAGCCATCACGTGTTCCCGCCACCACTAAACCGGGGACGCGCTCCCTGAGCCGACGCGCCGCCTGTTCGGCGATCCCCGGCTCGGCCCCCAGGAAGAACACCGGCCATGCCCGGCGCGCCGCCAGCTCGAGGATCCTCGGGTTGAAGTCGCTGCCGTTGAGGTTCGCCGGGAAGCGATCACCTTTCATCCGAGCGGCAAGCCCCACTCCGACGCCGTCGTTGAGCACCAACGCTGCGCCTGCCAGCAGGGATCGGTACTCGGGATCCTCGTGGGCCAGGTTCAGCGTGTGCGCGTTCACATAGGCGACGAGGGCAGGGGACGCTTCCTCTGCTGCCCTCTCTACCGCGCCGAGCGCTTGGCTTGGAGAAGCCTTCACGACGGGGATGCCGAGGATGTCGATCACGGGGAGCTGGTCTGTCATGGGCGTACGAGTCTGCCACTGCCGCTCGGTAAGCGAGGATGGGCCACTGGATAAGATGGCACCTCGACCAGTTCCCTACCGACGGAGACCTGTGTGACCGCGCCGAACGTACTCCTGCTGGCCATCGATTCGCTCCGAGCCGATGCCGTGTTAGGCGACCGCATCCAGACCCCCAACTTCGATCATTACGCCTCCTCCGGAGCGAGCTTCCTACAGTGCGTCTCGACCACCACATCGACCACTCCCTCGTTCTCCTCGATCCTGACCGGCTGCTATCCGCCGAAGCACGGGGTCCGAGGACTCCAGGGTTATCAGCTCTCGAAGAGCATCGCGACGATGGCAGAAGCCTTCTCCGCGGCCGGATACCGAACCCACGCCGAAGTGACGGGCCCGCTGCTCCCCGCAACGGGCGTACTACGCGGGTTCGAGGACGCCCGCCATCGCCAGGGCTACAAGGTGGCTTTCTTCAACTGGCGAGAGGAAGTCATCGAGCGGATGCATTCCTACGTCGAACCGTGGTTCATGCTGCTGCACACCTGGGAGGTGCACCGTCCTTACCGTGCTCCGCCCGACTTCACCAAGCGCTGGGATAAATCTGGCTACGAAGCGGCTGTCGCCGCCTCGGATGAATGGCTCCAGCCGGTGTTCGACGCAGTCGGCGACAACACGATCGTCGTCATCACCGGTGACCACGGTGAGGACTACCCCGACACGCCGTGGGAACAGAAGATGCTCCGCGCCGCGCGCAAAGGGCGCAAGAAGTTCAAAACCGCCAAGTACGCGCCGTGGCTGGACAAGAAACTCTCCGGCCTGGTTGTGGGGCACGGCTTCGCATTGTGGGAGCACCTCGTGCGCGTCCCGCTGATCATCTCGGGTCCCGGGGTCTCTCAGGCAACCGTCGAGGATCAGATCCGCCACGTCGACCTCTATCCCACCCTCGCCGATCTCTGCGGGGTGGCACTGCCCAACGAGGTGGACGGCCGCAGTGTCAGGCCGCTGATCGAGGGCGGGTCACTCCCCGAAGAGCCGGCATACATGGAGGCCGTTGGGGTCAAGCTCGAAGGCAATCGCATCGAAGGAGCCAGGGTTGCCGACTGGAAGCTCCTGCAGCCGGGCGGCGGCAAACCCTCTCTCTACAAACTGAACGGCTCATCAGGACCCGACGAGAAACACAACGTCTATTCCCGCTACCCAGAGGTGGCTCGCCCCCTCGAGGAGTTCATCGCCGAGGTACGCACCACCGAGGTGGTCGCAGAGTCCGGCATGACCGGTGACGAGGAAGCCGTAGTCGAGCAGCACCTGCGCGATCTCGGCTACCTCTAGACCGTGGCCTCCGGCAGTCCGGCCACCGGCGCGCCGTTCTTCATAGTCGCGTCCGCCCGCTCGGGGACCACTTTCCTGCGTCTCGCCTTGAATGCCCATCCACAGTTGGCCGTGCCGCCGGAATCTCGTTTCATCACCGAGCTTCACACCGCTGACGAGGTCGACCCGGCCGCATTCCTCGACGCGCTCGAGGCACACGAACGCTTCCGTTTGTGGGAGCTGCCGATCGAAGAGGTGCGTCGTCGCCTCGATGGAACGTTTTCCGGTCCCATCCCCTACCGGCGCGCCGTGACCGCCCCCTTCGAAGCTTACGCGGCACACCACAGCGCCAGCCGGTGGGGTGACAAAACTCCCCGCTACGTCGAGCACATCGATCTCCTCGCGCGCCTGTTCCCGGAGGCTCGTTTCGTGCACGTCATCAGGGACGGGCGGAACGTCGCGCTCTCGTATTCACACGTGAACTTCGGACCGCGCACGGTGGCCGGTGTCGCGGAGCTATGGGCGCGCCGGGTGCGCGCCGGTATCGCTAGGGGCAGGACACTCGAGCGCGGACGCTATCTCGAGATCCGCAGCGAAGACCTTGCGGAGGATCCCGAGGGAGAGCTGCACGACATCTGCGATTTCCTCGATCTCGACTTTGATCCGGTGATGCTCGACAAAAACGCTCAGAGCAAAGGTGTCGTTGCCAAGCCCACGCACAACTATTCACCCGAGGCGGCCGGTCGCAAAGGTATGAGCTCGTGGCAGGAAGACATGAAGCCGGGCCACGTGGAGATGTTCGAAGCAGTAGCCGGAGACCTGCTCTCGGAACTGGGCTACGAACGCCGCTACCCGTCCCCCGGCAAGACCGCCAAGCTGACCGCCGCACTGGCGCGCCGAGGCATCCCCGTGGGAAGGATCAGGTAAGACTCTCCAACGGAACCACTCGGCCCCCGAGGGGACCGCTTCCGCTCCAAAAGAGCCCACTCGGTCCCGCATCCACCGGAGAACAGCGTGAGCGCAGGGGTGCGTCCCCGGAGGGCCTTCATTGGAATCGGTAGTCAGGCGTGGGGTCGGTCAACCAAGGAGGCTGAGGCGGATTTGGCGGTGGGGGTTGTCTACATTCAGGTCTACGAAGACGACGCTCTGCCATGTGCCCAGCGTCATCTTGCCTTCGGTCACCGGGATCGTCAGCGACGGACTCAGGAAGGCCGGAAGGACGTGGTCGGCCCCGTGACCCTTGCTGCCGTGTGCATGGGTGTAGATGTCCTCGCGCGGCAGCAGGCGATCGATCGCCTCGTGGAGGTCGCTCTCGGTTCCCGACCCGGTCTCGATGACGGCGAGACCGGCAGTAGCGTGCGGAACGAAGATGTTGACCAGCCCGTCTTCATCCTCGAGCCAATCGTCGATCATCGTCGTCAGGTCGATGAACCTGCGCGCGGAAGCGTCGACGTCGAAGACTTCAGTTCTCATCGAGCTCATACCCCATGGCATTCATCGTCGGTTCGATCAGCGGAAGCACCGCTGCTATCTCATCGGGATTCTCGTGCCGCCACTTCCCCGCCTCTACAGGGGTAACGACGTTCACCGGTTTGGTTCTCACATCGGCGGCCTTCTGTTTCACCCGGTCCCCGTAGGGCAGTCCTAAGAACTCCACCAGACGCTTCACCTCCGAGACGGGGTCGTCGATCAGCTGCTCGTAACGCACTTCGACCCAACGATCGAGCCCTACGGCTCGAGATGCGTCGAGCGCCGCGTCGTTGCACTTCAGCCATTGTTTGGCGCATACGACCTCTAGAGGACCCGCCGCGTCCTCGTGCCAACCGGGATAGAGAACGAACTTCCACCATGCGGGATCCACTCCGGGGATCGAATGCGGCTCGGGCAACCGATAGGTGCGATAGCGGGGCGTGCGCCATGCGTTGATCAGCGAGTTGATGTTCTCGCGGCCGTCGCGCTGCAGGTACACGAAGCGAGCCTCGGGGAAGAGCGCGTCGATGAACGGCACTCGCAGAGAGTTGCGCGGGGTCTTGTCGATCAGCCGCCGGCGGCCGCCCGTCACCAGATAGAAGGACCGCTTGATCCTCTCCGCCTCGGGTCCGGACGCATCTTCAGCCGTCAGCACATTCGAGGTCCACCCGGTGAGTGCCGGATGGAAATCCGCCTCCCATACCTCATGGGCTTCTCCCGGCCAGTGAGCAAGACGCGAGGATGCCCGCAGAACCGCGTAGAGGAGCGAGGTACCGGAGCGAGGCGCTCCGATGATGAATACCGGCCTGTCCGGCTCGCCACCGGTCAGAAGGCCCGGGAGGTGCACCGCCTGACGCCCCCGCAGCAACGCACGGTTGAGATAGTCGCGCGGCCCAGGGTTGAAGTTCGTGCGGAGGCTCTTGCGGATGGCTTTCTTATCTACCGGCACCGATCCATCCTAGGTGTCGTCCGAAGCCGTCGCCGCCTTGTTCCCGCCTCGTTTGAAAGCGCGCTTCTTGATCCGGTTCAACACGATCTTCTCCTCCTCGTCCAGCCCGAGGAGCTTCAGGAAGAAGAGATACGCAAGGGTCGCCACCACCAGGCCACCGGCATCGAATAGCAAGCTTTCCACGGGCAGCAGCGTCCATCCCAGCAGCACGAGGGCCGCTCCGATCGTGGCGACGACCGGCTTGTAGAACGTCCGGCCGAAGGGCTGCACGCCGACGAGGAAGTACGCCTCGATTACACGAACCGTATTGATGATGGCCGTCACGATCGAATCCACCACCGCCATCCCGAGAGCCCCGTGTTGAGGGACGAGCCACACACCTAGCGCTATGTACAACACCACGCCCACGGCAGAGTTGATGAAGTTCACGCCGGGGTGACCCGTCATCGAGATCACGTATCCGGTTGGACCGGTACCCGTGTAGAAGATGTTGCCGATGGCAAGGACCATCACTACCGGCGCGGCCCCGGCAGCTTTTTCACCGTAGAACCACACGAAGACATCCGGGACGATCAGCAATGCTACGAACACCGGGAACGAGAAGGTCGCTATCCATCGGTTGATGAGTTGGTAGAGCGAGCGCAATCTGTCTATCTCGCCGCGCTCATGAAGATCCGATACGACCGGCGCCCAGATGTTCACGATGCCGCCCAGGAATACGGTTCCGGGCCCCTGCAACGACAGCGCGATGCCGAACAGACCCACCTCGAAATCCGAGCTGAAGGCCCCGAGGATGAGCAAGCCTAGTCCCAGGGTCTGAACGCCCAGGAGGGATGCGCCCATCTGCGGTACCGCGAACCGAAACATCGGGCCCACCTCGCGCTCCGCCTGCGCCGTCCTCTCCTGCTCGGTCATGAGCCGTCGGAGATAGAAGGCGATCAGGACGATCGCTACGGCGACCGAGATGTTGAGGGACACGACGGCTCCGGTGACCCCGAAGCCGAGAGCCAGGGCCGAGATACCGAAGACGAAACGGACTACCGGTTGGACGATGTTCCCGGCGATGACCGACGGGACCATCGTCTTGTAAGCCTGCGTCGCGTAACGCAGCACCTGCAACATCGCGAACAGTGGTACGTAGAACGCAGCCACCCACAAGAGATCGGCGAGCCGGTCACGCTGCACCGGGTCCTCCCTCTCGAAGACCCATGCGATCTTCTCTGGGAAGAGGAGCACCGCCGCCATCACCAGCAGAGACATGGTGAGGACACCGACGACCCCGATGACGATGGCGCCCTTCACCCGCTCCGGCTTCCCGGCGGCGCGCGCCCGGGCGACGAACCTCATCGTGGCGTAGTTGAGCCCCAGCAGCCCGACCTGAGACAGGTTGGCGGCGACCTGGGCCACAAGGCGATATAGGCCGTAGGCGCCGGGACTCAACAACCGGACGAAAGCAGCCCCGAAGACGAAGGAGAGGCTCCGCTGCGAGATCTGACCGGCTATCTGCACCGCTCCGCCCTTGGCGACGACCCGCACGTCGGCTCTCGCGTCCTCGGACAGGCCGGGCTCTGCGGGTCGACCTGTTTCGCTCAACCGCGCGCCTTCCACGGGAGGATCGATGACGGAAGCCGGTCGTTACCCGCCATCGCAAGACCAAGGATCAGGGCCACCGTCAGCGTGTAGGTCGGCTCTACGTAGAGGGAAAGGATGACCGCGTGCGCGCCGGTTATAGCGACCGACGTCGCCGCCATCGTGGCGAAGATACGTTCGTCGCCCTCACGTACCCGCGCCGCAGCCCTCGCATGCAATCCGGCCAGCAGATAAAGCGCCACGATCGCGGCCGCACCTGGCAGACCCGTCCTGAAGAGATAGTTGAGATAGGTCGAGTGGGTGCCGGCGCGGGGAACGTAGCGCTGTCCTTCACCTTCCCGCACGGTGCCCGACTCTGTACGCGGCTGCGCTGTTCCGTAACCTAAGAACAGATGCTTGCTCTTGAGGAACCCGAGCGTGTCGGTATAGAGATCGGCGCGCGTTGAAACGCTTGCTCCACCCCCCGCGCGGCCGCTTAGTGGATCGACACGGTAAAGAGAGAAGAAAACCCCGGTGATAACCAGCGCCATGAGCATGAATGCGGCGATGTACTCGAGTTTTAATCGCCTCGCGATCTTCCCATCGAGCCACAGGTAGGCGAAGCCGACCAGCACGGCGACCCAAGCGCCTCGTGCCAGCGAGAAAGCCACACCGAACAGGCACGCCGCAACGCCGAGCCGTCCGAGCTGGCGGCGACGGGTTGCGCCCGTCCACATCAGAAAGAAAGCGAACGGCAACACGGCCGCACAGGCACCAGCGTAAGTGAGGGCGTTACGGGGCAACGATCTCAATCGAGGAACGGTGTTCGCCGCCGCCAGGCCAACATTGTCGTAAGCCAGCTCGATCCCCGCCTCGCCGAGGAGGGCTGCATGGTCGCGCGCCGAACCCCGGAAGCGGACTACAAGGCTGTTCTCGTATGCCCTGAATTTCGGACGAAAGACGTCGAAGTCGGGGAGCCCGGGCTCAGAGGCCTTCACATCTTGCAACTTACGCTCGAGCTCCACGACCCCTGCGTTCTTGGAGCGCGCGTACTTGATCATCCCGATCGCATTGGGAAACGCGTCGAGCCCGTAAGCAGCTTCGACACGGTGGCGAACCTCCGTGTTCTGCAAACTCTGGATGTTCACTCCCAGCCACTGGAGGAGCACCACCCCGGACAGAACGATGATGAAAGCAACGAGGCCGGAGGCTACCTGCGCCCTGTCCGACAACGAGCGAAGCGAGTCGACCACGGTCAGGAGAGCTGCCGTGATGACGAACTGGATGCCGAGCAACAACAAGAAATGCCTGAGGTCGAGAGACGAAACGACCACGACGCCGAGGCCGGTCCAGAAGAGGAGGAACAGCGGGATCGCTACCCACTTACCGCCGCGCGGCCACCGGCGCTCACGGAGCAGACTCCAGAGCCACCGAAGCGATACCGCCGTCCATCCGGCCAGGATCAGCAACGGCAGCATGTCGACCAACCACCCCGCCACCCCGGCGAACAACGGTGAAACGAGCGCCCACGGCAATGGAAGCACCAGCGCCAGCGCGACCGCCATCACGACGAAGGCCCACAGAGCGATGACGCCCCCCTGCAAGGTCGTCGTGGCGAACGCGGCCACCCCGACGACGAGCGCGCCCAAGGCCAGCATCCACAGCCTGTCGTCGGTCCTACCCCGGCCCGAAGCGGGCAGGCGCCTCAGGACCCCGTGGCGGAGCCGATCGACAGGCGGGTCGGAAGGGGTCTCAGGACCCGGGCTGTTCGACACGGACGCCACGCTACCGGTGTTCCACACGTGAGGAGGGGATGCTCCGCCCTCTGATGAGCAAACCGATGGCGGCGGCCAGCAGGACCGATATCCAGGCCAGCCCCGGCGACATAGGAGCCCTCGTGACCGCCAACACAGCCGTACCCGAGATGGCCAATAGACCCAGAGCGAGCGCCGGCACGAGACCGAGCAAGACCGGCAGGCCGAGGTCGCCCGGTACAGGTTCCTCTCGGCGGGACGAGCCGATCGCCCCGGCCGCCGGCCAACCCGTACCCAGCAGGAGCAGCAGCACCAGAGCGGTGGCGAGGAAACGCAGTCCGCCGGCCACCTCGGAGGGGCCCTCGGGGTCCGGCGCGCGTGCGTCACCGGACACCCCGCCGGAGTCAACGACCGGGCCTTGCACTACCCAGGTGGTTCGGTTCGCGGGCACTCGCTCGAGCGCCTCATCGGTATTGAAGGTAGAGAGCACCACGAAGAGCGGCTCGCTCTTATCGTCCTCGAGGATGCCCGCTACATCATCGAGAGATGATGCAGAGAGCGAGCGGTAGTAGTCGCTCGTACCGGCCGATGGTTTACCCGCGGAGAGATCGCTGAACGATCCGAGGTAATAGCTCGCGCTCGGTTGCGCAGGTCCCGCGATCGCGTAGCGAGTCACGTTCCCGGCTCGCTTAGCGAAACCATAGATGCGCACGTCTTCGGTCGCGTCGGTACTCACCACGAAGATCACCGGTCGGGATGGATCGTCCCCCAGCCGGGTCCTGACGGCATCGAGCTCCACCCGCTCCTCCGGAGTGACCCAGGCGTCGCGAGGATCGTTCCACTCGGTCGCTCGATACCCGACGAACAGATTCGACAAGACGAGAAGAGCAAGTGCGGGAACCAGCAAGAGCGACACGTTACGCGATGCTGCCGTCCGATCAAGTGCGAAACGCAAGCAGTAGTAAACGCCCAATGCGGCAAGCAACACCCACGCCAAGGTCGTGTTGAAGAACCGGTAGTACGGATAAGCGGCGCCGACTAAGAGTCCCAGGACGCCGACCAGCGGGGTCAGCCATGCGACCGTCATCCGTACCATGTCGTTCTGAAGAGCCTTTCGGCCTGCGGCGAGCGATCCGGCCGCTCCGAAGAGAACAAGCGGAAGGTTCAATACAGGACGCATCACTCCTATCCAGTCGGTGAGCCTCCGCTTGAAGAACGAGGCCGGCGCAGGCGGTGGCAAGGCCGCGTCGCCCGGAGAAGCGGAAGGTCCCCACAACCCTCCCTTCCACGCGACGTAGGTGACCACGAGCGAAAGCAGCCCTGCACCCACGACCCAAACTTCTTCCGCGACGACTCTGGAGCGATCTTCATCTTCTACGAGAAACCTCAAGAACGCCGCGATACAAAGTACGCCGATGAAGATGACCAACGTCGTGGGATGTGTGATCCCGACGACGAAGAGAAGCGTGATGAAACAGAAACGTGCGCGCCAAGTCGTTCGTACGGAATCGAGCAAGAACAGCGACGCGGCCAGTACCGCCAACGCGAACATGTTGTCGATGTAACCGGCGAACGGAGGGAACAGGAGCATGCCGGCAGAGCTAAGAGCTACGGCGTGCCAAGCAAGGGGATCGCGCAGGTGCTTGTACGCGAAGCCCGCCAACAGCAGTGGGATGACGATGCGCAGCCCAACGGTCAGCAAGATGGTCGGCTTCAGAAAGGAGATCCCCGTTGTCTGGCGCAGGATCGCGAGCGTGACGGGAGTGGCAACACGGTACCCATTCGAATACATGTCGAGCGGGCCCGTTATTCCCAACAACTCGGGAGCGTCGTTCGCGATCAAGGCCTCGGTTCGCCAGGTGTAATACGCGAGATCCTCGCGGGGAGGAGGGCGGTTCGGATTGATGAAGAAGGTCCAGGAGAACGCGACGGCGATCACCAGCGTGGTGAGGACCAGGAGCGCGGGGTTCGCAGAGGGACCGGTAGGCCCGCGACGGGTTCTCTCTGCCACGAAGGACGTCACTCTGCCGACGCCCGGCACTGCAGCCGGCCGATCTGCTCCCGGGGTGCGGCGAGATCGAAGAGATGGGACGCGCCGATGTCGCCGGGAAGACGCCGCTCGGTGACGTCGCCCACCTTCAAGCCGGCGAGATGACCGGCGATGACGTCGGAAGTTACCCCCTCCGGGAGATCTCTCTGCAGGAACACCTGGGTAGGAGTGACGGCCTCGACGACCGGGCCGAAGGCGTCGTCCAAGACTCCTCGCACACGCTCCGGATCGATCGCCACCGAAGGAACGTCCTCGGGATCGAGCGGATGCCCCCCGTCGGCAGTCAGCGCGACCACGTATCTACCCTCCCCTACCACCTCATCGAGAACGCCGAGCAGCCGGCCCAGGCGGCGGTCGGCTCCCGTCACGGCCTCGTTCGTCTGCTCCGAATCCACGCCGTGCGCCGCTCCGGCTAACGCGATCGCGTCATCGACGACGGTCAACAGATCGGGGATGCGGTCGGCTCCCCAGTCCCCGGAAGTGATGTCGAGCACGGCATCGGCCGCCTGGACCGACCCGGTCAGGGCTTCTTCCTGTTGACGCTGCCAGCGCTCGTAGAGGGGAACCGCCAGCAAGCCCGGGGGGGCATGCCCG
This sequence comes from Actinomycetota bacterium, assembly GCA_051001455.1. GTDB lineage: Bacteria > Actinomycetota > CADDZG01 > CADDZG01 > WHSQ01 > JBPCNH01. The sequence continues at coordinate 109,215 of JBPCNH010000004.1, forward strand.
CCGTCGAGCGAGACTTGGTCGATGGTCCCATCGCTGCGACGGATGATCTCGTCGGTGATCCCGTGGGTCGCAGGCCACCTCCCCGTCGCCAGCGTCGCTGCAGCAACGGCCGGCCCGAGCCCGAGCGTCCCAGCTCTGCCTTCGTAGGCGACGCCTCCCTCGATCATCCGTAGGAGGTTGGGCCAGTCGCCCGGCCATTGCTCGAGCACGTTCCACCCCCCTCCTTGCCACACCACCGTCAGCACCAGCCGGGGACTCGGGCGTCGCAGGCTGCGCGCGTCGATCCTGCCGACCTCGGGCAGCGGGGTTCCGTCGGCGCTGACCGACCCCTTCAGCAAGCTCGCCAAGGTAGGTGCCACATCTGCATGAGTGGCAGAGCTCCCAGTGAAGCCCGCCACGTCCACCCGCCCCGGGGCGAAGAACACGATCGGAACAGAGGCGAGAGAGGGGTCTAGCCCGGACGGCCCGCCCCGGACATCCCGGGGATCGAGGAAGACTCCGGACCGCGTCGCCAAGAGGATCTCGCCCGAGCGCGACTCGTGCACCCCTCGCTGCAAGATGTCCAAACGGTTCTCGAGAGCGCAGGCCTGCTCGGAGAGAGAACGGGGTTCCTCCCCCTGCTGCGAGAGGAGAGCTGCGGCCCCTGCGATCAGTAGTAGGACGAGGGCGAGGGCGGGCCACCCTTTCCTCACCCAGTCCATGGCCGGGAGAGTACCGCCGGGCCACACCCGTCGGCTTACACCCCCTACTTACGGTACGGTAGGCTACGGTAGCGTAACCAGACACGAAGGAGCTTCACGTGAGCCAGACCCTGCTCGACCAGCCATCCTCACCAGTTGCGGAGGTGCCGGGCGTCCGCCCCGTGCATCCGGCCAAGCTGCGACTCCAACGGCGCTTGGTGCTGGTCGTAACGATCGTGCCGTTCATCGGTTTCGCACTGGCCGTGGCGACCCTCTGGGGTACGGGGCTGAGTGCGGTCGACGCCGGCATCTTCGCAGTGATATACGTCTTCACCGGCATGGGAGTCACGGTCGGCTTCCACCGTTACTTCACACACAAGAGCTTCCGGCCCACGCGCTCGTTCGAGGCAGTGCTCGCCGTCGCAGGGTCCATGTCCGTGCAGGGATCGATCATCGAATGGGTGGCCGATCATCGCAGGCACCACGCGCACTCCGATCAACAAGGTGATCCGCACTCTCCCCACCTCGACGAAGGTCCGGGGATCAGAGGGGTCCTCAAAGGCCTGTGGCACGCCCACATGGGCTGGTTCTTCGACGACGAGGAGACGGATCGCAACCGGTGGGCTCCGGACCTGATGCGCGACCCGATGATCAAAAAGATCGACCGGGCGTTCCCATGGCTGACGCTACTTACCTTCACGTTGCCGCCGGTCCTCGGGTTCGCGTTCACTGGCACGGCTACCGGCGCGCTCACCGCGTTCCTATGGGGATCGCTGGCCCGCATATTCATGCTTCACCACGTCACGTGGAGCATCAACTCGATCTGTCACTTCTTCGGCAAGCGTGAGTACGACACCACCGACCACAGCACCAACAACTGGCCCCTGGCGCTGATCTCTTTCGGCGAGTCGTGGCACAACAACCATCACGCTTTCCCGAGCTCGGCCGTGCACGGTCTCAAGAAGACGCAACCCGACATCAGTGCCGCCTTCATCCGCTTCACCGAAAAGGTCGGGCTGGTGAAGGACGTCAAAGTCGTGTCGGACAAACAACTGGCGGCCAAGAAACGCGGCTGACCCCGGGTCGGAACCAAGAAAAGTGAACAAAGACAAACGCGTACGGATGACCGCGCGCGAACGGCGCGCCCAGCTTCTGGACGTCGGACGCTCGTTGTTCGCAGAGCGGGGCTACGAAGCCACCTCGATCGAAGAGATCGCCAAGCAAGCGAAGATCACCAAACCCGTCGTCTACGAGCACTTCGGCGGGAAAGAAGGCCTTTACGCAGTCATAGTGGATCGTGAGGTCGAAGGGCTGCTCGGCCGGATCTCCAGCGCACTCGACGCCGACCACCCCCGGATGAAGCTATGGCAGGCCGCCAATGCGTTCCTCGCCTACATCGAAGCCGAACCGGATGGTTTCAGGATCCTCGTACGCGACTCCCCCGTCGCCAGCTCATCGGGCACGCTCGCCAGCGTCATCGGTGACATCGCGTCGCAGGTAGAGCACATCCTCGGTGAGGAATTCGGGGCGCGAGGCTATGAGCGCCGCCTAGCGGAGATGTATTCACAAGCCCTGGTGGGCATGGTCGCGCTCGTCGGACAATGGTGGCTCGACGCGGGAGAGCCCGACAAAGAGGTCGTAGCCAGTCACCTGGTCAACCTCGCGTGGAACGGACTGAGCGATCTCGATCCGAAACCGGCGCCTCCGGATAAACAAGAAGTGGCAGGGCATTGATCACCCGGTTCGGCTAGCCTTGCCTGGTCGCCGGCGTCCCCGGCGCCCGTCTACGGAGAACCGCCAATGACCTTACGGATCGTCGGAGCACTAGTGGCCGCGCTTATCGCGGCGTATGCGATCGTGCGCTACCGCAAGGGGCTTCTGCGGCGAGGCGAGGCGCTCATCATCGCCCTCGTCGTGCTCGCGCTCGCGATAGCTGCGGTTCAACCAGACCTGCTGGATCCCCTCTTGGGTTCCTTAGGTTTCGAGCGTGGTCAACGGCGCCGCATCATCGGTTTGCTCGTGCTCTCGAACCTCTTCACCCTCGCTCTGTTGTTCCGAGGTTTCTCCCGCGATGACCAGCTCTCCAAAGAGGTGGGGGATCTGGTCGACCAGATGGCGCTGAAGAGATTGAAAGATGAGACGGCGGTTCCTTCCGGCGGTTGCGTGGTCGTCATCCCGGCCTATAACGAAGCGGACAACCTGCCATGGGTTCTCGGACGGATGCCAGCATCGGTCCGAGGTCTATCGGTAACCCCGACCGTCATCGCAGACGGGTGCACGGACTCCACCGAAGAAGTGGCTCGGAGCCTCGGAGCTATCGTCATCCGCCGAGACCTGCGACGCGGCTCGGGCGCGGCGGTGCGGCTCGGTTACCAGGCCGCGCTCGATGCAGGGGCCAAAGCGGTCGTGACACTCGATGCCGACGGACAACATGATCCCGAAGAGATAGAGCGGTTGCTCACCCCCTTGCTGGACGGAGATATCGACATGGTCCAAGGGTCGAGAGTCTTGGGCTCGTTCGAGGTCGAGTCACATGTCCGGCGCCGCGGCGTTGCCTTCTTCGCTCGGTTGCTCAGCACGCTCGCTCGCACGAAGGTCACAGATCCTTCCACCGGATACCGCGCGATCACGGCAAGCGCACTGAGTCGACTGGATCTCCGCCAGGACCAGTTCTACGTCAGTGAGGTCATCCTCGACTCTGCCCGCAAGGGCCTCCGGGTAGAGGAGGTCCCGATAACTCTTCGAGCGCGAGCGTCCGGCACGACCAAGAAGCCCACGACGATCCGTTATGCGTGGGGTTTCAGCAAAGCGATAGTGCGGACCTGGCTGCGCTAGGGACTACGGCGTCGAGAGGAAGTAATCCTCGGCTTCTTCGTCCCACTCCATCTTGACGAGGCCCTTGGCCACGGCTCCCTTCGCGAACTGCAGGAACCCTCCGTAGCCGTAGTTCTTCTCACTGAAGCCGGACTGCCGTCTGCGTAGCTCGTTCTTCAAGCCCGACAACGCAGGTGCACCCTGGTCTTTCTCGAGGTCTCGCACCACATCGCGCAGCAGTTCGAAGGCACCGACCTGGCTGCCTCCTTCAGACGGGAAGTCCACGACCGGATCCCCTTCGGCCGTTCCCGGCGCGAGCTCGATGATGCCGCTCGTCTCGAGGTGACGCATCAGCTCCCCCCACGAGCGGAAGCCGTAATCGCCCTCCGAGAAGGTGGGGTCCTTCCGCAGCAGCGCCCGCTTGATCATCGAGGACAGCACCTGGCCGTCCAGTGAACGTTGCAATCCCGTGAGGGTCCTGGTGACCAGACGAGACAGCTCGGCGAGGTCCGAGCCCTCCTCGGTTCCCGCTTCTTCTCCCTCTTGCTTCCTGCGACGCCGCCGGGGGGCCGCCGTGCCCGAGCCCGGGCCCAGGAGTCGCTCGTAGAAGAGGAATTCATCGCAAGCGCCGGGAAGCAGTTCGGAAGTCGAACCCTCGACGCCGACGCCGATCACTTTGCGATTGAGCTCCCGAAGCTTCAAGACAAGAGGCGTGAAGTCCGAATCGCCCGAGGCGACGACGAATGTGCTGATGAAGTCACGGGTGAAAGCGAATTCGAGAGCGTCGACGGCCAGCTTGATGTCGGCAGCGTTCTTTCGAACCATGCCGGTGCGCTGTGGAACCTCGATCATCTCGATACGTTCGGCCACCAAAGCCGCGCGGTGTTCCGAGAAAAGGTTCCAATCAGCATATGCGCGCCGGATCACTACCCGGCCGCGCTCCGTCAATGCTTCGACGATCACCGAGACGTCTAATCTGTCTCCGCGCTCCTTCGCCCCGATCGCGATGTTCTCGAAATCGAAGAAGAGGGCGATCCTCTCGTCGTCGTTAGTCGGCATGTCGCTCCTTCGATCGTCCGCCAAGGCTCATAGTCGCACTTCCTCGATATAGGGAGGCTTATCGATCGACCTGACGGCGATCTCTCCGCGCGCCAGGGCGACCACTGCATCTCCCGCCAGCTCGCGCCTCCACTCCTGCAGCAAGCGATGACGTTGCTCGTCTACCGATCCAGAGAAAACCTCGGTCAATAGAGACTCCAACTCGCCGCGCGTGGATACCAACTCTGGTGCGATCCCTGCCGCCTCACAACGAGAACGGACGATCGCGTCGGCCAGCCCGGAAAGTGTCCGGGCTCGCATCTGGGCGGTGCGAGAAGGCCTGCCCGCGCTCTCCATAGGCTCCGACTGCTGCCCTCGGGTGACCGCGTCGAGGATCGCTCTTCCCGAACGTTCCGCTTCCTTGGAGACCATCCCGCGCATGTTCTTGAGAACCGCGGTCGAGGACGGTCCCTTCCGTGCTACCTCTATCAAGGTCTGATCCTTGACGACCCATCCCCGCGGGATGTCTCGTTCGATGGCTTGCTCCTCCCGCCACCGGGCCAGCTCTCTCAAAACGCTCAGCTGTTTGCCCGACAGTGACCCGCGGCCGGACACCTTCTTCCAGATCTCACCTAGGTCCACCTCATAGAGGGAGACATCTTCGAGATAGCTCATCTCGGTACGCACCCACTCGAGCCGATCGCCACGGGTCAATCCGTCCTTGAGCCGGTCGGCGATGACGTGTAGGTAACGAACGTCGTCGGCCGCGTACCGCAACTGCGATTCCGTGAGAGGCCGCTTGCACCAGTCCGTGTAGGACTCACCTTTGGTCAACGTGGTCTTGGTGATCGATTCGACCAGTCGCCCGTACGGCAAAGATGCCCCTAGACCGGCGAAGCCCGCAGCGATCTGCACGTCGAAGATGCTGCGGGGTGAGGCGCCGAACCTCTCGTACAGGATCTCGAGATCTTGACGACCGGCATGGAGCAGGACCTCGATCGCGGGATCGGCCACCAGCTTCGCGACCTCTTCGATGGCAGCTCGCCCGTCGAGAGGATCGAACAGGTAGATGTCCTTGCGCGTGGCGACCTGCACCAAACAGAGACGGGCGCGATACGTCTTCTCTCGCAGAAACTCGGTGTCGAGACCGACGGATCCAGCCTCATGTGCCTCCTCGACCATCCCGGCAACGACTGCCGGGTCGAGGGTGACCCGGGGCAAGTCGTGCGTCTCCAACCGGGGCACTACCGCACCACGCGACAACGAGCGAGGTTTTTCGTCGGAACCGCCAAGGGCACTAGACGAGCCCGAGGTCGCGCGCGATGAGTATGCGCATCACCTCAGACGTCCCCTCGCCGATCTCGAGGATCTTCGAATCCCTGAAGTGCCGGCATACCGGGAACTCCTCGATGTAGCCGTACCCGCCGTGGACCTGCACCGCGTCGCGAGCGACGTCGACTGCGATCTCCGAGGCATACAGCTTGGCCATCGCTGCCTCCTTCTTGTAGGGACGGCCGTTCTGCATGAGCCACGCAGCGCGGTAATAAGCCTGCCGCGCAAGCTGGGTCTTCAACTCCATGTTGGCGATCATGAAATGCACCGCCTGGAACTTGCCGATCGACTGACCGAAGGCCGTGCGCTCCTGCGCGTATCTGACGGACTCATCGATGCATCCCTGAGCCAGCCCTACCGCCAGTGCCGCGATCGCGATGCGACCGTCGTCAAGGATCTTCAGAAAGTTCCGGAACCCTTCTCCGATATCACCCAAGAGATTCTCTTCGGGAACGCGGACATCATTGAAGGAGAGCTCGTGCGTATCGGAGTGATGCCACCCCATCTTCCGGTACGGCTTCCCAACCTCGAAGCCGGGGGTGTCGTTCGGCACGACGATCGCCGAGATCTGCTTGTGTCCGTTATCGGTTCCCGTGACGGCCGTGTTCGTCACGAACCACGTGATGGGCGTACCGGAGTTCGTGATGAAAGCCTTCGATCCGTTGATGACCCATTCGCCGCCCTCGAGCTTCGCTGTGGTCTTCGTAGCTCCTGCATCCGAACCGCCGCCCGGCTCGGTTAGACCGAAGCCGGCCAATCTCTCTCCGGTAGCCAAGGGGGGCAGCCACTTCTGCTTCTGCTCTTCGTTCCCGAATCGGTAGATCGGAGAGGCGCCCAATCCCACCGCCGCCTCGAGCGTGATCGCCAGCGATGAATCCACCCGAGCGATCTCTTCTATGGCGAGGCATAACGTGAGGAAGTCTGCTCCCGAGCCGCCGTACTCCTCGGGGAACGGCAAACCGAAGAGGCCCAACTCCGCCATCTGCTTGACCGCTTCCATCGGAAGCTCGCCCTCTTCGTCCCAGCGCTCGGCATTAGGTCGGATGGCGTCGTCGACGAATCCACGAACCGTCTTTACGAATTCTTGCTGTTCTGGTTCAAGATCGAAATCCATGCCGGGGAGCCTATCCCGGGCGTCTCGTCCCGGCGCTCCTGTCGGAGCGCCGGGGGTTCCAAGGAGCGGTTATTGCAGGAACAGCTTCGGCAGCTTGGCCTTGGCACCGAGCGGCCCGTGCACCTTGAGCTTGCGGGTCAGAAGCGCCCACCGAGCATCCGAACGCCCCACGGCGATCTTGGCGAACTCACCCGACTCGACCTCCAACGCGAGCGCAGGGGATCCGGCGCGCCCCGGCTTGGCCTCGATATGCCCGTTGGTCACGACGAGATGCCAGGGTTCGATGTCGGTGAAACGCCATTCGATCGGACCACCAAGAGATCGCGCCGTCTCTAGGTCCACCGAACGGGACATCCCCTCGAAAAGGATCTCGAGCACATGCGGATCGAGCGTGGGCTCGCGGTTGTCGTCACCGAGTACGCCGGCCTCGACCAAGGTCCATCCTCGAGCAGCCCGGTCTTCGTAACTGCGCGTGCGGTCCTCCCGCGACAACAATGCGACCTCATCCGGATCCACGCCGATCCGTCCGAGCTTCATCTCGAACGACCTGAGCCCGAAAGCCATCACTTCTTCGATCGTGAAGTCGAAGCATTCGACGTACTTCTTGTCCCGGTTAGGTGGGACGAAGACGCCCATGGCCATGGGAAGAGTCTTGTCCCAGACCTCTATGGCTGCGGCACGAGCGTCGCGGGAGGAAGAGATCAATTCTCCTAGGAATTTCACACCGAAGGCAACGTGGCGCGACTCGTCCCGAGAGATATGCCGGACCCCGGTGGCGAACCCCGGAAGGATGTCGAAACGCTCGCAGTACTCCTTGATGAAATGTTGCCCCGGGATCGCAAGCAAACTCTCGATCACAAAGTGGTAGAGCGCAACCGTCTGCGCCATCAGCTCCCGATCCTTCGGCTTCTTCCGCAGAGCGTCGGTCACGCTGTCGAGCTCGGCGAAGATACTGGTGAACCCCCAGTTGAGATGAGGCCTCATCGCTTCGAGAGTGGACGCAGTGTCCTCACCCTCGCCCACCACCTCGCGCATGAAGCGGTCGAAGAAGACGTGATGGCGGGCCTCGTCCACGATCTGAGTGGTGAGGAAGATGCTCTGGGGGAATCCCGGAGCGGCGTCCAACAAGGGCGTGAGGGTCCGGGCTACGGCCTCCTCGCCGACGAGGAACATGGCGTAGTTCCAGAATGCAGAGATCCGCTGGGTGTCGTCGAGCTTGTTCTCCCAGTGATCCTTGTCCACGGAGAGATCGATCTCAGTGGCGCTCCAGTTGTTCGCCTCCCAGAGGCGATACAGGCGCTCGTAGGAGATGACGTCCTGGATCGGACCCTGGGCTTCTAGCTCTCGAGCCACGTGGTCACCCTTTCGGTTCAGAGGTGCGCGAGGTCTATATTGGCCGATAGTAAACTTGACCAACCAGTCAAGTCTGCCCCCCAAGACAGTTCTGAGCGACAGCAGGGACAATAGTCGTCCCCTCCGTCCGCTCAGAACGCGAGGTAGGAGGAGATCCAGTGGATTTCTCGCTCAACGAAGATCAGATCGAACTCCAGAAATGGGCCCACGAATTCGCCGAGAAGGAGATCCGGCCCGTCGCGGCCGAGTACGACGAGTCCGAAGAGTTCCCGTGGGAGGTCCTCAAGAAGGCGGCCGCGACGGGCCTCTACTCGATGGACATATACCTGCAGGCCCAACAGGATCCCACCGGCCTCACCCTCCCGCTGATCATGGAAGAGACCTTCTGGGGCTGTGCCGGGATCGGTCTCGCCATCTTCGGAACCGGGCTTCCCCTATCCGCGCTGGCGAGTGTCGGTACACCGGAGCAATTGTACGAATGGGCACCGAAGATGTTCGGTACCCCGGAGAAACCTGCGGTCGCGGCGTTCGGAGTCACCGAACCTCAAGCAGGCTCCGACGTCCGGTCGTTGCGTACCAAAGCCGTGCGCGATGGTGACTCGTGGGTGCTGAACGGCACCAAGGTCTTCATCACCAACGGCGGCGTCGCCGACGTGTTCGTGATCGTCGCCACCGTCGATCCCGAGCTGGGTCACCGGGGGCAGGCTTCGTTCCTGATCCATAAGGATGACGGCGGCATCCGCGCCGGGAAGAAGGAGAAGAAACTCGGCATCAGAGCCTCCGACACGACCGAGGTCGTTCTCGAAGACTGCCGCATCCCGGCCGACCGCGTGCTGGGTGGGCTCGACAGGCTCGAATCGAAACTGGAGAAGGCGCGCAAGGGCGAGTCGTCGGGTAAATCCTCTGCGGCACTTCGTACTTTCGAAGTCACCCGGCCGGCCGTCGCGATCCAGGCTGTCGGTATCGCTCGCGCCGCGCTGGAGTTCGCGATCGATTACGCGAAGGATCGTCAAGCTTTCGGTGTTCCGATCAGTCAACACCAGTCGATCCAGAACCACCTTGCCGATATGGCAACCGAGGTGGAATGCTCGCGACTCCTGACTTACAAGGCTGCATGGCTGGCCGCGAGTGGACGCCCTTTCGAACGAGCCGAAGGGTCGATGAGCAAACTCAAAGCCGGAGAGACGGCGGTGCGCGTCACCGAGCAAGCCGTTCAGGTCCTCGGCGGCTACGGCTACATCAAGGAGTTCCCGGTGGAGAAGTGGTACCGAGATTCGAAGATCTACACCATCTTTGAAGGCACCTCCGAGATCCAGCGCATGGTCATCGCCCGCTCCCTCACCTCCTGACAGTCCACCCGCCGTAGCGATAGGCGGGTCGTAGGCTTCGGATCGTGAAGGTGGATAGGGCGTGGTTCTTCGGCGGCCTCGTGGCGGTGATCGCCGTTGTTGCCACGGTTCAAACGGTGTCGTTCAGGAGCTCGCATCGGCCGCGAAGCACCCCTTCGCCCGGCACCACTCGGGTGGCGGGTGACATCGCCGTTCCTGACATCGTCGGGCAGGAGATAGAAGTGGCCGCAGCCGCCCTGCGGGACGCCGGCTTACAGCCGGAGGTCTTCTTCCGGTCGGGGGGCGATGACCTCTGGAGCACGGTCAGGGATCAAGTGCCGGAGGCAGACGAAAAGGTGGCCGGCGGCGGCCCCGTCACGGTCTACGCCTCCCAGGCCCGGCCCTCGGCGCTGCAGCTGCCGCAGATGGAAGGCGACGACTGTCCCGCTTCCGAGCCGCGCCACCACGAGCATCTGCGCGTCGCACTCGGTGACGGCCGCGTACGTCTCGGCAGCGCAACCGAAAGCGGGGTCATCCGACTGAGCGACTCCGGGCCGCGGGTCGACACGCTCTGGGCGAGTGATCGCTACAGAGGCCCCATACTGATCCGCGGCGGGGGCCTGGACGATGAGGTGTTCATGATCTTCGATCAGACCGAAGACTGGTCGCCGCGGGGCCCGCAGCTGTACGGCACCAGTGAGGAGATGCGTTTCGAGGGCAGGCCTCCGGGCGATCTCGCATGGCACAGCCTCGTCACGTTCTCCGGTCCCGGTTGTTACGGGTTCCAGATCGACGGGCGTGGATTCACCGAGCACATCGTCGTCGAGGTGGTGCCATGACATCCTCTCGGCGGCAACGACCGAGCCGCGCCTAAGTCGTGCCTGACGGATCGGACAACCTGTAGAGGGTCCACTCGTCAGAATCGAAGGCGCCCGAGAGAACAGGCCTGGGTGGACGCCGCCCGGCAGACCCGAGGTCTTTAGCCGTGCGGACGACCAGCCAATCGGGAACGAAACCATCGCCGTTCGCCCGCTCCTCGTAGCGTCGGGCGAGATCCCGGAACCTGATCCGCAGATCGTTCTCTTCGAGGCGAGCGTCGTCGTACTCGGCCAGTCGAGCGCCGGAGAACTGGAAGAGCAAGAAAGCCAGCTCGTCGGAACCTTCCACGAGCACGATGTCCTCCGAATCGATGTGGTCCGCGGCGCGACGGACGAAAGCCCCGGGTTGAAGATCCGGCGCGCCGTAGACGAAACCGGCCCGATGCTCCGACATGATCTCCTTGAGCCCGCGCGATGCGACTACGGGGGACGCCACTCCTAACGCTGCGACCACCACCGTTGCAGCGACGGCGAGAGAGCGGGAGCGCTCGACGAGGCGCGGACCGAGAGCAGCGACGGCCGTTCCTGCTGCTGCTGCGGCTATCAGGTGGAGCGCCGGCCAGGTTCGTCCCTGGTGGAGGAGGGTGGCTTGCCCGGCGATAGCCCAATCGAAAGCGTCGCGCGCCAAAGCCAGCAGCAGCAGCAATGAAGAACCTACCGCTATCGCCAACACCGATCTCGCTGCATTGCCGGCCCGGCGCGCCAGTAGCACGATTCCGATCACCGCCGCCGGAAGCAACAGGCCCCAGGAAGAGAGAGAGACGTGAAGCGGCCACTCGCGCCCGAGCTGGGGGCTCACGCCGACGAATCCACCCTGCACTACCGCCGTGACCATGAGCGGAAACGCCCACGTGGCGAAAACCGCAGCGGCCGGCAGTCCGACATCACGCAGCAGCTCTAGCCGGGGGCCACGCACCACTGCTACGACAAGCACCAGCCATAACAGGGCGTTCAAAGCCATCGGCACACTCACCAGCCCGACCACTCCGGCAACGACACCCGCGGCCCAACGGAGTTGTCTCGGTCCACCGATGGAGCGCAAGAGCAACGCGCCGAACACACCCAGCAGAACGAGACCAACCTCGCGCGGGAGCGCAGGTGGGAACAACTCGTAGAGAGAGTTGGGCGACGCGACGACTAGATCGGCGCCGAAGCGCGCCCGGCTCGGACTCGGATCGAACTGCGGACCGTCCGCCTGCAGGAATCCCCAACCTCCGACGAGACTCATCGCGATAGCGGCGGGCCAGCCGGCGCGCCGGTCAACGGCCCGTGCCAAGGCGGCGGCGACGAGGGGCAGCGCCCCCACGAGGAGCACGTGAAGGGCGTCGTGCGAGCTCGCCACCGACGCGCCCGGCACCGAACGAGTCATGGTCGCGAGCAGCGCATGGTGTCCCCAGGGATAGGCATTGCGCGCGAACTCCGGCGCAGGCCCCGTCGGCAACGGCTCGCCACCCAGCAGTTGCTCGGTCCACCCGAGGTGCCAGGGCGGATCCCCGGTCCGCATGCTCGACCCTCCGGCGATCATCGGAGTGATGAAGATCGCGGAGAGCACGACCAGGAAAAGAGCTACGGCAAGGACCGAGCGGATCTCGAAGGACGGGCGAGGGATCCCCCTTCGGAGGCCGGCAACCACCACGATGATGCCGGCGAGCGGCACCGGCCAGCTCGGCCCGAACACCCACCCGCCGGTGACGATGTGAACGAGCATGAGCGCGACGGCCCCCGCCACGAAACCCCCGATGCCGGCGATGCCTACCTCGACCGCGCCCCAGGTCTGCTCCTGTTTCAGGATCCTCGTCAACCACCGGCCGAGCACGGCAACCAAGGCCACGACGACGATGACCTGCACGAGAAACGGCAACAAAGCGGAAAGGGTCACGGGGTGATCATGAGCGTTCGACCCTCCTAGACGGGCCTGCTAGTCCGGTGTGTCGATGACTGCTACTACCTGACCGGCCGTGGCGGTGTCCCCCACCGCTACGAGCACTTCCGCGACCGTTCCAGGCTTCGGGGCCGAGATGACCGTCTCCATCTTCATGGCTTCGAGCACGACCAGGTCGTCCCCGGCCGCCACCTCGTCGCCCGGCGCGACCAAGACCTTGAGGATGGTTCCATGCATCGGGGCAACGGGATCGCCCCCGGCGAGGCCCCCGCTCACGGACGCCGACGCGGAGGCGGCCATCGCGGGGTTCCACAGGCGTACCCCCCTGCCTTGTACCAAGAGAACGTTCTCGGTCTCGTCCCCGGTGGGGGGTGCAACGAGATGATCGAGGGCACCGGACTCCACGGTGCGCGTCGTGTGGGTCCCGGCAACGAACTCTTCGTTGTCGAGAAGAGCGAGATGAGCGGGGATCGTGGTGGCCACGCCCTCGACCGTCATCTCCTCGAGGGCACGGCGCATGCGCGCCAGTGCCTCGGCGCGATCGAGCCCCCGGGTGATCACCTTCGCGAGCAACGAGTCGTACGCGCCGGGGATCTCGTCACCCTCGACATAACCAGAGTCGACGCGCACCCCGAGTCCATCGGGTTCGACGTAGGTCGTCAGCGGCCCGGGGGTCGGGATGAATCCTAGAGAGGGATCTTCCGCATTGACTCGACATTCGATCGAGTGACCACGCGGCATGAGCTCTTCCTGAGTGAGGCCGGTGTCTTCACCGGCGGCGATGCGCAACTGACAGGCGACGAGATCGACGCCGAACACTTCTTCGGTGACGGTGTGCTCGACCTGAAGGCGGGCATTGACCTCAAGGAAGTAGAAGCTTCCGTCGCGATCGACGAGCATCTCGACGGTACCGGCGTTCACGTAACCGCAAGCCTTCGACAAGGCGATCGCCGACTCGCCCATCTCTGCTACACGCTCGGCGAAGTGCGGAGGCGGGGTCTCTTCGATGAGTTTCTGGTGCCGCCGTTGTAACGAGCAGTCCCGCACGCCGAGCCACAGGGCCTCATCGGCCGAGAGCGCGAGCAATTGCACCTCCAGGTGCTTGGGCGCTTCGAGATAGCGCTCGACGAAGACCTCGCGTGAGTTGAAGTAGGCCTCGGATTCACGGCGCGCCGAGACGAACGCTTCGTCCACCTCATCCGGCGAGTGCGCCACCTTCAGACCGCGTCCCCCACCACCGCCGGATGCCTTGATGGCTACGGGCCAGCCATGTTCGTCTCCGAAGGAACGGATCAGCTGCGGTTCCTCGACCGGGTCCGAGATGCCCGGAACGACGGGGACCCCGGCCTCCTCGGCGAGGCGCCGCGCCCGGATCTTGTCGCCCACGGCTCGGATGGCCGCAGCAGGCGGTCCGACCCACACGAGACCCGCATCGGTCACGGCTTCGGCGAAGTCGGCGTTCTCCGATAAGAAGCCGTAACCGGGATGGATGGCCTCGGCACCACTGCTCAGCGCCGCTTCGATGATCCGGTCCCTCACGAGGTACGTCTCCGCCGGGGTAACGCCCGGCAGATGGATCGCTTCGTCGGCCACCGCCACGTGGCGGGAGCGGGCATCGACATCGGAATGCACGGCCACGGCGCCTACTCCCAACTCGCGGCACGTCCGGGCGATCCGCACGGCGATCTCCCCGCGATTGGCGATCAGGACCTTCGAGAACATGGGTGGAACCATATTCGGCAGCGCCCAACCCCGAAATTTTCAAATTTCACTACCTGTGAGGTGGGGGGATTAGAAGATTTCGGAGCCCTGGGAGGGGCGGCGCGCTGGAGGCAGAACCGGACCCCTAAGGGTTCGATGTCTTCCCGGCTACCTCCCAGCGGGGACCGGCGCGCAGGACCTTGCTCGGGAGGTCTCCGTTGATGAAGCCCTGGGCGAAGCGGGCGGCATCCAGCAACCTGTCCAGGTCGACTCCCGTGACGATGTTCATGTCGGCGAGCATGTGGACGAGATCCTCGGTGGCGATGTTGCCGGTCGCCCCGGCTGCGTACGGGCTTCCGCCCATACCGCCTACCGAAGCATCGAAATAGTCGACCCCCAGCTCGAGGGCGGTGAGGACGTTGGCGAGTCCGGTCCCACGGGTGTCGTGGAAATGCATGTTGAGCTCGACCTCTGGATGTGAGTCGCGCAGCGTCTCGATCAGCTCTCGCACCCGGCGGGGAGTCCCCATCCCGGTGGTGTCTCCGTACGAGATCGACGTGACTCCAACGTCCTTCATCCATCCGGTTACGTCGGCCACCCGCTCGGGAGGCACATCACCCTCGTAAGGGCATCCGAAAGCGGTAGAGATCGTCCCCTCGACAGGTATGCCGGCGGCGGACGCAACCGCGACCACCTCGGCAACGTCCGGGATCGAATCCCGCACAGTGCGCCGAACGTTGTTGAGGTTGTAGGAATCAGTAGCGGCGATGAAGACCTGCATCCCGTCCACGGCGACCTCTGCCGCGGTCTCTGCTCCGCGCCGGTTGGGTACCAGAGCCGAATAAAAGACGTCGCTGTTGCGATCGATCTCACTCCATACCTCGCGCGCATCGGCCATCTGGGGGATGGCCTTGGGGGATACGAACGAGACCGCCTCGATGTAACGGAGGCCGCTAGAGCTGAGAGCATCGATCAGCCGAACCTTGTCTGCGGTAACGACCTCGGCTCGCTCGCTCTGGATGCCGTCGCGCGGACCGACCTCTCTGATCCGGACCGACGAGGGATAAGTCATCTGTTGTTCCAGCGAGGAGAGCGCTTCTCATTGAATGCCGCGACCCCTTCGGTGCGGTCCTCACTCGCGATGACTTTCTTCCACGCATCGTTCTCGACTTCGATGCCTTCGTCGATCGGAAGTCCGAGCGCCGCGTCGATCGAGCGCTTGGCCGCGCGCACCGCCACCGGAGAGGAACGACAGATGTCCCGCGCGATCTCTAGGGCTGCCTCCGTAGCCCCACCGAACTCGCTTACCTCAGTAACCAGACCCATCTCCTGAGCGTGAGTGGCATCGATCCGCTTCCCTCGGAAGATCAGGTCTTTGGCCCGCGAGGTACCGAGCTTCCGGGTCAGCAGCTGAGTGCCGCCGCCCGCCGGCAGCAGGCCGACGCGCGCTTCCGGGAGGCCGAGCTTAGTGTCCCGGTCGGCAACGATCAGATCGCACGACAGCGCCAGCTCGAAACCTCCTCCGAGCGCGAAGCCGAACACAGCCGCTACCACCGGCTGGGGGACCTGCCGAAGTGCCTCGAAGAGGCCCCTGATCTGGGCCCTGTTGGCGTAGAAATCCTCGAGCGAGAACCCGGCACGCTCCTTCAGGTCGGCGCCGGCACAGAAAGCCTTCTCTCCGGCCGCAGCGAGGACGACGGCCCACACGTCGGAATCGTGCGCCAATGAACGGAAGACCTCGGCGAGCTCGTCTGCCATCGCTCCGGAGATGGAATTCATCGCCTCCGGGCGGTTCAACTTCACGAGCGCGATGTGATCCTCGGTAGTTTGGGTGATGAAGCTCAAACCGGTGGGACCCCGTGATGACGCGCGCTGAAGTGACGGTCTTTCCCTGCCGCGCCGTCGATCCTGCGGATCAGGTGACCGCGCAGATCATCCGGCTGAACGACGGCATCGATGACGTTCTCGGATGCGATGTGGAGGAGATCGATGTCTTTCTCGTATTCGGCGCGCCGCGCATCGATGTAAGCGGCGCGTTCCTCGGGATCGGTTATCGCCTGGATCTTGTTGAAGAAAACGGCATTGACCGCGGGCTCGGGACCCATCACGGCGATGCGAGCGGTCGGAAGCGCGATCGTCGCGTCCGGCTCGAAACCCGGTCCTGCCATCGCGTACAGACCGGCTCCGTACGCCTTGCGGACCACGACGCAGAATTTCGGCACCGTCGCCTCGGACACGGCAGTGATCATCTTGGCTCCATGCCGGATCATGCCCTGGCGTTCCACGGCCGTTCCAATCATGAAGCCCGGGACATCGGACAAGAAAATCAAGGGGATATTGAACGCGTCGCACAGCCAGATGAACCTGGCCGCCTTGTCGGACGAGTCGACGAATAAGACTCCGCCCTTCTGAGCGGGTTGATTCGCAACGATGCCGACGGCCCGTCCCTCCATGCGCGCCAATCCGGTGATCATCTCTTTGGCGAAGTCCGGCTTGATCTCGAAGAAAGAACCGTCATCGACGAGCCCGGCGATGAAGGCATACATGTCGAAAGCCTGGCTCTCGTCCTCGGGCACCATCCCGGCGAGTGACCCCGTGAAGGCAGCATCCTTGCTCTCTTCTCGCGGCGGCAGCGACCGCCACGATTGAGGGAAGTACGACAGGTAACCCTTCGCCGCTTCGATCGCCGCCTTATCGTCGACACAGACGAGGTCGCCACAGCCCGATACCTCGCAGTGCATCCGGGCGCCGCCCATCTCTTCGAGTGTCACCTTCTCCCCTATGACCTCCTCTGCCATCCGGGGGGAGCCGAGATACATCGACGCGTTGCCGTCGACCATAAAGACGACGTCGCAGAAAGCAGGGATATAGGCCCCGCCGGCTGCCGAGGGTCCGAAGAGGCAGCAGATCTGCGGGACATGACCGGACGCCTGCACCTGGTTATAGAAGATCTTGCCCGCCCCCCGCCGGCCCGGGAAGAGATCGATCTGGTCGGTGATGCGGGCGCCGGCCGAGTCGACGAGGTAGATCATCGGGTGCTCGTGCTTCCGAGCGAGCTCGATGATCCTGATGATCTTCTCGACCGTCCGGGCTCCCCACGAACCGGCCTTAACGGTGGGATCGTTCGCCATCACCGCTACCTTGCGACCACCGATCTCTCCGACGCCGGTGACGACCCCGTCAGCGGGCAGGTCCCCGGCGAGAGCATTGACCAGGAGCCCGTCCTCGACGAAGTCTTCGGCCGAGTCCAGCAGCAGCTCGAGCCGGTCCCGCACGAAGAGCTTGCCCTGTTGCGCCAGCTTCTCGTGATACTTCGGCGCGCCTCCTGTAGCGGCTCGCTCCGCCGCTGAGGCTAATGCTGCGTTCTTGTCGGCCGCAGGTGCGACATCCGATCCCATGAGTGGAATCCTACCGGGCGCCGCCCTCGAGCCCCGGGCTCGCATCGGCGGCCACCCCGCCCCGCCCCCGGGATGAGCCCCGGAAGATCGATGCACCCAACAAGGTGGCGAGGAGGGAAGCTACGAGGATCCCGACCTTCGCCTCGTCCTGGAACACCGGATCTTCGAAGGCGAGGGACGTGATGAAAAGCGCCACGGTGAAGCCGATGCCGGCGAGGGCCGACACGCCGAAGAGGTCCCGGCGGGTCATCCCGACGGGCAGAACTCCGACCCCGAGCTTCAGGGCTCCGTAGGTGAACGACAGCACGCCGATGATCTTGCCGACGACGAGGCCGAAGATCACTCCCAAGGTGACCCGCGAAGTGAACGCCGTGCCGAGGGTATCGAACTTGAGAACGACGCCAGCGTTGGCCAGAGCGAACAGCGGCACGATCACGTAACTCGTCCACGGGTGCAACTTGAACTCGAGGCGCTCCGCTACCGATGTCGAGGCGTCGATGCGCGCCTTGACCGCCATAGCCTCCTGCGGAGGCAACTCGGTCAGGCCAAGGGCGAAGTCCTCGTGCTCCTCGTCCTCGAACAATGGGACGCGCCGGCGATGGCGAAGGTCGAGAGGCGTAACGGGCGCGAAAAGTCCCATCGCCACACCGGCGAGAGTGGCGTGCACACCGGATTCGAGCAGCATGTACCACAGCCCGACCCCGATCACGACGTAGACGGGCATCCACCACACCTGCATCCTGCGCAGCACCACGACTACCCCCAGAAGAGCGAAAGCTCCTAAGAGGAACGAAGCTTGGACGCCGGTGGAATAGAAGATTGCGATCACGAGGATGGCGCCGATGTCATCCACCACGGCAAGGCTCAACAGGAAGATCTTCAGGTTGGTCGGTGCATTCGGGGCAACCAGAGCCAGCACGCCCACCGCGAACGCGATGTCGGTTGCCATCGGGACGCCCCACCCGGAGGACGCACCGGTTCCAGCATTCAGGGCGAAGAAGATGAGGGCCGGAACGATCATCCCGCCGGCTGCTGCAGCGATAGGAAGCGCCGCTTTGCGCACTTCATTCAGCTCACCTCTGACGAGCTCCCGCTTGATCTCTAGACCCACCACGAAGAAGAACAACGTCATCAAACCGTCGTTGACCCAGTGCTGGAGGCTCTCCGACAGTTCGAACGTCCCGACCGTGAAGCCCACCTCGGTATGCCACAGGGACTCGTAAGAGTCCCCCCACGGAGAGTTGGCCCAGATCAGAGCGATGACCGTGAACACGAGCAGAGCGATACCGCCGGCGATCTCCGTTTGGAGAAAGCGACGCACGGGACCGGCGAGAAGACGCGGGATCGGAGAGCCGCTCGCCAACCACGTGGACGCAGTCGTTTGCTCTACATCGCTCACGAGGTCTCCTGCGACAAAGGTGAAGGTTCGAGATGGGTAGGGCCGGCGGGCATCTTAGCCGTCGCCGGCTGCTCGAACCGCGAGGCGCAGTTCGGCGAACATCTCGGTCAAAGCCGGAAGCTGATAGTGCGCGTTCAAACCGCTGGGGTTGGGCAGCACCCAGATCTTCGTGGCGGCGAGGCGTAGGTCCTGAGGACCCAGCTTCGCTTTGGGCAACTCAAACGCCGTCCGGAAGGCCCCCACCCCCAGCAACGCCAGGTACCGCGGCTCGTACTTGCGGACTTTGGCCTCGAGGTTCCGCACACCCGAACGGAGCTCGGCGTCGGTCAGGTCGGCGGCACCGACGGTAGCGCGCATCACGATATTGGTGACCCCCAGACCGTGCGCGAGCAACTCGGCCTTCTCCGAAGGATGAAGCAACCGATCGGTGAAACCAGATGCATGTAAGACCGGCCAGAACCTGTTGCCCGGGCGAGCGAAGTGATCACCGGTAGCCCCCGAGTAGAGCGAGGGGTTGATCCCGCAGAAGAGGACGTCCAGATGAGGAGCGATGACGTCCTCGATGGTGCGCCCCTCGGCTCCAGCGATCTCATCCTTGGTCGGCTTCCACCCCGGCGGGATATTCACCTGGGACGCACCCGGGTCACCTCGGCGACGTCAACCACCCTGGAGCGACCATCGGCCTCGACTCGAAGCCCTCCGGCCGGCGACAGACCCGTGGCCAGAGCCTCGAGCGTGCGCCCGTCGGAGAAACGCAGGCTGACATCACGGCCGATCATCGAGGACAGCTCTTCGGCGCGCCGGACCAAGCTCACACCGCCGTCCGCGGACAGACCGGCATACCAACGCTCGATCCTCTCGAGGATGGTTCCGAGCAAGGCGGCCCGAAGCTCGTGGTCCGGGGGAAGGTGCCGGTCGAGTGAAGTGGCACACCCGGCGACCTCAGGCGCGAGATCGCCGGGAAGGGAGAGGTTGAGCCCGATCCCAAGAACCGCGACCGAAACTTCCCCGCCCTGAGTGCGCGCCTCCGCAAGCACTCCCGCCAGCTTCCTGCCGTCGATCACGACATCGTTAGGCCACTTCACGCGCGCGTCGAGCCCCGTCTCTTCTCCCACGGCCTCGGCCGTCGCGACGCCGCCCAGGACGCTCAGCAGCCCGAGACGGTCCGGCGGGGTCGGATGCGGACGCAGGATGACAGAGAAGAGCAGCGAGTCACCGGGGGCCGAGGTCCAGTCGCGACCCCAACGTCCCCGCCCGCCCGTCTGATGATCGGCTACGACGACCGCTCCTTCGTCCGCGCCTTCGGCCGCCCAACCGAGGGCATCCGAGTTCGTAGAGCCGGTCGTCGCGACGTGGCGGAGCGATCGCCCGAAGGCGCCGCGGATCCGGCTTGAGAGGTCGCTCGTCATCGCTGCTTAGGATACGGACCCATGTTCAAGAAGGTCCTCATAGCGAACCGAGGTGAGATCGCCGTCCGGGTGATGCGCGCGTGCCGCGATCTCGGCGTCGCTTCGGTGGCCGTTTACTCGGACCTGGACAGGGATGCGGTTCACACGAGCATGGCCGACGAAGCTTTCAATGTCGGGGCGGGACCCGCCGCGGAGTCCTACCTGAAGGTCGAGGCCATCCTTGAAGCAGCCGCGCGCTCGGGAGCGGAAGCCGTGCACCCCGGCTACGGATTCCTCGCGGAGAACGCCGCCTTCGCCCGTTCGGTCATCGAAGCAGGACTGACGTGGATCGGGCCCGACCCCGCCATCATCGACTCGATGGGTGACAAGACGGCGGCTCGGCGAACCGCCGCGGAGGCCGGAGTCCCGACGGTCCCGGGAACCACGAAGCCGGTTACCGAATCCAGCGAAGTCATGGACTTCGTGAAGGACAACGGTCTGCCCATCGCCATCAAGGCGTCGGCGGGCGGCGGAGGTAAAGGTTTCCGCGTCGTCATCGAGGAATCGCAGATCGAGGAGTCACTCGCATCGGCCGCGCGCGAAGCACAGGCGTACTTCTCCTCACCGGACGTATACCTCGAGCGTTACCTGCAGCGCCCCCGCCATATCGAGATCCAAGTGCTGGGCGACGCCGAGGGCAACATCATCTCCTTCCCCGAACGAGATTGCTCGCTGCAACGCAGGCATCAGAAGCTCGTAGAGGAGTCACCGTCGCCGGCACTGGACGACCAGGTTCGCCGGCGCATCATGGCCGCGGCGGCGAAGCTCGCGGCTCACGTGGAATATCGCAATGCCGGCACCTGCGAGTTCCTCCTCGATGCCGATGGGGAGACCTTCTACTTCCTCGAGATGAACACACGTCTCCAGGTGGAGCATCCCGTCACCGAGCTCGTGACGGGGATCGACCTCGTGGTCGCCCAACTACGCACCGCCGCAGGAGAGCCGGTCGGGTTCACCCAAGACACGATCGAGCTGAGGGGCCACGCGATCGAGTGCCGCATCAACGCGGAGAACCCGGCCAAGAACTTCCTTCCCGCACCCGGATCGATCGGGGATTATCAGGAGCCGTCGGGCCCGGGCGTGAGGGTCGACTCTGGGACCAAGCGCAACGGCGAGGTCTCGCAGGCTTACGACCCGATGGTCGCGAAGCTCGTCACTTACGGCGCAACCCGAGAGGAAGCCCGTCGGCGGATGCTACGAGCCCTAAGGGAGTACCGCATCGAAGGCATCAAGACGTCCATCCCCTTCCATGTGCTGATGCTCGAAGACGAGAGATTCGTCACCGGGAACTATCACACCGGCACGGTCGAAACCGAGATGGATCTGTCCCCTCTCTCGGACGAGAAGATCGCCCCGCCTGGGCCGGGGGAACCGCAGGTTGCGGAGCGTCACTTCGACCTCGAGGTCGGCGGTAAGCGGCTGGCGGTCCGGGTGCGCGAGCATCTCGACGATCTCGTTCCTCCCAGGAAGCCACGGCCACCGCAGAAAAGTGGCGCCTTGGGGGGAGGCGGCAGCGAGACGCTCACGGCACCTATGCAGGGAACGATCGTGAAGGTCACCGTCGCGCCCGGAGACGAGGTCGCTGCCGGAGATCAGATCTGCGTGCTCGAGGCCATGAAGATGGAGAACTCCATCCTCGCCCACACGAGCGGCAAGATCGAGGAGCTGAAGGTAGCGACCGGACAGTCCGTAGAAACAGGTGCCGTGATCGCCGTGATCCGCTAGCGACCTAGATACCGGTGATCTTGATCCCTGCTCGGTCGGTCTTGTACCGGTGATTGATCCCGATCAACAGGGCCGTCAGCGGTTCGATGATGCGAGCCATGTCCAGCGGTCCGGCATCCACGTAGCGAAGATCCGGGATGGCCTCGACGAGTTCCTTTACCACCGCCTTCCCTGCTTTCGACCCGCAAGTAAGCACGTCACCCTCTAGCGTCGAATCGAGGTCGTTCAACGCGACCGCGGCAAGAGAGTGGAACGCCCCCACCAACTTCGTTCCTTTGGGGACGAAGGCTTGGGCTTGCTGCACGGCAGAGCCTTCCCATACCCCGAGCGTGTGCGTGGCTTTCGCGCCAACCCCTGCCGCGATCGGGACGGTGCAATCGACGACGATCCCATCGTCGGGGATGTGCGAAGCGATCGACTTGTAGATGTCGGCTTGTCCCGAATAAGGCACGGCGACGACGATCACGGCGGCGGCCGCGGCCGCGTCGGGATTAGCCAGTCCGCTCACCTTGCCGGACGATGCACGGTCCGCGATCTGCTGCGCAGCAGTGGCAGCACGATCCGCATCGCGCGACCCGATGATCACCTCGAAACCCGCGACCGCCCAACGCAGCGCGAGACCGGATCCTTCTTCCCCGGTTCCCCCGATGACGGCGATCGGCCCGGGCATCAGAGTCCCGCCCCCGGCTCGTACTCGCCGTATACGCCCCGAAGGACGTCGGAGACCTCACCGAGCGTGGCGTAGGCGGCAAGCGCTTCTTTCATCGGGTACAGGAGGTTGTCACGGCCACGAGCCGCGTCCTCCAGGGTCTTCAAGCTCTTATCGACCACCCCTTGATCCCTCCCGGCCCGTACCTCCGATAGTCGCTTCAACTGACGCTGCTCGAGCTCGGGATCGAGCTCATAAAGGTCGACAGGCTCCTCCTGATCACTCGCGAATCGGTTCACCCCGACCACAACTCGCTCGCCGGATTCCACACCCTTCACTATCCGATATGCCGATTCCTCGATCTCACGCTTCATCCATCCAGACTCGATGGACTCGACGGCACCGCCTTGCGAGGCGATCTTCTCGAGATACTCGTTCGCTCGTTCCTCTAGCTCATCCGTCAGCGATTCCACGAACCAGGAGCCCCCGAGTGGGTCCGCCGTATCTGCTACGCCCGACTCGTACCCGATCACCTGCTGGGTCCGCAGCGCGATCGTGGCTGCCTTCTGGCTTGGGAGAGCGAGAGCCTCGTCGAAGGAGTTCGTGTGGAGGGACTGGGTTCCGCCGAGCACAGCCGACAACGCCTCCAGGGCGGTCCGCACGATGTTGTTCTCCGGTTGCTGCGCCGTGAGCGTGGCACCGCCCGTTTGAGTGTGGAACCGCAGCATCATCGACTTCGGGTTCTTCGCTCCGAAATGATCCTTCATTACACGCGCCCATAAACGTCTGGCCGCTCGGAACTTCGCCACCTCCTCGAAGAAGTTCATGTGGCAGGCGAAGAAGAAAGAAAGCCGCGGAGCGAAATCGTCGACATCGAGACCCGCGGCGATGGCGGCCTCGATGTAAGCGATCCCGTCGGCGATGGTGAACGCGATCTCTTGTGCAGCTGTGGAGCCTGCTTCCCGCATGTGATATCCGGAGATAGAGATCGTGTTCCAGCGAGGGAGGTTGTCACCGCAATAGGCAAAGAGGTCGGTGATGATCCGCATCGAGGGCCTTGGAGGATAGATATACGTCCCTCGTGCGACGTACTCCTTCAGGATGTCGTTCTGGGTCGTGCCCGTGATGTCGGCCGGCGCGACCCCCTGTTTCTCGGCCACGATCTGGTAGAGGAGCAACAGGATCGATGCGGTCGCATTGATGGTCATCGACGTGGAGACCTCGGCGAGGGGGATGTCCTTCAACAACGCTTCCATGTCGGCCAGTGAGTCGATGGCTACCCCTACCCGGCCCACTTCGGCTTGAGCCTTCGGGTGGTCGGAGTCGTAACCCATCTGCGTAGGCAAGTCGAAAGCGACCGATAGCCCGGTTTGGCCGGCACCAAGCAGATAGCGGAACCGCTCGTTCGTCTCTTCAGCGCTCCCGAAACCGGCGTACTGCCGCATCGTCCACAGTCGCTTGCGATACATGTCCGGGTAGACACCTCTGGTGAAGGGGTAGCTCCCCGGCTTGCCGAGCTCGGGATCTCGATCCGAGGCCGGATCCGTGTACAGCGGCTGTATCTCGATGCCGGAATCGGTGACGCGTTCTTGGTCCACACGGAGATGCTAAGGCCCGGTGGCGGTGGACTAGGATGCCCCCCGGATATGGCGACCGTCGAAGACGTTTATCGCAAGCACAAGCCGCAGGCCTTCACGGCCGACCGGCGACCTTCCCGGTTCGAGGTCTGGTCGTGGTTCTTCATGCGCATCTCGGGCGTCATCCTGTTGTTCCTGGTGCTGATCCATCTGTACGTGATGCATCTCGTAGGCGAAGGGGTCCAAAGGATCGACTTTGCTTTCGTGGCCGATCGTTGGGACAACGTCGGCTGGAAAACGTTCGATTGGGCCCTCCTCTTCCTCGGGCTCCTTCACGGTGCTAACGGTCTCCGGATCGTGACCGAGGACTACGTTCGTGATCCCGCGTGGCGCACCACCGTGAAGGGCCTGCTCTACACCGTCACGACGATCCTCATGATCATGGGCACCGCCGTGATCGTCACCTTCGATCCCACCCTGGGAAGCTGAGGGGCATCGGCTCAGTGAGATATCACCAGTACGACGCGGTCATCGTAGGGGCCGGAGGCGCCGGACTTCGGGCCGCGCTCGAAGCCGGGAAGCGGTGCAAGACGGCCGTGGTCTCGAAGCTGTATCCCACGCGGTCGCACACCGGAGCGGCTCAAGGCGGCATGTGCGCGGCTCTCGCCAACGTCGAAGAGGACTCGTGGGAATGGCACGCCTTCGATACGGTCAAGGGGGGCGATTTCCTCTGCGACCAAGACGCCGTCGAGATCATGTGCAAGGAAGCTGTGGAGGCGGTGCTCGACCTAGAGAGGATGGGATTGCCCTTCAACAGGACCCCCGAGGGCAAGATCGATCAGCGCCGCTTCGGCGGTCACACCCGCAACCACGGCGAGGCGCCGGTCAAGCGAGCCTGCTACGCAGCCGACCGCACCGGGCACATGATCCTGCAGACGCTCTATCAACAGTGCAACAAGGAAGGCGTCGAGTTCTACGACGAGTTCTTCGTACTCGACCTCCTGATGGTGGAGGGCGCGTGTTGCGGGATCATCGCTTATGAGATCGCCACCGGTGAGATCCATGTGTTCCACGCCAAGTCGGTCATGTTCGCCACCGGTGGCTTCGGCAAGATGTTCAAGATCACTTCGAATGCACACACGCTTACGGGCGACGGGCCGGGGGTCGTGTACCGCAAGGGACTCCCGCTCGAGGACATGGAGTTCTTCCAGTTCCACCCGACGGGCCTTTACCGCCTCGGCATCTTGCTCTCTGAAGCAGCACGCGGCGAGGGCGGCATCTTGCGCAATGCCGACGGCGAACGGTTCATGGAGCGCTACGCCCCGACGATCAAGGATCTCGCCCCGCGCGACATGGTCAGCCGGGCCGAGTTCTTCGAGATCAAAGAAGGCCGGGGCGTCGGACCGGACAAGGATTACATCCTGCTCGACCTCACCCACCTCGACCCCGAGGTGATCGAAGCCAAGCTTCCCGACATCACGGAGTTCGCCCGCACCTACCTGAACGTCGAGCCGCTCAAAGAGGGGGTCCCGATCGTTCCGACCGCCCACTACGCGATGGGGGGAATCCCGACGAACGTCGAGGCGAACGTGCTGCGCGATCACACCGGCGCCACGATCCCCGGGTTCTACGCGGCCGGCGAATGCGCGTGTGTATCCGTCCACGGCGCCAATCGTCTCGGTACCAACTCGCTCCTCGACATCGTCGTGTTCGGCCGCAGGGGTGGCCTCGCGATGGCCGAGCACGCCACCCAGAACAGGTTCGTGGACCTCCCGAAAGACGTCCATCTGCCCACGGAACGCTGGATCCGCGGACTGATCGAGGCGGAAGGCGTCGAGTCCACGGCTCTCATCCGCCAAGAGCTGCAGGAGAAGATGATGGACAAGGCGTCGGTGGTCCGCACCGACCAGTCACTGAGCGAGGCGCTGGAGAAGATCAACGACCTGCGAACCCGTTATGCGGACTCGCGCGTGAGGGACCAGAGCAAGATCTTCAACACCGAGCTGGTCGAGCACATCGAGCTGGGGTTCCTCATCGACATGGCCGAGGCTTTGGTGGTCGCAGCCAAGGCCCGGACCGAGAGCCGCGGCGGGCACTACCGTGAGGACCACCAGCTGCGCCAGGACGAGCACTGGCTGAAGCATTCGTTCACCACCCGCACCCCCGACGGCGAGGTCAAGCTCGACTACAAAGACGTCACCCTGGGTAGCTACGTCCCAGTCGAGCGGAAGTACTAAGAACGGAGACGGGCGACAAATGGCCGATGTGAAGCTGAAACTGCTGCGATTCAACCCGGAGGTCGACACCGAGCCTCACTTCGAGGAGTACGTCGTCGACGCCGAGCCCATGGATCGCTTGCTCGATTGTCTGCACAAGGTGAAGTGGTTCCACGATTCCTCGCTCGCCCTGAGACGTTCCTGCGCTCATGGGGTCTGCGGCTCGGATGCCATGGTCATCAACGGGGTGAATGCCCTCGCGTGCAAAGTGTTGGTTAAAGACCTGAAGCAGCCGATCACGGTCGAGCCGTTGAGGGGCATGAGGCCGCTCAAGGATTTCATCGTGGATATGGAGCCTTTCTTCGCAGGTTACCGAGCGGTTAAGCCGTGGTTGATCGAAGACGAACGGGAGCGCGAGCCCGAGCGCGAACGTCTGCAATCACCAGCCGAGCGGGAGCGCTTCGACGACACGACCAAATGCATCCTGTGCGCGGCGTGCACGAGCTCGTGCCCCATCTTCTGGTCGGACGAGACTTTCGTCGGGCCGGCAGCCATCGTCAACGCCCACCGTTTCATCTTCGATTCGAGAGACGCAGGCGGCCGCGAGCGACTGGAGATCCTCTCTCAGCAGGGTGGGGCATTCAAGTGCCGGACCACCTTCAACTGCACCGGGGCATGCCCGCGCGACATCAAGATCACTCGGGCGATCCAAGAAGTGAAGCGAGCGGCTCTCTTCGACAGCTTGTAAGACCCTCTAGGGAACAACCGGAGCCACGGCCAGTTATCCAGATTGAACCCATCGAAGGAGGGCTTGTGAGCACCATCCATCCAGACGCGGTGATCGGACACGTCCACCTCAAGGTGTCGGATCTCGAACGCTCCGAGCGTTTCTACCGGGAGGCTTTGGGATTCGAGGTCACCACCCGCTACGGCGACAGCGCGGTTTTCATGTCGGCAGGCGGCTATCACCACCACCTGGGTTTGAACACGTGGCAGAGCAAAGGTGGGCCTGCTGCCCCCGCCCGCAGCCCGGGACTATTCCATTTTGCGATCCTGTACCCGGACCGCGCAGCTTTAGGGCGCGCCGTACAACAGGTGCTGGACAGCGGGCACGCCCTCGACGGAGCTGCCGACCACGGCGTGAGCGAAGCCGTCTACCTGCACGACTCCGACGGTAACGGGATCGAGCTCTACCGGGATCGGCCGCGCGATCAATGGGCGACCGGGCCCGACGGCGGCATCGAGATGGTGACCGAGCCCCTCGATGTCCGCGCCCTCATCGAAGGAGCCGACTGAGCTTCCTCGTCATGTCGGGACATATCGGGCGCGACGCAGACGTTAACTGCCCTCAATCCCCTAACCTTGGCCGATGAGATGGCTCCGCCGGATCGCGATCGTCACCGTAGTCCTCCTGGCCTATCCGGTATGGATAGGCGTAGCCGTCTGGCAACAATCACACCGGGACGAGATCAGGTACTCCGACGCGATCGTGGTGTTGGGGGCGGCGCAGTATCAGGGGCGCCCCTCCCCCGTCTACAAAGCGCGGTTGGACCACGCCGCATACCTCTACCGCGAAGGCGTCGCCGAGAAGGTGTACGTCACGGGGGGCAAAAGAGAAGGAGACCGGTTCACCGAAGCCGAGACCGGCTTTATCTACCTAGATGCCAACGGAGTGGACCGAGAGGATCTGTTCATGGAACAACGGGGCGGCAGCTCGCTCGCAAGCTTGCGCAACGTCCGAGACTTGACGCGCGATCACGAGATCGACACTCTGGTGCTGGTCTCCGATCCTCTGCACTCGGAGCGGATAGAACGGATCGCTACAGATCTCGGCTTCGAAGATGTCCACACGAGCCCCGCGTCGTACACCCAGCTCGAGCGCAGCAGGGCCACGAAAGCTAGAGAGCTGGCCCGGGAGGTCGGAGCGATACTCCTCTACGAGCTATTCAACCGTTAGGGCGCACCGTCACAGGCGCTTCGTCCGGGAGGACGGCGGTGAACACACGCATCGGAGTAGCAAGTCCTCGCAGTTTCACCCTCCTGCCTCCGACGAAGCCGACCTTCCGAAGTCTTCGCTCCGCGAGGTCCTTGGCCGCCCGGGAAACGATGACCTCATCCGGCTCGCAATGATCGAGGAGACGCGCCGTGATGTTGACGTCGAGGCCGAGTAGATCGTCGCCCTCGACCAGAGGCTCGCCCGCGTGCACGGCGATCCGTAGGCGCAGGCCCCTGTTCGTATCTGAGGCCCTGGCCCGGCGCACGCTATCCCGCAAAGTCATGGCAGCTCGGACGGCCTGCGACGCGGACGGAAAGGCAAGGAGGGACCCATCCCCGAGATGCTTGACGATCTCGCCTCTACCCACGGCGGCGGCCTTCTCGACGAGCGGATTCAAGGTCTTCAACAGCTTGATCGCGGCGTCGTCCCCCTGTTCATCCGTGAAGGTGGTGAAACCGGCGATGTCGACGAAGACGATGCCCACGACCGAGTTCTCCGCTATCGCAGCCAGGCGAGAATCAGAGGTTCCGTCGTCCATGGCCAACCCGGCTAGAAGATGGGCACTCTTCAGCCCCAGCTTGCCGAGCCGTGATGGTTTCTTTTCGACCGCATCGGCAAGTATGGGTTCTAGTGCTTCGGCAGCCTGGATCAGCCGTCCCATCGCACCCTGTTCGTCCACTTCGACGCGTTGACGCAGGTTGTCGGTGAGCTTTGGGAACAACTCGGCGTCACCACGAAGCGCTGCCAGAACCGCTCGGCGCATCTTCATGTTTCGTCAGCTTAGCCCGATGAGGCGAACATCTTTAAAGAGCCGACTACCTCGAACGTCAGCGGGGTCGAAAGGTCGAAGAGCTCTCCGTCGGCATTGAACGGGATCGGATCGATACTTTCGATGTAGATCCGTTTATCTCGTCCATAAACCACGTCCTCGAGCTCCAGATGAGAGCCGCCTTTGACCTTGGCAGCCAGCTGCAGGGCCGCTACGTTGCTACCTGCCGGGAGAACCGCAAAGTCGAGAAGCTGGTCGTTCACCACTGCGCCCGGCCAGACCTCGATACCTCCACCGCACGTCCGGCCGTTGCCCACCCCCACAGCCACGCAGTCGTTCACCTCCCGGCCGTTAACGGTCACCGTCGTCCGCTCGATATCCGTCGCGGCCTTGATGCCTCCCCACCAGAACGCCGCGGGACCGAGGACCCCCTTGGTGCGATGGTCTACCGCCTCGTCGACCCGTACGGGGAACCCGCCCATGCAGGCGTTGACGAAAAACCTTCGGAAGTCGTCCGAGGTGACGAGCCCGAGGTCTATCCCGTGGGTCCGTTCGGCGCTCAACGCCCCCGCCGCCTCGATAGGGTCTTCGGGTATCCCAAGGGTGCGCGCGAGATCGTTCCCGGTACCCATCGGTAGAAGCCCGAACACGAGCTCTTCTAACCGTTCGCCGAGAGCATTCACCGCCAGGTTGAACGAACCGTCCCCACCGGCAACGACGACCGCATCCACACCGTCCGCATCCCGAACTATGACAGCCTCATCTCCCCCTTCGGAGATCGAGACCTCACCGAGAGAGCCGA
Source organism: Actinomycetota bacterium (assembly GCA_051001455.1). Taxonomy (GTDB): domain Bacteria; phylum Actinomycetota; class CADDZG01; order CADDZG01; family WHSQ01; genus JBPCNH01. Next base: position 139,314 of record JBPCNH010000004.1, read on the forward strand.
GTGCATCGCGAAGCTCCGAGAGCTCCACGTCTCGGGCGGAGCCGGCCTCGGGGTTGGCGATGAGCAGGACGTTCAAGACTGATTCTGGAAGTGGTTGAGGATGTGCGGAGCCACGTCGACAGTGGTCGGATGCAACGGGGGTGCATCGAGTGTCGACATGAAGGGGACCAATGAGTCCTGGACGTGTAGAGAGGCGTGGTCCCCACCGCCGCGGTGGTCTCCCCCACCCAGGTCCCTGAACTCATAGGTCAGCTTGGGAGTCACGACGACATCGCCCATCCTGTCGAGATCGAGAGCTTCCCTGATCCTCCAGAAGGCGAGGGGATATTCGGGCGTGCGGAGCCGTCCATCTTCGACCACCCCGGAAACAGCAGCAAGATCGCCTTCGAAAGACCATTTGTTGTCACGTTCGTCCACCACCTGATCCTGGCCGCCGGGGCGGAATCTCAGACGTCCTCTGTCCGAATGGACCACGTAGGAGTCTTCTTCTTTCCACATCACCTGGTCCGTCCCGGGATGTCCTGCCAGCGCATCCACGACCGGTGTCCTCAGATCCTCGGTCCGATCCTCATTCAGATAGATGAAGGCCACGCGGCCGTTGCCTGCCCACGCGATATCTCGGTTCCCGAAAGACTCCTTGCCCCGGCCGGTCGAAACGTGGGTGAAACCGTCGAGAGGATCGTGAAGGTCGATGATGTGGTCCGCTTGATCGGAGATGGGGGACTGCGCATGATCCGCGGTCAAAACGAATCCGACCCGATCCAACGTCTCTTCCCAAGATCCGTAGGTGCCGAGAACATGACGGATATGCGCGTCTGCCTCGATCAGGTTGTCCACCTGGGAAGAGGGGCCGGAGCGGTGCGAGATGTGATCGTTCTCATGGAGATAGAAGAGGATCATGTGAGCGACTTCTTTCTCCAGCAGATCGCGGGTCACGCACGCCGCCCAACCATCGGTCGCCTTGAGGCGCTTCTCCAGGCCCCGCCGCGGGAGGTCCAGACAAGCTCCGGCCGGACCCTCGATCACATCGGCGAAGTAATGCTCGATCGGACCGGGCAGTTCCCTAGGTAACCGCTTCCTAAGCAACAAACGTTCGAGTAAACCGGGCTGCAACCGGTGGATATAAGGCCCGCGGAACACCATGTAGTTGATCGAGGCGGTGGTGAGACCGAGCCGCCCCAGCGATTCATGCAGCGTCTCGACATCCGGAGAGAGATGCTTGCGGTTGAGATTGCCGAGAGCGTCTTCAACGATCTGCGACGCCCCCTCCACGACGGCCACCCTCGGACTCTGTCCGTAGTTGACGAACCGCTGTGCGTCGCGGTCGTACCAGCACATGCCGGGGATGCGGTGACGGGCGGGCGTAGCGCCGGTGATGAGAGATGCGGTGGCGGCGGGAGTGATCGTCGGGAAGACCGCGACGGAATCCCGTACGTAACTCGAATGCTCCTTCAGGAACGCCAAACCGGGGGCCGACCCGGACGCGGCCGCCTGTTCCAGAGGGTCGACACCCATCCCGTCGACGACGATGTACACGACACGCTTACTTGGATCCATCGCGTGACTATTCCCCTGACTCCACGTTGTTATGCCCGATAAGCTACCGGGCATGTCTCAAGAGCCTCGCCGCAGCCTCGCTCCCTTCCTATTTTCGCTGGGTGTGTCGATCGCGGTGGCGATCGTCGTTGCGCTGCTGCCCGAAACCGTGGTGGACCAATTACGGAGGAACCGGGCGCTCGACGAAGCTCAGGCGGGATGGTCGTACCGCCTCCTCGCCTTCATGGCGATAGCCCAAGCGCTCTACGTAGGCTTGGCGATGTTGCGAGGCGACAACATCGGTGAGGTTCGGAGCAAAGATCCGAAACTGGCCAGGGTCTCCCGGTCGGAGCTAGTCGAGATCGTTCATCGCAACGCCGCCGGGCTGCCGCTACTCACCCTCGTTTACGGTCTTACGGCTTTCGTTCTCACGGGAGAGCGGGCGGGATTCTGGCTCTTCCTCGCCATCGTGCTGGTCCAGCTCGCGTGGTACTTCAAGAAGTCCGGCGAGGTTGCCGCGTCGCTTGGTTTCCAACCGGAGTTCGCCGCCCACCGGGAGGATTTCGTTACCCCCTCGGCGCGGCCCGATCCACACGGTATTTCCTCCGGAGAGCCCGAAGAGCCCGGGTGAGCGGGATAGGTGGGTGGGCACGGCAGAACCCCGACGCCACCGCTTTGATCACCCCGCCCGGGCAGATCCTCCGCTTCGGGGACCTGGAGGTCAGGCAACAGAAGATCTCGGGCCTGCTCCGGCAAGGTGTGGCGCCGGGAGACCGGATAGCGATCCACGCCCGGAACCGGGTCGAGGTGATCGAGGTCGTAGCCGCGGCCCTGCGTTGTGGAGTCGTCCCCGTTCCGATAAATCCTCTGCTCACCGAGCCCGAGGTCGCCTACATCCTCGAAGACTCCGGCGCGCCGTGGCTCTTCACGGACCGGCCGATCGAACACCCACAACTTGACCGAGTAATCACGCTGGGTGACGCCTTCGAGCGGTGCCTCACCGAGGCCGTTGCCGGTTCGTTGGACGACCACATCTCAACGCGCCCGATGCATTACACCTCGGGGACCACAGGAGCTCCGAAGGGTGTCTATGCGCCCCCACTGCCGGCAGCGGCGGCCGCGGTGGCGTCGGATCTCTTCAAGCAGACCTGGGCGATGGAGCCGTCGGATCTACATCTGGTGTGTTCGCCGCTGGCGCATTCGGCGCCGTTGCGCTTCTCATTGCGTTCCCTCGAAGCCGGAGGAGCCGTAGTCGTGCAAGAGAGATTCGATGCGGAGCAGTCGCTAGCCGCGATCCACATGTACGGGGTCACCAGCTCATTCATGGTCCCGACACACCTCGAGCGCATACTCGCGCTGGGCCGCCGCGCCCTGTCCGGTTACGACCTGTCTGCCATCCGATTACTAGCGCACGCAGGCGCGCCGATCAGAGAGCCGGTGAAACGCCGAGTGCTGGAGCTGTTCCCGCCCGGCTCAGTTTGGGAGTTCTACGGCTCGACCGAAGGGCAGGCAACGCGCATCTCGAGCGAAGAGTGGCTCACCCATCCCGGGAGTGTGGGGCAGGCATACCCCGGAGGTTCGGTGCACGTGCTGGACGATGACGGGCGTGAGGTAACGGGGCAGACGGTAGGTCAGGTGTGGATACGCGATCCCGCGGGTGACCGATGGCGCTATTGGGGTGACTCCGCGAAGACGGACGCGGCATGGCGAGACGACGCTTTCACCGCCGGGGACCTCGGCTGGATGGACGCCGACGGGTACCTCTATCTCGTCGGACGGGTCGACGACACGATCATCACGGGAAGCGTGAACGTCTATCCGGCGGAAGTCGAGGCCGCGCTCGGAGCGCACGAGGGGGTGGCGGCCGTGGTCGTGTACGGCGCGCCGAGTGAAGCTTGGGGACAAGAGGTCCGCGCCCGAGTGGTGCCGGCGCCCGGTGCTTCGCTTACCGCAGAGGCGTTGATCGGATGGGCGAGGGAACGCCTCGCCGCCTTCAAGGTCCCGAAGCACATCGAGTTCGTGCAAGAGCTCCCCCGTACCCCTACCGGGAAGATCAAGCGGCCGGCCTTTGACGAGTGACGGTCCGGTTGGTGGCAGACCGGTGTGGGTACATATGCGTCATGACAACGAGAACAGACACCGCTCTAGAGATCTTGTCCGTTTACGACACTTTCGCAGTCGTTGGTTGCTCAGCGGACCCGGCGCGCCCCAGCCACGGCGTTGCGAGGTTCCTGCAAGACAAGGGATACGACGTGATCCCGGTCAATCCGACCTGCCCCGAGTGCCTCGGTATGCCGACCTATCCCGACCTCAGCTCGATACCCGCCGAGCGAAACGTCGAAGTCGTTGACATCTTCCGCCGGTCCGAGTTCGTCGGCCCGATCGTGGACGAGGCGATCGCGATAGGAGCGAAAGCCATCTGGATGCAGGTAGGCGTGGTGGACGAGGACGCGGCCCGGCGCGCCGAGGAAGCCGGCCTCGATGTCGTCATGGACACCTGTCCGAAGATCGAGTACCCGCGCTTAGCCGCGCGCCGCTAGCGACGAGCGGCCAGCTCCTCGCACTTCACTCGGATCGCTTCTGCAGCTTCTTCGAGTTGTGCCTTCTCCGAGTCATTCAGGTCGTACTCCTCGATCTCGACGACTCCGCCCGTGCCGAGCTTCGCCGGGACTCCGAGGTAGACGTCCGTGATCCCGTACTGGCCCGTCGTCCAGGCGCAGGTCGGATGCACGTCCCCGGCGTCTTGCAGGATCGACTTGACCATCGCAGCTGCCGAAGAAGAAGGCGCGTAGAAGGCGCTTCCCTTCTTGAGATAGCCGACGATCTCGGCACCGGCGTCCCGGGTTCTCTTGAAGAGCTCTTGTAGCGTCGTCTCATCCACGAGCTCGGGCAATGGCTTGCCCTGAACGGTCGCGTGACGGGGCAACGCGACCATCTGATCGCCGTGGGAGCCGAGCGTCATCGCTTCCACAGACGTCGGAGGGACGCCCAACTTCTCGGCGATGAAGAACCTGAGGCGCGAAGAGTCCAGCACCCCCGCCATCCCCATCACGCGTTCCTTCGGGAAAGCGGACACGAGTGCGGCGAGGTAAGTCATCTCATCGAGTGGGTTGGAGACGACGATGATGATCGTGTCGGGCGAATGCTTCGCGATCTGCTCGGTGACACCCCCGACTATCTCGGAATTAGCGTCGAGGAGATCCATGCGGCTCATCCCGGGCTTGCGAGGAAGACCGGCCGTGATAACCACGACATCGGAACCCGCTGTATCGGCGTAGTCATTGGTGCCTTTGACCAGGGTCTCGAAACCCTCGGTCGGAGCAGACTGATTGATGTCCAGAGCCAGTCCCTGCGGAAGACCCTCGACGATGTCGACCATCACGACCTCGTCTGCAAGATTCTGCTCGGCCACGCGCCGAGCGGTGTTGGAGCCGACGTTGCCGGCTCCTACGACAGTTACCTTGGACATGCCCTCACTCCTTCTTCCTAAAGATCCCCAAATCCTCAAATCCTCCTACCGCTGATGTGGAGAGATTTGAAGATTTGGGTTGGGTTTTGGGTTAGATCTGGTCGGCGTCGAGCTTCGCGATGATCGCGTCGGCCACTTCGGACGTCCCCACTGCGGTGGGATCGTCGCGTGACGGCTTCATGTCGTAGGTGACGTCCTTGCCGTCCGCGATGACACCCGCGATGGCCTTCTCGAGACGGTCGGCCGCGCCGAACTCCTCGAGATGACGCAGCATGAGTACGCCCGAAAGCATCATCGCCATGGGATTCACCTTGTTCTGTCCTGCATACTTGGGAGCGGAACCGTGGGTGGGCTCGAACACAGCCACCTCGTCGCCGATGTTCCCACCCGGCGCCAAGCCGAGTCCACCGATCAGTCCTGCACCGAGATCCGAAACGATGTCGCCGTAGAGGTTCGGAAGCACGAGCACGTCGTACAGCTCCGGCTTCTGCACGAGCTGCATGCACATGTTGTCGACGATGCGATCCTCGAACTCGATCCCGGAAGAGCCGTACTCGTTGGCTGCCACCTCGCGAGCCGTGTGCAAGAAGAGACCGTCGGAGAATTTCATGATGTTGGCTTTGTGAACGGCGGTCACTTTCTTGCGGCCGTTCTTGATCGCGTAGTCGAAAGCACCCCGCACGATCCGCTGCGTTCCAGTCACAGAGATCGGCTTGATCGAGATCCCGGAGTCCTCGCGGATCTTTCGCGAACCCAGGTCGGCCATGAAATCGATGAGCTTGGTTGCCTCGGCAGAGCCTTGCTCGAACTCGATCCCCGCATAGAGATCCTCGTGGTTCTCACGCACGACCACGAGGTCGATGTGGTCGTAGCGCGAGCGAACGCCCGGATACGACTTGCAGGGCCGCAGGCACATGTACAGGTCTAATTCCTTACGAAGCGCCACATTGACGCTGCGGAACCCGGTCCCTACCGGGGTCGTGATGGGTCCCTTGATAGCGATCTTGTTGGCGCGGATGGACTCGAGCACCTCGTCCGGCAGAGGCGTGCCCTTCTCCTCCATCACGTCCGTACCGGCGTGTTGGACATCCCAATCAAACTTCACGCCGGTGCCCTCGAGCACCCTGCGGGTCGCTTCCGAGATCTCGGGACCCGTCCCGTCGCCGGGTATCAGGGTCACGCGATAAACGTTCTGTGACATAGAGATTTTCTCCCGTGTCCTCGTGGTTAAAGTGGCCCAGAACCACACTGGCGGAGGGCAGGTGGCCCTGATTTAGGCCCTAACCTACCTGATAGCCTTGAAGCACATACCAGGTGAATAAGGGCCCGGGTGGGTCCAAAGATCTAGCAAAAAGGTGGGCGTTGATGGCTTCGAAGTCCGGCAAGGGTCTAGAGGGAGTAATAGCCGCCCAGACCTCGATCAGCGATATCGATGGGCAGAAAGGCGTCCTCTATTACGCCGGATACGACATCCACGACCTGGCGCCCAACGCGACCTTCGAGGAGATCACCTACCTCCTCCATCACCTCGACCTTCCAACCGAGGATCAGCTTTCGGATCTGCGCAATCAGCTGGCTCGGGAACGGGAACCTAACGAGCTGGCCATGGAGCTCCTCCCCACCCTGGCAGAGACATCAGCTCCCATGTCCGTGTTGCGGACGGCCACGTCAGCCTCATCGGCCAAAGACCCTGACGGATGGGACACCTCCCCCGAGGCCAACTACCGCAAGGCGATGCGGCTCGTGTCGGTCTTCCCGACGTTCGTTGCCTACTACGACCGGCTCCGGAAGGAACAACAGCTCATACCGCCCGACGAGAGCCTCTCCACCGCGGCTAACTTCCTCTACATGTTGAAGGGTGATAAGGCCGACGACGCCAGTGCCCGGATCTTCGACATGTGTCTCGTTCTCCATGCAGACCACACGATGAATGCATCGACGTTCGCCGCACGCGTGTGTGCGGCCACGTTGTCCGATATCCACTCGGCCATCACTGCCGGGATAGCAGCGCTGAAGGGCCCTCTTCACGGTGGCGCCAACGAAGCAGTGATGAAGATGATCAAAGAGATCAAGACGCCGGACAAAGCGGCGGACTATCTCCGCAACAAGCTCGCCAACAAAGAAAAGGTCATGGGCTTCGGACACCGCGTCTACAAGACAGAGGATCCACGCGCCACTCACCTGCGCAGGATGGCGAAGGAGCTTGCAGACAAGAGCGGCGACGGCAACAACTACGAGATCTCAGAGGTCCTCGAGAAGACCATGCTCGATGAGAAGGGCCTCTATCCGAACGTCGACTTCTACGCAGCGAGCGTGTACGGGTACCTGCAGATCCCTACCGATCTGTTCACTCCGATCTTCGCTTGCAGTCGCGTGTCTGGATGGACTGCTCACGTACGCGAGCAGTACGCTGACAACCGCCTGATCCGCCCAGACCACGAGTACGTCGGACCGGACCCCAGGCCCTGGGTCGCGCTGGACGCGCGCTAGCTGCTCTAGCTCTCGGTCTTCTCCGGCCCGCCGGAGGCGGCTGCCTGTTGGAAACCGGTGCGAGTCATAGCGCCCCAATCGGTTCTCTTCCTCAGGAATCTCACGATCCCCCGCAATCTCCAGAGCACGGTCATCTGCCGGTATCCCAGGTTCTCGAAGAAGACCCAGATGACGAGTTTGACCCGATCGCGGATCGAGTCGTACTGGTGATAGGCGAACTCCTCCACCACGAGTGTGTAGAGCGTGAAGACCGCCCCGAGACCGTAGGCCACCAGCAGAAAAAGGAGCGCAAATTCGAGATTCACCGCGCCGATCAACAACCCCACGCCGAGGCCGAGCAGGCCGAGTAGCTCTATCACCGGAGCCAGCAGCTCGACGAAGAAGAAGTATGGATAGACGACCCATCCAAGCGCCCGGTAACGAGGATTGAGCAACAAGCCCTTATACCTCCACAGCACATCAGCGAGGCCGCGGTGCCACCGGTCCCTCTGACGTCCCAGGACGCGCAGCGACTCGGGAACCTCCGTCCAGGCAACGGGATCAGGGATGAACTCGATACGGGACGGGCCGCCCTCGTCGTACGAGCGCCGCCTTAGTCGAGCGACCAGCTCCATGTCCTCGCCTACCGTCCCGCGAAGGTAACCACCTGCGGCGATCGCACTCTTTCTGTGAAAGAGGCCGAAGGCACCCGAGATGATGAGGTTTCCACCCAGCCGGTTCCAGCCCAGCCTCCCGAAGAGGAATCCCCGTAGGTATTCCGCTATCTGAAACCCGACGATCGGCTTCGTAGAAACGGTCGACTCGACCAAACGGCCGCCTCTGATGGTGGAGGCATTCGCAACCCGGATCGTGCCGCCGGCCGCTGCTACGTCGCGGCCGAGCAAGAACGGACGCACGATCCTCAAGAGGGCATCGGGCTCGATCAGGGTATCGGCGTCGATCGAACAGACCAGTTCGCCGCTCGCGATATTGAGCGCGGCGTTCAAGGCATCGGCTTTGCCGCCGTTGACCTTGTCGACGACCACCAGACCGGGTTCGAAATAGGAGCGATAGATGCCGCGCACTTCGTCAGAATCGAGTTGCTTCCGGTAGATCGGGTGAACCGGCACCATCTGGAATTCCTCGATCAGCACCTCGAGGGTGCGGTCAGCTGAACCGTCGTTGACGACCACCACCTCGAGATTCGGATATCGCAGCGTCAGGAGACCGCGCACGCTCTGGGCCACCGTCGCCTCCTCGTTGTACGCGGGGACCAAGATGCTGAGAAGCGGAGTTAGCTCCGATCCGAGGATGCGCCAGCGGCTCTCGCCCCAAACTTTCCGGTTGTGTGACCGCATCTCGAAAGCTGCAGCTACGAGCAGAACGCCGTAGAAAAGATTGACGACGAGGAAATAGAACAGGATCGCCCAGTCCAACCGCAGAAAAACGACCCGCGCGAACTCTGCGAGGGTCATCCCGCTGCCTCCGGTAGGCCCTGCGGCAGCCCCAGCACGTAGATCGCCATATCGGCAGCGAACCGATCTTCGGACGCCTTAGCTCGTCGAAGTAGGAGTGCCCCCGGTGGACCGAGCGCAGCAAGTGCGGCGCCCGCTGCCTTCCGCACCTCCCAAGCCACGTCACCGAGATGCCGGGCGACCTGCGGCGCCGACGGCCAGTGACCGAGGCGCCCTATCGCGACGGCTGCCGCCGCTCTGACCCGGGGATCTCGATCATCCAACAGCTCCTCCAGCCGGACCAGAACAACGGGACCCCCGATCGCGCCCAAGACGTGGGAGGTGGCCAGCCGGACGTTCACATCGGCATGCCTCGACAGTCTCAGGGCGATAGCAGAGAATCGATGATCCGCCAACCAGCGCGCGACTGCGAGGAACAGCGGCAGCGGAGGAGTCTCTCTCTCGAGGCGCGCGAGGAGTGGCTCCGCAACCAGGCCCGCGAGCTGCAACAGGGAGTTCTGCACGGTGAAGCGCGCCAAGCCGCGAGGATCCTCCAGCATACTCAGAAGCTTCTCGATGACCTCCGGGGTGGGGTGCTCGGATGCCCATTCTGCGGCTTGAGCCCGAACCTCTGGCGTCTTGTCGTCGAGCAGAGGCGTCATCGCAGCCGCTCCTCCGCCGACGAGCGTGAGGATGCGCGCCGCCCTCAAGCGTCTCCACCAGAGGCTGCTGGAGCAACGACGGGCGGCCCCTTCTCTTACTCCCAGGGCGGAAGCGGCTTCACTCACGTGGAGGCGAGCCCTACCCGAGACCCTGGGAGCGATCTCCTCGAACACGAGCAGCGATATGCGGGTCGGGACTCGCTGCAGAACCGCAACTGAATCCTCCCGGCGCCGGTCCTGTGCGACATCGGCCAGGGCGACCCTCGCGGCCGCTAAGGCCCTTCTGTCGCGCTTGTTCAGCAGCCCTCGCCACGATCCATACCCGAGATACAGGGCAAGAGCAATAAGGATCAGTCCCGCTTCGACGATCACGACTTTCTCGAGAAGACCGGAGCCGATCATCTACGAACCCAGGGTCCGGTGAACCTTCTGCATGAGCACCGGAATGCTGAAGGGCTTGGCCACGTGATCATGAGCGCCCAGTTCCAATGCTTTCAGAACCTCCAGCTCTGCCGCTCGGGCGGTCAGCATGATGACCTGGAGCTCACTCAGGAGCCCGGCTTCAGCAACTCTCCTCAGGACTCCGAGGCCATCGAGTGAAGGAAGATCGACATCGAGCAGCAGGAGACGAGGCCGGATGGCGGAATCCGCGGTTGTGAGTGCGTCCGCCGCCTCCTTGCCGTCCTTCAACCACACCGTAGACAGGCTGCGGGTGTTCAGACTTGAAACGAGGATCGCGGCCAGTGGCACATCGTCCTCGACGACCAGAACATCGGTGGTGTACCTCTCGTCCACAGCATCCGAGCCTGCATATCGGGAGATGCGGTCTCCCCCTGCCGTCTTCCCCGCCGACAGCGCCAAGGCACAAGCACGGTAAAGCGATTCGAGAGAGGCTCCGTCACGAGGAGCTTCGGCAACGCCGGCAGTGAAGGAAAGACGAGGTTGCTCGTGCGCAACGAAACGACCGTCCGTCCGCACACTGTCGAGGACAGATGCCAGCGCTTGTACCGCCCCGTCGGCGTCGGCGTCCTTCATGCACACGACGAACTCCTCACCCGCCCATCGCCCGATGACGTCCGCTTCATTTACCGCCTGCTCGAGCCTTTGAGCGATGAAAGCCAGAGCGTCGTCACCGGCCGGATGCCCGAACGCGTTGTTCACGTGACGCAAACCATCTACGTCGATCAACGACAACGCCACGGGGGCAGAGACACTCGCCTGGGCAACCAAACTGGAGATGATCTCTGCGGAATGCCGCCGGTTCGAAACGCCCGTGAGTTGATCCTTCTCGAGCAGATCCACATACAGCCTGCGTCGCTCTGCTGCGTGGAAGATGCGCGCTCGCAGCTCGAAGCCCACGAGTGGCTTGATCAAGTAGTCATCTGCGCCGGCGGCGAACATCGCCGCCACCATCTTTTCGTCACGGCGCGCCGTTAGGAAGAGGATCGGCAAAGACGACCAACGTTGCCCGTCTCGAAGACTCTGGCAGATCTCGATACCAGATGTACCCGGCATATCGACATCGAGGAGCAGCAGGTCCGGGACACACGCTCCGAGAGATGACACGACCTCCGTGGGATCCGACAACGTGATCGTTTCGATCCCACCTCCATCCAGCGTCACGGTGATGGCTTCGAGGATCGCGGGATCGTCGTCCACCGCTAGCACCTTGATCGCCCGCCATGGCGGGGAGGGTGGTTCCGGCCGCACAGGCAACGGGGCCGGCGGGGCAGCCGCTGGAGCCGATGGCTCCGGCGCGCCGACGAGAGAGGCAGCGAGGTCGTTCACCAGCCCCGCGAGACGGAAAGCCTGGCCGTGGGTCAGCGCCTCATGTCCCGTCAACGTTCCCTCGATCTCTCGAGCGAAGGCGGATGCGGCGGGGAAACCGAACGTGCCCGCGGATCCCGCCAGCTTGTGAGCGGCTCGCTCCGCCTCGCGGCGCCCATCAGGCTCTAGGCGTCCCTCCAAGGCGGCCACGACCGCGTCCTCGACGAGCTTCACCTGTTGCGCAGCGTTGTCCTGGTAGCGATCCCGTATCGCAGCAAGACCGGCCTCGATATCGGCCGAGGACCGTTCTTCGTCCCCCACGCTAAGACCAGCCGAGAAGACGGGACAGTTCGTTCGCGAGTCCCATGGGGTCGAACGGCTTCGCCAAGACTCCGGCTGCGCCCAGGCTTTCGAGGTAGGTGCGCTCCTCCGTCTGCGCCTTTGCCGTCAGAAAAACCACAGGGATGCCGGAAGTGCGGGGATCCGCGCGCAGCGAGGCGAAAGTATCGGGACCGTCCTGTCCGGGCATCATCACGTCGAGCAGGATCGCGTCCGGACTTTCCTCCACTGCTTTATCGAGAGCCTCTAGCCCCGACCCGACCGGGATGACCTCGAAGCCACCGACCGCCACGAGACTCAACTGGGCTACTTCCCTGATATCTTCTTCGTCGTCTACGACCATCACTCGCTTGGTCAACCTGTCGCCTCCGCAGAACGGTCTTGCTCGAGCGGAAGGGCGAACCAGAACGTGCTCCCTTGACCCAGAACGCTCTCGACCCACATGCGACCACCGTGACGCTCGACGATCAGCTTACAGATGGCGAGGCCCAGTCCCGTCCCACCTTTGACCCTCGAGTCACTCGAATCCACCTGTTGGAAGCGCCCGAATATCGCCCCCAGCTTGTCTGGCGGGATCCCTCGTCCGGAGTCCTGCACCGCAACCACGGCTTCACCGTCTCTCTTCGAGGCGACGATCTCGACGACGTCCCCTTGCTTCGAGAACTTCACTGCGTTACTGAGGAGGTTGCTGAATGTCTGCTCGATCCTGTCCGGGTCCGCCGTCACGGGCAGCGGCTCGGCCTGCAGGGTCAGCGTGACTCCCTTCTCCGCAGCGAAGTCCAGCATCAGGTCCACCGCTTTCCCTGCTAGCTGATCGAGGCGAGTTGATCGCTTCTCGAGGGTGAAGCCGACAGATTTCATTGTTTCGATGTCCAAAATGTCGTTTATCAACCGCACCAATCTCTCGGCGTTCGTGCTGGCGATCTCGACCATCCTTTGCGCCTTCTCGGGAAGGTCCCCCGCTACACCGCCAGCCAACAGACCAAGTGAACCGCGCATCGCGGTGAGGGGCGTCCTCAACTCGTGACTGACGGTCGAGACGAATCCCTCTTTCAGCCTTTCCACCTCTTCCCGCCGCTGCTCATTTCGCTCCCTCTCGATCAACCGGCCGACCGTTTGAGCCATGACTTGCATCAGATCTGAGTCGATCTCACTGAAGCCGTGGATGTTCCGGCTCTCCTCCGATGCGAAACATAGGGTGCCATAGATGCGGTTCTCGGCATAGATTGGGGCGCCGATATAAGACTCGAAACCGTTGTCGACCCGCGTGGGATGATCACGCCAGCGCTCCTCTTCCGATAGAACCGGGTAGGCAACGGGCGCGTCTCTCTCCACGACAGCCGAGCAGAACATCTCGGTAAGGGGCACCAGATCCCCTTTCGCCCACCCCTTGTCGGTCACCACCGCGCGGATCAGATACCACTCTCCCTCAACCCGGCTGACGACCCCGGTGGAGAGACCGAGTGCCTCGCACCCCGTCTCGAGATAGCGTTGCAAGAGTTCGTCGTAACCAACCTGATCTCCGGTCGTGATCCGGTGAAGGCTTTTCATCGTTGTCGAGAACCGCCCCAGCCGAAGCGACAGGTTATCTAGTTCTTCATTAGCGACTCCGAGATCTCGATTCAGGGTCTCCATGGCCTCCGCGGCGTGATCGGCCTCCTGGAACAGTCGGTTGACGTTGTAGAGAAGGGCGACCAGGAGCGCTGCATAGGAGGCGATCTTCAGGATGTGGCCGGAGTAGAAGAAGGGGCCGTAGAGCCTGCTCGACTGAGAGATGAAGAAGATCTCTCCGACGGCAGAGAGAAGCACCGACGTCAGGAACCAATGCTCGAACTTGCTGCGGCGCCACCCTCCCTGGCGAAACAAGACGACTGCAGCCACGAGAAAGAGGGCCCCCGGGACCAACTCGGCCGGACGAGCGAAAAAGAAGTCCGGATAGTAAACCTCCGGCAATCGCAGAACGAGGAACGCGATCGCTGTCGCCGAAGCGGCGGCGATCACGATCGTATAGACGGCGAGCTCGCGGCCCGGAGGGGGCGCAGTCGCATGCTCGTCGACGTTCCTCAGAAGGAGGGCGACCAAGAGAACGATGCTGAGGAAAAAACGCGCTACCACCCAGCTCCAAGGAGAAAGCATGTCGAAAGCGGAGGGGAGGGAACTCTCGAACAAGGTGGTCCCGATGGAGAGATGTATCAACTCGAAAAGCGCGGCGCCGATCAAGCCTGGACCGAGGATCAGGAATTCGAGCCTCCTCCGACTGTAGAAGCGAACCAGCGAAAGGACTCCACAGAAAAGGGCAAGTGTCACCGCAGTAACCTCGATGACCGTATGCCAATCACCGGGGAGGCTGAGACGGGAGCCTCTCATCGGCATCTGAAGAAGCAGACCGACGACGATTACCGTTGCATACCCGAGAGCCCGGCGGCGAGTTTCCTTCCGGACCTGCTCTGACTCGGGAACGAGCCGGTCTAGCCCGAGATCCTTTGGGATGATCAGCTCACCCTCCGGCTTAAGGCCACGGTGTTCTTCAGCAACATCGCGATGGTCATCGGGCCGACGCCTCCGGGGACCGGAGTGATCGCTCCGGCTACTTCTTTGGCAGCATCGAAATCGACGTCACCGACCAAGCCGGTCTCGGTGCGGTTGATACCGACGTCGATCACCGTCGCTCCGGGCTTGATCATGGGCCCGGTAATGGCGTGCGCCCTGCCGATCGCGGCGACGAGGATGTCGGCTTTGCGGGTGTGTTCCTCGAGGTCGCGCGTACCGGTGTGGCAGACAGTCACGGTCGAGTTCGCCCCCGGGCCCTTCTGGACGAGCAGAGCGGCAAGAGGCTTACCTACGATGTTCGAACGTCCGACGATGACCACTTCGGCGCCTGAGGTCTCGATGTTGGAGCGGATCAGCAACTGCTGGATCCCGAGAGGAGTAGCGGGAGCCACCAGATGCGTACCGGCTAAGACACGGCCCATGTTGGCCGGATGGAAGCCGTCTGCGTCCTTATGCGGATCGATGGCATCGAGGATCACGCTTTCGTCGATGTGCTCTGGAAGGGGCAATTGAACGAGGATGCCGTGGACCCGATCGTCGGAGCGCAGCTCCTCGAGCAGGTTCAGTAGATCGTCTTGAGGCGTACTCGCGGGCAGTTCGTGGTGGAAAGACTCGATGCCGACCCCAGCACACGCCTTCCTCTTCCCTTTGACGTACACGTGGGAAGCCGGATCTTCACCCACGAGGACCGTCGCCAGGCCGGGAGTGACTCCTTGCTGCATAAGCTGCTGGACCTCTTTTTCGACTTCAGCACGGACGACTGCCGCGGTCGCTTTCCCATCGATGATCTGTGCGGTCAAACTGGTTCTCCCGTCACTCGATAACCTCGCGCCACCCTACCGTCGCGATTTATCCCCCCAGAATGGGACATCTTCCAGCGCGCGGTTTGCAAAGCGAGCCGAGCTTCCCTTACAGTCTGACGATCATGCATCGGACCTCTTTCATCAGCGCAACGGCACCTAGTGCCCGGAAGGCGCGAGCTCACAGCTAGCCGCCTTCCCCAGACAGAGCCACCTGCTCTGTTCCTCGTGGCTCCCGCCACGACCGCTGATGGAAACCTCGCACGGACCCGAATGATGTTCGTGCCGGTACGCAAAGGAGCGTCCGATGATCCGCCGTTTCAAGAAACGAACCCGCCAAGAGAACTTCATACACAGCCCCCCGACTCCGGTTCCGGATGGCCCGAGCCCCATCACACCCGGTGGCGACGGGCAATCTGCCAAGGTCGGCGTCCTCAAACCGCTGCGTTTCAGGGACTTCCGGGTCCTGTGGACCGGCATGACGGTGTCTTTGCTGGGAGATGGGATCTATCTCGTCGCCATCGCCTTCCAGGTCTATGAGCTCTCGAACAGTCCCACTGCCCTATCGGTGGTGTTCTTCGCCTGGACGGCTCCGATGGTGCTCTTCTTCCTGCTGTCCGGGGTTCTGAGCGACCGATTCGATCGCCGGATGCTGATGATCGCGTCCGACGTGCTGCGCGGGGTCAGCATCGCAGCCATGGGGGTGCTGTCCGTGACGGGCAACCTCGAGCTGTCGCATGTATTGGGTCTGGTGGCGATCTACGGCGTCGGGGACGCTCTGTTCATGCCGGCATTCACTGCGATCGTGCCCGACGTCGTCCCGAAAGAGCTATTGATGGAGGCGAATTCTCTCGATCAGTTCGTAAGGCCGTTGACCATGAGGTTTCTGGGGCCCGCTATCGGAGGAGCCCTTGTCGGCGGCGCAGGCCCGGGTGTGGCATTGCTCGCCGACGCAGGGACGTTCGTGGTCTCGGGAGTGTGCGTAGCGATGATGCGCGCCCGCCCCGAACAGAAACGGGGAGGTGAGAAGCGCTCCGCTCTGGCAGACATATCCGAGGGATTCCGTTTCGTACGGTCTCGTACCTGGCTGTGGGGAACGCTCGCGTCCGCCTCGATCGGCCTGTTGTTCTTCCTCGGTCCACTCGAAGTCCTGATCCCATACGTGGTGAAGAACCAGATGAACGGCGGAGCGGGCGGTTACGGATTGATCCTGTCGGTCGGAGGCGTCGGCGCCATCATCACTTCGGTGACGATGGGTCAGTTCGGGCTTCCCCGCCGCCACATCACGTTCATGTACTCGGCTTGGGGTATCGGAGTTCTTCTGATCGCCGGCTTCGCCCTGGTCAGAACCGTTCCGCAAGCGATGGCGATCAGCTTCGTGATGTCGGGGATGTTCTCGGCCGGGATGATCGTATGGGGAACGTTGATGCACAAGCTCGTGCCGAGGGATCTGCTGGGTCGAGTCTCGTCACTCGACTGGCTGGTGTCCACGGCATTGGTGCCGGTGTCCTTCATCCTCACGGGTCCGGTCGCCGATGCGATCGGAGTCGACCGCACTTTGGTGTTCGCAGGGTTGATCGGTAGCGCGCTGACGTTCGCATTCCTGCTCCTACCGGGGATCCACGACACCGAGAAGGACGGCAGCATGAGCGGCAAGTCACTTGCAAGCCGCGGCGTGCCCGCTGAAACAGAGGCTGCTAGTGACGGAAGTGGCGGCGGCCGGTGAAGATCATGGGGATGTTGTGTTCGTCGGCTGCCGCTATCACTTCGTCGTCTCGCACGGAGCCTCCAGGCTGGATGACCGCCACCGCTCCGGCCTCTACTGCAGCGTCGAGGCCGTCTCGGAAGGGGAAGAACGCGTCAGAGGCGCAGACCGTCCCCGCCGCGCGCTCCCCGGCGCGGCGCGCCGCCAGCTCGGTTGACTCGACCCGGCTCATCTGGCCGGCGCCGACGCCTACGGCCACGCCGTCCGACGCAAGGACTATCGCGTTCGACTTCACGTGCTTGGCGATGATCCAGGCGAAGCGCAGATCGCGCCATTGCTCGTCGGTAGGTTGAGCCTTCGTCACGACCTTGGCTTCCTCCAGATCGTCTGGGCCGTCGGCCGACTGCACTAGATAGCCACCGGCTACCGCCCTTACGTCGACCGGATGGCCGTGTTGCGGTTCGGCACGGAGGATCCTTACGTTCTTCTTCTGGGTGAGCACGTCGAGAGCATCTTGCTCGTAACCGGGGGCGATGATCACTTCGGTGAATACCTTGGAGATCGCCTCGGCGGTGGCTCGGTCACACGTCTCGTTCAGCGCGACGATGCCTCCGAAGGCCGAGGTCGTGTCGCACTCGAAAGCTTTCGTATAGGCATCACTGAGAGAATCCCCCAACGCGGCGCCGCACGGGTTCGAATGCTTGATGATAGCGGCGGCCGGGTTCGGGAGCTCAAGCACCAAGCGCCACGCAGCATCGGTGTCGAGCAGGTTGTTGTAGGAGAGCTCTTTGCCGTGCAGCTGTTCCGCGGCGGCGAGTCCCGAGGGTTCGCCCGCGCGCCGGTAGAAAGCGGCATCTTGATGGGGGTTCTCGCCGTAGCGCAGATCCATCACCTTCGTCCCGCCGAGGGACAAGACATCGGGGAAAGAATCGTCTCCGCCGAGGTAGGCGGCGATAGCAGAGTCGTAGCTCGCCGTATGCGCGAACGCCTTCAGTGACAAACGGCGGCGGGTTGAAAGAGATACCTCGTTCGACGCACGCAACTCTTCGATCACCGTGCCGTAGTCATTCGGATCGACGACCACGGCTACCGAGTGGAAGTTCTTGGCTGCGGCGCGCACCATGGCCGGCCCGCCGATGTCGATCTGCTCGACCGCGTCATCGAGCGAAACGTCCGGGTCCGCAACGGTTCGCTCGAAGGGATAGAGGTTGCATACGACGAGATCGATCGCACCTATCCCCTGCTCGTCGAGCTGTGCCACGTGATCCTCTTTGCGGCGGTCCGCGAGGATGCCGCCGTGGATCTTCGGATGGAGCGTCTTGACGCGGCCGTCCAGGATCTCCGGCGCGCCGGTGACCTCGGCCACCTTCATCACGGGTACGCCCGCATCTGCCAGCGCAGCAGCCGTGCCCCCTGAGGAAACGAGCTCGAAGCCTTGTTCGACGAGCGTGCGTCCCAGCTCGACGATCCCCGTCTTGTCGGACACGCTCAAGAGCGCGCGCTTACTCACTGCCTTGCTCATGCGATCCTCTCTCCCGTTCCCAAGCGCCGGGCGGGAACCTTGAGCTTCCTGATGACTATGTAGACGCCGATCGCCGCCAGGGCAGCCTGTATGGCCATGCCGGTCGGCCATAGAGCCGCTCCTCCCCCGAACTCGAACTCCTCCTGCGGGTTCTCGGGGTCGAACTCGATCACCCCTTCAGCTCCCCTGGGCCGCGGCGGCTTGCGCGCCTGTCGTACGGAATCTCTGATGCCCGCTAGAGGGTCATTGCTGAAGAACCGGTCCTCTCCCGCCCTCGGTGCTGCGTCGGCGACAACGACGAAAGGGTTCGGTGCGAGGATCGCCCAGCGCCAGCCCACCATCCGCTCGAAACCGCGCTCTTCGGCCGTGGCCAGGGACAGCCCGAAGAGGATCGGGGTGCCTATGGTCAAAAGGAAGACGACCGAATAAGCCGCCACGGCCGACAGCGAGGGCTTACGCACCAACGACGAAGCGGCCAGCCCGATCACCACCAGCAATGCAGACGAGACAAGCAGCAATACGTAAACGATTACGGTCCGGCCGAAACTGATCCCACCCTCGGTGGCGGCCCACAACGTTAGTGGGACCGTCGCCGCCAGGAAGGCTGCAGCAACGATGAGAGCGGAGACGAATTTGGCAAGGAATATCTGACCCGGACGCATCATCGTCGACTGCAGCACCGCCAGCGTGCCGCGGTCGCGTTCACCATTGATGCTTGTCGA
This sequence comes from Actinomycetota bacterium, assembly GCA_051001455.1. Taxonomy (GTDB): domain Bacteria; phylum Actinomycetota; class CADDZG01; order CADDZG01; family WHSQ01; genus JBPCNH01. The sequence continues at coordinate 158,309 of JBPCNH010000004.1, forward strand.
GGTCAACGACGGGATGATGAGACTCATGAGTCCCAGCACGAACAGCACCAGCGACCCGAACATCACGTTGCCTATCGGATCGGCGAACTCAGGATCGAACCGGTAAGCGCTCTTGGCTCCGTTGCGGATCAGCGAGGTGAATCCAAAGATGATGAAGAACCAGATCCCAAGAAGGATCCACCACCTCTTGCCACGGATACGTTGACGCAGCTCGCTGGAGATGAGGGCGCGCATCAGGATCCCTCGTCCATGGACATGAAGTAACCCTCGAGACTGCCGCGTACCGGAGCCACCTCGACAAGTTTGATCCCTTCACCGACCAGGCGCGCAACGGTTTCGGCCGCCGCCTCATCCGAATGCAGCGTCACGGCCACCCCCCCGTCGGGTTGCAGCACGGCATCGGGGTCGGCAGATCGCAAACCCTCGAGGAGCCTTCCGGCGTCGAGGGCGCGGAATCGCCACACCCGTCCCAACGCCGCTCCCGACGTATGCAGCTGATCCATGGTGAAGATCCCCCTGCAACGACCGCGGTCCGCGAATACGACCAGGTCTGACATCTCCTCGAGCTCGCTCAGGATGTGAGAAGAGACGACGACCGATACGCCTTGCCGGGCTTGATCCCGGACGAGATCCCGCAACGCGACCCGAGCGCGTGGATCAAGACCACTGGCAGGCTCGTCTAACAACAGGATCGCGGGACGATGAACGATCGTGCGCGCGAATCCCAGCCTCTGTTTCTGGCCGCGCGAGAGCGTGTGGACGGGATCCCCCGCTTTGTCCTCGAGCTCAACCAGCGCCAAGAGCTCACGCGACCTGGCGCTGCGCTCGGCTACAGGGACGTCGTACAGAGCAGCGAAGAGCTCCAGGTACTCGGTCAAGGTGAGACCGTCGTAGGTGCCGAAGAAGTCGGGCATCCAGCCGAGGCTCCGGTGGACGTCGTAAGGATGGGTGGTCGGGTCGAAGCCGCCGACGAGCGCCCGACCGCGGCCGGGCGCCAACAAGCCGGCAAGGATCAGCAAGAGGGTGGTCTTACCGGCTCCGTTCGGACCCACGAGAGCGGTGACTTTCCCCTTAGGTATGGCTACATCGAAACCATCGAGAGCGGTCTTCGCTCCGAACGAGCGACCCAGGTTCTCGGTGACGATCGCCGCGTCCGTAGACGACGGCGCGGATGGCTCAACAACGAGCTCAGTCATGCTGGATCACCGTCCGACCGTCTTGCAGCCGGAAGTTGCCGGCCAGCACGAGGCTCACGGCTTGAGGAAGGAGCCGGTGCTCCACCTCTTTGATGCGCTCGTGCAACGACTCCTCGTCGTCACCGGGTTCCACCCGGACCGCTTCCTGCAAGAGGATGGGTCCGTGGTCGACCTCATGGTCCACCAAGTGAACCGTGGAGCCGGTCACCTTGACCCCGAAGGCGAGCGCATCCCGCACGGCGTGGGCACCGGGGAAGCTCGGTAGTAGAGCCGGGTGCAGGTTGATGATGCGGTTGGGGAAGGCGTCGACGAACACCGGTGCCAGGATCCGCATGAATCCCGCCGAGACCACGAGGTCGGGCTGGTGCTCGGCGACCTCATCACGAAGTGCGGCGCTCCAGTCGTCGCGGGAGGGGAAATCTGCGGGCTCGAGTTTCTGAGAAGGTATCCCCAGGCGCTCCGCGACCTTCAACCCGAGGCATTCCCGATCGGCGAACACCGCCACGACGCGTCCCGCAACGTCTCCCCTGTTGCACGCTTCGACCAACGATTCCATGTTCGAGCCCGCTCCAGAGATAAGCACAACGATCCGCCCCATATACCCGGCAGCCTACCGCCGCCTCGCTGGGTGCTTCTCGATCAGGTCAGGGCGCTTATCAGCTCTCTGATCGCTCTGGGATAGCGGTATTGCATGCCGCCGTGGGTCCCGTCGAAGAGCTCGAAGGAGTGATCGACTCCGATCGCGTCGAGCTCCTTCGCGAACGCCTGCGCCCCGAGGTCGAGGAAGTACTCGTCGCGCGTCCCGGCGTCGACATAGATATGTCGCATACTCCGCAGATCATCGGCGTGTTGCGGGGCCATGCGCACCGGATCCCAGGCCAACCATCGCTCCCAGACATCAGGTAGCAACCGTCCGGTGTCTATCTCGAAGGGCAGTATCGCCTTCCCCGGCTCGTCGGCAGAGGGTGAGTAGCAGGCCGCCATGGCGTAGGTATTCAGAGCATGACCGTGGAGGCCGAAGTCGAACCTCTCGGCGCTCCGCATCCGATCGAAGAAGACTTCGTAGCTGCCCTCGAACTTGTCACGCAGAGCACGCGCCGTCTGAGGGAACTCCGGCTGGTAGCAAACCTCGAACAGGGCATCTCCGGCGTGAGTAGCAAGCGCAGAGAACACATCGGGCCTGAGCATCGGCACGACCATCGCCCCGTAACCGCCGCTCGACTTCCCGGTGATGCCCCGCCGCTCACGGTCGGGGGCGGTGGGGTAGCGCTCGTCGATGAACGGGACTACCTCATCGCAGAGGTAGTCCAGATACCGTCCGGTAGAGATCGAGTTGATGAACTGCGACCCGCCGAAGCTCGTCCACGCATCTACGAACACGACGACGGCAGGAGGACAACCGCCCTCGAACAGGCCATCGATCCGCTCGATCATCGTCGGCTCGAAAGCACTGCGTCCGAGCCACATATCGAGCTGCCCTGTCATCCCCTGGATCAGATAGATCGAGGGGAGACGCGCGTCGTCATCTACACCCGGAGGGACGTACACGTAGAGAGGACGGCGCGCCGGATCCCCCAGCGGATTGTTCGCGAGGACCTCCGACTCGACGGTGAGCCGGTCGAAACGTCCCTCGAGAGCGCGGTCCCACGGCGCGCCGGGAGGTCCGCCGACCTCGCGTAGTGCCACAGCTGCCTACTTGGAACGCAGCTCGGCTACGAGCTTGCCGACCTCGGTGGGATTGGTCGCCACCGGATAGCCGGCCGCCTCGAACGCATCCGCCTTGGCTTGCCACGTCCCTTTGGAACCCGACACGATCGCACCGGCGTGTCCCATACGTTTGCCCGGAGGCGCCTCGCGGCCGGCGAAGTAAGCCACGATGGGCTTGGTCATGTTGGCCTTCGCCCACGCGGCGGCGCGCTCTTCGGCGTCTCCCCCGATCTCCCCTACCAGCACCACGATCTCGGTCTCGTCATCGGCCTCGAACTTCTCGAGCACATCGATGAAGTCGGAGCCGGGGATCGGATCGCCGCCGATCCCGACGCACGTCGACTGACCGAGCCCGAGCTGGGTCAACTCGTGCACGATCTGATAGACCAGGGTCCCCGAGCGAGAAACGAGACCAACCGGTCCCGGCGAGCAGATCTCGCCGGGGATGATGCCGACGTTGGCCTTCCCGGGAGAGATCACGCCCGGACAGTTAGGGCCGATCAAGGTCACCTTGCGGTCCCCCCGCTCTAGGTACGAGACCACGCGCGCCATGTCCATCGCGGGGATGTGCTCCGTGATGGCGATGACGGTATCGATGCCGGCGTCGTACGACTCGAGCGCGGCGTCCGCGGCGAAACGAGCCGGAACGAAGATCATCGAGCAGTTCGCGCCGGTGGCCTCAACCGCCGCGGCCACCGTGTCGAAGATCGGGGTCCCGTTGTGATCGGTCCCTCCCTTGCCGGGAGTGACCCCCGCAACGAGGTTCGTGCCGTATTCCTTGTTCCGTCCGGCGTGGAAGGAACCTTCGCTACCGGTTAGTCCTTGGACGAGCAGCTTCGTGTTCTCGTCGATGACGATCGCCATATCTCAAGCACCTTCCTTCGCGAGGTCCACGGCCATCTGCGCCGCGCCGAGCATGGTGTCGGCAGCTCGCAGCATCGGATGGGGAGCGTCCGCCAGCATCTTCCGACCTTGCTCGGCGTTGGTGCCGTCGAGTCGCACGACGATCGGCACCTTCACGTCTAGAACCTTCAGAGCATCGAGGACACCCTCGGCCACCAGGTCGCAGCGGGTGATGCCACCGAAGATGTTGATGAAGATGCTCTTCACCTCGGGGTTCCCGGTGATGACCTTCAACGCGTTCGATAGGACCTCGGCGTTCGCGCCGCCCCCCACGTCGAGGAAGTTGGCTGCAGACCCGCCTGCATCTTTGACGACGTCGAGCGTGGACATCACGAGCCCGGCACCGTTGCCGATGATGCCGACGTCGCCGTCCAGCTTGATGAGCGTCAGGCCCAGCTCTTTCGCCTCGCGCTCCTGCTCGGGCACCTCGTGGGCATATCTCAGCTCATCGAAGAACGGGTGGCGGTAACCCGCCGAGTCGTCGAGGATCACCTTCGCATCGAGCGCAACGACTGCTCCGTCACCGGTCAAAACGAGTGGATTGATCTCGATCTGAGAGGAGTCGAGCTCGACGAACGCCCGGTAGATCTTAGGCAGGATGGCCAGCGTCCCCTTGCGCGCTTCCGCGGGGATATTGCCGCCGAAAACGAGCCGGCGGGCGTGGAAATCGGAGAGACCGAGCAACGGATCGATCGATATCTTGGCGATCTTCTCGGGCGAATCCTCATTGACCGCCTCGATGTCCATACCGCCTTCGGAGGAAACGATCGCGAGGAAATCCCGGTTGGTGCGATCTAGAACGAACGAGCAGTAGTACTCATCCACGATCTCACCCGCTCGCTCGACGAGCACCCGTTTGGCCCGCAACGGTGTCGTCCGCTCCCACCGTTCGCGCTCCGCATCCGGCAGCGTCTCACCGGAATCGACACGCTGTTTGAGCTCGAAACCCTCCTGATCGTAGAAATCGATATCCAGGATCTCGGCTGCTGCTGCGGCGGCTTCATCGGGTGAGCTCACGAGCTTCACGCCGCCTTGCTTACCGCGCCCACCCACCTGCACCTGCGCCTTGACGACGACCTTCCCTCCCAGGAACTTCGCCGCCTCGGCCGCCTCATCGGGGCTCTGAGCAACGCGTCCCTCGGGGATCGGGACCTCGAACTTCCTCAGAAGCTCTTTCCCCTGGTACTCGAAAAGGTCCACCGTGCCTCCTATCTAGATATCTGCCAGGGGATAGAGCGACGGTGACCCGCGACTACTCCCCCGAGCTCTTAGAGCTCTCTGCTATGTGCTCGTTCACCCACTCGACGATGGCCGTCGTCGTCGCTCCGGGCGTGAAGATCTCGGCGATGCCCGCTTCCTTCAGCTTGCTGATGTCCGCCTCCGGGATGATCCCACCACCGAATACCGAGATGTCCTCTGCGCCCTGCTCCTTCAGGAGCTCCACGACCCGGGGAAAGAGGGTCATGTGCGCGCCGGAGAGACACGACATCCCTACCGCGTCCACGTCCTCCTGCACCGCAGCGGTGGCGATCTGTTCGGGTGTCTGATGGAGTCCCGTGTAGATCACCTCGACGCCGGCGTCGCGCAGCGCACGCGCTACGACCTTGATGCCGCGGTCATGCCCGTCGAGGCCGGGCTTGGCCACGAGGATGCGAGGTCTTCCAGAAGGCACGTTGAAGCCGCTCCTTGTTCATCGCGGGTTACGGTTGACCCCTGTCTAGAGCTGCGCATGGCTCTCGACCACCCGCCCCCCAGGGTGTTTGCCGGGGGTGCTCTGCCACAGGTTCAGGAGACCGAGATTAGCAGGTACACGGCATGACCAACCGACCGGAAAACGCGATGAACTCGCTGGTTCTCGTCGACGACGGCAGCTGGGAGCCGCTAGCAGACGGCTTGCAGTCGGCCGACCCCCTCGACTTCCCGGGCTACGAAACCGCCCTGCGACAAGCCCGGCACCGGGAATCCGTGGTGGCAGGGCCCGGGCTGGCGGGAGGCGCCCCGGTCGAGTACGCCCGCTTCGATTTCGGCGCATTCGGGGGATCGATGGGTGAGGTCGCAGGCGAGAGGCTGGCACGTTCGATGGAGCGGGCCGCCGAGAGAGGGGTCCCCTTCCTTTTGCACACCGCCACCGGCGGTGCTCGCATGCAGGAAGGTATGCGGTCGTTGATCCAGATGACGAAGGTGGTCGTGGCGCGCCGTCGCCTGACCGACGCCCATCAACCCTTCATCGCCTATCTGGGGCATCCCACAACAGGAGGGGTCCTGGCGAGCCTTGCCGGCCTCGCGGACGTCACCCTCGCCGAAGCCGGAGCGACGGTTGGATTCGCCGGCCCACGTGTAGCCGAGCGCTTCACCGGCGTACGAGTGGACCCTAGCTCTCATAGGGCGGAATCGGCTCTCTGGCATGGCCTGGTGGATGAAGTGGTGAACCCATCCGAAGCGGCCGATGCGATCGCCTGGATCGTGGCGACCCTCGCTCCCGATGACCCACAACCCGCATCCGAGCCTCCAGCCGCGCAGCCCGACGAGGCGGTGGACGCGTGGGTGATGGTCGAGCGAGCGCGCTCGCCCGAACGGCCTGCAGCGCACGAGTTACTCCTCGGATGCACCGAGCAGATGGTGGTCCTGCGCGGAGACAGGGCAGGCGGGGACGATCCGGCCATAGACACGGCCATCGCGAGGATCGCGGGCCGGCGCGCCGTGGTGATCGCTCTGGACCGAGAGCGAGCGCCCACTCCGTCCGCCTACCGCAAGGCGCGACGAGCCCTCAGAGTGGCCGAAGGTCTCGGCATCCCGGTCGTCACACTGATCGATACGCGCGGCGCCGACCCGTCCGAAGACTCCGAATCCGATGGGATCGCATGGGCGATCGCAGAGACCTTCGCCGCGATGCTGTCGCTGAGCGTTCCATCAGTCGCGATCGTGACGGGGGAAGGCGGAAGCGGCGGCGCGCTGGCGCTGGCGCTCGCAGACCATCTCGTGGCCTACGAGCACGCTATCTTCTCGGTCATCGGACCCGAGCTGGCGGCAGAGATCTTGTGGAAGGACCCCACGAGAGCTCCGGAAGCAGCGCGTTCTTTGCGTCTCACTGCCTATGACCTGCTGCGGTTGGGGATCGCCGACGTTCTCGTAGCCGAACCGCTCGATGCCGATTCCGTAAGGCAGACCATCGCCTATCATCTCGCCCGACTCTCGAACGGTGGCGAGGGATGGCCGCCCGAACGCCGCAACGACAGGTGGAGGTTCAGCTTTGGCGACTGAGAAACGCGCCCGCAAGAAGGAAGCACGCGACGCAGCCCTGGCGGCACGGGATACGGAGCGACGCCGGCGACGTAACGCTCGCCTGGGCGGCCTCGGCCTCGTTCTCGCCCTGATCGTGGGGCTGGCGCTATTCACGGGCAACGATGAAGGAACGACGCCGCGGTCACAACCGGGTGACGAGGAAGAGGCTGCCGAAGGCACCGCGGAGCCCGGCTCGGACGACGGCGCCATCGCTTGCAACGGGGAAGATCCTCCCGAGGCCGACCCCCAGCAGTACGACTCGCCTCCAGACCTCGAGTTAGACGAAGGTGTCGATTACAGAGCCATCGTGGAGACCTCGTGCGGGACTATCGAGATGGACCTCCTCGAGGAGAAAGCGCCGAAGAGCGTCGCCAACTTCGTCTTCCTTGCCCAGGAGGGGTACTACGACGGATTGATCTGGCACCGGGTAGAGCAGAACGCCGTCATCCAGACCGGCGATCCCGACGGGCAGAACGGCACGCCCCCGGACGATCCCGGTTATTCGATCGAGGACGAGTTCCCCGAGCAGTCGACCGAGTACGTCTACGGGGTCATCGGCATGGCGAACCGAGGACCCGGGACGACGGGCAGCCAGTGGTTCGTCGTGGTGCACGATCCCCCGCCGGGAAGCTGCGACGCCGAAGGCGCTCCCATCGAGGCCGATGAGCTCGAGACTTTGGACGACGACGAGCGTTTCTCCTGCCCTGCGGGCTACCAACCCCTGTATTCGATCTTCGCCGAAGTAGACCCGGGTTCATACGAGACCCTCGAGACCATCGCAGCGCTCGAGACACAGGGAGGCAACGACCCGGTCGAGGCCGTGAAGCCGGTGGAGACCGTCTATATCGAATCGATAGAGATCGCGGAGAAGTAAGCGCGGAGGACTACGCCAGCAGCGACGCTTCGGGTGCCCCCCCTTCCAGCTGTACCCCGTCGAACCCCCGGCCGAAACGGTGTCGCTTAGAGGGGCTTGATAGGAGCCAGAGAGAGGTCCAAGCGCTTCTCACCTGCCGTAGAGAAGTTGATCGTGGCCTCGACCCCGACGACCGAGCGTGCGATGTCGACGATGGTCCCCCGGCCCCACTTGGAATGCTCCACCTCTTGGCCGACCTTGAAGGTGGTCGGGTCGTTCGTCTCCCGTACCGATCCGGGGCGCGCCGTACGCCCGCCGAGCGCGGAGCCGGCGCGCCCTTTCGCCTCGCCCGCCATCGAGACCAGGCTCTCCGGGATCTCTTTCAGGAACCTCGAAGAGGGGTTGTAATTGAGGTTCCCCCACAGGCTCCGGCTCCAGGCGTTGACGAGATACAGGCGTTCCTTCGCTCGGGTGATACCGACGTAGCAGAGACGCCGTTCCTCCTCCATCTGCTCGGAGTCCCCCAGCGAGCGGATGTGCGGAAACACCCCCTCTTCGACACCGAGGATGAAGACAACCGGATACTCGAGCCCTTTGGCGTTGTGGAGGGTCATCAAGGTCACCCCTGCTTCCTCGCCCTCGGTAACGTCGGTATCGGTGACGAGCGCGAGGCGCTCGAGGAAACCGGTAAGCCCTTCGGCGTCGCCGGACCCGTCGTACTCCGCGGCAACACCGGCAAGCTCGCGCAGGTTCTCCTGCCGGGACAAAGACTCGAAACTGCGATCGCTACGCAGTTCGTCCATCAGACCGGTGATCTCCCATGTCCGCTCGACCACGTCGGCCACGCTTCCTCCCTCAGCTGCCGACGTGCGGATCTGCGCGAAGAGCCGGGACACCTCGAGCGCGCTGCCGACCGCGCGCTTGCCGAGGCCGGGAACCTCTTCTGCTCTCTCGAACGCTATCCCTAGGTCCACGTTCTCCTTCCGCGCGAAATCTAGGATCCTAGCCATCGAGGTATCACCGATCCCCCGTTTCGGCGTTTGCGCCGCGCGAGCGACGGCCACCTCATCGGAAGGGTTCATGGCAGCGCGCAGCCAGGCGAGAAGATCCTTCACCTCCTTGCGCTCGTAGAAACGTACGCCACCGATGACTTTGTAAGGAAGCTCTTCGCGCGCGAAGATCTCTTCCACCACCCGCGACTGAGCATTCGTGCGATAGAAGATGGCCATATCCGCCAGCGCATATCCACGGTGTCGCAACCGATCTATCTCGCCTGCTACCCATGTGGCTTCATCATGTTCGTTCTGAGCGTGATACCGAGTGATCAGCTCGCCCGCAGCAGATTCCGTCCACAGTGCCTTCGGCTTTCGCATCAGGTTGTTCTGGATGACTGCGTTGGCCGCATCAAGGATCGTCTGGGTAGAGCGATAATTCTGCTCGAGGGTCATCACCCGTGCGTCTGGCCAGTCACGCTCGAAATCCAAGAGGTTCTTGATGGTCGCCCCGCGGAACGCATAGATACCCTGGTCCGCGTCTCCGACGACGAACATGTTGCGCCATCTCCCTGCGAAGGCCGTCGCGAGCCGGGACTGAGCGTGATTCGTATCTTGGAATTCGTCCACCATGACGTGCGTGAAGCGCTCCTGGTACATCTTCAACGCATCGGGGAAGCGGTCGAACACTTCCACCGTCCTCATGATGAGATCGTCGAAATCCATCGCCGAGGCGATCGTCAGCCGGCGTTGATACTCCGTATAGATCTTGGCGATCGTCTTCTCGTAAGGGTTCGAAGCGAAGTCACTGTAGAGGCCTGCATCGGTCAAGCGGTTCTTGGCATCGGAGATAGCGGCCTGCACGCCGCGCGGGGGCATGCGCTTCGGATCGACGTTCAACTCCTTCATCACGGCCTTGATGAGGCGGGCGGAATCCGATGCGTCGTAGATGGAGAAAGACGAACGGATATCGAGCCGCGGGGCCTCGCGACGGAGGATCCTCACGCAGGCCGAGTGGAACGTGGAGATCCACATGCGTTCCGCCACCGCCCCGACGAGTTCGACGACGCGCTTCTTCATCTCATCTGCCGCTTTGTTGGTGAAGGTGATGGCGATGATCGAATGTGGGGAAACGCCGTTCTGGATCAGATAGGCGATCCGGTACGTGAGCACTCGCGTCTTGCCGGAACCAGCCCCCGCGACCACGAGAGCAGGTCCATCGGCATGCTGCACGGCCTCTCGCTGGACGGGATTGAGGTCTTGGAGAAGATCGCGTTCCATGGGCCCCATTATCCGGGCGGGATGCGACCTAGAAGGCGACGCAGCCCCGTGCGCTCCTCGTCGGTAGCTGCGAGGGCGAGGTAAGCCAGGGTGTACGCCAGCACTCCCAGCGAGCCCGTCAGAAGCAGGTCGAGAGCCCAGCGATCGGGCGCCAGCCGGTGTGCAACGAGCATGGCTCCCCCACCCACCAGCACCGGGCCGGCGAGCCGGAGATAGGCACGGTCGTAGGGCTGGATACCCACGATCCTGTGCACGAGGACGAGCCGCGCCAGGTTGGACACGCCGAAGGTGACGGCGTTCGCCACGGCAGCCCCCTCCATCCCATAGCGCGAGGCAAGCACCACTGCGAGAACCACGTCGAAGATGAGACTTCCGAGGTAGACGAGAAGGTCCCATCCCGTTCGTCCCACCATGATCAAGACGAAGCCCACGCTGCCCGTGGCGATATTGACCAGCTGCCCGGCGAGCAGTATCACCAACGCCGTGCGACCGGAGCCGAACCCTTCGCCAAACATGCTGAGAACCGAGCTCGGTGCCACGGCCATCAACAGGAAAGCCGGTAACGTCGCTGCGAGCGTCCACCGGGTCAGGGTCTTGAAGAGCCGGCCGAGGCGCTCGATCTCACCTTTGGCGTAGAGGTCGGCGACGTAAGGGCTGAACATCAGGTTCATCGAGGTCAAGAACAGCACGACCATATGCCCGGCGCGCAGAACGGCTGAGTAGACGCCGATCTCGGCTTGATCGACATATCTCGTCAGGATGAAGAGGTCGGTCCAGAACAACAGTTGAGAGAACAGCGCTGCCGGAGCACGCGGGCCGGCATAGCGAAGCAGACGCGCGGCCCACCCTGCATCCGGAACCTCCGACCCCCAGCCCGCCGTCTCTCTACGCCATGCACTCCCTGCCGCGACCGACGCCAACAACCACGAGATCGAGTAAGCGAGAGTAGCCATCCACGTGGTCTCCGACACCCGCCATCCCGCCACCATCAACGCGATCCAGAGAAGGGGCTGTCCGGCCCAGAAGATGTAGAGGGTGTGGCGCATGATCTTGAGCCCGCGCGTCGCGGCGAGCCACACGTTCGTCATAGCGAGGCCGGGCAATCCAAGCGCAGCAGCGACGACGACCCCCGATCCATACGCCCCGGGGATCGAGAACAGCGACCGGATGGTGTCCGCCAAGGCCACCACGGCAAGAGCGACAACGGCGCTGACCGCCGCTGCGATAACAACGGCGCGCGCTACGGATGACCGGGCGGTGGATCGCCGGTCCGCACCGCCGGCGATAGCTACGTCACGCAGCACCGCCATATCCATCCCGGCGCGCGTGGCGAAGGATGCTACGAATGCGGCCTGGGTCAACACGGTGACGACTCCGAACGCCTCTTTCCCGAGTGTCCTCGCCAGCAAGAGGTTCGCGACCAACGTCGCTAATCCCGCAACGACGATCCCTAGGATGTTCTGCGACGTTCCGGCGATGATGTTGCCGTAGTCACCGCCGGCTGCCGGACGTGCGGCCGGGGCGCTGCTCACCCCCGGGGAATCACTCCCACTCGATCGTGCCGGGGGGTTTCGAGGTGATGTCGTAGACCACTCTGTTCACGCCTGGGACTTCATTAACGATGCGACTCGAGATCGTCTCTAGGAGCTCGTAGGGCAGGCGGGCCCAGTCCGCCGTCATAGCGTCTTCGCTCGTCACCGCGCGGAGCACGATGGGGTATCCGTAGGTCCGCTCGTCACCCATGACTCCGACCGAGCGAACGGCCGGCAGTACCGCGAACGACTGCCAGATCTCTCTCAGCAATCCGGCCTTCTTTATCTCGGCGACGACCACCTCGTCGGCGTTACGAAGGATCTCCAAACGTTCCGGGGTCACCTCGCCGATGATGCGAACCGCCAAACCGGGTCCCGGGAACGGCTGCCGCCATACGATCTCTTCTGGCAGGCCCAGCTCTTCCCCGACCCTCCGGACCTCGTCCTTGAAGAGGTTCCGTAACGGCTCTACCAACGTGAACTTCATGTCTTCGGGCAGGCCGCCGACGTTGTGATGGCTCTTTATCTTCGCAGCGTCCTTCGTGCCAGACTCGATCACATCGGGATAAAGAGTCCCCTGCACGAGGAAACGAGCGTCTTCCAACTCGTCACGTGCCACCTCCTCGAAAACCCGGATAAAGGTTTCTCCGATGATCTTGCGCTTCCGCTCGGGATCCTCGACCCCTGCCAGGTTTTCGAGGAACCTGTCTGCCACCTTGAGATGGATGAGATCGATGCCCATGTGGCGACGGAACGTATCTTCGACCTGCTCGGCCTCACCGGCGCGCAGCAATCCATGGTCGACGAAGACGCACGTGAGTTGGTCGCCGATCGCGCGATGTACCAGCGCTGCAGCAACGGAGGAGTCCACCCCACCCGATAGTCCGCATACGACACCTTCATCGCCCACCTGAGCCCGGATCTCCTCGAGCGACGACTCGATGACGGATGTCATCGTCCACGACGGAAGCAGGTCGGCTCCTTCGTAGAGGAAATGCTTCAGCACCTCGGTGCCACGCTCGGAGTGCAGGACCTCCGGATGGAACTGGACACCGAAGAGGGCTCGTTGGCGATCCTCAAATGCGGCCACCGGGCACGATGGCGTAGAGGCCGTGGCCGAGAAACCCGGCGGGGCCTTAACGACGGCGTCGTTATGGCTCATCCATACCGTCTGCTCCTGTGGCAGCTCCCGGAACAGAAGCGACCCGGGTGCATCAACCGTTAGATCTGCCTTACCGAACTCGCCTACGCCCGTGCGTGCCACCTCGCCGCCCAGGGTGGTGGCCATCAGCTGTTGCCCGTAGCAGATGCCTAGGACCGGCACCCCCAGATCGAACACTTTGGGATCGATGGTGGGAGCGCCCGGCTGATGAACCGACTTGGGGCCACCCGACAGGATCAACGCGGCCGGTTTGCGAGCGGCGATCTCGGCTGCACTCAATTCGTGCGGGACGATCTCCGAGTAGACGTGGCACTCGCGCACCCGGCGGGCGATCAACTGTGCGTACTGGGCGCCGTAGTCGATGACGAGGACGGGCGAGGAGGTCACTTCAGGAGAGGTTTTCGGCATAGGCAACCCTACCGCGCCGCCACCCGGTCAACCGGGATACCGGCCCTCCACCACCACGCTGAGAGCGTCGTCGTCCTCCACCACACCGGTCTCCACGAAACCCGCCTTCTTCAGCATCTGCTCGACGTCCCACGACAGATCCTCTGCCATCTCCAGCAGCAGCCAGCCGTCGGGTGTCAACCATCTCGTCGACTCGTCAACGGCGCGCCGCATGAGACCGAGCCCGTCCCCGGAGGGATCACTCAACGTGTACTCGGGCTCGTAATCGCGCACTTCCGATGGCAGGTCCTGTAACTCATCTTGAGAAACGTAGGGAACGTGGCCCGTGATCAGGTTCACGCTGCCGTGGAGCCGCTCGAGCAGCGCCTCGTACAGATCACTTATCCCAAAGGTGACGTTCGTGATGCCGAGTCGCTCCGCGTTGAAACGACCTTGTTCCAAACCTTCTTCAGAGATGTCGAAGCCCCAAGCCTCGGCCTGAGGAAACTCGTGGGCCAGAGCCAGGATGATGGGACCCGCACCGGTACAGACATCCACGATCACCGGGTTTTCCACCTTCTTCAAATGACCGACCGCCCATTCGACCGTCAGTTCCGAAGATGGGCGCGGCACGAACGCGCCGGGCCACACCTTGAGGTCCATATCCCAGAAAAGGATGCGACCCGTGAGGAACGGAAAGGGTTCGCCGGCGGCGCGGCGCGCCACAAGTGAAAGGAACCGCTGGCGTATCTCGGGTGGTGGCTCGGAACCCTCCTCGAGACTGTCTGCATCGACGTCGAGACACATGGCCAGCAACTCTCTCGCTTCGGCGGGCTTATCGTGATCTTCGAAGATGTGAGTTGAGTCCTCGAGGACTCTTTCCGCGATCTTGAGAAGTTGCTTGATGGTGGTGGGCTCGCTCATAAGGCCGCAATGGTACGTCCGTCAGGATGGAGAACGAACAAACTTCTAGAGAGGGTTAGCCGACCTCTTCCAGGTGAGCGGCCGGCTCCGGGACCGAAGGACAAGGGCACTCGAGTTCGGTTGACAGCACGATGGTCGTCCTGGTCCGCGCAACTCCGGGGATGCTCCTGATCCTTCGAAGAAGTGCTTCGAGATCCTTGTTCGTCGCCGTGCGGATCTTGATCAGATAACAATCCTGTCCCGCAACCCTATGGAACTCCAAGACGTCCGGCTCGCTACAGATCTGCTCGACGATCGGATCATCGTGAGCGAACTCGCTGCCTTCGGAGAGGGTCACGAGCGCGAATGCTCCATGACTCCGGTCGATCTTCTCGGGATCCAGGACGGCCGAGTAGGTCTTGATGACGCCCCTCTGCTCGAGCTTGCGGACCCGCTCGTGGATGGCCGGACCCGATAAGCCGACCTCTTTAGCGATCGCCGCATGGGACATGCGGCCGTCCATAGTGAGCAGCTTCAGGATGGCTCTGTCGATCCGATCGAGGTCGGTAGCCACTCGACTACCGACCCCGACGGACCGAACGGGCTGGGATCCGGCGAGCAGGTAGGGGGGGAACCTGCGTCGCCGACAGCCCCGGGTCGATCCCGTACATGAGAGCGATCATCTCGATGCCTCCTCTTCAAGGGGAGCGGCCTCTCCCTAGATGAGGGGGAGGTGCTCCCGGGTGGTCGTCCAGTCCTCACCGTCGCGGGTGCTGGTACCGAACCGAGCGGCCAGGACCTCGAAGCCCATCACGCCAGCTACGAATACAAGTCCTTCTACCATCCTTACCACCAACTTCCTAGGCTAGAAGCCCGATTGACTTCTGAATCGTAGCAGACCAGAAGCCCTGCGTCAAACGATTCCTAGGTAAATCGATGTCGAAAAGGCAGAAAACCTCCCCACAGGGAGGCTTTCCTTTGAATCGTTAGGGCAGAGAGGGGCAGAGGTTTAGGTCCTTCAGCTAGGCCCCCATCCCTAGGCCTTGCGCCGTCTGCAACGCTTTCCCTTCTGTCTTGAGGGCCGGGGCGACCATGACCTCGGCTTTCTGGAATTCCTTGATGTTGGCGTACCCGCAGGTTGCGAGACTCGTTCGCAGGGCCCCCATGAGGTTCAAGCGGCCGTCGTTCTCATGAGCAGGCCCCACCAGAACCTGCTCGAGTGTCCCCAGGGCGGAGGTCTTCACCCGGGCTCCGCGCGGGAGCGTCGGGTGGAAAGTGGCCATACCCCAGTGATAGCCGTGCCCCGGAGCTTCCGAGGCGGTAGCGAGAGGAGAGCCGATCATGACGGCATCGGCGCCGCAGGCGATGGCCTTGGCGATATCCCCTCCCGTTCGCATCCCCCCGTCTGCGATGACGTGGCAGTAACGCCCGGTCTCATCGAGGTGGCGGATCCGCGCCCCAGCCGCGTCGGCTATCGCCGTCGCCTGAGGGACGCCTACGCCGAGAACTCCCCTGGTGGTGCAAGCCGCGCCCGGACCCACACCTACCAGCACGCCGACGGCTCCCGTCCTCATCAGGTGCAAGGCGGTGGAATACGACGCGCAGCCGCCGACGATCACGGGGATGTCATAGGTGGAGATGAAACGCTTGAGGTTCAAAGGCTCGGTCTTCGTTGATTTGTGCTCGGCCGATACGACCGTTCCCTGGATGACGAGGATGTCGAGCTCCGCTTCGAGGGCGAGCTTGTTGTACTTCTCCACCTTCTGCGGAGTCAGCGACGCGGCCGCATAAACGCCCGCATCTTTGATCTCACGGATGCGCTTGTAGATCAATTCTTCTTTGACTTCCTCTTTGTAGAGTTCCTGCATGCGACTGGTGGCCTCGGCGTCGGGCAAGGACGCGATCTCCGCGAGGATGGAATCCGGGTCTTCGTAGCGTGTCTGTAGACCCTCGAGGTTCAGAACGGCCAACCCGCCCAGCCGTCCGATCTCGATCGCCGTCTTCACGGAGACGACACCGTCCATGGCCGACGCCAGAAGCGGAAGCTCGAACTTGAACGCGTCGATCTCCCATGAGATGTCCACGTCGTCGGGGTCCCTGGTGCGCCGGGACGGGACGATCGCCACGTCATCGAAGCCGTAAGCCCTGCGGCCGGACTTTCCGATCCCTATCTCGATCTCCAAGAGGTGTATCTCCTTCCATACCCGGCCCATCTCCGGCCGTACCTAAGAGGGGTGCTGTTTAAGTCTCCTATGGGTGTCAACGAAGTACCAGGCTGCTGCATCCCGGCATTTCGCGTTCTACTTGTCCCTGTCCTCCCGAACCAGCCGGCCGGATAACTCGTCATCGAGTTGCTTGATGTCCGCGTCCACCATCAGACGGGCAAGCTCTGCGAAGGTCGTCCTCGGCTTCCAACCCAATTCGCTGGCGGCTTTCGAGGGGTCCCCCAAGAGGTAATCGACCTCGGCGGGACGGAAATAGTTCGGATCGACCTCGACGTGCCGCTCCCAATCGAGGCCGGCATGCCCGAAGGCAAGCTCACAGAACTCCCGCACGGAATGCGCCTCCCCCGTCGCGATGACGAAGTCGTCCGGAGTGTCGCGTTGCAGCATCATCCACATCGCCTCGACGTACTCGGGTGCGTAGCCCCAGTCACGCCTCGCGTCGAGGTTCCCTAGAAAGAGCTTCTTCTGGATCCCGGCCTTGATCCGGGCCACCGCCCGCGTGACCTTGCGGGTGACGAAAGTCTCACCGCGCCTACTGCTTTCGTGATTGAACAGGATCCCGTTGCAAGCGAACATGTCGTAAGACTCGCGGTAATTGACCGTCATCCAGTGAGCGAAGACCTTGGCTACCCCATAGGGACTGCGCGGATGGAAGGCCGTCGTCTCGGTCTGGGGCGGAGGCGTAGAGCCGAACATCTCGGAAGACCCCGCCTGGTAGAAACGTGTTTCCACGCCGGATGCTCGGATCGCTTCGAGCATCCTGACCGTCCCCATCCCCGTAGTGTCCGAGGTGTATTCGGGGATGTCGAATGACACCCGGACGTGACTCTGAGCTCCGAGGTGATAGACCTCATCCGGCTCGAGATCCCGGATCAGATTCACGAGTGAGCCGGAATCCGAGAGATCGCCGTAATGCATCAGGAATCGAACCCCGGATTCATGCGGATCCCTGTAGATATCGTCGAGACGCTGAGTGTTGAACGTGGAGGCGCGTCTGATCAGACCGTGCACCTCGTATCCCTTGCTCAGGAGGAGCTCCGCCAGATAAGAGCCGTCCTGCCCGGTGACCCCGGTGATCAGTGCTTTCTTCATAGCGCGTCAGGATAGCCCAGGCAGGACTTGCCCCCGCAGCGGCGAATGAAGCCCTCAGACGGGCTTTGCCTCCCACAGTGACCATCGGAAGTGGCGACATCGAGCGCTTGTGAACCATTTCACATGTTCGGGGTGTTTATGCCCCGGTTCGTGGGGTAAGAGGCAGAGCCGGGCCCCAACGGGCCCTTCTTTTCGCGGGTGCACCCCCCGGCCCCCCGACGCGGGCCGGATCGATCAAGGAGTGGATACATGGAACGCCTGAATTTCGGCCTGCGCTCACGGCGTAAGGCTCGCTTCAAACGTATGGCGGTCCCTTTGTGGATAGCCGGCATCATCGGCATGACCCTGGGCCTCCCCGGTCCCGGGACCGGCGTCGCCCTGCTAACCGGAGTTTTCCAGAGCGATGACGCCCCGTCATCGGGCCGCGGAGCTCTCTACCGAAACGTTGCTACTTCCGATGCGGCCGCATCGATGATGGAGTTCAAGCAGGAGCTGTTCGACAGCCGTCCTGCGCCGAAACCCGAGCCGGAACCAGAACCTGCCCCCGCGGCCGCAGCCGCCCCGGCTACGGCCGTCCCAGCCGCCCAGGCCGCCCCGGCCGGTTCGATCGAGGGCATCATCTACGCAGCGGCCGCCGAATTCGGCATCTCCGGGCCTTACTTGCTCGGGATCGCACGCTGCGAGTCGACCTTGAATCCCAGTGCCGTCTCATCGACGGGCAAATATCACGGACTTTTCCAGTACGACCAAGCGACGTGGAGCGCCTACGGCTACGGCTCGATCTACGACCCCGTGGCGCAATCGAGAACGACCGCCGAGCTACTGGCTGCCGGCCACGCCAGCCGGTGGCCCAGCTGCGCCTGATCTTCAGCCAGCGACCTCGCTCCCTGAGTCAGACGTGTTCTTCGGGGGGCCGGGCCTAGCTGCGCGCACTCATGAAGTGGTGTACGTGCCCTTCCGGGGGCGGCAGATCTCCTTCTTCGGCGAAGTAATCCGCGACGGGTTGCAACAAAGCATCGGGAGCAACCTCGACGAAACCAAACTTGGCATAGAAACCGAGTTGCTCGGGATGACAACAGAGGTACAGGGTGCCGCCCATGCCCATCATCGCTGCCTCGAGCACCCGACGTCCGATCCCCTCCCCGCGCCTGTCCTCACGCACGAGCATGTCGTCGATGATCACCGTTTGGGGTGCGACCTCTACGAAGAGAACCATCCCGACGGCCTTTCCATCCCGTGCGAGCCAGATCTTGCCCCGAGAAACGTCGTGGTCCTCCCACCCGTTGGTCGCGAGCAGCTCGATGATGTCTGCCTTGTCATGACGGGTGGCGCGCGTGACGAACAATCCTTACTCCAGTCCGGCGTGAACGGTACGTAGCTCTTCTAATACCCGATCGGGCACCTCAACACCATGCTTACCACCGGGCATCCTCCGATCGGGCCTCATGTCACCGTGATAATCGCTGCCGCCCGATATCACTAGACCTTTCGCCTCTCCAAGCGCGCGATACGGCTCTTGTTCGGTGACGGGCAGGTCACCGTGATACCCCTCGATCCCCTGCAGCCCGGCCTGAGCGAGATCGTCTACGAACCGTTCCAGCTCATCCATGGCCAGCTGCAAGGTGAAGGGGTGGGCGAGCACGGGAACCACCCGCGCAGACAACATGAGCTCCACGGCATCTACCGGTTTGTAGAGACGACGTCCGATGTAAGCCTTGGCTCCCTTGGCGAGATACTGATCGAACGCGGTTTGGAAGTCCGGAACGGCCCCATCCCTAACTAGTACCGCGGCGAAATGCGGACGGCCGATCTGAGATCCGGGACCACCCGCCTCGTTCTCGACCTCCTCGAAGGTTATCGGGACGTCGAGCTCGTTCAACCGTTCGACGATGAGCCGGTTGCGGTTGGCGCGGTGGTACTGCAGGTCGGCAAGCGCAGCCGACAGCGGGTTGTCACCCTCGGGGATGAAATATCCCAGCAGGTGCATCGTCGGGCGAGCGGACGGGTGATACCCCTGCTCTGTCAGGTCTTCGACATCACACGAGATCTCGACGCCGCGGACGACCTCGACACCCAGCTCCCGTCCCTTCGCAACCGCTTCATCGCATCCCGAATCGTTGTCGTGGTCGGTCACGGCCAGCGTGGTGATGCCGGCGGCGCAAGCCTTGGAAACGAGTTCGGACGGGGAATCGCCCCCGTCCGAGACGGTCGTGTGCGTGTGTAGGTCGATCAAGATTTATTGCTCGAGGTACTTGAGCTCTACCAGCTTGTCGATGACCTTCTGCGCGGATTCCTCGACGCTCTCGGCGGCGGTATGGCAGACGACCTCGGGGTTATCGGGCTCCTCGTACGGGTCGTCGATCCCGGTGAAGCCCTTGATCTCGCCGGCGCGCGCCTTCGCGTAGAGACCCTTCGTGTCACGTTCCTCACACACTTCGAGGGATGCCTCGGCATAGACCTCGACGAAGTCCTTGATCATGTCACGCGCTTCCTGGCGGATCGCCTTGTAAGGCGAGATCGCCGCGGTGATCACGAAGGTGCCGTTGCGCTGCAGCATGTGGGCTACGAAAGCGATCCTGCGGATGTTGGTGTTGCGGTCCTCTTCCGAAAATCCGAGACCCTTCGAGAGGTTCTCGCGCACCACGTCGCCGTCGAGGATCTCGACGGGAACCCCGGCGTCCAACAACTTCTCTTCGACAACGTGAGCGATCGTGGTCTTACCCGACCCCGATAGGCCGGTGAACCAGATGACGCAGCCGCGTTCGCGGTTCGCTTGCTTCAAGAGCTCTCTCCTTTGGCTATTTCTTCAGCACGCTCGTACCGAGCGCGCCCTTAGCGGGTTCCATGTCGAACAGGTCGAGGATCGTCGAGTGGACGTCCCACAGGTGCAGGCCATCCTTGGAGCCGGTGGACTGGCCGGGAGCGTTGTTCATGATGAAGATCCCCTGCTCCGCGTGGTTAGCCTCGTCGGGGCCCGTGTCGTTCTCGAACGTGTAAAGAGATCCGTGGCCGAGAGAGCCCACGCTGCGCCACCGAAGCTCGCCGAAGATGACGATGAGATCGGGCGCGACGCCGTTCTGGGTCTCGTAGATGTCCTCCGGCTTGTGAGCCTTGTTCCCCATCGGGTTGCCCTCGTGGTCCACCATCGCCTCGATCTTGGCGATCAACTCATCGCGTACGTTCTCGTACTCCCCCTGTGGGATGGTCCCGTTCGGCTCTCGGCCTTCGACATTCAAGAACAGTCGTCCGTAGTAGCCGCCGTCACCCCAGGCTTTCGTCTTGGACCAGTCGATCGTCATGTCGTTGAGCCCGGTGACGGTATCGGGCATCGGCTCTTCGAAAGTCAGATATCCCTCGTTAACCAGCCATTCGTTGAAGCAGACGCCTCCGACCATCGCCTTAGCGCCGTGGTCCGACACCACGAGCACCGTGGTGTTGGCGTCCGCGTACTTCAAGATATCGCCGATCTTCTCGTCGAGGAAGCGGTAGTACTCCCGCAACGAGTCCTTGTAGGGGTTGTCTGGCTCGTAGCGCGGGTGGTTCGGATCTATGAACGACCAGATCCCGTGGTTCAACCGGTCCGGTCCCATCTCGACCATCGCGAAGAAGTCCCACGGTTTGTTGGCGAGCAGGTACTCGGCCGTCTTGAACTTCATCTCGGTCATCTTGTAGCTCTCATCCAAGATGTATTGCGTGTTGTCGGTGCGGAAGTTACGCACGTCGAAGATGTATTCGCCGACCTCGCTCTCGATCTCGGCCTTGAGCTCCTTGGGGTAGGTGTAATCGGCCTCGTTGCTCGGAGTGAGGAAACACCCGATCTGGATACCCTTCAGCTCTTTGGGCGGGTATGACGGCGGCACCGACATCACGATCGAATCCTTGCCCGCTTGCGAGAGCATGTCCCACACGGTCGGTTCCTTGATCGCCCAGGACGTCGCGAAGGAAAGCCCGTCATAGGTGTGGTCCTTGCGGTTGCGAAAACCATAGATGCCGAGGGTGCCCGGGTCTTTCCCGGTCATCATGCACATCCACGCAGGAACGGTGATCGGCGGCGTGATCGACTCGAGCGACCCGAACAAACCGTTCTCGCGCAGCTTGTTGAGGTTCGGGATCTCGTCGGTGTACTCGTCGAAGATGTGCTCGGGTGGCGCGCAATCGAGACCGATCATCATCACCTTGCGACGAGGCTCTCCTGATATCTCGCTGGCCGAAGAAGACGTCGCCTCCCCGGCCTTCTTCTTGAGTTTGTCAAGTAAGCCCATACGTATCCCGCCTACGCCTTCGCGGCCCGGGCGTCCTCGATGAGGATGCGGGCCACCTCATGGCGAGAGAACTCCTGCGGGGGCTCGACCCCGTCGACCAGCATCTGACGGACCTGGGTGCCGGAGAGGAACACGCGGTCCTCCTTGGTGTGAGGACACGTCTTGTCGGAGCCCATGCCTTCGCACTTCGTGCACCAGAAGGAGTGCTCGAACTTGAGCGGCTCGATCCCGAGCTCCGCCGGATCGAATTCGTCGAAGATCTGCTGAGCGTCGTACGTGCCGTAGTAATCGCCAACACCGGCATGGTCCCGGCCGACGATGAAGTGGGTGATCCCGTAGTTCTTGCGAAGCAATGCGTGCCAGATGGCCTCCCTGGGACCCGCATATCTCATGGCCGCCGGGAACACAGAGAGAACCACACGGTCGTTGGGGTAGTAGTTCTCCATCAGGACCTGGTAGCACTTCATACGGGTATCGGCAGGGATATCTCCACCCTTCGTTCCTCCGACGAGGGGATGGATGACGAGTCCATCCGTGATCTCCAACGCGCACTTGGTCAAGTACTCGTGCGCCCTGTGGATCGGATTCCGAGTCTGGAAAGCGACAACGGTCTTCCACCCTCGTCCTGCGATCTCTTCACGCAGCTTGAGTGGAGTGTTGCGGTACTCCGTGAACTCGTGCTCGAAAACGTTCTTGAGCACGGTCACCTCGCCGCCGACGTAGTTCGGAGCCTGCTCGAAGAGATACTGGACCCCGGGGTGTTCGCGATCGGTGGTCCTGTAGGTCTTCTCGGCTTCATGTTCAAGGTCTGCCTTGAATATGTCTGCGACATCTATAACGGCGATGACCTCGCCTTCGTACACGATCGCGGCACGCTTGCCCGTCTCGAGTGCGGCAACCTCTTCGTCGGTGGCGGACAGCGTGATGGGCAGGCTCCACGGGAGCCCGTTCGCCAACCGCATCTCGTCTACGACGGAGCGATAGTCCTCCTCGGTCATGAAGCCACGGTTGGGCGACACGGCGCCGACCGCGAGGAGTTCGAGATCGGAGAGAACGCGGCGTGACTTGGCTTCGATCGTGGGGAGATCGGAAGAAGATGCGGTTATCTCCGTCGCCTCGTCGGCCGTAGCCATGCGCAACTCGAGCGCACCACCATGGGGAGCGGAACCGGGGACGTCCTTCAGTGTCGTGGGCATGCGGGGCCTCCTTGCCTCGATGCGGCCGGCGCGCCGGCCGAGAACGATTCTGTGGGTCTTCTTGCGGGAAGGGTGTCCGAACCGGAGGGGTATGCCGGGGACACTCCTATGACACCCCGAGGGTACCAAATGCCCCCACGAGGGGCAAAATCAGGCCGTCCTGAGCAGAAGGCGGTTCACAGCATCCAGCGTAGCGCGGACCGTGGCCTCTGAGGCCGGTCCGTCCCGGAGGAGAGCAGAACCGAGCAGATGCTGACCCGACCCTACGCGGACCAGGACCATCACCGCCTCATGTCCGACGACGCTCACGAGCGAGGCTCCCAGTAGCTCCACGTCGAAATCGGCGACGAGCATCTTGCAGGCGCGAAGTGTTGCCTGACCTACAACGGCCAGGCCGTGAAGTGTCTTCTCTCCCGAGGCCGTGCCGACGACGTCACCCAGCTCGACCTCGGCCTCGGATGTCTGCGAGGTAGCGGAAAGGACCACCCGTTGGACGGTCGGCCGCCGGCCCAACCCTTTGTCGATCGTCCACGGCTCGGGCAAGATCGGGGGCTCCTCGACGATTTGAGGGGCCTCGCTCCGAACTTCGTGCTCGGCCACCCCCGCGGCCCGCTGCAAGGACTCTCGATCTCCCACCACGCTTTCGGCGTCCAGCTCGAAAACGTTGATGGAGGTCATCCTGTCCCCCAGACCCACGCGCTCGATCTCCGAGGCGATCAGGCCCTCGACCGCCTCACGGGCGATACCCACCCGGATGAACGCTTGGATCTCGGCGGCCGACCCATCTGGGGACGCGAGGATCACGCAACCCAGAACCCCAGGAAGCTGCTTGATGGTCGTTTCGAGCTGTACGAGCGGTTCGGTCGGCATGCATCCCCCCGATTCTAGAGAGCAACATCATAGGAGCCCGGGCGCAGAGGGAGGAGAGCCGCCGGACGGTAAGTCTTTTGTATGTGAGCCACAAAGGTACGGTGGCTCAAAAGCCGAACTTCTGGGCCAGGAATCCTGTTTGCTGCATATGCACCCGATGTGGCAGGATGCCCGAGGTTCCACTCCCAGGCGCCTGTAACAACGCGTGGGACCGGGGTCGTCGCGGGCCTTTGTATGACCCGAGTAGTCAACTTGAAGGAGAGCCGATTTTGCGCCTGAAGCCTGGACGCGGCTTGATCGCCGCCGTACTCGCCGGGACGCTGTTGATCCCTGCTGTTGGTTCCATCGCCAACCCCAAACGGAACCTGGAAGACACCCAGCAGAAGCTCGAGAAGATCCGAAACGACATCTCAAGCGGAACGAAAGAAGCGCGGACGCTGCGGCAGAAGGTTGCCGTTCTCGACCGTTCGCTCCATCGCCTCCAACGCGAGGTCATCAAATTGGACTCGCGAGTGACCGAGATCGAATCGCTCGTCCGTGATGCTCAAGCTCGCATCGACGACACCCAGAGGAAGATCGACAGGGTGACCGACGCCGCCACGAAGCAAGCGGTCGCCCTCTACAAGATGGGTGAGACCGAGACCCTCGATGCGCTCCTGAACTCCGAATCTCTCAGCGAGCTGGACCAACAGGTCGAGATGCTCGGCCGGGCCTCCTCCGAGAAGACCGGTGCGCTCGTGAGATTCGGTCGCCTACAGGTACAGATCCGTGCTCAGGAAGAGGATCTGTTCACCAAGAAAGACATGCTAGTGACGACCCTTGCGGATCGCAGCGCGATGCTCGCCGAGCAACAGGAACGCCAAAGCGAATTCTCGGCCGCTTTGGCGGAGCTCCGTGAGGAGCTGGGGATCAAGAAGAGCCGCGAGCGGCACTTCGCCGAGCAAGAGGCACGTATCAAGGGCGAGATCGTCGAGTTCCAGGCCAAGGAAGCCGTGACCTCTCTCGGCACTTCGAACAAGGGCTTCATCTGGCCGATCAACGGGAACGTCACCTCGCCCTACGGGCCGCGGTGGGGACGCATGCACACCGGGATCGACATCGACGGGTACCTGGGGCAACCCATCGTCGCCGTGAAAGAAGGGACCGTCATCCTCGCGAGCTACTACTCCGGCTACGGCAACGCCGTCATAGTCGACCACGGCGGAGGCTATTCAACGCTTTACGCACACATGTCTTCCTTCAACGTCTCGGATGGCCAGCGCGTGGAGCAGGGCAAGCTGATCGGATACGTCGGCTGCACCGGGTCGTGTACCGGTGACCACGTCCACTTCGAGGTGCGGGTGAATGGGAACCCCGACGACCCGATGAAGTACCTGCCCTAGCGACGAACAAGCGGACACGGCGGCGAAAAAAAAGCCCCGCCCCCTGCAACCATTTGGCCGGCAGCAGAGTCATATCTATTGCCGGATCAAGGAAGGGCCCTCACTAGAGGGATCTCTCTCGGCCCGAGCGCTAGTGCACATCAGGCAAGTGGACGGTCTTCGTGCCGGTGACCGGCGAGACCCGCGACTCGGTGGTCCTCCGCCTCGGCGGAGTTCGCTACGAGGTCGTCCTCGTGCAGAAAGGCCCGGCTCAGCCGGGCCTTTCTCATGTCCCCTCGTCGTGCAGGTGGGCCAGAGCGGGGTACAGCCGCCGAGCGGCTCTCTCACACAGCTCGATGGCATCTAGCCGGAAGCTCTCGTTGGGTGAGTGGATGCGATCCTCGGCGAGAGCGAATCCACTGAGGATCGTGGGGATCTTCTTGGCCGCCAACCCGGCGAGGATCGGCAGGGTGCCCCCTATACGGGTGAGCCGGGTCGTCATCCCCGTCGCCTCGTCCAGTGCTCCCCGAGCCAGGCGGATGGCGGTCGAAGACGGATCGAAAAGAGCGGGGTCCGCCGTCCCGTAGAAATCGATCTCGACCTCGGCGTCATCGGGCACATCTTTGAGCAGCAGCCGCCTCGCCTCCTCTTCGATCTCAGCCCCGCTCTGGCCGGGCGCCAGTCGGATCCCGATGTTGCAGCCCGCGGTGCAAGGAACTATCGAACGACGCTCGGCTCCGGTTCCCCCCTCGACGCCCGACACATCGACCGACGGCTCCGCCCAGTTGCGGGAGTAGTAGCCGGCCGCAACCTCTGGCGAGAACGGACGGCCGCCCACCTCGGCCAGGACATCGGGACCCGGGGGGAGGGCAGCCCAATCGCGGAGCTCATCCTCGGTCGGCGGTATAGCGCCTTTCCTCAGGGACTCGGGAACGCTCCCATCCGGACCCGGCAGGACGTTGCTCAACATCCGGTGCAGGACATGCACCGCATTCAGAACGGTGCCGCCGTAAAGACCAGAATGAAGGTCCCTCTTCCCCGTGCGCACCCATATCTCGGCAGGGATCATCCCGCGTACGCCGAGGGTCATAGCCGGCGTCTGGGCGTCGACCATCAATGAGTCGAAAACGATGGCGCAGTCGGCTCCCCGATACTGCTCGGTGATGTATCTGACGACGTTGGGGCCCCCGACCTCCTCTTCACCTTCTATGACGATCGAGATGTTGACGGGCAGCTCTTTCTTGGCGGCGAGCTCACAAGCGACGAAAAGCAACGGATAGAAGTTGCCCTTGTCGTCCGACGTGCCGCGCCCGTAGAGGCGGCCGTCACGGACCTCGGGCTCGAACGGGTCTGATTGCCATTCGTCGAGAGGGTGTGCGGACTGCACGTCGTAATGCCCGTAGATCATCACGGTCGGGGCGTCTGGAGGCCCGCCGAGCTCACCGACGACCAATGGATTACCCGGAAGATCTGCCACGCCGGCAGATCCACCGGACGATTCGATCTTCGCGATCAACCAGTCTGCGGCCCGCTGCAGGTCGGCAGGGTCACCCGGCCCCGCGGAGATCGAAGGGATACGAAGCAGCTCCAACAGCTCCTGATACATGGGGTCGTTCACCGCTCAACCGTACCGCTGCGGCGATCTGGTGGAACCGAGTTACATCATGCCGCCCATGCCGCCCATGCCACCCATTCCGCCCATGCCACCCATTCCGTGGTCATGGCCGCCAGCCTGGGCCATCGAATCCTCTTCTTCGGGCTTGTCGACGACGGTTGCCTCGGTCGTGAGGAACAGCGCCGCGATCGAAGCGGCATTCTCGAGCGCCGAGCGAGTCACGCGTGCAGGGTCGATGATGCCTTCGGCGAGAAGGTCGACGTACTCGCCGGTTGCGGCATTCAGACCGTGACCGGGCTTCTCGTTGCGGACACGATCCACGACCACGCCACCCTCGAGACCTGCGTTCTGAGCGATCCAACGCAGTGGAGCATCGAGAGCTTCCATGACCACACGGGCACCGGCCTGCTCGTCGGCGTCGAGCTCGAGAGCTTCGATCGCCTCACGGGCGCGCACCAGCGTGGAGCCACCGCCGGGGACGATGCCCTCTTCGACGGCCGCGCGGGTCGCCGAGACGGAATCCTCGATACGGTGCTTCTTCTCTTTGAGCTCTACCTCGGTCGCGGCCCCGACCTTGAGAACGGCGACTCCGCCCGCTAGCTTGGCGAGACGCTCCTGCAGCTTCTCCTTGTCCCAATCGGAGTCTGTGCGATCGATCTCGGCCCGGATCTGGTCGATCCGGCCCTTGATGTCGTCTGCATTGCCTGCACCCTCGACGATCGTGGTGTTGTCCTTGCTGACGACCACCTTGCGGGCGGTGCCGAGCATGTCGAGACCGACCGACTCGAGCTTGAGCCCGATCTCCTCGGAGATGACCTGCGCTCCGGTCAGGATCGCGATGTCCTGCAACATGGCCTTGCGTCGATCCCCGAAGCCGGGGGCCTTGATGGCGACGGACTGGAACGTACCGCGGATCTTGTTGACGACGAGCGTAGCCAGAGCCTCGCCCTCGACATCTTCGGAGATGATGACGAGCGGCTTACCGGACTGCATGACCTTCTCGAGCACGGGAAGCATGTCCCGCACGTTCGAGATCTTGGACTGCACGAGAACGATGTACGGGTCCTCGAGCGAGACCTCCATGCGGTCCTGGTCGGTGATGAAGTATGGGGAGATGTAGCCCTTGTCGAACTGCATCCCCTCGACGAGCTCGAGCTCGAGCCCGAAGGTGTTCGACTCTTCGACCGTGATGACGCCGTCCTTACCGACCTTGTCCATAGCTTCGGCAACCATCTCGCCGATCTCGGGGTCGTTGTTGGCGGAGATGGACGCGACCTGCGCGATCTCCTGACGGCCCTCGACGTCACGGCTCTGAGCCTTGATCGAGTCGACTGCAGCTGCAACGGCCTTCTCGATGCCGCGCTTCAGCGACATCGGGTTGGCACCGGCGGCTACGTTCTGCAGACCACTACGGACCATCGCCTGGGCGAGAACCGTTGCGGTGGTGGTGCCGTCACCGGCAACATCGTTGGTCTTGGTGGCGACTTCCTTGACGAGCTGGGCACCCATGTTCTCCCACGGGTCCTCGAGCTCGATCTCTTTCGCGATGGTCACACCGTCGTTGGTGATCGTCGGCGCGCCCCACTTCTTGTCGAGGACGACGTTGCGGCCGCGGGGGCCGAGCGTCACGCGCACGGCGTTGGCGAGACGGTTGACTCCCGCCTCGAGCCCACGCCGGGCGTCCTCATCGAACTTGATGATCTTGGACATCAGTTACTGCTCCTCTCGTGTTGAAACTTGTCTTGTGGTCCTAGCCGACGATGGCGAGGACGTCACGGGCCGAGAGGATCAGCAGCTCTTCGCCGTCGACCTTGATCTCGGTGCCGCCGTACTTCGAATACATGACACGGTCGCCTTCGCTGACGTCGACGGGGACCAGGTCACCAGTGTCGGAACGCTTGCCCGGGCCTACTGCGAGAACGGTGCCCTCCTGGGGCTTCTCCTTGGCCGTGTCGGGGATGACGATCCCGGAGATGGTGGTCTCCTCGCCCTCTTCGGGGCGAACGAGGATGCGGTCCTCGAGCGGACGGATGCTCGTCTTGGTTGCCATTCGGCTACCTCCTTCTGGGGTGGTGTTTCCTGTTAGCACTCTAAGTGCGTGAGTGCTAATGGTAACGCCCATGCTGGAGGTCGGCAACAGAGGGGGCCGGTCATGGGTGAGGATGCCCCGGTGGACCCCACCGACCTGCTCCAGCGCCTCGCCGCCCCTCCACTCTTCATCCTGGGGACCGCCTCGTCCGGCTCCAACTGGGTCTACGAGGTCCTCACTGCCCACCCGGAGGTAGCCGGAACGAGGGAATCGTGGTTGTTCGAGGACCTAGCCGGCGCGCCACCCGAAGAAGCCCGATCTCGCTCGACGGAGGTGCTGTCCGAGGCGCTCGGGCCGGGGCATCGATTCGTCGTGGAGAAGAGCACGGCTCACATCTTCCGGGCCGGGGAGATCTTCGCCGCATGGCCCGAAGCCCGCTTCGTCCATGTCCTGCGGGACGGCCGGGATGTAGCGATACGGGTGTGGTTCCGTTCCTCGAAGCTGCCTCCCCGCTGGGTCCACGTCTTCGGGAAGTCCTTAGGCGGAGCTGCGGACGCTTGGGCGCGGTCGGTGGACGCGGCGCGCTCGCTCAGAGAGCTCGCAACAGACAACTTCCTCGAGATCACTTTCGAAGACTCGAACATACGACGGCGCGCCGCCGCTGCACGTTTGCTGGCATTCATCGGCGCGCCGTTCGACGACGACCTTCTCGACGACATCCTGAGTACGGACGATCACCGCCTCGACAAGCCGGTGGATCTGAACGCGTGGAAGGAGCACTACAGCATCTGGCGAGCTCTTCGCTTCCATCAGGTCGCGGGAGAAACATTGATCAAGACGCACTACGAAGACGACAAGACGTGGTGGTTCAAGCCCTTCAAACGGTTCTGAGCAAACCTCGGCTATCCCTTAGCGGCGGTGAGCACCACGGATGACGAGTCGCTAGCGGACGAGAGGAAGATTCGGGTCTGGAGCCGCCTCCAGACCCGAGTATTCGCCTCGCTTCAGCATCGCGGTTCCGCAGGCTGCGACCATCGCTGCGTTGTCGGTGCAAAGCTCCATCGGGGGGACGTAGAGAGTGATGGCGCGCTCGGCACACGCTCCTGCGAGACCGTGCCGCAACCCGGAGTTCGCTGCAACTCCTCCGCATAGGAAGATCCGTTCCGCTTGTGTATGTTCCGCGGCGGCCATCGTCTTCGCCACCTGAACGTCGACCACCGCTCGTTGGAACGATGCCGCTATGTCTTCGATAGATATGGGCGCCCCGGTCGATTCCGCCTTTCGCACGTAGTTGATGACAGAGGTCTTAAGTCCCGAGTAAGACACGTCGAATCCGGGTTCCTTCAACAATGCCCGGGGGAAGTCGATGGCACCCGGGTCGCCCAGGAGAGACAAACGGTCGATCTCCGGCCCGCCGGGATAGTCCAGACCGAGGAAACGGGCGACCTTGTCGAAAGCCTCCCCGGCAGCGTCGTCGATCGTCCCTCCAAGCACCTCGTACTGGCCGTGCCCTCGAGCGTCGACGAGCATCGTGTGCCCGCCGGAGATGATCAGCGCGAGTGCCGGGAAATCCGCTTCTTTACTGGAGAGCAAAGCAGAGTACAGGTGCGCCTCGAGATGGTTCACGCCCACGAAGGGCACCTCGAGAACCGCGGCCATCGCTTTCGCCTCGGCCACACCAACCAATAGTGAGCCGATGAGACCGGGCCCAAGGGTGGCGGCGATCGCATCGAGGTCCCAGAACGTTGCGTCGGCCTTGAGCAATGCCTCACCTATCGCAGGGGTGAGCGCTTCCACGTGGGCGCGGGCGGCGATCTCCGGGACGATACCTCCGTACTCGCCGTGAAGCTCGACCTGCGACGTGATCACATTGGACAGGATCTCGCGCCCACCTTTGACCACCGCGGCCGACGTCTCATCGCAAGAGGTCTCGATACCGAGAACCAACGTCGACTCGTCCCACTCCTCCACGGGCTTCTTGACCGCGCGCGGATCGGGCATCGTCATGACGTCTTCTTGGCCTCCGAAAGCACTGAGGTCCCACGACCCGCTATTCATGGGGGCGTCCTTCTAATTCCTTGCGGATGGCGGCCAACCGCTCTCGCGCTTCATTGGACAGCAAGCCCGACACCTCCATCACCAGCGCATCCTCGTGGGTCTCGATGTAGTAACCCCTGCGGAGACCCGTCACCGTGAATCCGAACTTGGCGTACATCGCCTGGGCTGCTGAGTTCTTGACACGAACCTCCAGCGACACAATCTCGGTCCCCCGGGCGATGGCCTCTGTGATGCTCGCCAGGAGCAGCTTTGTTCCGATCTTGCGCTCATGGAAATCGGGGTCCACGGCGATGTTCGTGACGTGAGCTTCGGCCGGCATGAACATCATCCCGGCGTAACCGACCACCTCGCCCCGACAACGGGCCACGATGTAGGACCTGCTGTTCTTCTGCGCCAACTCCGACAGGAACAGGGATGTGGTCCACGGCCGCGGGTACACACGGCCCTCAATCGACAAGACTTTCCGCAGGTGCCATCTGCGCATCCGGGTGATCTCGACATCGTCGATAGGCGTCGGCTGTCGACGAGGCATCACGGCGCTCATGCGCTCTCCTCGCCGAAGTCGCCTGCGGCTCTTATGGCTCGCCCACCCCTGATGCGCTCCCACTGGATCTTCTTGGCCGAACGGCGCAGGTAGAACGGCTTGACCTCGTAAAGGGAATCGAAGTCCTCTCGGAACATCCTCGGTAACGCCAGCTCGACAACGGAGCGAGCATTCGGGAACGCATGGCTCATGGTCCCCATCTCGACGACGGATCCGAGATCCTGGAATACCTCTCGGTAGAGAAGGGCTCCGTTGCCGACCATCAGCACTTCCTCGGGACGCGATGCGATGCCGATGGCGAGATTGTCCGGCCGCTCCACTCGATACTCGGTCATCCGCTGGATCCCACCCGGGGAGGGCCGGTAGAACGCGTGGAAAACCTCGCTGCGCCGGGCATCCAGAACCGCACAGATCGTCTTCTGCGAGTAACGGACTTCGTAAGCCAAGATGTCCAAGCTCGGCAGCCCAACGATGGGCACCGAGAGCGTCTGAGCGAGCGCCTTGGCGGTTGCAACCCCCACCCGCATACCGGTGAAAAGGCCGGGGCCGAGACTCACGGCCACTCCTCCGATGTTGCGATAACCAAGCCCCGCGCTCTCCAGACAGAATCGCACCGCCGGCAACAGGAACTCGTTGTAGGTGGCTCCCCTTGCTACCAGAGCACTGGCGACGACGCCCTGTTCAGAACCGATCGCCACACTGGCTTGCGGCGTCGACGTCTCGATCCCGAGGACGAGCATCAGCCGAGCTCCCCGCGCGAACGAGACCGCTGTTCGCGCTCGGTAGTGATGATCTCGAACCTCGCGCCGGGAGACTCATCACTCGACGCTGCGTCGAGCAACGTCTCCGCCGTGTCTTTCATCGCAAAGACCTTACGTACCCATTCCTCTCCGCGGGGCCGGAAGACGAGATGCCGTTCGTCTGGTCGATCCGGGTCACCACGGTTCAGCTCCAACTTCAGGTGCGCTCTCGGTAACAGCTGCTCCACGGCCTCACCCCACTCCAAGAGGACGATGGAGGCCGGATCCAAGAAATCTTCGAACCCGATGTCGAGGAGGTCCTGGAACGAGTCGAGGCGATAGACGTCCACATGAATGATGGGAAAGCGCGCGTCGTATTGGTGCACGATAGTGAAGGTGGGGCTGGTGACGCGCTCCTGCACCCCCAGTGACGTCGCCAAACCTTGGACGAAGACCGTCTTGCCCGCCCCGAGATCCCCGGACAAGGAGATCACGTCTCCGGGTAACAACACCGGCCCAAGGGCGGCGCCGATTATCCGAGTTTCGTCCGGCGAGGTAGTCGTGACGGTGAGAGCCCTTTGCAAGGCAGCTCAATCCCGCCGACAAGGGTCTATCGGCACTCTCGGACAGTACCGCGCTCGTTCCTCGAACGCTCTCATCTCAAGCCTCCCCCATACCCACCGGACGGCCGAGGTTGTCGTTGAAGAACCGCTCCAACAATCTGTTCACCTCGCGATGACGCTCGAGCATCGACATGTGGCCGCACCTGTCCAGAACCTTGAGCTCTGCTTTCGGTAGGAGCAGAGCCAACTGCTCGGAAGCACCAGAAACGGTGATGCGATCGTGCGTCCCTCCCACGATCAGGCAAGGGACGAGCACATCTTCGAGGTCCTCGGTCACATCGTAATCTCGGTAGGCCTTCAAAAGGTCGAACATCACATCCGCCGGAGTCTCCGCCAGCATGTCGTAGGTGAAATCGATCTGTTTGGCGGATGCCTGGGGACCGAACGCGGCGACGGACACCGCCATGAACACCGCGTCCGAGGGCTTGATGATCTGGCGTAGCCGTTCGACGTAGTCGGCGCGTGATCCGAGCGCGTCAAGGGGGCGCCTAACCACCCTCTCGATCTTCGAGACCGTTGCTCCGCCCAGCAGGGTCTCGACCGCGGGGCGCGACGTGGAATTGAGGATCACGACCCCGCGTAGCGTGTCGCCCAACTCTTCGAGATGGTCCTTGCAGAGCTGCAAGGCGATCATCCCTCCTACGGAATGACCCACGATGACCACCTGCTTCAGGTCGTTCTCCCTGATCAATAGAGCGAGATCGGCTGCCAGTGTCTCGACCGAGTAAGGAGCCCGTCCCTTCGGTTGCGATAAACCGTGACCGCGTAGATCACAGAAGATCAGCCTGTGTCCACCTAGACCCGCGAGCTGGTAGTACCAGAGATCCGTCCGCATGCACGAACCGTGCAGGAAGATCGCCGCCTTATCCGATTCCGGACCAGTCTCTTCGACGAACAACCTGGCGCCGTCGGGAGTATCGATGAAGGTCGACCGCTGCCCGCGCCGTGACCCGAAATCTTCGGCTGCTTCGGGGTCGTTCCTTCTGCGCCGTTGTACGGCAGCACGCTGAGCGACGAGACCGGCTCCTAGACCGGCCGCAGCTCCGAACGCCGCAACGACGCCCTTCCCTCTCAATGCTCGTCCTCGATGAATACGCGAGGGACGCGCGATGGGAGACGGGAAGTGACCTCGTAGTTGATCGTTCCTATCCTTTCTGCAAGCTCCTCTGCCGCGATCCGTTCGTCGCCGTCCGCTCCGAGGAGCGTCACGATCGATCCAGATTCCGCAGGCTCGTCGCCGATGTCCACCATGAACTGGTCCATGCAAACGGTTCCCGAGACCTTGAACCTGCGGCCCTCGAAGATGATGTCTCCGGTGCCCGACAGGCGACGATCGTATCCATCGGCGTAGCCCGCACCGACGGTGATGAGCCGGGCGTCCTTCGCGAGGCGATAGTTGAGCCCGTAGGAGACGCCATCGCCGGCGGGGACGCGCTTCACCATATTGACCCGGGCTTTCACTCGCATAACCGGACGCAGGTCGGCAGTTCCCACCAGATCCATCCCGGGCCAGAGTCCATAGCAAGCGACCCCACATCTGACGATGTCGAAATGCGACGCCGGCAGAGCCATCGTCGCCGCCGAGTTCGCGATGTGCCGGTAACGAACCTGCACGCCTTCTTTCTCCACGAGCTCTACGACCGAATTGAAAGCATCGAGCTGGCGCTGGTTGAACGGATCGGCCGGACGATCCGCGACCGCCATATGACTCCAGACACCTTCGATCTCGAGTCCTTGCAGCTGGCTGAAGACCCCGATCTTGGCCGGAAACTCCTCCACCAGAACTCCAACGCGATTCATGCCTGTGTCGACCTTGAGGTGGACGGGCACACGCTGCCCCCGCTCCGCAGCCGCCTCCGAGAGAGCGCCGGCGAATGCAACGGTATAGACGGTGGGGGTGAGCCCGTGGTCCAGCATCGCGGGGATGGCTCCGGGCGCGGGTTCCGAGAAAACATGGATCGGGACCTCTATCCCGGCGTCGCGAAGATGTATCGCTTCGGCGACCCGTGCCACTCCCAGGCGAGACGCCCCCGCTTCGATCATCACTCGGGCGCAAGTGGGATTCCCGTGCCCGTACGCGTACGACTTCACAACACCCATGAACTCGGACTGAGGGGCCATCTCCCGGAGGATCGATACATTGTGACGGAGGGCCTGCAGAGAGATCTCCGCCCACACGGAATGTCCTCTACCGGCCAGCTCTTCGAGCGTCAGCGACGTCATGGAGTCACAGCGTAAGACTCGGTGATCAGATCGACCGCCCGACCCAGTTCATCCGCGACATCCCTCGCCATCACACCCGCCGCCCCTACACGATCGCCGGCGAGAGCTCCGGCGATCCCATGGACGTGGGCGCCGGCTAAGGCCGCCCCGAGGGGATCGACGCCCGCAGCACAGAGAGCAGCGATCGCTCCGGTAAGCACGTCTCCGCTCCCCGCCGTCGCCAGCTCCGGACCTCCGGCTTGGATGACGTACGTCTGCTTACCTCCGGCCGCTGCTATCACGGTGCGGTAGCCCTTCAACAGCACGACGGCGGAACCGGCTCTGCTCGCCGCCGCCCGGGCTGCGCCGATCCGATCGGAATTGACCGCGCCGGCCGAGACCCCCAAGAGGGACGCCATCTCGCCGGGATGGGGAGTGAGGATCGTGGGTTCGTCGCGTCGCTCGACAGGGCCGAGGTCGCCTTCCAGCGAGTTCAAGGCGTCGGCATCAAGCACCAGCGGAACCGGAACCTCTTCCAGCAGCCGCCGCATGATCGCCCGCGGGCCCGCTCCCCGGCCGACACCGGGTCCCACGGCGATCGCACCGGCCCGGGCGAGCACGTCTTTGAAGTCATCTAGAGCAGCGGCACCGAGCTGTGGATCGTCTGTGATCTCGGGACACAGCATCTCGGGAAGGACGCCCGTGGCGACCGCGCGGGCTCGTGGAGTCGTCCCGAGCGTGACGTATCCGCCTCCCATCCGGATGGCGCCCATCCCCGTCAGCGTCGCTGCACCAGGCATCGCGTCCGACCCCGCGATCACCGCAACCGATCCCGCGCTCCGCTTGTGTGCGTCTGGTGCGCGACGCGGCAACATCCGAGCGACATCTCCTGCCTCCACCATCCAGGACTCCACATCCCGGAGATCGATCGCGATCCCTACATCAACGACTTCGACCGCTCCCGCATGGAGCGACCCCGGTGGATGTGCGGTTCCCCATTTCTCAGCCGCGATAGCAACAGTGACGTCCGCCCGAGTAGCCTCGCCCGTGCACGCTCCGGTCGAACCGTCCACCCCCGACGGGATGTCCACCGAGACAACAAGGGGGATCCGGCGGAAGGTCTCGATCGCTCGAGCGGCTGCTCCCTCGGCCCGACCGGAGAAACCCGTACCGAAGATC
The DNA here is from genome assembly GCA_051001455.1 of Actinomycetota bacterium. Classification (GTDB taxonomy): domain Bacteria; phylum Actinomycetota; class CADDZG01; order CADDZG01; family WHSQ01; genus JBPCNH01. Next base: position 194,503 of record JBPCNH010000004.1, read on the forward strand.
GCGTCGATCGCGAGGTGCGGCTCGAAGGAAGCGACGACGGCTTCATCGAAAGCAGCCACCGGGACCCCGGACGAGCGCGCCCGCTCCAGGTGTGACCGGGCCGGACCGGCGATCTCGTCTTCGGAGCAGACCAGCAAGCAGCGAACAGCGGCGCCTTCGGCTGCCAATGCCCGAGCCGCTACGAAACCATCGCCTCCATTGTTCCCTTTACCGCAGACGACAACTATCCGCGCGCCGTAGCGGCGGCCCGATAGAGCCGTTGCGCTCCTGGCAACGGCGCGCCCGGCTCGGTCCATCAACTCCACCGCCGGGGTGCCGGCGGCGATACACCTCTGGTCCGCTCGGCGCATCTGCTCGGGACTCAGAAGTGGGCGCATGCCTACTCGACCGTCACGCTCTTGGCCAGATTGCGCGGTTTGTCGGGCGACAAGCCTCGCTCTTTGGCGACGAAGTAAGCGAAGAGTTGAAGCGGAACCGTGTCGAGGATGGGAGTCAGCAGGGGTTTCGTCTCCGGTACCTCGAAGAGGTCATCCGCTAAGGAACGAGCGCGCTCGTCGCCGGTGGGAGCCACGAGGATCGTGGCCGCTCCGCGGGCGCGTACCTCCTCGACGTTGGCGAGCATCTTGTCGTAGAGACGTTTGCCGGTCAAAACGGCTACGACCGGTACCCCTTCCTGCAGCAGTGCTATCGCTCCATGCTTCAACTCGCCGGCGGCGTATCCCTCTGCGTGGATGTAAGAGATCTCTTTCAGCTTCAGAGCGCCCTCCATCGCGACCGCCGTGCCTACGCCGCGGCCGATGAAGATCACGTCGCTCGAATCCGCATACTTGCGGGCCGCCTCGGCAACCTGAGGCTCTATCTCGAGTAACTGCTGGATCTGCTCGGGGAGGGCCTCCATCGCAGTGATCGTCTCCGCGATCTTCGCGGCAGACATGGCGCCACGTTGCTGGGCAAGGTAGAGGCCCAGGATATTGAGGGCGACGAGTTGCGCCAGGAACGTTTTCGTGGCCGCGACCCCGATCTCTGGTCCGGCGTGAGTGAACAAGACGGCGTCGGATTCGCGTGTGATCGACGAGCCGACGACGTTCGTGACGGCCACTACTTTCGCCCCCATCTCCCGGGCGAAACGAACCGCCGCGAGGGTATCGGCGGTCTCCCCGGATTGGGTGATGCCGATGACAAGACCCCGGTCATCCAGCACGGGATCCCGGTACCGGAATTCCGAAGCGAGATCGAGCTCCACGGGGATGCGCGTCCAGTGCTCGATAGCGTGCTTCGCCGCCATCCCCGCGTTGAATGAGGTCCCACAAGCGACGATGACGATCTTGTCTATCCGGCGCGCCGCCTCGGCATCCCATGTCGCTTCGTCGAGGACGATGCGACCCTGCTGATCCATCCGGCCCCTCATGGTGTTTGCTACCGCCTCGGGCTGCTCGTGGATCTCCTTAAGCATGAAGTCCTCGTAACCACCCTTCTCGGCGGCCTCAAGATCCCAGGCGATGTTCACCACTTCCGGTTCGACTTCGTTGCCGTCGAAGTCCGTGAGGTGGAGAGAGCCGGCCTTCACCTCCGCGATCTGCCTATTCGCCAGCGGGACTACGTCGCGTGTGTGCGCGAGCAGAGCCGGTATGTCCGAACCGACCAGCCCTACACCATCGGCAACGCCGACGATGATCGGTGGCTCTTGCCGCGCGGTGACGATCACGTCCGGCTCGTCCGCCGAGATACATACGAGCGCGAACGCGCCTTCGAGGATGTTCACCGCCTCCTGGACCGCGGCCCGGAGCGAGCAAGACCTCGCCGCGAGGATGGACTCGATCAGATGAGCCGCAACCTCCGTGTCGGTCTCGGAGCGGAACTCATGACCCTCCCCTTGGAGCTTGTCCCGCAAGACGTCGTGGTTCTCGATGATGCCGTTGTGCACCAAAGCGATCCGGCCGGTGCAGTCCGAATGAGGATGGGCGTTGCCATCGGTCGGCGCGCCGTGGGTGGCCCAACGCGTATGTCCGATGCCGACGGGTCCCGACAACCCTCGACCCTGAAGCGCCTCCTCGAGGTTCTGCAGCCGCCCCGCCTTGCGCACCGTTGCGATGGCGTCGCCCTCGATGACGGCTACGCCTGCCGAGTCGTAACCCCGGTACTCGAGGCGCCTCATCCCGTCCAGCAGGTGCGGCAGGGCGTCTTCGCTCCCGATGAAACCGACGATCCCACACATGGAGGGCTCCTCTCTCGCGCGCCGCTGCAAGCGCGCCGAATGGACGATATGGAAAGAGGAGCCACCTCGATGCCGGTTTGTGTTCCGGGATCACTCCCGGGGTTTGTCGGCACCGTCACGACCGTAGCCGGCCGAGGGTCACCCGCCGAGTCGATGCCCCGAAAGGCATCTTCCGAGATCCCCTACCTCGTCGACTCGCCGCCTCCTAACGGCGAGCCCTGGCGCTAGATCCGTACCTGTGCTGCTTCCTCTCAGGACCCAGGATACCCAGTTACCGCCAGATAAGACCGTCCGGGTCAGCCGCCCAGGGAGCGCCGTACGACCTCGGCCAGGGACTCTGCCGTCCTCTGAGCCATGGCCGGGTCGAGGGCTTCCACCATCACCCGGATCAGCTGCTCCGTGCCGGACGGTCTCAGGAGGACGCGGCCCTCCTCGCCGAGAGCGGCCTCGGCGGTCTCGACTGCTTCCCAGACCCCGGCTGCACCTTCGAGAGCGTCCCGCCGCTCGACGGGTACGTTCACGAGCACCTGGGGCACATCCTCGAAGATCCCCGCGAGTTTCGACAAGGGCGACCCGGAAGCCGCGACCTGAGCTCCGAGCTGCAATCCGGCCAGGACGCCATCGCCGGTCGTGGCGTGCTCCATGAAGATGATGTGGCCCGACTGTTCGCCGCCGAGTGATGCCCCCCGCTCGATCATCGCTTGGACCACGAACTTGTCTCCGACGGGTGCATGGACGACTTCGATCCCGCGCTCTTCTAGTGCGCGCGTGAAACCGAGATTGGCCATCACGGTGGACACGACCACGTCGTTCTTGAGCGCGCCCCGCTCGTGCAGGCTCACCGCCGCAAGGGCGATGAGCCGATCACCGTTCACTGCAGCGCCGCTCTCATCCACGGCCAGAACGCGGTCGGCGTCGCCATCGAATGCCAGTCCCATGTCGGCGCCCTCGGCCACAACGACACGGGCCATCCCATCGAGAGAGGTCGAGCCGCATTCCACATTGATGCGCGCCCCGTCCGGTTCCGCGTTGATCGCGATCACCTCTGCCCCTGCTGCACGGAAAGCATCGGGGGCGATCTGCCACGCAGCACCGAAAGCACAGTCGAGCACGACCTTCAGACCATCGAGCGAGCCGGGCACCGAATCGACGAGATAGGCGAGGTAAGCCTCGACACCGGCGGGATAGGGGACCTCATTACCAACACCGGTGCCGGTAGGAAGGTCGCTCGGGACCTCCGCCATCGCCGCCTCGATCGCGTCCTCGATCGCGGCGGAGATCTTCAGACCTTCGGCATCAAAGAACTTGATGCCGTTATCGGGAACCGGGTTATGAGACGCCGAGACCATCCCGCCGCCCCGTAGCCGTTCGGTGGTCACGAGGTGCGCTACCGCCGGCGTGGGAACTATCCCAAGGTTCTTCACGCTCACGCCTGCAGAGCACAGACCCGCGATCAGTGCACCCTCGAGCATCCCTCCAGAGATGCGCGTGTCCCGTCCGATCGCGACCTCGCCGCCCTCGGAAGCGATCACGCGTCCGGCGGCGCGTCCGAGCGCCAGTGCGAGGTCTGGGGTTAGGTCACGGTTGGCGACCCCACGAACCCCATCGGTACCGAAGAGATTGGGCATCCAGACATCTTTCCGCACCCCAGTGTCCCGAGTCAAAAGTCGTGCTGCGAATCAGCGAACCTCTGACTCGGGACGCTAGGAGAGACGCTCGCCAGAGCCGCCGGAGGGGCACGGGAGCAGGGTAGAAAGGGTTACGTGAGCTACCTGACGCACGTGGATATAGGGGCCCTGAGGCCCGAGCGCTTCGAGGAGATCCTTTCCGAGGAGCTGTATGCGAAGTTCGGCGCCACGATCCTGGAGGCGAAGGAGACCCTGGCAGGCAGGGTCGTGTGGAACGTGAACTCGACCGCCCGGGGAGGCGGGGTGGCCGAGATGCTCGCCTCGCTGCTCGCTTACGCCAGAGGGGCGGATGTGGATGCCCGGTGGACAGTGATCCGAGGCAACAGTGACTTCTTCGCGGTAACGAAGCGGATCCACAACCATCTCCACGGCGCGCCGGGAGACGGCGGGGAGCTAGGCGACGCAGCCAAGAAGATCTACGAAGACGCGCTGGCACCCAACGCCGGAGAGTTCGCGGACCTGGTGGCGGAGGACGACATCGTGTTGCTCCACGACCCCCAGACGGCCGGGCTCGCCGCTCGCTTGAAGGAAACGGGCGCAACGATCATCTGGCGTTGTCACGTCGGGATCGACGACCCGAACGAGATCGCCAAGGGTGCGTGGAACTTCCTCCTTCCGCACGTGGCACCGGCCGACGCTTATGTCTTCTCGCGCCCCGACTTCTCCTGGGAGGGCCTAGATGACGACAAGGTCGTGATCGTCCCCCCCTCGATCGACGCGTTCTCGCCCAAGAACCAGGAGCTCGACCCTGCCACCGTCGATGCCATCCTGGCGACCACCAAGATGGTGGATGCGAAACCCACGGCGACACCGTCGTTCTTTAGGGTCGACGGTACGGTCGATGTCGTGGCGCGCACCACCGACATGTACGGCGCGCCGCCTCCGGATCCATCGGTTCCTCTGGTCGTCCAGGTGTCCCGCTGGGATGCATTGAAGGACCCGCTCGGGGTGATGGCCGGATCCGTCGAGCACGTCTCCCACGACACCGGGGCCCACCTCGTGCTGGCGGGACCGTCGGTGGAGGCCGTGGCCGACGACCCAGAAGGTGCACAGGTGCTCCAGCAGACGATCGATGCATGGGAGGCGTTACCCGAAGAACAACGCCGCCGCGTCCACCTCGCGTGCATGCCGATGGACGACGGCGCCGAGAACGCCGCGATCGTCAACGCCCTTCAGAGGAAGGCGACGGTGGTGGTGCAGAAGAGCATCGCCGAGGGATTCGGTCTCACGGTCGCCGAAGGGATGTGGAAAGCGCGCCCGGTGGTGGCTACCCGTATCGGAGGCATCCAGGACCAGATAGAGCACGGCGTCTCCGGGATGCTGATCGACGACCCGCACGATCTCGCCGCCTACGGCGCGGCGGTATCGGAGCTGCTCGGCGACCCCGCCCGGGCAAAGGCTATGGGGACGAGCGCCAAAGAGAGGGTCCGCGAAGGCTTCCTGGGCCCACGCCACCTCATCCAGTACATGGACCTGATCCGCAAGCTCATCACCGATCGATAGGAGCAGGGGGTCCGGGCCCTGATCACGGTTTGGGGCGGGCGGGTGGATCGCTGATGGAGTAGCTCCCTCCCGAGTAGTGCGGTCTCTACGGGTAAAGCGCCCCTTCGAGCTCGAGGAGCATCTTCTTGCGCCACGGCTCTCCTCCGTACTTCCCGATCCCACCCGTCCCCGGCACCACCCTGTGACAGGGAACGATGATCGGCACCGGGTTCCGTCCGAGCGCCGTGCCGGTCGCTCGTGAGGCGCGGGGGTGACCGATCACGTCGGCGAGGCGTCCATAAGTCGTGACCTCCCCTTTGGGAACCTTACGCAGAGCGTTCAGCACCTTGAGCCCGAACTCCGATCGCACGAGACGCAGGTCGACGGGGAGGTCCAGCTCCCCGGCCTCTCCCTCGAGATAGGCCGCAAGGGCATCGAGCGCAGGCCGTACGGCGGCCTCGGATGCCACCACCCGGGGGCTGACCTTCCCGGCCAGCTCTACCAGGGCCGCGACCTCGGATCCATCCGCCCAGGCAACGCGGCAGATGCCCGATCCCGTTTGCGCCACCAGTAGCTGGCCTATCGGAGTGGGCACGGTGCCGTAGACGACATCCGCGGCTCCCTCATCAACCGCAGCCGCAGCCACCCGATCCAAGAAACTTGCAGTGTCCATCACGACCGTCCTCTCAACGCTCTTACCGCGCTCGAAACACGTTGCCGCGCGGCCTGGGGCGAACAGTTCAACCGCGCGGCGATGTCATCGAAGGCGAGATCCTCAACGAAACGCAACACCATCGTCCGCCTCATCCCGTCCGGCAGCTCACCGATCAACTCTGCGAAACCATCGTCCGGGAGCCGGTCGTCCACCGCCCCCTCCGGGATGCGCTCTACAGGCACGGGTGTCTTCTTCCGCTTCGCGGAATGATCGAAGGCCGTCGTCATCACGATGCGATAGAGCCATGCCCTCAGGTGGCTCGTGTCCCTCACCCTCGGGTAGGACCTGAGCGCCCGCAGCAGAGCTTCCTGGACCACATCCTCGGCCTCGTCGCCAGCGAGCCTCCGGGCATACCTCAGCAGCTCGGGGGTGTGTTCTTCGGCGAGCAGCCAGAAAGGCGGCAAGACACCGTTGCTGCTGGAGCCCTTGGCGGGGAGCACCTCTTCGTTCATATGAGACTGCAACCGTATCCGGGGGCGTGATGTGAGGTTGAGTGCGTCTCGGGCAGGCGGGTAATGGATGGGCATGAAGATCTATGCCGAGACACCCCATGTGAAAACCCGCCAGATCGTCTTCGACATCCTGGTGGTGATCTGGATACTCGTATGGATCCGCATAGGCATGGCCATGCACGATCTGATCGCCAAACTGAGCGGCCCCGGCCGCACGATCGAGAGCGCGGGAGCCGGATTCTCCGACAATCTGCAGTCCCTGAGCGAAAGGGCCGCCGACGTTCCCCTCGTAGGGGACAGACTGCGGGCACCGTTCGACTCGGCTGCCGGAGCCGGACGAGAGCTGCAGGCTGCCGGTGTCGCACATCAGGAGATCGTGATGAGTGTCGCTCTGTGGCTGGGCATCCTTCTCGCCGTCATCCCGATCGGTTACGTCTTGCTCAGGTATCTCCCTGACAGGATCCGATGGGTTCGCGAGGCTTCGGCCGCCGCACGCCTCCGCATCGACGCCGACGATCTGCACCTCTTCGCGTTGCGCGCCATCGCCACCAAGCCGCTCTACGAACTGCGACGCGCGTGCTCGGATCCCGCGCGCTGCCTCGTCGAAGGCAACTACCGTCCTCTGGCCGCCGTCGAATTGGCCTCGCTCGGGTTAAAAGACGTCTCCTCCACCTAGGCGGGGGATATCGGCACGCCGTTAGGATGCGACGCACAACTGCCGTCGATCAGGAGCCCATCCGGATGCCCACTCCCCCCGCACGCGATGTCTTCCTGCGCGCGTGCCGAGGGGAAGCGGTCGAGCACATCCCGGTCTGGTTCATGCGACAGGCGGGACGGAGCCTGCCGGAATATCGAGCTCTGCGCGAGAAGCACGACATCTTGACGATGTGCCGCACGCCCGACCTTGTGGCCGAGGTCACGATGCAGCCGGTTCGACGACTGGGCGTCGACGCTGCGATCCTGTTCAGCGACATCGTTGTCCCCCTCCAAGCGATGGGCGTCGCCCTCGACATCAAACCTTCGTTTGGTCCCGTCATCGAGCATCCGATCCGTTCTGGTGAAGACGTCGAGCGGCTTGGATCGCTCGATCCCGAGGAGGACCTGTCCTTCGTGCTGGACGCGATCCGCATGCTTGTAGCGGAGCTCGATGTCCCATTGATCGGTTTCGCCGGCGCCCCTTTCACCCTGGCGAGCTATCTCGTCGAAGGCGGCCCCTCCAAGGACCATGCCAGAACAAAGACATTGATGTTCGGCGCGCCGGACGTATGGAACGCGCTCATGGACAAACTCACCACCGCAGCGCTGGGCTACCTACGCGCCCAGGTAAACGCAGGAGCATCGGCGGTGCAGCTCTTCGACAGTTGGGTGGGTTCGCTCGCCCCTCCGGATTACGAACGCCATGTGCTGCCTCACGTCGCCCGCATCTTCGCCGGCCTTGCCGACCTCGGCGTGCCGCGCATCCACTTCGGAGTGGTGACCGGAGAGTTGCTCACTTCGATGAGCGGCGCAGGAGCCGACGTGGTCGGCATCGACTGGCGCGTGCCGCTGGATCGAGCTCGTCGGCGCGTCGGCGACCTTGTGGTGCAAGGCAATCTAGACCCCACCTCGCTGTTCGCTCCATGGGACGTCGTGAAAGAGCGGGTTCACGACGTGCTTGAGCGCGGGGGCGGACACAAGCACGTCTTCAACCTCGGGCACGGTGTTCTGCCGAGCACCGACCCAGACGTCCTGCGCAAGGTCGTGGAGGTCGTCCACGGATGGTCGCGCTGAAACAAACGGGCCCATCGCTGGTGGTCGTGGGAGGCGGCATCACGGGCCTGGCCGCGGCGTATGGATGGAAGCTGGCGATACCCGCGGGGGAAGTCACCGTGCTGGAGGCGGCGCAGAGCGCAGGGGGCAAGCTACGGACGGAGCAGCGCGATGGTTTCCAAGTCGAAGCCGGAGCGGACTCGTTCTTGGATCGTGACGGCGCGATCCCATCATTGTGCGCCGACCTGGCGGTCGGGCCACTGCGGTCACCGGCGATCTTCGGAGCGATGGTGCGCAGACGGGGCCGGCTCGTCCGGCTGCCGCCGAGCACGGTGATGGGCGTTCCTTCTTCCATCCGAAGCGTGCTTCGATCACCGGTCCTCTCCGTACGGGGGAAACTCCGAGCGCTGTTCGACCTGCTAGCGCCGGGCCCACTCCGAGGTGACGATGTCGCCGTCGCAGACTTCATAGGCGCCCGCTTCGGTCGCGAGGTGATGGACCGCCTGGTCGACCCGGTCCTGGCGGGGACCCGGGCCGGGGACCCGGGATCTCTCAGCCTTGCAGCAGCTCTCCCACAGATCGATGAGGTAGCCAGGAGCCACCGGAGCGTGCTCAGAGGCCTCGGGCGCTGGCCCCGACCGGGCGCACCCTCGTTCCTCGCGCCCGAGGCCGGGATGTCGAGACTCGTCGACGCTTTCGTGACGGCGATCGGGGCCAGCGCCGTGGTCACCGGTGCGCCGGTAACGGAGCTCGGAAGAGACGCCGGTGGATGGGCCGTGGCAACCGCCGACGGCACCACTCGCCGGGCGGACGCGGTGATCGTTGCGACCCCCGCCTACGCGGCGGCTCCGCTGATCGCCGATCTCGCCTCCGACGCCGCGGCCGAGATCGAGGGGATCGCTTACGCCTCGTCGGCGGTAGTGACGCTCGCCTACGACCGACCGGTGGTCACCCCAGGCGGGAGCGGCCTCTTGTTGGGCAGCCACGCTGCTGCAACGATCACGGCGGCGACCTGGTATTCGAAGAAGTGGCCGCACGCCGCACCCCCCGAGAAGGCTCTCATCCGGACGTTCGTCGGGCGCGCCGGAGCCGATCCCGCCCTCGAGGCGGGCGACGAGACGCTGATAAACCGGGTCGCCGGCGACCTGACGAAGATTGCCGGGATCCGGGAGCAACCGGCCGCCGCGTGGGTAACCAGGTGGAACGACGGGCTCCCGCAGTACGCGGTGGGGCATCGGGACCGGGTGACCCGAGCGAGGGTCGCACTTCGGCCGCATGGGGGTCTCGAGCTCGCCGGCGCCGCCTACGACGGGTCCGGCGTCCCCGACTGCATCGCCTCAGGGCTGGGGGCGGCCCGGCGCGCCGCCCAAGGTCTCTTGCGGTAGGGGCGCGTTAGGGTTGAGGGCCAGGACACCGAATGGATGGAGCACCGACTAGCCATGGAAGGAACGTCGATGTCTGACGACCTGGTATTCGCCAGCTATCCCGTCTTCAGGGCCCGGCCCGGCGGTTTGCCGGACGACAGGGACGTAGCCGTTAAGGAGGTCCAAGGGGTTCTCGACGACCACGCCGAGCGGGTATCGATCAGAGGCATCTACTCTCTGGCCGGGTTCCGGGCCGATGCAGACCTGATGCTGTGGCTGGTGAGCAACTCGGCCGACGACCTGCAGGATCTGATCGTCGCTCTGAGGAAAACCACGCTCGGCAAGTCGCTCGACCTGGTCGATCAGTTCCTCGGACTGGTACGACCGGCCGAATTCTCGCCCGACCACCTCCCGGCATTCGTTCAAGGCAAAGAGCCGAAGCACTACGTCTGCGTTTACCCGTTCGTGCGAACGCCCGAGTGGTACCTGCTCGACCCGAAAGAGCGAGGGGCGCTGCTGTCGGAGCACGGCAAGGCCGGGCGCGAGTTCGATGACATAAACGCGAACACCACCAGCGCGTTCGGACTGAACGACTGGGAATGGATACTCACTTTCGAGGCCGACAGCCTCGATCGATTGGTCGGATTGATCCGCCACCTGAGGGGCACCGAAGCCCGCCGCTACACGAAGGTCGAGATCCCCTTCTACTCGGGGATCCGCAAGGAACTAGCTGCAGCGGTCGCCGATCTGCCGTAGTGCTCGTCGCCAGATCTGCAACAACCAGTGGCTCGTATGATTCGCACGCCGTCGAGGACAGGGGGAAGACACCGTGAAGAGAATTTCAATCATCTTGTTAAGCCTCGCTCTGATATTCGTAGCCTGTTCGGGTGACTCCGGTCCCGACCCCGCCGAGAACCCCAAGGACGCGTTAACCAGCGCCTTCGAGAAACTGGGTGACGGCGGCTACACGTTCACTTTGCGCGTGGACTCGGATCCCGGTTCCCTCGCTGCCCTCTCCGCGGACGACGGGGGCACCCCGATGACGGAAGAGGACGCTCAGAAGCTCTTGGACTCGTCGATCAGCTTCTCGGGCACCGATGAGGAAGACGCGCAAGAACGCGATGCCGCGATCACGGTCAACGTAGCGGGCAATGAAGATGCCATCGAGATACGGGTTATCGACGAGGCTCTTTTCGCTCGGGCCGACGTACGCGAGCTGGTAGAGACGTTCGGCGGGACCACCGCCGAGCTAGACCAGGTAGCGTCACAGTCCCCTCCGGGCTTCGAATTCATAGGCTCCGCGATCGAGGGAGAGTAGCTCACGGTCGCCAACGCCGAGCAACTGACGGAGCAATTGACGGGTGGGATGGCTCCTACACCGAACGAAGCCGACCAACAGCAGCTCGTCGACGATATCGGAGCTGCACTCGACCGAAGCTCGGAGGTCACCTCTGAAGGGGATGATGACATCGGCCACCATCTCGTCGCCAGGGTCGCGGTGCGGGCCTTCTACGAGGACTTCAGGACCTCGATCCAATCGTTAGTGGGGCAGCTTCCGGGGGCACAGCTACCTCCCGCGAGCGAGGTCCCCGACGAAGAGGTGCGTTTCGATGTATGGGTCGACGGAGGCGAAGTGACCCAGCTGCACTTCGACTTCATGCAGATTGCCAGCTTCGCGGACGAAGAGATCCCGGCGGGAGTCGAGCGCCTCGGACTACTGATCGAGGTGGAGGCTTTCGATGACTCGGTCGACGCTCCCGACGATCCCGTCGAGGTGGACACGAATGCACTTCTTCAGGGACTCATGCAAGCCGGAGCCGGTGCGTCGATGCAGCCCGGAGCAGAGGTTCCGGCGGGAAGCGCAGACGAACTGTGCGATCAGCTTGCCGGCGCGCCGCCTGAGGTCCTGGAGCAATTCGCCGAGCAGTGCCCCGAACTGCAATAAGGAGGACTGATGGGACAGCGTGACCCGTTCGGCGCTAGGACTCGGCTCGAGGTAGAGGGTGGCAGTCTCGATCTCTACAGACTCGATTCCCTGGAGAAAGCGAACCTCGCCGAGCTCGACCGCATCCCGATAACCGTCAAGGTGCTGCTCGAGAACCTGTTGCGCAGCGCCGGCACGGGTTTCGCCGGCGAGGATGACGTGGCACTGCTCGCCCACTGGGGGCAGAAGCCGCTCGAAGACCGCGAGTTCGCGTTCGTCCCCTCCCGGGTGATCCTGCAGGACTTCACCGGGGTCCCCGCCGTGGTGGACCTGGCAGCCATGCGTTCCGCCATCGCACGTGAAGGCGGCGATCCGTCCAAGGTGGATCCACTCGTGCCCGTGGATCTGGTGATCGATCACTCGGTACAGGTCGATGCCTTCGGTACCGCCGCGGCATTCGGGCAGAACGTGGCGCTCGAGTACGAACGCAATCACGAGCGCTACTCGCTGCTCCGGTGGGCGCAGCAGGCGTTCGCCGGGTTCTCGGTCGTCCCTCCGGGGATGGGGATCGTCCACCAGGTGAACCTCGAATACCTGGCCAAGGTCGTGCAGACGATCGACGACGACGGTCCCGTGGCCATCCCCGACACGCTGGTCGGCACCGACTCGCACACACCGATGGTCAACGGCCTCAGCGTGCTCGGTTGGGGTGTGGGTGGCATCGAGGCCGAGGCCGCGGTGCTGGGCCAGCCACTGCCGCTCCTGACGCCGAAGGTCGTGGGCTTCAGGTTCACGGGCGCGCTCGAGACGGGGGTTACGGCCACAGACCTGGTGCTCACCGTCACCGAGATCCTGCGCAACCACGGGGTCGTCGGGAAGTTCGTTGAATTCTACGGAGCCGGGGTCGGCAGTCTGTCGGTCGCAGACAGGGCCACACTCTCGAACATGTCGCCCGAGTTCGGCGCTACCGCTTCGTTGTGGCCGATCGACGACATGACGCTCGACTATCTGCGTCTGTCCGGCAGGCCGGCAGACCTGATCGATCTCGTCGAGCGCTACGCCAAAGAGCAGCGCATGTGGCGCAGCGACGCCACGCCCGACCCCGACTTCACCGAGACGCTCGAGCTGGACCTGTCGACCGTGGAACCCAGTCTGGCCGGACCCCGGCGCCCACAAGACCGTGTGAACCTCCCCGGCGTATGGACCAGTTTCACCGAGGGCTTCCCGGACGGTCTCGAGAAAGCGGTGGATGTCGACCTCTCCGGCTGGACCTCAGAGGGTGGACAGCCCGCCGTGGAGCCGAACGTCGAACACACGCCGGACCATGCCGCGGCCAAGGCCTGCCAGTTGCGCAACGGCTCAGTCGTGATCGCAGCGATCACCTCCTGCACCAACACATCGAACCCGTCGGTGATGCTGGGCGCAGGCTTGCTCGCACGCAAGGCGATCGCCAAAGGTCTCCGCTCGAAGCCATGGGTCAAGACCTCGATGGGACCGGGCTCGCGCGTCGTCACCGGTTATCTCGAGGGCTCGGGGCTGATGGACGACCTCGAAGCGCTCGGTTTCCACGTGGTGGGATATGGCTGCACCACGTGCATCGGGAACTCCGGTCCGCTACCACAGCCCATCGCGGAAGCCATCGACGACAACGACCTCGCCGTCGTCTCAGTACTGTCCGGCAACCGCAACTTCGAAGGCCGCATCCACCCACAGGTGAAGGCAAGTTACCTCGCATCGCCTCCGCTGGTGGTCGCTTACGCCCTCGCCGGCCACGCCAACATCGACCTCAGTAAGGATCCTCTAGGTCAGGACGCCGCCGGCAACGATGTCTACCTGAAGGACCTCTGGCCGGCCCCCGAAGAGATCGCCGAGGCCATGAAAAGCGTCAACTCGGATCTCTTCGGAGTGGAGTACTCCAAGATCTTCGAAGGAACCGAGGACTGGCAGAAGCTCCCCTCGCCGACCGGACAGCTGTACGAGTGGGATCCGGAGTCCAGCTACGTCCGAGAGCCGACCTTCTTCGAGGATCTCGGCGACGAGCCACCTCCGACCGAGGACATCATCGGCGCGCGGGTTCTTGCGCTCGTTGGCGATTCAGTCACCACGGATCACATCTCCCCCGCCGGTGCGATCGCCCCCGCGTCTCCAGCGGGCCGCTATCTGCAAGAAAAAGGCGTTGAGATAAGGGATTTCAACTCCTACGGATCACGGCGGGGCAACCACGAGGTCATGGTGCGGGGAACCTTCGCCAACATCCGCTTCCGCAATCTGATCGCGGACGGCAAAGTCGGCGGCTGGTCCAAGCACTTCCCGTCGGGAGAGATCGACACGCTCTACGACGTGGCCATGCGTTACGAGGACGAAGGCACTCCCTCCATCATCCTGGCAGGCAAGGAGTACGGCTCCGGCAGCTCACGCGACTGGGCCGCCAAGGGCCCGCTCCTCCAAGGGGTCAAGGCCGCGATCGCGCAAAGCTTCGAGCGCATCCACCGCTCGAACCTCGTGGGGATGGGGATCCTTCCACTGCAGTTCGTGAGCGGAGAGAGCGCCGAGTCTCTGGGCCTAACCGGCAGCGAGTCCTACGACATCGCCGGCATCGCCGAAGGACTGGAGCCGCACGCGGAGCTCGAGGTGGTCGCGCGCTCAGACGATGGGAACGAGGTGCGCTTCAACGTCGAGTGCCGTATCGACTCGGAAGTAGAGCTCGACTACTACCGCCACGGAGGCGTCCTACAACTGGTCCTCCGCCGCATGCTCGCAGACGGCTAAGTACACGGCCGAAGGGTGACCGCCCCCACCTGGAGCGCCTGAAGGGGTCTCTCTATCGGCCGACGGGCTGAGTGACCACCCGTCCATCTGCCATGGCAAAGATGGGTTCCGCCAGGTACCGAAGACCATCCCGCAGGTCGCCGGTCACGGCGATCAGGTCGGCAGGAGCTCCCGACACCACCGAGCCCAGCGGAGCAAGGCCCAGGAAGTCACCGGACTTGGCGGTGGCCGCTGCGAGAGCCCCCTCCAAGGACATCCCTGCTTCCATCATCAATTCCAGCTCTTCGATGACGATCCCGAAGGGAACTTCTGGAGCACCTAGGTCGGTGCCGTAGAGCAGCGTGCCTCCCGCGTCGAGGAACCGACGTGCGATCTTGGTTGCCCTCCCCTCGCAGTAATCGTCCAAGACGTACATCGTCCCGATGATCTCTATGTCTGCAGCCACAACTCTTTCCCACACTGCTCTCGGAAAGGATCCTCTGCACGGCAGATGAGCGAGGTCGTCTACTCCGGCTTTCAGGGCAAGGTCGAGTCCTTCCCTTTCCTGAACGTGAGCGCTCACCGGCAGCCCATGAGAGTGAGCTTCGTCGACGATCGCCCGGAACTCCTCGAGACTCAATACCGGCCATCCGGCGCGCCCGAAGTGAACGGCGACCTTGATGACCCCGGCCCCAAGCCCGACCAGCTCCCGAACCTTGGCCCGAGCCTCATCAATGCCTTCGACAGGTCCTGCAACCCTGGAGCCGTGAACCGGGATGGGATAACCCCCAGGAGTCGTGAGCAAAGGTCCGGCGACTATCACTTGAAGCGCATCGGAGTCTGGGAACGGCAGCAGGGCTTCCTCTATGCCGAGGTCCCGCACGGTCATGACGCCTTCGTTGGGAAGCTGCGTGTACCCGTTGACGACACCGAGGTGTACGTGAAGATCGATGAATCCAGGCAACAGGGTTGCGTTACCGAGGTCAACGACCTCCGCTGCACGATCTTCCAGATCGTCCTGTGAACCCACGGCGGCGATCGACTTTCCCTCGATCAACACTGCGGAGTCGTCGGTGAAAGCTTCGCCATCGAACATCCGCTCGGCCACGAGGAGAGTCCCGGTGGCCGGCTCAGCGGACGGCGGGGTTGCAATGTCGCAAGCCATCGCCGCGACAGCAAACACCAATGTGATGATGCACCGTGTCTTTCTCCCCACGGCGACAACATAATGGGTCCAAACAGACGGTCCCGAAAAGTTCAAGGGATCGCGAGATCAGCGGTGCGGAACGCGAAAAAGTGTCTCACCCTCGCGTCAAAATGTCTTCATGGATGTTGGACTGGTGGACCAGGCGATCGAGCTGCTCGAGAAGGCGAATGCCGAACTCGAGCCGGAACTGCTCGATAGTGCTTCCGCTCGCGCAGCGATAGCTGCCTACGCCCGCGCGGAGAAACTCGCGACCTTCGGTGTTGCCGCGCTGTTTCGCAAGGTTGCCGATAGTGCGAAGATCGCGCAGATCACCGGGTCTTCGATCGGTAAGGCCAAGGCGGTCGTCCAGACCGGTGCCGTAATGGCGACTTCATCCGAGTTGACCTCGGCGATGCAAACAGGGTCGATCTCGTTCGATCAAGCGGCCGAGGTCGCAGCGGCGGAGGAGTCGGCACCTGGTTGTGCGAGCGAGCTGGTGGCAGTAGCTCAGTCCGAGACGTTCCACTCGTTCAAGCACCAGGCGCGGCGCACCAAGCTCGAGGCCGAGCAGCACCGAGGACTCGCAGAGCGTCAGCATGCGGCGCGTAGTGCCCGGCGATACAGCGACGAGCTCGGCATGGTGCATATCCACATGGCGTTCGAGCCCCACATCGGTGCACCGATCCTGGCGCGGGCCGAAACCGAAGCCGCACGCCGAGCGCGAGCTGCCAAGGCCACCGGAGAGCAAGAACCTTTCGAGCGTTACCTGGCCGATGCATATGCAAGTCTGCTGTCATCAGGTGGGAGCGGTACCACAAAATCGCGCCGCCCCGAGGTGGTGGTACTGGTGAGCCACGAGGTGGTCAAGCGAGGCTGGAGCGACGTCATGCCCGGCGAGGTCTGCAAGAATCAGATCTGCTCTCCGCCTTTGCGTTCCCCCCGCCCACCCAAAACCGTTCATGTGGCGCGTGCCCCCGATGTAGCGAGAGAGATCGCGGACGATGCTTTCCTCACCGGAGTCGTCTACGACGGCACCGACCTGCGACACATGCGACGCTGGTCACGCACGATCCCCGTTGAGGTCAAGCTCGCCCTTGAACTGGGTAAGCCTCCCGCTTTCGACGGGATCGCCTGCGTGGACTGCGGCAACAGGTTCCGAAACGAGTTCGATCACGTTCACCCTCGCGCAGCAGGCGGCCCAATCTCAACCAAGAACATCGACCCGCGATGCCATCCCTGCCACCTGATCAAGACGGCAGCCGACCGGCGCGCCGGACTCCTCACCCCACCCGAACCCTGACCCAAAGGCAGTCGCCCCGCGATCGCGCGCTCGGTGAAGAACCGTGAGGGGGGCGGTCGCCCCAACGCTGCCACGCGGACGGGTAACGAAGAGAGCCCCACCGAAGTGAGGCTCTCTGAATGCTGGTTGTTGGACGCTGCTAGCGCTTGGAGTACTGGGGCGCCTTGCGGGCCTTCTTGAGGCCGTACTTACGGCGCTCTTTCTCGCGAGCGTCACGGGTGAGGAAGCCGGCCTTCTTCAGTGCAGGGCGAAGTTCGGAATCCATGTCCACGAGCGCTTTCGAGATGGCGTGACGCAGAGCGCCTGCCTGGCCGCTGATGCCACCGCCTTCGATCTTGCAGATGATGTCGTAGCGGCCGTCGGTCTCGGTAAGGCGCAAAGGCTCGGTGACGATCATCCGGTGGGTAGCGCTCGGAAAGTAATCCTCGAATGGACGACCGTTGATCTCGATCTTGCCTTCGCCGGTGAGGATCCTGGCGCGGCATACGGCCTCTTTACGACGACCGGTAGATCCGGAAAGAACATCAGCCACCTGTTACCTCCTCGACGGTATGAGCCTGCTCTAGGTTGTGCGGAGCAGCGACGTCTTTGAGGTCAAGCTCCTTGGGGTGCTGTGATGCGTGGGGATGCTGGGAGCCGGCGTACACCTTCAGCTTCTTCAGCATGGCCCGGCCGAGCTTGTTGCTGGGAAGCATCCCTTTGACGGCTTTCTCTACGGCGAGCTCGGGCTTGGTGCTCATGACTTTCGCGTAGGGGATCGACGACAGACCACCCGGGTAACCAGAGTGGCGGTGCATGAACTTGTCGGTGAGTTTGTTACCGGTCATCACGACCTTCGAAGCGTTCACGATGATGACGTGATCGCCATTGTCGAGATGAGGAGTGAAGTTCGGCTTGTGCTTGCCGCGCAGGCGCTTGGCTACTTCGGAGGCGAGGCGACCGAGGACGACGCCGTCGGCGTCGACGACGTACCACTCGCGCGTTATCTCACTAGGTTTCGTTGTGTGGGTTTTCATGCCGTCTTTCTCCTCCCACCGCAGATGCGGTTCCGGGCAGGCGGGAGGTAACCGATCAGGTGCCCGGGGGTCTTCGAAGTTCGAAGAATTAGCAGGATAACGGGGGTTTTTGGCATGGTCAAACCGCCTCGGGGCTGCTCCAGCCCTCGTCGTACTCAACGGCCACGAGGCAGAGCCCATGGGGTGGCGCTACTTGGCCCGCAACGACCCGATCCCGGGCTTGAAGCACCTCCGGCATCTCGGCCGGTGATCCCTTGCCCTCGCCGACCTTCACGAGCGTTCCAACCAGCGACCGCACCATCTGCTGGATGAATGCGTTAGCCCTGGCCCTTACCTGGACGATCCTGTCGGTCCTATGGACCCGAAGCTCGAAGAGGGTCCTGACCGAGGGGGCATCCGGCTCGGGAACCCGGCCGAAGGAGATGAAATCGTGCTCGCCCAGCAGATGCCCGGCGGCTTCGTTCATGGCGGCGATGTCCAGCGGCACCGGATGGTGCCAGGTCGTACCGGACAAGAAGGGGTCGGGAACCTCGCCCTCGAGAAGTGCGTAGACGTACGTGCGAGAACGGGCAGAGAAGCGTGCGTGCCAGTCGTCCGGCACCTCACTAACCCGGTGAACCGCGATGGACGGCCCGCAGATCGTATTGAGCGAGCTCATCAGGCGCTGAGGATCCACCATCTCCGGGACGTTCGGGATATTGATCGTCTGGCCGAGCGCGTGGACTCCGGCGTCCGTGCGGCCTGCGCAGTTGATCTGCACATCGGCCGACAGGATCCGGCTCAGAGCTTGCTCCAGATCCCCTTGGACCGTTCGCACGTCGGGCTGGCGCGCATAACCACGGAAGGGCGCGCCGTCGTACGCGAGGTCGAACCGAAGATTCAGTTGCTGCCGCCGGTCCTACTTAGGGTCCGGGTCACCTGTGCCACCGCCGGCATCGCTACCGTCGACCGCGTTCTCGTGTCCTGCCTCGAGAGACTGATCGGTCGCTTCCTGCTCCGCCGCCAGCTCTTCCTCGACCGTTTCGGGAGGAGGAGAGACATCGGAAGGCCCGGGGCTCCCCGCGGCTGATGCCTGAGCGGCCTTCGGCCGGGAGGGCTTGTCCTGAGGCAGATTCGCATCGTCGGCTGCTCCACGGCGGCCCGGTCGTGCCAAACGGCGTCGTCGCGTGGTCGTCGCGGAGCCTTCTTCCTCGTCCTCCACTGCTGCGCTGCCCTCGATCAGCTCTATCAAGGCCATGGGCGCCCCGTCCCCGTTCCGTGGGCCGAGCTTGAGGATGCGCGTGTAGCCACCATTGCGGTCCGCGAAGCGAGGTGCGATGTCCGAGAACAACTTGTGCACCGCGTCACGGTCCTGCATCACCGAAAGGACCTGGCGCCGGTTATGGACGTCGCCTTTCTTAGCCTTCGTGATGAGTCGCTCGGCATACGGCCGCAGCTGCTTGGCCTTAGCCTCGGTGGTCTTGATGCGCTCGTGCTCGAACAAGGAGACGGCCAGGTTCGAGAGCATCAGTCTCTGGTGAGACGGCCCCGATCCAAGCCTCGGTCCTTTCTTAGGCTGCGGCACTTTAGAACTCTTTCTGACGGAGCCCGAGATCCATATCTTCGAGCTTAGCCTTGACCTCGTCGATCGACTTCTGACCGAAGTTGCGGATCTCCAGAAGGTCCTCTTCCGACTTCTGCACGAGCTCACCCACGGTGGCTACACCCTCACGCTTCAGGCAATTGTAGGAGCGCACGGTTAGATCCATGTCTTCGATCGGCGTGGCAAGCACACCAGATTCCTCGTCCTCGCCGGGTTCTGGACCGAGAACGAGTCCACCCGACGTCTCACCCGTTTGAGCGAACAGCTGGAACATCTCCACAAGGGTCGAACCGGCTGCAGCCAGAGCATCCTGAGGGGCGATCGAGCCGTCGGTCTCGACATCGAGGATCAAGCGATCGTAGTTGGTCATCTGCTCCACACGGGTGGGCTCGACCTCGTAAGTCACTCGTCTCACGGGGGAGAAAAGAGCATCCATCGGGATCGTCCCAATGGCTTCTTTGGTGCCCTGCGGGGCGGCAACGTATCCCCGGCCCTGCTCGACGCGCAACTCCATCGACAGGGTGGCCTTTTTGTTGAGCGTCGCGATCAGATGATCGGGATTGAGGATCTCGACACCAGCCGGAAGCTTTATATCTCCACCGGTTACCTCGGCCGGTCCGGTAACTCTCAGATGGATGTCGGTCGGCTCTTCGTTCTCGCTCTTGATCACCAACTCCTTGAGGTTCAACACGATGTCGGTCATGTCTTCCTTGACACCTTCGATCGTGGAGAACTCGTGCAGCACGCCGTCGACCTTGACCTGGGTGATAGCCGCACCCGGGATCGAAGAGAGAAGCGTGCGCCGAAGCGAGTTACCGAGCGTGTAGCCAAAGCCAGGCTCCAGCGGCTCGATAGTGAACTTTTGTCGAACATCCGAGATCTCTTCGGTCGAGATCGAAGGACGCTGGACGATAAGCAGATCCATTGGGCTCCTCTCGCGTTACTTGGGTGTGTTGCGGCGCTTATGCGGTTGTGATCGAGCGTTTACTTCGAGTAGTACTCGACAATCAGCTGCTCCGAGACGGGGGCGTCGATCTGCCCACGCTCGGGTAGAGCACGGACCTGTACGGCCATGCCCTTCAGGTCGGAACCCAGCCAGTCGGGGATCTCGCGGCCATCGGCGTAGGAGGTGTTCTCCACGATGCGGCCGAGAGTCTTTGACTTGTTCTTCACCGTCACGACATCGCCGGGCTTCACTCGGTACGACGGGATGTTGACCTTGCGGCCGTTAACCTCGAAGTGTCCATGAGTGACCAGCTGCCGGGCCATCGGACGGTTCATGGCGAGGCCCGAGCGGTACACGACGTTGTCGAGACGCGACTCGCATATGCGCATCAACTCTTCACCGGTCACGCCCTTGGAGTTAGCAGCCTCTTCGTAATACGAGCGGAACTGCTTCTCGAGAACCCCATAGAAACGCTTTGCCTTCTGCTTCTCACGTAACTGCAGCAGGTACTCGGACTCGCGAACACGTCCACGGCCGTGCTGCCCGGGAGGCGGGCGGCCCTTCTCGATAGGGCACTTCGGCGATTCACACCGGGTCCCTTTGAGGAACAGCTTCGTCTTTTCCCGGCGGCAGAGCCTGCAGACCGGACCTGTATACCTAGCCAACTGTCAAACCCTTCTACGCTTGCGGGGACGGCAGCCGTTGTGTGGCACGGGCGTCACGTCCTTGATCCCGATGATCTCGAGGCCCGAGGCTTGCAACGACCTGATCGCCGTCTCGCGACCAGAGCCGGGCCCCTTGACCTCCACGTCTACCCGGCGGACACCATGCTCCTGGGCACGGCGTGAGGCCGCCTCGGCAGCGAGCTGAGCTGCGAATGGAGTGGACTTGCGGGAGCCCTTGAATCCGACGTTGCCAGCGGAAGCCCACGACAGAACATTTCCCTCGAGATCAGAGATCGCGATGATCGTGTTGTTGAACGTCGACTTGATATGTGCAACGCCATGGACGACGTTCTTTTTCTCCCGGCGGCGAGTCTTCTTCGCCTTCTTAGGTGCGGCCAAATTCTTGTTCCTCTCTCCTACTTAACTTTCTTCTTGCCCGCGACCGTCTTCTTCGGGCCCTTACGGGTGCGTGCGTTCGTGTGCGTTCGTTGCCCGTGGACGGGAAGTCCCCGGCGGTGTCGCAGGCCCTGGTAAGAGCCGATCTCAACCTTGCGTTTGATGTGTTGATTGACCTCGCGCCGCAGGTCACCTTCGACGCGATACGTGGTCCCGATCCAATCGCGGATCCGGACGATCTCTTCATCGGTGAGGTCGCGCGTCTTGGTGTTCGGATTTACCCGCGCTTCGATGCAGGTCTCGCGAGCCTTGGTCGGCCCGATCCCGTAGATGTAGGTAAGAGCGATCTCGAGACGCTTGTCCCTCGGGATGTCTACTCCTGCGATACGTGCCATTGCTCTCCCTTGCCCTTAACTAACCTTGACGCTGCTTATGCCGCGGGTTCGTGCAGATGACCATCACAGCGCCTCGGCGGCGGATAATCTTGCACTTGTCGCAGATCTTCTTGACGCTCGGTCGTACCTTCATGACTCCCTACTTGTAGCGGTAGACCACACGACCCCTGGTGAGGTCGTACGGCGACAATTCGACGAGAACCCTGTCCCCCGGAAGGATCCGGATGTAGTGCATCCGCATCTTTCCGGAGATATGAGCGAGGACCTGGTGACCGTTGTCGAGCTCGACCTTGAACATGGCGTTGGGTAGGGGCTCCAGCACGGTGCCTTCTACCTGGATGCCCTCTTCCTTAGCGGCGGAGGACTCCTTCGACTTGTTCTTTGGCTTTGCCAAGCTCCTACTTCACCTCTCCAGATCCGACCCATAGAGCACGGCGCGAGATATAAACGACACCAAGCTCTGATTTCTGTTCCGGCCCACAGAAAGCGCCCCGTGAGGGGCGCGCGCCAACAGAGCCGGAACGACCCGTAATCATAGCAGAAACCCGCCCTAACCTCGGCCCTCGGCCGCCTCTCACCGATCCCCTACTTTCTGGCCGTCAGGACCAAAGGCCCGTCGGCGGTGATCGCGACCGTGTGCTCGAAATGGGCGGATCTGGAGCGATCTCGGGTCACGATCGTCCAATGGTCCTCGAGCGTCTCGGTGGCCGCCCCTCCCGCATTCACCATGGGCTCGATGGCCAGGGTCATGCCGGGGGCCAGCTTCGCTCCACGTCCGGGCGGCCCATAGTTCGGGACGGAAGGCTCCTCGTGGAGCGAGCGGCCGATCCCGTGGCCGGCGTACTCCTGCACGAGGGTGAATCCGGCAGGCAATACGACCTGCTCTACGGCATAGCCGATATCACCGGTGCGGTTCCCGACCTCGCACTGCTCGACGGCCGCTTCGAGGGAGGCCTCCGTCACCTGCAGCAGACGCCGGGACTCATCGTCGACCTCGCCCACGGGAAACGTCCACGCCGAATCCGCGTGGAACCCCTCGTAGAAGACCCCCAGATCGATCGAGAGGATGTCCCCCTCGTCGAGAGGCTTGCTCGAGGGGATCCCATGCACGATGGCCTCGTTCGGCGAAGAGCAGAGCGATGCGGGGAATCCCCTGTAGCCCTTGAAAGAAGCTTTGGCGCCGGCTTGCTTCAACAGGTCGGCGAACAGCTGATCGAGTTGGACCGGGGTCGCACCCGGGACGATCTTCGTCTCTATCTCGGACAGGCAGTCCGCGAGGATCCGCCCCGCCTTCTGCATACTGGCCAGCTCTTCGCTCGACTTGCGGTAGATCATCGCCTGGAAGATAGCTAGAGCACCGAAACGATGCGGTCGAAGACCTCCTGCGTCGTTCCGACCCCCTCGACCTCTCGAAGGATGCCACGCTCGGCGTAGTGGGCTTTCAAGGGCTCGGTCTGCTCGTGGTAGAGCTTCAGACGCTCCCGGATGGTTTCTTCCTCGCCGTCATCGGCTCGACCTACTACCTCGCCGCCGCACACGTCACAGGTCCAGTTCTTCTGGGGTGGGGCGTCAACGTGATAGTTCGTGCCACATTTCAAACAGACCCGGCGGCCCAGGAGGCGTCGCAAGGAGATCTCCTCGGGAACCTCGATGACAAGGGCGGCATCCAACTCATTCCCGGCCGCCTTCACTGTGCGATCGAGGGCATCAGCCTGCTCGAGGTTGCGAGGGAACCCATCGAGCAACCAACCGTCATCGCAGTCCTCTGCCTCGAGGCGTTCGCGCACGACCGAGATCGTCAACTCGTCGGGGACGAGATGCCCATGGTCCACGTACTCCTTCACTTTGCGACCGAGAGACGTGTCGCCCTTGATCGCCCAGCGGAAGATCTCGCCTGTCGAGATGGCCGGGATACCGTATTTCTCGGAGATGCCCTTGCTCTGGGTCCCCTTACCTGCCCCTTGGGGGCCGAAGATAACTATCCGCATGTCGAGTCTCGGCCTTTCCTTACTTTAGGAAACCCTCGTAGTGACGCATCATCAGCTGGGACTCGATCTGTTTCATCGTTTCGAGCGACACGCCTACAGCGATCAAGATGGAGGTCCCACCGAAAGGCAACTGCTGGATATCCTGCGTTGCTAGAAAGATCGACGGCATCAGGGCGATGAAAGCGATGAACAGCGCGCCCGGCAGAACGATGCGCGTAAGGATCCGGTCTAGATGCTCCGCGGTTTGGCGACCCGGACGGATCCCCGGGATGAAGCCTCCATACTTCTTGATGTTGTCGGCCACATCAGTTGGGTTGAAGCTGATCGCCGTGTAGAAGTAAGCGAAGAAGATCACCATCAGTCCGAAGATAGCCATATAAACCGCACTTCGAGGGTTAATAAGGTTGTTCTCAATGAAGTTCTGGATCCCGCGATGCTGGATCGTGTTCTGTAGCAACGTCGGGATGTAAAGGACGCTCGAGGCGAAGATGATCGGGATGATCCCGGCCTGGTTGACCTTGAGCGGGATGTAGGTCGAGCTACCGCCGTACATCCGCCGGCCAACCACTCGCTTGGCGTACTGAACCGGGATCCGCCGCTGCCCTTGCTCCATAACCACGATGGCAACGATGACCGCTAAGGCGATCAGGCAGATCCAGATGAACGTCCCCCAGCCCTTCTGGGCGTAGATCGCAGCACCCTCACTCGGTAACGTCGAGATGATCGAAGCGAAGATCAACAGAGACATCCCGTTACCGATGCCTCGTTGTGTGATCAGCTCACCCAGCCACATGATGAGAGCGGTTCCCGCCGTAAGCGACAGCACGATGAGCCCTACTCGTCCCGGAGTGAAGTTCGGGATGAGGTCTACCGGTGCCCCGGTCGCATCGGTGATCTGCCCGCGATGGAAGAGGAACGCGAGACCGGTCGACTGCAACAGAGCAAGGACGACCGTCAGGTACCTGGTCCACTGCGTGATCTTCTTGTAGCCGGCTTCGCCTTCTTTCGACCATGCCTCGAGCTTCGGGATAACCACCGTGAGGAGCTGCATGATGATCGACGAGGTGATGTAAGGCATGATCCCGAGGGCGAAGACCGCCATCTGGGTCAATGCTCCACCCGAGAACAAGTTGATGAACTGGAAGACGCCCTGCGTAGCCCCCGCCGCAAACGACTGCGCGGCTTGGACATCGATCCCCGGGGTAGGGATGTGGGCTCCGAACCTGTAGATCGCGATGATCAGGAACGTGAACCCGATCTTCCTACGAAGGTCGGGAACCTTGAACGCGTTGACGAAAACGCCGAGGAGATTCACTGAGCCTTCCCGTGGCCCTTGCGATGAGTGTCCTCATAGGAGATCTCGATGACCTGAACGCTCCCACCGGCGGCCTCGATCTTCGACTTAGCCGAGTCGCTGAATGCATGCGCTCTGACCGTCAAAGCCCGGTCTACGTCGCCGGATCCTAGGATCTTGATGAGCTTGTCGCGCTTGTGCACGACCCCGGTGGCCCGCAGTTCGTCGGGCCCGAAGTCGTCGCCCTCGAGGTCATTGAGGATCGTCAGATTGACGGCCCCGAAGTGCTTACGGCGCGGCGGCGTGAAGCCCTTCAGCTTGGGCACACGACGGATAAGAGGCATCTGCCCACCCTCGAAGAAGTGCGGCACTTCGCCCCTGGCCTTCGTACCCTTGGTACCCCGGCCTGCCGTCTTACCGTGGCCCGAAGCCTCGCCGCGGCCCACCCTCTTACGGCGCTTGCGGGATCCCTCGGCAGGTTTCAACTCATGCGGCTTCATTCGTCCAACTCCTCGATCTCGATCAGGTGCTCGACTGCGCGGACCATCCCACGGATCTCGGGGCGGTCCTGCTGCACGACCGTGTGACCTAAACGCTTCAAGCCCAACGCTCTGATCGTGCCTCTCTGCTTGGCCCCGCGACTCGTAGCGGAACGCACCTGGGTGATCTTCAATTGCTTTGCCATCTTTCCAGTCCCTCGCTCTTAGCTGGAGGTCGTTCCGGCGGGGGTGGCGCTGTTCAGCAACCAGGCCGGCGCGACCTCTTCGGGAGTCTTGCCACGCTTCTTGGCGATGTCTGCAGGGGTCTTCAGGCCCTTGAGAGCAGCGACCGTCGCGTGGATGATGTTGATCGGGTTGTCGGAACCGAGCGACTTGCTAAGGATGTCCCGGATCCCGGAGCACTCCACCACGGCGCGCACGGGCCCGCCGGCGATAACGCCGGTACCGGGGGAAGCCGGCTTCAGGAGGACGACACCTCCCGACTCCTCTCCGATGATCTCGTGAGTGATCGTCGCGCCCACCATAGGCACACGGAAGAAACTGCGCTTGGCCTCCTCGATCCCTTTCTGGATCGCCGCAGGCACCTCCCGAGCCTTCCCGTAGCCGACGCCGACCTGTCCGTTCCCATCGCCGACGACGACGAGGGCGGTGAAGGAGAACCTGCGTCCACCTTTGACCACCTTGGAAACGCGGTTGATCGAAACGACGCGCTCTTCATACTGCGTGCGGTCGTCGTTGCGCCCTCCGCGTCCGCCTTGTCTTCCTCGTCCCATCGTTAGCCTCCTACGCTTCCCTACTAGAGCTTGAGGCCGCCCTCGCGAGCGCCCTCCGCAACCGCTTGAACGCGGCCGTGGTAGATGAATCCACCTCGATCGAATGTCACGGACTCGATCCCAGCATCCTTCGCTTTGGCGGCAACGGCTGCGCCGACCGCCTTCGCTTTGGACTTCGGATCGTCTCCATCCGCATCGGTCAAACTAGAAGCCGCCGCCAGGGTCTTGCCGGCAACGTCGTCGATGATCTGAGCATAGATGTGACGGTTGGATCGATAGACGGCGAGACGAGGACGCTCGGCCGTGCCCGTCACCTTCTTCCGCACGCGGCGATGACGGTTAAGTCGCCCTTTTACTTTCGTCGCGGTTGCCATCTTCTCGTCCTCTACTTTCCTAGTTCCTAAGCGCCGGCTTTGGCGGACTTGCCGCCCTTACGCCGGACGTACTCGTTCTCGTAACGGATGCCTTTGCCCTTGTAAGGCTCGGGCTTCTTGATCGCGCGGATCTCTGCCGCCGTCTGGCCCACCAGCTCCTTGTCAACGCCCCGGACGGTGATCTTGGTGGGTGTCGGCACCTCGAAATCGATACCTTCGGGAGCCGCCATCTTCACGGTGTGTGAGAACCCGACCGACAACTCGATATCGCTGCCCTGCTTGGTCGCCCGGTACCCAACTCCTTGGATCTCGAGGCTCTTCTCGAACCCGTTGACGACCCCTTCGATCATGTTGGCGATCAGACTGCGGTACAGCCCATGCAAGGCTTTGATGTCGCGGGTTTCCGAACCACGCCCGACACGGATCGTTCCTTCGCTCTGCTCGAAGCTCAACTCGTCGGGGACCGAACGGTTCAACTCGCCCTTCGGGCCCTTCACCGAGACGTTCCGGCCCTCGAACGTAACTTCTACACCCGAGGGAACGGGTATGGGTGCTAGTCCTATGCGTGACATCTGAGCTCCTTCAACTACCAGACGTAGGCGAGCACTTCGCCGCCGACCTTGGCGCGTCGCGCCTGCTTGTCCGTCATCACGCCCTGGGACGTGGAAACGATGGCTACTCCCATGCCTCCGAGAACCCGGGGCAGCTCGCCGGCCCCGCGATAAACACGGCGCCCGGGCTTAGAGATACGCCGGATCCCGGCGATCGCCCTCTCGCGCTCAGAGCTGTATCGCAAGCGGATCTTGATCGTGGGGTGTGGTCCATCTTCGGTCACGACCTCGAAGCCTTCCACGTACCCCTCTTCCGCGAGGATACGAGCGATGTTCTCTTTGATCTTCGACGCCGGGATCGACACGTCATCGTGCATCGCAGATGACGCATTGCGAACCCTCGTAAGCATGTCGGAGATCGGATCAGTCATGGACACCGTCACCAACTCGCTTTCGTGATGCCTGGGATCTCACCGTTGTGGGCCATCTCGCGGAAGCAGAGACGGCATAGGCCAAAGCGGCGATAAACGGCGCGCGGCCGTCCACAGCGCTGGCAGCGCGTGTACTCCCGCACCTTGAACTTCGGTTTTTTCTCCGCTTTGATACGCAGAGCTTTCTTAGCCATGCCTTACGCCTCCGTCCGTACACGTTCCCGCAGAGGGAAACCGAGCGCTTTCAACAAAGCCCGGCCTTCCTCGTCGGTCTTCGCAGACGTGACTATCGTCACGTCCATCCCTCTTGTCTGGTCGATGTCGTCGTAGTCGATCTCGGGGAAAACGAGCTGCTCGTTGAGCCCGAAGCTGTAATTGCCGTTCCCGTCGAAGGACTTGGGGTTCAGCCCTCGAAAGTCGCGGATCCTCGGCAGGACAACGGAAGTGAGCCGATCGAGGAAGTCCCACATCCGGTCGCCCCGCATGGTGACGGCCGCCCCGATGGGCATACCCTCACGGATCTTGAAGGTCGCGAGCGATTTACGAGCCCGTTTGATCGCAGGCTTTTGACCGGTGATCGTAGTCAGATCCTTGACGGCGCCGTCCAATAACTTGGCATCCTTGGGTGCGTCCCCAACCCCCATATTCACCACGATCTTCACCGGTTTAGGGACGTCCATCACGTTCGCCAGGCCGAGCTCTTCTTGCAGCTTGGCGACGATCTCGCTCCGGTAACTCTCCTTCAACCTCGGTGTGTAACCGTTCGTTGCCATCACAGCTCCGTTCCACACTTCCGGCACACGCGCGTCTTGGCGCCGCTGGTCTCATCGATCCGATATCCCACCCTGGTCGGCCCGTCGGACGGGCAGATCAGGGCAACGTTCGAGATGTCCACTGCCGCTTCCTTGTGGGCGATCCCGCCTTCTTGTGCGCCGCGGCGGTTGGTCCGAAGCTTCTCGTGACGAGTGACGGTGCCTACGCCTTCGACGATCACCCGGCGCGTCTTCGGTTGAACCTCGATCACCCGGCCTTTGGCCCCTAGGTCCTTGCCGGCGATGACGGCGACCTGATCGCCCTTCTTGATGTGTACGCCTGGCATCACAACACCTCTGGTGCTAGGGAGATGATCTTCATGAACCGCTTGTCGCGCAGCTCGCGCGCCACCGGACCGAAGATCCGGGTGCCTCGTGGCTGCATGTTCGCATCGACGATCACGACAGCGTTGTCATCGAACTTGATGTACGAGCCATCCATACGGCGACGTTCCTTGGCGGTACGAACCACTACCGCCTTCACGACTTCGGATTTCTTCACCGCTCCTCCGGGGATCGCATCCTTTACAGCACAGACAACGAGATCACCGATCCCGGCATAACGACGGCGCGAGCCACCGAGGACCTTGATGACGAGTACCTCTCTGGCACCCGTGTTGTCTGCGACGCGACACCTGCTCTCTTGCTGGATCATTTGGCTCTTTCCAAGATCTCGACGACCCGCCAGCGCTTGGTCTTCGACAGAGGCCTCGTCTCCGTGATCCGAACGATGTCCCCCTTGCCGGCTTCGTTGTTCTCATCGTGCGCTTTCAGGTGCTTATCGCGGCGGACGATCTTTCCGTAGGTGCGGTGAGCCGCAGCGTCGCGCACCTCAACGACGACCGTCTTGTCCATGACGTCCGAGATCACCCGACCCGTACGGGTCTTACGCTTGCCGCGCTGAGCCTGCATGTCTTCTTCGGTTGCGCTCATCTACTTTGCCTGACCTTCGTCTTCGTTGATCTCCTGTTCGCGCAGGAGCGTCTTGATCCTGGCGATGTCTTTCCGCAATACATTCAGCCGCTTGTAATTGTCGAGCTGGCCGGTGGCGTTCTGGAAGCGCAGATTGAACAGCTCCTCTTTCGTCTCGGCCATCCGCTGCTCGAGGTCCCCGTGGCCCATGTCTCGCAACTCCTTCGTTCTGGACTTAGGCATTACTGCACCTCCAGCGGCTGGTCGCGCATCACGAAGCGGCACTTGATCGGCAGCTTGTGGGCGGCCAACCGGATCGCTTCGCGCGCCAGATCTTCTTGAACGCCCGCGATCTCGAACATGACGCGTCCCGGCTTTACGACCGCGACCCAACCCTCAGGATTCCCTTTACCGGATCCCTGCCTGGTCTCTGCCGGCTTCTTCGTGTACGGCTTGTCAGGGAAGATGTTGATCCAGACCTTCCCGCCTCGACGGATGTGACGAGTCATGGCGATACGAGCTGCTTCGATCTGCCGGTTGGAGATCCAGCCGGGTTCGACCGCCATAAGCCCGTAGTCGCCGAAGTTGACGCTCGTACCACCCTTGGCCTGACCACGCATTCGGCCACGCATCTGCTTACGGTGCTTGGTCTTCTTAGGCTGCAACATCTAAGACTCACCACCCTCGGACGGGTTGTCGTCTTTCGTCTGCTCGGCAGGAGTGACCTTGACGTTGGGAGGAGCGGCAGGCTTGGGGTCCGAAGACGATTTGCCCCCGGACGCATCTACGTTGGCCGCATTCGGTCCACCTGCGGTGACATCCTCTTCGGTGATCTTAGGAGCGGCGCGCTTCGCGCTCTTCCGGCTGACCGACGCGGTCGTGCCACGCCGCTTGGGCTTGGCACCCTCAGCGGCACGGTCTTCGGCTCCGCGTCCTACGGTCTCCCCCGCGGCGAGCGCTGCTTCGCGGCGGAGACGAGCGGTGTCTCGAGCGCTCGCATATAGGTCCTGGAACGGCCCCTTGTATATCCACACTTTGACTCCGATGCGCCCAAAGGTCGTCCGCGCCTCCGAGAACCCGTAGTCGATATCGGCACGCAGTGTGTGCAGCGGCATCTGACCCTCGATGTACCACTCGGTGCGGCTCATCTCGGCGCCTCCAAGGCGACCGCCACATTGAACACGCACACCTTTGGCACCATGCCGCATCGCCGTACCCACTGCCTTCTTCATGGCGCGTCGGAAGGAAACACGACTGACCAATTGCTCCGCGACACCTTGAGCGATCAACTGGGCATCCAGCTCCGGCTGCTTGACCTCGACGATGTTGAGGCGGACGTCGGTCGGCTTGCCGTGGATGTTCGATTCCATCTGCTCGAGCTTGCTCCGAAGGCGCTCGGCCTCGGAGCCGCGCCGGCCGATGACGATGCCGGGACGGGCGGTGTGGCAATCGATCCGAACACGTTCGCGCGTGCGCTCGATGTCTATGCGACTGATCCCCGCGTGGGGCAGCTCGCCCATCAGGTACTCGCGGATACGCAGATCGGCTACCAGATACTCCTTGTATTCCTTCTCACTGAACCAGCGCGATTTCCAATCGGTGTGGATCCCGAGGCGGAAACCGTACGGGTGGACCTTCTGACCCATCTAGGCCTCCTCCCCTTCTTGCTTCTCAGGTGCTTTTGCCGTTTTGGATATCTTGGGCGGCGACGCCTCCGTAGCGGCAGAAGCAGCAGTCGGTGCGCCCTTCTTGGCGGACGGCTTTGCGCCGCTGTCCTTCTTCACGCGCGCAGCGGTTTGCTTCGCCGTCGTCTTGGCCGGGCTAGCCGACTCGTCTCCGGTCTTACGCCGGCCCCTAGCGGGCTTCTCGTCTTCCGCCGGCGGCTTCAGCAGTGCATCGAATTCTGCAGGACGGCCTACCACGATGGATATGTGACAGGTGCGCTTCCGGATACGCGTGGCACGTCCCTGAGCGCGCGGACGGAAACGCTTGAGGGTCGGACCTTCATCGACCCAGGCTCTTGCCACCACGAGCTCGTCCCCGGGCAGTCCGCGGTTGTGCTCGGCGTTAGCGATCGCAGACTCGAGGACCTTGCCGACCTCGTCGGTCGCCCCGCGCTCGTTGAATCGCAACACCCGCCGTGCATCGTCGACATGACGCCCACGGATGATGTCCACCACCTGACGAGCCTTCGTAGGGGACATCCTTATGAACCTGGCGGTTGCGAGCGCCTCTTGGGCGTCGGCAGCGATCTTGTGAGCCATTATCTAACCTTTGCCATCTTCTCGCTTCCGCCGTGTGAGCGGAAAGCGCGGGTAGGGGCGAACTCGCCCAGCTTGTGACCGACCATCGACTCGGTCACATATACCGGCACGTGTTTGCGGCCGTCATGAACTGCGATCGTGTGACCGACCATCTCCGGGATGACCGTCGAACGGCGGGACCACGTCTTGATGACGCGCTTCCCTCCGCCCTTGTTCATCTCGGAGACCTTGATGAGCAAATGGTCGTCGACGAACGGACCCTTCTTCAAGCTGCGGGGCATATCTAGCGACCTCTCTTCTTGCCACGGCGACGCACGATGAGAGCGTCGGAATGCTTCTTCTTGCGCGTGCGACCCTCGGGCTTGCCCCACGGGCTGGTGGGATGACGTCCACCGGACGACTTACCCTCTCCACCACCGAGCGGGTGATCCACCGGGTTCATGGCGACACCTCGGACCTTCGGACGCTTGTTCTTCCAGCGAGCGCGGCCGGCCTTGCCGATCGAGATCAACTCGGCCTCGGCGTTGCCGACCTCTCCGACTGTCGCCCGGCAATCGAGAGCAACCATCCGCATCTCGCCCGAAGGTAAACGGAGCGTTGCTTTGGTACCTTCCTTCGCAACCAGCTGCACGGAGGCTCCTGCGGAGCGGGCCATCTTCGCCCCGGCGCCCGGCTTGAGCTCGATGTTGTGCACCACGGTGCCTACCGGAACGTTGCGCAGAGGCAGCGCGTTACCGGGCCGGATGTCTGCTCCCGGACCGGACTGCAAGACGTCCCCGACCTTCACGCGGTTGGGCAGGATGATGTACCGCTTCTCGCCGTCCTTGTAGTGCAGGAGTGCGATGCGGGCATTGCGGTTCGGGTCGTATTCGATGTGAGCGACCTTCGCCGGAACCCCGTCCTTATTCCTGCGGAAATCAATGACGCGATAACGGGTTTTGTTACCGCCGCCCTGATGCCTCGAAGTGACGCGGCCGCGGTTGTTCCGCCCCGCCTTCTTCGGGTTGGGCTCTACGAGAGTCTTCTCGGGCCTGTTCCTGGTCAGCTCCGAATAATCGGAGCGGGTCTGGAACCTGCGGCCCGGCGATGTTGGTTTCGATTTACGGATAGCCATATATTTTCCCGCCCTAACCTTGCTGCTCGAAGATCTCGATGCTGTCACCTTCACGAAGCTTGACGATGGCTCGCTTCGTGTCGGGTCTCTTACCGGTCGTGAAACGGAATCGCTTGCTCTTGCCTTTGCGATTCAAGGTGTTCACTGAAAGAACCTTGACGTCCCAGATGTGCTCCACAGCCTGGCGGATCTCGGTCTTGTTGGCATCCGGATGCACGAGGAACGTGTACGAGTTCTCGTCGAGAAGCGAATAAGACTTCTCGCTGACCACGGGAGCAAGGATCACGTCCCGCGCGTCGCCTTTCGTCGATCCCATCAGGCGTTCACCTCCGCCGGCTTGGTCAAGCTATCGAAGGCAGCGCTCGTGAAAATCAGTGCATCGGCCAGAAGGATGTCGTAGGTGTTGAGAGATCTGTCGAATACGAACGCCGACTTCTTCAGATTGCGGAAAGCCTTGTGCAGATCGGCATTGCCCTCGTCTTCGATGTTCACGACGATGAGCACTCGCCCGGTGATCCCGGCCGCCTTCAGACAAGCGGCCGCAGCCTTGGTCTTGGCCTCGGTGAAACCGTCGAGGACCCAGATCGCCTCGTCCTGGGCCTTCGAAGCAAGAGCCGAACGTAGTGCCAGGGCCCGCATCTTCTTGGGAACCTTCTGTTCGTAGGAGCGAGGCTTCGGACCGAAGACCGTCCCACCACCGACCCAGATGGGGCTACGGGTCGAACCATGACGTGCCCGACCGGTTCCCTTCTGGCGCCACGGCTTTGCGCCGCCACCACGAACCTCAGAACGGGTCTTGGTTGACGCTGTCCCGGAACGGATCCCGGACAACTGGGCCTGAACGACCTGGTGCATCACGGGGACGTTGATGTCGCCACCGAACAAAGCCTCGGGAAGATCCTTCGATCCCGTGGACTTGCCGGTGCCGTCTATGACTTTCGCTTTGGCCATGGCTATCAACTAGCTTTCTTCGTCGTTCCGTCACCGCGACGAACCACGCGGATCGCCGTGCGAACCATCACGAGTCCACCGCGCGGACCGGGGATGGCTCCACGGATCAGGAGCAGGTTGCGCTCAGGATCCGAGGTGATGATCTTGAGATTCAGAGTGGTCACCCGTACGTGCCCCATGTGACCGCCCATCCTCATACCTTTGAAAACGCGGGAAGGGGTGGCGCAAGCACCGATCGAACCGGGTGAACGATGTTTCCTCTGCGTACCGTGGGACGCGCTGAGCCCCTTGAAGTTGTGACGCTTCATGACTCCGGCGAACCCTTTTCCCTTCGTCACGCCGACCACGTCGACGATGTCTCCGCCCTCGAAAACGTCGGCTTTGATCTCGGTTCCGAGGGAGTACTCGGAGGTATCGGCCACGCGGAGCTCGACGAGGTGACGAGCGCTGTCCAAGCTCGCCTTGGCAAGATGTCCGGCCATCGGCTTGTTAACTCGGCTGCGCGAGCCAAAGGCGAGTTGCACGGCCGAGTACCCGTCCGTTTCCGGACGCTTCACCTGTGCCACATGGCAGGGTCCAGCCTCGACGACGGTCACGGGCACTGCGTGCCCGGCTTCGTCGAAGATCTGGGTCATCCCGATCTTGCGACCGAGGATCCCTTTCATCTCTGCCATCTGCTTAGTTCCTCTACTTTCCTTGTTGTTCTTTATGAGTGAGCTAGAGCTTCAGCTCGATGTCTACTCCCGCAGGCAGGTCGAGCCGCTGAAGCGAATCGACCGTCTTCGGGGTCGGGTTCACGATGTCGAGCAGCCTCTTGTGCGTGCGCATCTCGAAGTGCTCGCGTGAGTCCTTGTCCTTGTGTGGCGATCGGATAACCGTGTACACGGAGCGCTCCGTCGGGAGGGGGATCGGGCCGTTGACGCTCGCACCGGTCCTGGTCACCGTCTCGACGATCTTCTTTGCCGACTGGTCGATGACCTCGTGGTCGTACGCCTTCAGCCTGATCCTGATGTTCATCCCGTTAGCCACTTAGTTGCTTCCTGTTCTCTCGACTACTCGAGAATCTTCGTGACACGGCCGGCGCCCACGGTGCGTCCACCCTCACGGATGGCGAACCGCAGACCCTCGTCCATGGCGATCGGTTGGATCAGCGTTACTTCCATCTCGGTGTTGTCACCCGGCATGACCATCTCGGTGCCGCCCGGAAGCTGAACCGAACCGGTGACGTCGGTGGTACGGAAGTAGAACTGCGGACGATAGTTATTGAAGAACGGCGTGTGACGGCCACCTTCGTCCTTGGAGAGGACGTACACCTGAGCCTGGAACTTGGTGTGCGGGGTGATCGAGCCGGGCTTGCACAGCACCTGCCCACGCTGGACCTCTTCCTTCTTGGTTCCACGAAGGAGGATGCCGGCATTGTCTCCGGCCTGAGCCTCGTCCAGCATCTTGCGGAACATCTCGATGCCGGTAACGACCGTCTTGGAGGTCTTCTCCTCGATACCGACGATCTCGATCTCGTCACCGAGGTTCAGGACACCCTGCTCGACACGACCGGTGACGACGGTGCCACGACCGGTGATAGTGAACACGTCCTCGATCGGCATGAGGAACGGCTTAGCCGTGTCACGCTCGGGCTCGGGGATGTACTCGTCCACGGTCTTCATGAGCTCGAGCACGCCTTCGGCTGCGTCTGCGTCGCCCTCCAGAGCTTTCAGGGCCGACACGCGGGTGACGGGAGTGTCGTCGCCCGGGTACTCGTACTCGGTGAGCAGTTCACGAACCTCGAGCTCGACCAGGTCGAGAAGCTCGGGGTCGTCCACCATGTCGGCCTTGTTCAGGGCGACCACGATGTAAGGCACGTTCACCTGACGAGCGAGCAACACGTGCTCACGGGTCTGAGGCATCGGGCCGTCTGCAGCGGAGACCACCAGGATGGCGCCGTCGATCTGGGCTGCGCAGGTGATCATGTTCTTGATGTAGTCGGCGTGGCCGGGCATGTCGACGTGCGCGTAATGACGGCTGTCCGTCTCGTACTCGACGTGAGCGATCGCGATGGTGATGCCACGCTCGCGCTCTTCAGGAGCCTTGTCGATCTGATCGAAGGCCGTGGCGGTGACGTTGGGGTTCTTGTCGGCCAGTACCTTCGTGATGGCCGCGGTCAACGTCGTCTTACCGTGGTCGATGTGACCCATGGTTCCGATGTTGACGTGCGGCTTGGTCCGCTCGAACTTCTGTTTAGCCATCGCCCTCTCTCCTCCTATGTGCTTTCCGGTTCACCGCGAACCGTTGCCACGACTTCATCTGCAATCGCTTTCGGAACTGCCTGGTACGAGTTGAACTGCATGCTTGAGGTTGCGCGCCCTTGGGTGCGACTCCGCAACTCGGTTACGTAACCGAACATCTCGGCGAGCGGCACCTGTGCTTTGACGATGCGGTCGTTGCCGCGCTGGTCCATGGTCTCGATACGACCGCGGCGTCCTGAGAGGTCCCCGATAACGTCACCCATGTACTCCTCGGGTGTCACAACCTCGACGTCGAAGACCGGCTCGAGGAGGACGGGTTTCGCTCTCTTCGCCCCCTCCTTGAAAGCCATGGAGCCGGCGATCTTGAAAGCCATCTCGGAGGAATCGACGTCGTGGTACGAACCGTCGTAGAGCGTGATGCGCAGGTCCACAACGGGGAAACCTGCGAGGACTCCGGAAGACATCGCTTCCTGGATCCCCTGGTCCACGGCAGGGATGTACTCGGTGGGGATCTTCCCACCTGTGATCTTGTTGATGAACTCGTATCCGCCTCCGGGACCCGTGGGCTCGACCTTGATGGTCACATGCCCGTACTGGCCCTTACCACCGGTCTGCTTGACGTAGCGAAGGTCCACCTTCTCGACCTCCTGGCCGATGGTCTCCCGGTAGGCGACCTGAGGTTTACCGACGTTGGCTCCGACCTTGAATTCACGGATCAGGCGATCGACCAAGACCTCGAGATGCAGCTCTCCCATTCCGGAGATGATGGTCTGCCCGGTCTCGTCATCGGTATGGACCCGGAAGGTGGGATCTTCCTCGGACAGCCTCTGCAAAGCGGTACCGAGCTTCTCCGAATCGACCTTCGACTTCGGCTCGATCGCGACATCGATAACCGGGATCGGGAAGGTCATCTCCTCGAGCAGGACCGGAGCCTTGGGATCGCACAGGGTGTCACCCGTAAGGGTGCTCTTCAACCCGACCACGGCGACGATGTCGCCCGCGAATACCGCCTCTTTGTCCTCACGGTGGTTCGCATGCATCTGCAGGAGGCGCCCGATGCGTTCCTTGCGCTCGCGGGTGACGTTCATGAGGGATTCGCCGCTCTTCATCGTCCCCGAGTACACCCGCAGGTATGTGAGACGACCCACGTACGGGTCGCTCATGATCTTGAAGGCGAGGGCCGAGAAGGGCGCCATGTCATCCGGTTTGCGCTCGACGGTCTCACCGGTCTCGGGATGAGTGGCCTCCATCGGAGGAACATCAAGCGGACTCGGCAGGTACCAGGTGATCGCGTCGAGAAGCGGCTGCACCCCTTTGTTCTTGAAGGCCGTTCCGCACAGAACCGGGGTTATCTCGCCGGTTACCGTCGCCCCTCGAAGAGCTTTTCGGATCGCGTCGGCATCGATCGGCTGGTCCGCTAGATACGCCTCCA
This sequence comes from Actinomycetota bacterium, assembly GCA_051001455.1. GTDB lineage: Bacteria > Actinomycetota > CADDZG01 > CADDZG01 > WHSQ01 > JBPCNH01. Next base: position 231,965 of record JBPCNH010000004.1, read on the forward strand.
TGATCGACTCGTCGTGGTCGGCCAGCGCCTCGAGGAGAGCATGACGATATTCATCAGCCTGCTTTTTCATGTCGTCGGCGATGGGCCGGTCTTCCCACTGCTCGCCGTGGCCATCGTCCGGCCAATAGTGAGCAACCATCGTGACGAGGTCGACGACTCCGTGGAAATTGTCCTCGGACCCGATAGGCAGCTGGATGACGACCGGAGTTCCGTTCAAGCGGTCCCTGATCATGTCTACCGTCCGGTAGAAGTCGGCGCCGATGCGGTCCATCTTGTTGACGAAGCAGATGCGGGGGACGTTGTAGCGGTCCGCCTGACGCCAAACGGTCTCGGACTGTGGCTCGACACCTGCAACGGCATCGAACACCGCCACCGCTCCGTCCAGAACACGCAGGGACCGCTCGACCTCGACCGTGAAGTCCACGTGGCCCGGGGTATCGATGATGTTGATCCAATAGCCCTTCCAGTTACAGGTGGTGGCGGCCGAGGTGATCGTGATGCCGCGCTCCTGCTCTTGGATCATCCAGTCCATGACGGCTCCGCCCTCATGAACCTCGCCGAGTTTGTAGGTACGGCCGGTGTAATAGAGGATGCGCTCGGTCGTCGTGGTTTTACCCGCGTCGATATGCGCCATGATCCCGATGTTCCGCGTATGACTCAGCGGATACTCCCGGATCTGCGTGCCCCCGCCCTTGGCGGAAGACTGTTTCTTATCTGCTTGTGCAGTTTCAGCCATCTATCTTCATCACCATCTGTAGTGGGCGAAGGCCTTGTTCGCCTCGGCCATCTTGTGCATGTCCTCGCGGCGCTTTACCGCCGAGCCCGCGCTGCCGGACGCGTCCAGGATCTCTCCGGCGAGACGGTCGGCCATGGTGGACTCACGCCTCTTACGGGAGAACGTGACCAGCCACCGGATCGCCAACGTCGTGCCTCGGCGAGAGTCCACCTCGACCGGAACCTGGTACGTGGCTCCTCCGACCCGGCGGGACTTGACCTCGAGCAAGGGCTTGATGTTGTCGATCGCCTTCTTGAGGACGGGCACCGGGTCTTTTCCGGTCTTGTCGCCCACCTTCTTCAGGGCGTTGTAAACGATGCCTTCGGCAAGACTGCGCTTGCCGCGGGTCATCAACCGGTTCTGGATCTGCGTCACGAGAAGTGACTGGTAGATCGGGTCGGGAAGCAGCTCGCGCCTGTTGACAGGTCCTTTTCTAGGCATACCCCTTAACCTCCCGCTCCGGGACGCTTCGCGCCGTAGCGCGAGCGGGACTGAACCCGGTCTCGTACCCCTGAGGTGTCGAGCGAGCCACGGACGATCTTGTAACGGACACCAGGGAGGTCTTTTACACGGCCACCTCGGACGAGCACGATCGAGTGCTCCTGAAGGTTGTGACCGATGCCTGGGATATATGCAGTTATCTCGATTCCAGAAGTGAGACGGACACGAGCTACCTTGCGGAGCGCGGAGTTCGGCTTCTTGGGAGTGGTCGTATAAACGCGGGTGCACACACCCCTGCGCTGTGGCGACCCCTTCAAGGCCGGCGACTTCGACTTCTCTTGTTTCGAGCGCCGCCCCTGTCGGACCAGCTGCTGAATAGTCGGCACTATCTCTTTTCCTCCCGCTCGCCACCAACCGGTCGCGAGCCTGCTCTCTCCTGCCGGGATTCCCGGCCTGTCCAGCACGCCTCCAGGGATCTGGAAGCGTTCGTCTCACCTCTATGGGTCTCGGTTCCACGCCGCCCCGATGGTCGGAGCACACAGCGCGGCCCGAAGCCGTTTTTCCGGTCGAGCCAGGAGCTAGGTCGGATCTCCAGCGGGAGTGAAACCCGCGATCCAGTCCTCCTGGCGACACTGTCGTTCGGCGATGGAACCCAACTCCGCCGGTTCCCGGGGCAACCGGGCCTGACAAAGCTCACCGAACTCGGGTTGTTGCAGCGCCTCCAGACGGGAGGCGCGACGAGCAAGGATAAGTGCTGGGACCCAGGCGGTCAAACCGCCTGGGTCCCAGCCGTCGATCGTTGACTATTCGCTTACAGCAGGCACATCTTCCGAGGCCACCACTTCGCCGTCGTCCTCGCCCTCGTCGGAGGGGACGGCCGTCAAGCCCACCCCACCGAGCAGCTCGCGAGCTGCATCTGCTGCTTCCTCTTCGGCGGTCCGAGGCGGCAGGCCCCAGAGAGCCCTGGCCTCGTCGTCGGAGATGGAGTCCCCGGACGTCGTGACCCGGATCGACCGATATTTCGCCATGCCCGTACCGGCCGGGATCAGCTTCCCGATGATCACGTTCTCCTTCAAGCCGAGCAAAGGATCAGATTTGCCGCGGATCGCCGCTTCGGTCAGGACCCTGGTGGTCTCCTGGAAGGAGGCCGCCGAGAGCCACGACTCGGTCGCAAGCGATGCCTTGGTGATCCCCATCAGGATCGGACGGGCCGTCGCGGCCTCACCGCCGCCCGAAACAACCCCTTCGTTCGTAGCCGCGAAGGTACGGGCATCCACCAGCTCCCCGGGCAGGAATTCCGTGTCGCCGGGCTCGATGACCGTGACCTTGCGAAGCATCTGACGCACGATCAACTCGATGTGCTTGTCGTGGACGGCCACACCCTGGCTCCGGTACACGCCCTGGACCTCGTTCACAAGGTAGAGCTGCACCTCCCGGGTTCCGAGAACGTCGAGTATCTCGTCGGGATCCTTGTTCCCCTCGGTTAGCGCTTCGCCCGCCTCGACCTCCTGGCCGTTGCGAACGCGCATACGAGAACGTCTCGATACCTTGTAAGGGATCGGATCGTCACCATCGTTCGGGATAAGCGTGATGACCCGGGTGCGCTCGTCCTCTTCAACCTCGACCCGGCCCGATGCACCGGCGATCTCGGCTTTCCCCTTGGGGGTGCGGGCTTCGAACAACTCGACGACTCGAGGCAGACCCTGTGTGATGTCGTCTGCTCCGTACACTCCACCGGTGTGGAACGTACGCATCGTCAGCTGGGTGCCGGGCTCACCGATCGACTGGGCAGCCACGATGCCCACCGCCTCGCCGAACTCGACCATGTTCCCGGTTGCGAGAGAGATGCCATAGCACTGCTGGCACACACCGACCTTCACATCGCACATCAGCACGGAGCGAACGACAACCTCTTCGACCCCAGCCTCGGCGATCTCCTGCGCAGCGTCTCCAGTAATGGGAGTGCCCGCCTTGGCGACGGTCTGCTTGCCAGCCTTGGCGTCCTCGAGCAATACACGTGAAACGAGCTTCTGCTTGAGGTTCGCCCGGTCCTCTTGGACGTTGATACGGATACCTCGGTCGGTGCCACAGTCGTCGGCGCGCACCATGAGCTCTTGTGCAACGTCGACCAGACGACGGGTGAGATATCCGGAGTCGGCCGTACGAAGAGCCGTGTCGGCCAGACCCTTCCGGGCCCCGTGCGTGGAGATGAAGTACTCGAGGACCGTCAAGCCTTCGCGGAAGTTGGCTCGGATGGGACGAGGGATGATCTCGCCCTTCGGGTTGGTCACCAAACCACGCATCCCGGCGATCTGACGGATCTGGGTGATGTTCCCTCGAGCACCGGAGTCGGCCATCATCTTGATCGGGTTCAGATCGTCGAACCCTTTCTCCATGTCTTCCTTGACCCGCTCGGTGGCTTCCGTCCAGATCTCGACGAGCTCCTGACGACGCTCGTCCTCGGTGATGATGCCCTTCTTGAACTGGTTCTCGACCTTCTCTGCGCGCTCCTCGTGCTCGGCCAGGATCTGGGGCTTCGACGCCGGGGTCTGAACGTCCTGCAGTCCGATCGTGGCGCCGGACTTGGTGGCGAACTTGAAACCGACGTCCTTCACCGCATCGAGGATCTCCGACAGCTCTTTCTTGTCGTAGGTCCGGGCACAGCGCTCGATCAGAGCAGCAAGTTGCTTCTTTCCTACGACCACATTCTGGAACGGGAAGTCCGCCGGGAACGCGCTGTTGAAGAAGACCCGGCCCACGGTGGTCTCCTTGATGCGGCTGGAGTTAGCGTCGAACTCTTCCTGCGGCTCGTCCTCGAAACGCTTCAGGCCTCGCACCTTGATCCTGGCGTGCAGATCGACGACCCGGCTATGGGTTCCGTCCGGTCCCCAAGTGAAGGACTCGTAAGCCGCAAAGACCTCATCCGCAGAGCCGAAGACCTTCCCCTCGCCGCTCTCACCTTCGTGATCGGCGGTCAGGTAGTAGGAGCCGATCACGATGTCCTGCGTCGGAGCAACGATCGGATCACCATGTGCCGGCGACAGGATGTTGTGAGCAGACAGCATGAGCATGCGCGCCTCGGCCTGCGCTTCGGATGACAGAGGCACGTGCACGGCCATCTGGTCGCCGTCGAAGTCGGCGTTGAACGCAACACATACGAGCGGATGGATCTGGATCGCCTTACCTTCCACAAGAACGGGCTCGAAGGCTTGGATGCCGAGACGGTGGAGCGTCGGTGCTCTGTTGAGCAGCACCGGGTGCTGGTGAATGATCTCGGCGAGCACATCCCACACGTGGGAACGGCTGCGCTCGACCATCCGCTTGGCGCTCTTGATGTTCTGAGCGTGGCCCATGTCTACCAGTCGCTTCATCACGAAAGGCTTGAAGAGCTCAAGGGCCATCTGCTTCGGCAAACCACACTGGTGGAGCTTCAGCTTCGGTCCGGCAACGATGACCGAACGACCGGAGTAATCAACCCGCTTCCCCAGGAGGTTCTGACGGAAGCGGCCTTGCTTCCCCTTCAACATGTCCGACAGCGACTTCAGCGGACGGTTCCCAGGACCCGTCACGGGTCGCCCACGACGACCGTTGTCGAACAATGCGTCGACTGCTTCCTGGAGCATGCGCTTCTCGTTGTTGACGATGATCTCGGGCGCGCCGAGGTCAAGAAGTCTCTTGAGTCGGTTGTTCCGGTTGATCACACGGCGGTAGAGGTCGTTCAGGTCGCTCGTCGCGAAACGACCGCCGTCGAGCTGCACCATCGGACGTAGGTCCGGCGGGATGACAGGCACGCAGTCCAGCACCATGCCCATCGGGGTGTTCTTCTTGGTCTGGTCCGTGAAGGGGCTTACTACCTTGAGGCGCTTGATGGCCCGTTGGCGCTTCTGTCCCTTACCGTTCTTGATCTGGTCACGCAGGCTCTCGGCCTCGGCCACGAGATCCAGAGAAGCGAGAAGCTCCTTGATCGCCTCGGCGCCCATGCCGCCCTTGAAGTAATCCCCGTAACGATCCTTCAGCTCGCGCCACAGGATCTCGTCGTCGATGATCTTCTTCTTCTCCATGTCGGAAAAGGCCTCTAGGGCAGCCCGCACGAGTCCAACCTCGCGCTCGGCGCGCTCCCTCACTTCTTTCTGCTGACGTTCGGCTTGGTTCTTCGCAGTGGTCTTTTCCGAAGAGCGCGCCTTGCGGCCTTCCATCTCCTCGAGACGAGCTTCGAGCTCCTTAAGGATCTCCTCGATCCGGGTGTCCCGCCGTTTCTCGACGAGAGCGATCTCCTTTTCGACGTCCTCGGTCAGGCGTGGAAGGTCCTTGTGACGCTTGTCCTCATCCACATCGGTGACGATCGATGCGGCGAAGTAGATGACCTTCTCGAGCTCTTTGGGTGCGAGGTCGAGCAGGTACCCCAAGCGAGACGGGACGCCCTTGAAGTACCAGATGTGGGTAACGGGAGCAGCGAGCTCGATGTGACCCATGCGCTCACGTCGGACCTTTGCGCGCGTTACTTCGACACCACAACGCTCGCAGATGATGCCCTTGAAACGGACACGCTTGTACTTGCCGCAGTAGCACTCCCAATCCTTGGTGGGACCGAAGATCTTCTCGCAGAACAAGCCGTCCTTCTCTGGCTTGAGCGTGCGGTAGTTGATCGTCTCGGGCTTCTTTACCTCGCCGTTGGACCAGGCGCGGATCTGGTCCCCGGTTGCGAGACCGATCCTGAGTTCATCGAAATAATTGACATCTAGCATCTAGTTACGGCCTCCCTAGACTTCTTCAACCGAAGACGGCTCACGGCGGGACAGATCGATCCCAAGCTCTTCCGCGGTTCGGAAGATGTCTTCGTCGATCTCTTTCATCTCGATCTCCTCGCCGGTCGAGGACAAGACCTCGACGTTCAGGCAGAGGGATTGCATCTCTTTGATCAGCACCTTGAAGGACTCAGGGATGCCGGGCTCGGGGATGTTCTCGCCCTTGACGATGGCCTCGTAGACCTTCACGCGGCCGAGGACGTCATCGGACTTGATCGTCAGTAGCTCCTGCAGACAGTAGGCGGCACCGTAAGCCTCGAGCGCCCACACCTCCATCTCACCGAAGCGCTGGCCACCGAACTGAGCCTTACCTCCCAGCGGCTGCTGGGTGATCATCGAGTAAGGACCCGTCGACCGGGCGTGGATCTTGTCGTCCACGAGGTGGCTGAGCTTGAGGATGTACATGTACCCGACGGTGATCTCGTTGTCATAAGGCTCACCGCTGAGGCCGTCGTACAACTGGGCCTTGCCGTCGGCATTGGTCAGCTTGTACTCGGTGTCGCGATCGGCGACCGTTTTCATGGCACCGATCAACTCGTCTTCCTTGGCGCCGTCGAACACAGGCGTAGCGACCCAGGCAGGATCCTGGGTTCTCCATGCGCCCGGAGCGGCCGCCGCCGTTCCATCGTCCTCCCAGCGCTGCTTGGCAACCCATCCGAGATGGGTCTCGAGCACCTGTCCCAGGTTCATTCGGGACGGGACACCCAGCGGGTTCAGGATGATGTCGACGGGGGTTCCGTCGGCAAGGAACGGCATGTCCTGCTCCGGAAGGATCTTGGAGATGACACCTTTGTTCCCGTGACGACCGGCGAGCTTGTCACCCTCGGAGATCTTGCGCTTCTGGGCAACGAAGACACGCACGAGCTCGTTGACGCCCGGCGCCAGCTCGTCACCTGCGTCCCGAGAGAACTCCCGGACACCGATGACCTTGCCCTCTTCACCGTGAGGCATCTTCAGGGACGTGTCTCGCACTTCCCGGGCCTTCTCGCCGAAGATGGCTCGAAGGAGTCGCTCTTCCGGAGTCAGCTCGGTCTCACCCTTGGGGGTGACTTTTCCGACCAGCACGTCACCGGGGCCCACGTCGGCGCCCACTCGGATGATGCCGCGGTCGTCTAGGTCGGCGAGCACATCTTCAGAGACGTTCGGGATATCCCGAGTGATCTCTTCGGCTCCGAGCTTGGTATCGCGGGCGTCCACTTCGTACTCCTCGATGTGGATCGAGGTAAGGACGTCCTCTTTCACGAGGCGTTCGGAGAGGATGATCGCGTCCTCGAAGTTGTAACCCTCCCAACTCATGAAGGCTACGAGCAGGTTCGCTCCGAGAGCCATCTCACCGGCGTCCGTCGAGGGACCGTCGGCCAAGATGTCTTCGGCCTTCACCTTCTGGCCTTCCTTCACGATGGCCCGCTGGTTGATACAGGTGGACTGGTTCGATCGACGGAACTTCTCGAGCTTCAGGAAGGTCTGGTCTTTACCCTTCGTGAGGATGATGTGATCCGCCGTGACTTCCTCGATCGTCCCGTCGTGCGGAGCGATGATGATGTCGCCGGCATCAACCGCGGCGCGGAACTCGAGCCCGGTAGCGACGTACGGCGCCTCAGGCCGGAGCAACGGAACTGCCTGCTTCTGCATGTTCGCGCCCATCAGGGCGCGGTTCGCGTCGTCGTGTTCGAGGAAGGGGATACAAGCCGCACCGACCGAGACGATCTGCTTCGGCGAAACGTCCATGTAGTCGACCTCCGACGGAGCCACGAAATCGACCTCGTTGTTCCGTCCACGGACGAGCACCTTGTCATCGGCGAAGTTGCCCTTGGCGTCCAGCAAAACGTTGGCCTGAGCGATGATCTTCTTACCTTCTTCGTCGGCCGTGAGGTAAGCAACCTGCGTGCTGACCTTGCCGTTCTTCACGACCCGGTACGGGGTTTCGATGAATCCGTAGCGGTTGAGACGCGCGTAGGTCGAGAGTGAACCGATGAGACCGATGTTCGGGCCCTCGGGTGTCTCGATCGGGCACATGCGGCCGTAGTGAGAGGAGTGAACGTCTCGGACCTCGAAGCCAGCTCGCTCACGCGACAGACCACCGGGGCCCAATGCAGAGAGGCGGCGCTTGTGCGTAAGCCCTGCCAGCGGGTTTGTCTGGTCCATGAACTGACTGAGCTGTGAGGATCCGAAGAACTCTTTGATCGACGCAACAACGGGGCGGATGTTGATCAAGGTCTGTGGTGTGATCGCCTCGACATCCTGGGTCGTCATCCGCTCGCGCACCACGCGCTCCATACGTGAAAGACCCACGCGGATCTGGTTCTGGATCAACTCGCCGACAGGGCGGATGCGACGGTTCCCGAAGTGATCGATGTCGTCGGTCTCGGTGTCAGGGTTGCCCGCGTGGAGCTTCACGAGGTACTGGATCGTGGCGAGGATGTCCTCTTTACGGAGCACCGGACCTGCCTCGTCGATACCCGCCTCGTCGTGCTGGAAGCCCAGCTTCTTGTTGACCTTGTAGCGACCCACACGGGCGAGGTCGTAGCGCTTGGGATTGAAGAACAGGTTCTCCAGGAGGCTGCGGGCGGACTCGACGGTGGGAGGCTCACCGGGACGAAGCTTCCGGTAGATATCGATGAGCGCGTCTTCCTCGCTCTCGATAGCGTCCTTCTCGAGCGTCGCTCGGATGGACTCTGCACCATCGAAAAGGTCGAGGATCGTGGCATCGTCGCCGAATCCAAGCGCCTTCAGCAAGACCGTTACGTTCTGCTTGCGCTTGCGGTCGACGCGGACGGCGACAAGGTCCTTCTTGTCAGTCTCGAACTCGAGCCACGCGCCGCGTGCCGGGATGACCTTGCAGTCGTAGATGTCCTTGTCGGACGTCTTATCGATCGACTTGCCGAAATAAACACCCGGCGAACGAACCAATTGGGAAACGACGACTCGCTCGGTCCCATTGATGATGAAGGTTCCCTTCACCGTCATCATCGGGAAGTCCCCCATGAAAACGGTCTGTTCCTTGATCTCGCCGGTCTCTTTGTTGATGAAGGCGGCGGTGACGAAGAGGGGGCGGGAGAAGGTCATGTCCTTCTCCTTGCACTCGTCCTCGTCGAATTTCGGCTCCTCGAAACGGTGAGAGAGGAACTGCAAGGCGAGGTTGCCTGTGAAGTCCTCGATCGGGGAGATCTCTCTGAGGGTGTCTTCGAGACCGGTATTGAGGAACCAGTCGAAAGACTCCTTCTGAACGGAGATCAGGTTCGGTGGCGGCAGTACTTCGGTGAGCTTGGCGAACGAACGGCGCTCGCGCAGGACTTTGGACGACAAACGAGCCTCCTGTTGATGCCGGCTGAGGACTTCGGGGGCGCTGCGGCCTGAAAGGAGCCCCTTTTCCCCTTCAAGCCCCCCAGACCGGGACACCCTGGGCGGTTCTTAGCCGCGCGACAGGACGTCAGAGACGATCTGGAGTGGACAGGTGAGTATAGGCCGGAGCCCGGCGCCGGTCAACAGGCCCGAGATGAGCCCGGAGGTGCGGATATTTATCCCCCCGAAGGGTCCCAGAGACCTTATGTCCCCACCCCGGGGAGGTCAATCTCGATTTCTCCCGATACCGCGACAAAGGAGGCCCCGAAGGGCCCCCTTTTAGCACTGCGAGTTCGTTTTCCTACTTGAGCTCGACCGTGGCGCCGGCGCCCTCGAGCTTCGTCTTCGCCTCTTCAGCCGCCTCTTTGGCGACCTTCTCGAGAACAGGCTTGGGAGCGGAGTCCACGAGGTCCTTGGCTTCCTTGAGACCGAGGCTCGTGAGAGAACGGACCTCCTTGATCACCTGGATCTTCTTGTCACCGGCTGCCGTGAGAACGACGTCGAACTCGTCCTTCTCTTCGGCTGCACCAGCACCCGCGTCGCCGCCGCCGCCGGCGGGGCCTGCTACGGCTACCGGGGCTGCTGCTGTCACTCCGAACTTGTCCTCGAAAGATTTCACGAACTCAGAGAGCTCCAGCACCGTCCATCCGGAGATCGCCTCGAGTACCTGGTCCTGGGTCAATGTGTCGGCCATTCCTACTCCTCCTCTTCCTTCACTTCTTCATCGCTGTCGGTTGATGTCTCGGTTGCCTCTGCTGCTGGTGCGTCTGCGGCCTCGCCTTCGGCCTGATCTTCGGTGGGGGTCCCGGCATCATCCGGCTCGCCGGGAGATGGGTCGCCTTCGGCGGCGGCATCCGGCGACGGAGCGGGAGCCTCCTCCTCCGGTGCGACAGGCGCCTTCTCGGCCTCGCCTGCCGGGGTTTCGGGCTCTGCTGGAGATTCGCCCATGCCGCCCGGCAACTCGCCGGACTCCTTCTTGGTCACGACCTGAGCAAGCATCGATCCGAAGTTCCGAAGGAGCGCGGACAATACGTTGGCCGTCTGCTGCGCCGGAGAATTCATCAGCATCGCCATCTTGGTCAGCAGGACCTCTCGGGGCTCGATCTTTGCCAGCGCCGACGCCTGAGCGGCGTCGAAGGTCTTGCCACCCTTCAGCGTCCCGCCCTTCACGACCAGCACCGGGTACTTCTTGGCGGCGGCATCGAGAGCCTTGGCGGCCGCAGCGACATCCCCGCGCACGAATACGACTGCCGTCGGGCCGGTCAACATCTCTTCGATGCCCTCGATCCCGACCTCCCGCACGGCTATGCGGGTCAGTGTGTTCTTGAGCACCTTGTAGTCCGCGTTGGCCTCTCGGAGAGCCGTGCGAAGCTCGGCCAGCTCGGAGACACGCAGACCGCGGTACTCCGTCAGCAAGGTGGCGTCGGCTTCCTTGAACCTCTCGGTGATCTCGGCCACGGCCGTAGCCTTCTCGGGTTTCGCCATGCGCTCTCCTTAGTAGCTCTGCAATGAAAAAAGCGGCCGCCCAGAGGGTCGACCGCGGCATCAGAGCCTCGAATCTCACCTGCGCCGGATGATTAAGGAGTCGCCTCCCCCGGCGGTCTGGGGCGAACAGCGTCCAAGGATAACCGAATCGAGGCCGGCCCTGTACGTTGATTCCTGGTGGCCCTTCACCCATACTCAAGGGCGACCCGGAAAAAGCGTCCCGGGCGGAAAGGACGGCCCATTATGACCAAGGACTCGGCACTCTAGGCCTGCAGTCGGTCGTCTTTTCCTTTTAGAAGCGTCCTCCCCTGCAGGTCCCTTGCCTCGCCGCCGCTGGTACAGCGGCGGATCGCGCCCCTAAGGGGCAGAAGACCCGCAACCCATACCAGGAGGAACATTGACCTTTGACGATCACAACCCGGGGCTCGTGCGGCTCGGGTGGAACGAACACTTCGCAACGGCATTCAAGGAACACCAGGAGGATGGCCTTCTCCCCGGCCGGGTCTCCACGCAACACCGGCAGGGCTACCGCGTCATGCTCGGGAACGAAGAGATCGAGGCGGCTCCGGCGGGGCGCCTTCATCACGAAGCGATCGAGAAAAGTGATCTCCCGGCGGTCGGAGATTGGGTCGTGCTGCGATACGTCCCAGGTGACGCGCTGGCCACGATCGTCGCCGTCCTGCCGCGGCTGACCAAGTTCTCCCGAAAAGTTGCGGGAGAAGAGACCAACGAACAGGTGCTGGCGGCCAACGTCGACGTCTTCTTCCTGGTCAGTGCCCTCAATCAGGATCTGAACGTCCGGCGGATCGAGCGTTATGTCGCGATCGGGTGGAACAGCGGAGCCACGCCGGTGGTAGTCCTCACCAAGGCCGACCTGCACGATGACATAGCAGGGGCAGTGGCAGAGGTCCAGGCGGCCGCCCCCGGAATAGACATACACATCACAAGTGACGTGACCGGCGAAGGCTTCGACGGCCTCAAGACCTATCTCACCGGGAACAAGACGGTCGCGGCGCTGGGGTCCTCAGGAGTGGGCAAATCAACCCTTATCAATCGGCTGCTGGGATCGGATCTCCTCAAGACCCAGGGCCTTCGAGATGATGGAAAAGGCCGGCACACCACGAGCCATCGGGAGATGGTGATGCTTCCGAGGGGCGGGATCATCATCGACACCCCCGGTATGCGGGAGCTCCAGCTGTGGGAGATGAACGAGGGACTCGATACGGCTTTCAGCGACATCGCCGAGCTTGCTGAGTCGTGTCGCTTCGCCGACTGCGCGCACGCTTCCGAACCGGGTTGTGCGGTACGAGCTGCCGTTGCGGAGGGCATCCTCAACCTCGAGCGGCTCGACTCGTACAAGAAGCTCGAGAAGGAGCTCGCGTACCTCGAGCGCAAACACGACAAGAAACTGGCGCGCGAGGAGGCACGCAAATGGAAACGGCTCAACGTCGAAGCGCGAGCGAGGACGCGCCAGCGTTAGGTGCGTCCCGCTCTACCTACGGTCAAGCAGAAGCTGTGTCGAGCTCTTCCTCGACCAGATCGCGAGATTTGCTGGGATCTATGCGGATCCCAGGACTCATCGTGCTGGCGAGCGCGATCGCCTTCAGATAGCGGCCTTTAGAGGCGGCGGGCTTAGCCCGCATCACTTCATCGATCACGGCCACGTAGTTCTCGGCTAGATCCTCGGGCGAGAACGACTTCTTCCCGATGATGAGATGAAGGTTGCCGTGCTTGTCGGTGCGATATTCGACCATGCCGCCCTTGATGTCCCTGACCACCTTCCCGACGTCGTCGGTAACGGTGCCGGACTTCGGGTTCGGCATAAGCCCCCGCGGTCCTAGAACCCGACCCAGCTTTCCGACTGTCGGCATCATGTCGGGGGTGGCCACCACGGCGTCGAAATCGAGCCAGCCTCCATTGACGCGCTCTGCCAGGTCATCGTCACCGACAACGTCGGCTCCGGCAGCCTCGGCGTCCTTAGCCTTCTCCCCTTTTGCGAACGCGATCACGCGCATCGTCTTCCCGGTGCCATTGGGCAAGGAAAGCGCTCCCCGGACCATCTGATCGGGCTTGCGAGGATCCACGCCCAGCCGGATGGAAAGCTCAACGGACTCATCGAACTTCGTGGAGGGGAACTCCTTCAGGAGTTTGAATGCCTCGCGCGGTGCATACAACTTGTCTCTATCAACCTTCTGAGCAGCTTCTTTGAAACGCTTTCCTGCCATCTTTTCCTCCTCGTGGTCTACGGCCGGGAGCTTCGTCCCGCCCTCCCACTTACTAGGCCGGTGTTGCCTTCGTACTACGGGTACTACTGATTACTTGACTGTTATCCCCATGCTACGAGCCGTGCCCTCGACGATCTTCATCGCGGCATCGATATCGTTCGCGTTCAAATCCGGCATCTTGACCTCAGCGATCTCTCGCACCTGGTCCTTCGTTACCGAAGCCACCTTCGTGCGATTGGGCTCCGCCGACCCTTTGTCCACTCCGGCTTTCTGACGCAACAGGACTGCAGCCGGGGGTGTCTTGGTGATGAACGTGAACGAACGATCCTCGTAAACCGTGATCTCGACGGGGACAACGGTGCCGCTGTTCTGCTGCGTCTCCGCGTTGTACTGCTTGCAGAACTCCATGATGTTGATGCCGGCTTGACCCAAGGCAGGGCCAACCGGAGGCGCCGGGGTAGCTTGCCCCCCGACGATCTGGAGTTTCAGAACCTGGGCCACCTTCTTGCGGCGGCCGCCACCTTCAGCCATCTCGTTCCCTTCCTCTTAACTAGTAACTAGAGCTTCGCGACTTGATCGAACCCGAGCTCGACCGGAGTCTCTCGCCCGAAGATATTAACGAGCACCTTGAGCTTCGACTGGTCGACGTTGATCTCGGAGATAGAACCCGTGAAATTCGCGAACGGGCCGGTCTGCACCCTGACGCTTTCGCCCTCTTCGAACTCGAGACGGGGACGTAGCTTCTTCTTGTCCTCGGGCTTCACCTGCAGGATCTTGTCGATCTCCTTGTCGGACAAGGGGGTCGGCTTTGCGCCCGATCCGACGAAACCAGTGACGCCGGGGGTCTCGCGCACGGCGCGCCAGGCATCGTCTTCGAGGTACATACGCACCAAGAGGTAACCGGGGAAAACCTTCTTCTGAACGATCTGCTTCTTGCCCTGCTTGATCTCCATGACGTCTTCCATCGGGATCACCACCTCGAAGACCGAGTCCTCGACATTCATGGACTGGATCCTGGTGAGGAGGTTGGTCTTGACCTTGTTCTCGTACCCCGCGTAGGTATGCACGACGTACCAGGAACCGGGCCGCTCGGTCGGCGGCACCGTAGCCTCGAAGTCATAGGCCGCCTCGGCCTCGTCCTCGGTCGCCGCGTCCTCGTCAGTCGGGGCGGGCTCGACGTCGGCGGATGCGTCCTCGGACTCCTGGGCAGCAGCCTCGGTGGCAGGCTCGTCCTGGGGCATCGGAGCAGCCGACTCGTCCTCCCCCACATCGGGAAGATCGGGTTCCGAGATGGTCGCGCTCTCGACGAGATCGGGACCCTCGGCAGGATCTGCCGGGACGTCGATGGACGCCTCCGGATCCTCCGGAGCTGCCGTACCGGTCACTTCGGCCGTGTCGTCGGCGGCAGGCTGCAAAGCCTCGGCGTAAGCAGGTTCGACATCGGCCTCGGCGCCGGATTCGGCCAGCAGCCGCTGAGCCTCTTGCTCATCACCCTGAGGGTCGGGAGAGGCAGGATCGGAGGGACCACCTTCGTCTTCGACCAACTCGGCCTCGGGATCGATACCGAGCGCGTCGACGGATTCGGCCTCGGTGGCGGCGTCTTCGAGCGCCTCGACCGCCTCAGGAGATTCGGCTCCGGTCGGGCTGGCCGCTGCTCCCTTGTCCGCTTCGTCCATGGGCTCTTCAGCAGGCACCTCGATAGGCTCGTTCTGCTGCTCGTCCACTTCGGTGTCTCTCATAGATCGATCCCGAACAATGCGAATACCGCTTTGCTGAACAGGGTGTCCATCCCGAAGATCAAAGCGGCGACGAAGATGACGCTGACGAGCACGACGATCGAGTAGGCCACCGTCTCTTGACGGGTGGGCCACGCAACCTTCTTGAGCTCCGCGATCACTTCTTTGATGAACTGGCGCGGCTTGGTGCGCTCCTTCTTACCTGCCGCACCGGGCGGTTTCGGCTGAGGACGCTGGGCAGGCTTCTTCGCCTGCTCTTGCTTCTTCATCGCACGCTTGTACTGCCTGTTCACACGAGCCCCTTCTGGTAGGTCACCTCGCATCCCAAGTCTCCGCTCCTGGACGCGCTGCGTAAGGGTCCTAGCGGGGGGGGATGAAACGAACCCGAAGGATAGCACCTTCGTGCCCGAAGAGCCCCCTCATCCCCGAAAGGCGGTGGCAGGAGGACAACCCCCTCCGGAGAATCACCTCTCCAGACAGTCATTTACTTAATCCAACCCTATGGGGGTGCAAGAAGATGAAGCGGCTACTCACCATCGCCTTGGCGACATCACTGGCTTTCGGCATGGTGCCGGCCGCCGGGGCAGGCATTGACCTGAACCAGGCGGGCCCGTCTCAAGGCGGCATCTCCTCGGACAACGTCGAATGGATCAAGCACATCCCCTTCAGCGGGCCCAGCGGCTCGGGTGGCCGGCTCGTCGGTCGCTACTTCTATGCGCTGGACGCGACGAAACTGACGATCTACGACACCAAGGATCCTTTGAACCCGGAACTGGTCGGCATGCTCGAGAACCCGCACGAGCCGATCTTCAGCCGTGAGGACGTAGACACCAACGGGCGCATCCTCCTTATGCCGAACCTCGCGTACGCTCCGGGGCCGCTGCATATCGTCGACGTCGAAGACAAGACCAACCCGACGATCATCGCTTCGGTCCCCAACACCAGCGAACACACTTTCTCCTGCATCCTCGATTGCAAGTGGGCCTACGGCTCAGAGGGCGGGATCATCGACCTGCGTGACCCCGCGAACCCCGTAAAGGCGGAGGAGAAGTGGGGAGACGGCACCCCCAGTGGCAGCAACGCTCACGACGTAACCGAGGTCAGCCCTGGGATCGTACTGACGGCTACCCCGACGATCATGCTGCTCGACGCGCGGAAGAACCCGAAGAAGCCGAAGTTGCTGGCGAGCGGCAGCACCATCGACATGCGCTTCCAGCACACCGCGGTGTGGCCCAACCAGGGCAAAGACCGTTGGATCCTCATGGCCGGAGAGACCAACTTTCAGCCTCGTTGCAGCGACACGAGGGGCGCCTTCATGACGTTCGACTCGAAGAACTGGAAGAAGACGCGCACCTTCAAGATGGTCGACGAATACCGAGTATCGAACGGCACCTACGTCGACGGACAACCGGCCGTCAATGCCATCGGCTGCTCGTCCCATTGGCATGAAGAGCGTCCGACGTTCAAGAACGGCGGACATGTGGCCGCTGCGTTCTTCGAGCACGGCACGCGCTTCCTCGACATCAAGAAGGACGGAAAGGTAGAAGAGATCGGCTGGTTCGTTCCGCATCTCGGTTCCACCGGCGCCGTTTACTGGCGTACGAAAGACATCGTCTACACCACCGACTACACGCGGGGTATCGACATCTTGAAGTTCAACGACTAAACCAGATAAGAACCGAGAAAGAGGGGCCGGGGCAACCCGGTCCCTTTCTCATGCCTTCTTCTCGCGAGATCGCAGGGCGGGAGGGACTCGAACCCCCGACCGCTGGTTTTGGAGTTCCGCACCGACTCTACGGCGCCACCCTGTCGAGCCCTGGCTCGCCCGTGTCCGATCCGCTTCCGTCCGTCACGGTCTCGTCCGTCTGATCTAGAGCGCTCACGGCGTTAGCAGAGCGTTAGCAGGATCGTGCGGACTCATGGCTGATCGTGAGGGAGAGGAGGATTCACTCTCCTCCATGCACCCGGAAGCCCATGGCGCGACCCGCGGTAGCTAGTTCGCCGTCATGAGTCGCCAGAGCAAGATCGTCAAACTCTGGCTTGGCAAGGAGAGCACTCGCTAGATGGATCGCGTCGAGCGAGCCGATCATGGTCGGGAAAGGTTCGGCCGCCCGTTCGAGCACAGATGAATCCAGCTCGATCAGATCGAAGGCCTCTATGGTCTCGAGAACCTCGGCTCGATAGCGGGATACGTCCCCATCTCGAAGCCCGAGCCGGATCCGCGCACGGTCGATCGTCCGCAGGCACTCGAGGTGGATCAACTCGCTCGAAACGGGGTTCTCGATCTTGGACCAAATCCGTAGCCGCCCCGGTTCTCCCAGTACAACTCGAAGCAAGACCGAAGAGTCGATGTAGACATTCAATGCTCGGTGCGCTCCTCGAGCAGTAGATCGGTTGAGCTGATCTTCCATCCGGCACGCTTATGGCGGCGACTCCGGATGCTCTTGAAGCTGCGAGACGCGGGCAGAACGCGAATTCGTTCCCTGCCATCGGCGAGGGGAACGATGCGGGCGATCGGACGGTTGCGGTCTGTCACGACCACCTCGGCTCCCTTCTCCACGGCTCGGAGGTGCTCCGACAATCGATCCTTGAGTTCAGCGATCTTGACGGTTTTCATGGCTACATCTAGCCACAAGTGGCCAAGTTACGCAAGAAGGCATTTGGGACTGGAGGAAGGGA
The DNA here is from genome assembly GCA_051001455.1 of Actinomycetota bacterium. Taxonomy (GTDB): domain Bacteria; phylum Actinomycetota; class CADDZG01; order CADDZG01; family WHSQ01; genus JBPCNH01. The sequence goes on from JBPCNH010000004.1 coordinate 249,453, forward strand.
GGGCCTCCTCCTCCCTTTGCTAACCATCTGCAAACGGCAGCGCATCTCGATACCGACGCGACAGGATGAAACAGAGCAGGGCGGGAGGGATTCGAACCCCCGGCCACTGGTTTTGGAGTTCCTCGCCGGCCATTCGACAGGGCCCGTTGCGGCCCTGGGACGCCTTTCCTCCTTCCGGTTCCGTGCGGCCATGGACCGGAGTGTCGATAGCGACTTCCTGGGGTGGTTAGCAGTCCGTTAGCAAGATGCTGCGCTTTCTGGTCGGACTCCCTAGACTCATCGGTATGGCTCGAACCGAGGAGCACACCGTAGAGGTCTTCCCCGGGATCACGATGGATCCCGAGACCCGTTTCGGGAAGCCTTGCATCGCCGGCACCCGCGTGGATGTGGCAACCGTGGTGGGGGCGGTGGCCGCGGGTGAGCAGACCGCAACGATCCAGGACGAGTACAGCCTCACGGCCGACCAGGTGAACGCGGCGCTTCGATACGCGACCCACCTCGCCGACCACGCACCCCCGGCGGTCAAGCAAGACTCGTGAGGGTCCTGCTAGACGAGAACATCCCTCTTCGCCTCTACCGTCGCCTCCGAGAGGCGGAGCATGACGTCGAACACCTCGCGCTCGGCCGACGCGGCATATCGGACGCGGAGATCATCCGGCGACTGACCGAAGACGACGATCTCGTCCTGGTCACTCAGGACAGGGACTTCGAGAACGTGAGGGTCCTCCGTGGAGGCAAGGTCGTGATCTCGCGGCTCAGCCAGAGCACGCCGATCGACGAGCGGGTCCATATATGGCTCACCGCGCTGGAGCCATTCCTCGACGCACCACCGGCTGGAACACTCTTCGAGATCGGCATCTCTGGTGAGGTTGTGCCGCTGCCGGAGTAACCCGTTCTGCTAACGCGTTGCAAACGCTCAGGTAGACGGCGCCGGATGTAACAGGACGAAACGAGCAGATCACTCTCGGGAGAGCTCGAGACCTCGCCCAAAATCATGTTCCTCGTGTCTCGACCGGCCGGACTTGCGTTCGTTGCGGTCGTCGATGTCTCTCTCGATCTGCTCTTTCTCGTGACGCTGATCTGCGTTGCGGGGCTCGCCGCCGAGGGCCCGGTTTCGATCCTTAACGCTGTACTTCTCTCGGTAGTCCTCGATCGTCAGGACGGTCTGACGCCACTCTTTCCTCTCCGACGGTCGTTCCGGAATCGCCCCGACTGTGCTCTCCAGATACTTGGGCAGATTGTTCTCTCGGTCGCGCAGGAGCGCCTTGTTCCCGTGCGCTAGTTCGTTCTCGATCACCTGCGCCCGTTCGACCAAGGGACTCTGCTGCTTCACCCATTGCTCTCGATCCTTCTGCGCCCGGATGAGCTGTTTCTCCTCGTCCGCCATCTCGCGCAGCTGCTGCGACAACCGCTCCTCTACCTTGCCAGCGTCCTTGATGCGGTTCCGAAGCCGCTCGACGTCCCACTTGCCCCGAGCCTTGGCGATGGCGCCCATCGAGGCGAGCTGGTTTTCGGCGTCGGCAGCGATACGCCGCTCTCGCCCGAGGGCGTCCTGGATACGTTCAGCCTCTTCCCGGAGTTGGGTCAGCGCACGAGTCTGATCGCGCGGACCCTGAGAGAGTCGCTCGTAGATCTGCTGTTGCTCGATCTTCAGTGAACCCGTGTCGAGCTCACTGATGTCACCGTTCGGATCGAAGGCCATCGATTTCGCTCTGCTCCGTTCCAAAGAACGTACGAGTTGGTCAACTTCATACGGGCGTTCAATAGCTCCACCGACGTCGTCCCGGTCGCAACCATCACCCATGACTACATACAGACGGTTCTCCTCACGGCCCCGAGACATGGCGACGTAGCCCCACTCCCTGTACATGGAATCGTCACCCAGCACGAAGGCTCGGTCGGTCGTCATGCCCTGCGCCTTGTGACCGGTGATCGCGTACGCGTGGGTGACATTGCCGGCTTCGAGATATTCGGTCGGCAAAGTGACAACACGGTCGCCGTCAAGACGGATCTCCAGCTCGCCGGCGGTGACATCGACGTTCTCCACGACCCCTCGGCTGCCGTTGATGACTCCGAGCCCTCTGTCGTTGCGAAGAGTCATGACCTCATCGCCGACGCCGAACGACCTCCCTCGGAAGGTCAGTTCCTCGTCACCCAGAACGCCTTCTGCCTTGAGGATCGTCCGAGCCTTGTCGTTGAGATCGGCGACGTCCGCCTTGCGCGCCGCGATCATCACCGCCTTGCCTTCCTGCGACGCCTGCCACCAATCTGCTACGAGTGCGGCGCGGGTCTCCGGAGCATCCCGGCCGACGACGAGGCGGTCGCGTTCGCTGTAGACCTCGACCGCCTCAGCGGAGCGACCCTCTCGAAGAAGCTCGAGCGCGTCGCGCTCCCACGAGTTGCTCTGGCGCCTCACCTCGGCTAACTCGAGCGCCGGGAGCTTGTCCTTGAGAGCCCGGAATGCTCCCCCGGCGGCGATCTCGGGGAGCTGCTTGTCGTCGCCGACGAGAACGACCTTGGCGCCAGCATCCTCCACATGGTTCAAGAGCGCGTCGAGCTGCCGGGTCCCGACCATCCCTGCTTCATCCACCACGACCACCGAGTCCCGTTCCAACCCCGGCGTGTTCCAGTCATCGAGATCCTTCATCAAAGCTGCGATGGTTGAGCTCTCGATGCCGGACCCGGCTTCCAGTTCCTTGGCCGCCCGCGCCGACAGGGCACAGCCGATGACCTTCACTCCCGACGACTCCCACACGCCTCGGGCCGCATCGAGGGCGAACGTCTTGCCGGTGCCTGCCTTGCCGACCACGACATCGACCCCCCGCCCGCTGCAGGTCAGGTCCTCGACCATCCGGCGCTGCTCGCGAGACAAGGAGTGTCGACTAGCCAACGCATCCTTCAGAGCGGCTTTCTCGGCGACCGCCACCGAATCCTCTTGCCGGTCGACCGCTCGACGGATGAGGCGCTCTTCGAGTCGAAGCATCTCTTTGGTGGAGTAACGGGTGGCGTCGTTGACGGAAGGAACGACCTGGCCGTTACCGAGCCGCAGCGACGTGGACGTGAGCAGGAAGTCAGACTTCGCGGCGGACAGTCGCACCACGAGATCGGATTCGAGGAGCTCGTTCGCCTCCTTCTCGATCTGGGCAGCCGATACTCCTGGGCCACGACGTTCGCAAAGCGCCTGGATCACCTCTCGCACCGTGAAGCTGCTGGCGTCGCGGGTCAGACCATCGGGGCCGAACAACTCGTCGGTAAGACCGGAGGCAAGAGGGCGATAGTTCGTCCGAGAACGCCCTAAGACTTGCTTCAGATCCTTGCGGGTCAGCCCAACGCTCTTGGCCCTTCGTTCCCACTCCGGTTGCAGCCCCTCCGGACGCACATCGTGGTCCTTGGCCCGCCGGGTATCGAGCGTCGCCACCTGCGCGGCGCGGGCACTCCGCTCCCCACGCTGCTCCATGCGGATCTCGATCTCGGCGCGCCTACGGGAGAACTCATCGATCGCGGCCCGCGGGATGCCCTCGATCTCGGCCGTGCCATTGCGCACCTGGGTCCATTCGGCTCCGAGGCGCCGAGAGATCTCCTTGCGAAGCTGCGCTTGGTAGAGGTAGCCGGCGGTCTTGGCGTGGCTATAGAGGAGGCGGCCGTCGAGTGCGCTCCACTTGGCATCGTCACCATGGATCAGGTTGGCGACCAGAACATGGGTGTGGAGGAGCGGGTCACCAGCACGGGAGGTGCGATGGCGGAAGGCTGCTGCGACGAAACCGCTGGAGTCGATCGGGATGACCCCGTCCGTTCCCCGGCGACCCACGGCGGTGTGGCGTTCGAGGTAATCGAGGGCGAGCAGGACCGCTGAGTCGTGGGCGTTGATGATCTCGTTCGAGGCCTCCTTGGGCCCCAGGGCGTGGACCAGTGAGACCGACTTTGGAGCCCGGAAGGTGAGGTCGAAACCCGGCATCCGAGCCTTGTGATGGCGATGGCTCACGGCCTCGCCGGTCGCCGGATCGCGCCCTTCAAGGACCGGCGTGAGCTCCCGCTCGCGGACGTGACCCTCGAGCCCGAGATCGGCAGCGCCACCGCCCAGCCAGTAGCCGGGGGCCTCGCCGGCGCCGAGGTAGTAGTCCTCGACTCCGCGGGCAACCGAGTTCAGGTAGTAGTCCTGCTGGCCTCTCGCCAGTTTACCGATGTTAAGCATCGCATCGCATCGCCCCAAACGCCGCAAAAGTTACATACCTGGAATTACTAGCATGTAATGCAAGCGTATGAATACTGAGTGAGATTCAGTCGCTACCGCCCCACCGTCAACAAAGAAAATCCGGGTCCAACGCTCTATCGGCTTCGACGATGTCCGGAGCCGGTCGGAGATGACTCCGCATGGTG
>JBPCNH010000005.1:0-12229 GCA_051001455.1 Actinomycetota bacterium
CCTCGGCGTTGTCACACGCCACCGCCCAGCGCAGCTGCTCGAGATGAAGCGCCCCGAGCGCCGCCTGGCCGGCACGGAGCCCATCAGTCAGCTCGATCCGATCGGACCGGAAACTCTCTCTGATGTCGGCCAGTGAAGGCTGTGCCATGCCGGCTCCTAGGTGCGAGGCGGGACCTTTCAGATACCAGCTATCCTATACGAACATATGTTCGTTAGTCAACCCCAGAACCGCAGATCTTCGGCCTTTTTGTTGGGCCACCGTCCAGATCTCGTTGCCGGAAGGACATCGTTCGCCGTCGAATGGACCTCGCTCTTAGCCGGGCACGGTCTGGGGTCTGACCCGGTAAAAGGCGTAGCGCCTCAGATGGAGCTGAGGAGTTCTGCCACGGACTTCTCGATGCCTTCCGCCAGAAGCGCCAGGTCCGGCGCGCCGTCGTAATCCCCGAGCAACCCGAAGCCGATCTTGCCGTTGTACGAAAGGAGCGCAACACCGAGGGTCGTGTTGCCGGACAGCGGCAGCACCGGATAGACCTCGAGCATCTCGCGCCCCAGCGTGTACAGGGGGAACTGCGGACCCGGGACGTTCGTGACGACCAGGTTGAACGCCCGCTGGCGCGCGATGAGTCGTGAGGCTTGAGCCAGGATCGTCGGCGGCGCGTATTCGCCTAAGGACGTGAGCAGTTGCGCGCCGACGGCCTGACCGGAGGACTTCAGATCCTCCATCCGCTCGGAGATGATCTGCACACGCGCCACGGCGTCGGGTTCGTTCACGGGCAACGTCGCCCACATGGATCCCACCCGGTTGCCGAGCGCTCCTTGCTCACTGTCGGCGCGTACCGAGACCGGGATCATGGCTCGCAGCTCGATCTCGTCGACCTTCTCACCGCGCGCCCGTAAAAGTCGCCGCAGACCGCCGGAGACGACTGCAAGGACGACGTCGTTGACCGTTCCGCCGAGCGTGTTCTTGATGCGCTTCACGTCTTCGAGCGCGATATCGATGGTCTCGAAGCGCCGGTGGGGACCGACGGGACGGTTGAGGCTCGAGGGCGGCGCGAAGTCCAAGCTCCCGCCGACGAACGAGCCGAGCGCCTTGGCTGCCTCGATGACGCGGTTCGGCACCTTCGCGGGATCCATCACCGCCGACTGCACGGTGCGGATCACCTCTCCGGGGGAGGTCAATCGTTCCTTGACCGCGTCTATGAGCAATTGGTCCGGCGTCGGTTCCGGAGCCGGCCGCCAGGATTCGGGTTCGATCTCTTGGGATTCGGGACCGAGGTCGAGGATCACCGACATGATGTCCGCGCCCGATACTCCATCGACGAGGCAGTGGTGGGTCTTGGAGATCAGCGCGAAGCGGTCGTTCGAAAGACCTTCCGCGAACCAGATCTCCCATAGGGGCTTGGAGCGGTCGAGCTGCTGCGACATGATCCGCGCGGCAAGCCGTTTGAGCTTGTCGTCGTCGCCGGGCTGGGGCAGCGCGGTGTGGCGCACGTGGTATTCGAGGTTGAAATGGGTGTCGTCTACCCAGGCCGGCCGTCCCACCCCGAAGGGGACCTGCGCGAGCTTCTGACGGAACCGGGGAACGAGCTGCAGGCGGTGCTGGATCATCTCCTTGACGTCGCCGTAGTCCGGAGGAGGACCATCGAAGATGGCCACCCCGCCCACGTGCATGTGGGTGTCGGGTCCCTCGAGGTGGAGGAACAGCTCGTCCAGTACCGACAATCTCTCGAATCTGCTCATACGGACAATCGTAGCGTGGGTAGGGTGGCCGGATGCCGAGCAGCCATGCAGGTTTGGTTCGCTTGATCGGGCGCCAGAGACTGCAGGATCCTCGCATCGTCGAGGCCTTCCGGGCGCTCGATCGGGCAGGTTTCGTCCCGTCCGGCTACGCCGGCAATCCCTATGCCGACGCACCCGTCGGCTTGCCCGAAGGGCAGACCACCAGCCAGCCCTCGTTGATCGCCAACATGATCGATTCCGTGTCCCCGGGGCCCGAGGACTCGGTGTTGGAGGTCGGTACCGGCTACGGATTCCAAACGGCGCTTCTCGCTCACCTGTCGAAGCGGGTGGTCTCCATCGAGCGGTGGCCGGCTCTCGCCGAGGCTGCCCGGGCCAACCTCGAGAAGAACGGTATCGTCGGGGCAGACGTGATCGTCGGTGACGGCCATACCGGATGGGAGCCGGGTGCTCCGTACGACTGCATGATCGTGTCCGCTGCCGCTACCGAGTTGCCGCCGGCGCTCGGCGAACAGTTGGCGGAGGGAGGACGTCTCGTGATCCCGATAAAGAGCCAGACGAGCGACGAAGTCCGTCTGTTCCGCAAGCAGGACGGCGCTCTGCGAGAGGTCAGGTTGGTGACCCCGGCTCGATTCGTACCGCTGGTACGGGACGAGGACACAAGAGGATGAGGCGCTACATTGCTGCGTGGCTCGGAGGGATCCTGCTTGCAGGCTGCGGCCTGATCGGCAGTGACGAGAGCGCGCCCGAGCGCGTCCGCCCGAGCGACGGGACGGGACCGGTCACGGTCACCACCGAGGGTGAGCCGTTCCGCTTCGCGGTGCTGGGTGATTTCGGGACCGGTGACGATCGGCAACGGGAGGTCGCGGAGCGCATGTGCCGCTGGCATGAGCGTCACCCCTTCGAGGTCGTCTTCACCACCGGAGACAACATCTATCCCGACGGGGACCCCGATCTGTTCACCGAGCGGTTCCACGAGCCGTACCGCTGCCTCTTCGACCGCGGGGTGACGTTCCGCGCGGTCGTCGGCAATCACGACGTCATGACCAACGGGGGACATCCGGAGCTGGGCGACCCTTCATTCGGGATGCCTGATTTCAACTACGTGGTGCGTGCTGCGGGGATGAGGTTCGTGATGGCCGACTCGACGAGACTCGATCGTTCGTGGTTGCGCCGCAAGGTGAATAGAGCATCGGGGGCGAGGGCCACCGTCGTCGTCATGCACCACCCGGTTCTCTCCGCGGGAACCGGTCACGGCTCCACACCGGGGTTCGGAGACCTACAGCGGATGTTCCGGCGCGCCGGAGTGGACCTGGTGCTTCAAGGTCACGACCACGTCTACACGTCCACCAAGAAACTCCGCGGCGTTCGCTACGTGGTGACCGGCGGGGGAGGCGCGTCGCTGGTCGGATGCCTGCCCACCGCGCAGACGGCGGTGTGCGCCCGGCGTCACCATTTCCTCTACGGTGAGGCCCTCGATGATTCGTTGCTGATCCGGGCGGTCCCGCGCGAGGGCGGGGTCTTCCATAGGTTCCGTGTCCCGCTTGCTTCCACGGACGCTATCTAGTCCGACCAGCCCTCCGACCCATAGACCTTCAAGGCCGCGAGGTAATACATCGACATATGCCACACGTGCGGCTGGGAGACCATCGGGGTGATCCGGCCGTCCTCCTTTGGCCACTGCATCCACGAGCGACCGAGCAGCTTCGTGGGCCCGGTAGTCGGCGCGCCGGCCAGCCATTTCAGCGCTTTCCTGAGTTTGCGCTTGCCCGTCGCGTCGGTCCATACGTAGGCGTTGCCCAACAAAGCGCGCGCCTCGAGGTCCCCAATCTTGTCTTTGCCTCTCATGGCACGACGGATGTGTTTCCAATTCTCGGCGGCTTGTGCTGCAGCGGTCTTCGACCGGTAACCCACGAAACCGACCGGCCATAGGAAGGTCCCGCCCACGCGATAGTCGGTCGCGAAGCAATCGCAGTCCTGGTTCCGATAGTTGGCTTTGATCGCCGCCCCCAGCTCTTTGCGGCGCGTTTCCCATTTCGTAGCGTTCTGCAGTGCGATGTCGTTACCCCTGACGCGCGCCGCCTTCACCGCGGCGCCGAGTCCGAGCCAGGCAGCCTGGGCCGCCACCAATGCCTGCCGCGGGTTTGCCGATTGTTCGTCGTTCGCCAGACACAGCAGGCCGGTTGCGGGATCGCGGCAACCGAACGGCGCGTCGTCCGAGAGATAGTGAGCGGCGCCCTGGATGGCTTCGTATACCGCTGAAGATCCGAGATACGAGGAGTCGCCCGTCGCCCGGTAGTGGTCCCACAAGAGCCAGATGCCGAGCCCGGTCTCGTCAACCTCATGGGTCCGGCTTCCTGCAACGACCCCGTCGGCGTAGTAACCCGTGGCCCAGTTCCCGGCGGGCGTTGTGGTGCCGCCGGTAGGCTTGGAGAAAGTCGTCGCCTGAAGCTCTCCGAGACGGACGTTGCGTTTCTGCACCATCTCGGGATGGCCCGCGGCTTGTAGCGCACGGTTCGTGTATGCCGCATCCCGGATCCGGTCGAACCCTAGAGGTTCCTGTGTCGCGATCGAAGTGGAGACGAGTCCAGTGGATGCATCGGTGGTTTGGCGTAATGAGATGAGCGCGCGCTTCGAGAGTTTCCGCACCGGGCGCGGCGCACCCTTGGGCAGCTCCGCTGTTCGTAACCAGTCGCGCCACCATGCCGCCTTGATGCCTCGCGCGTGTTTGAAGGAGCGAGCGCGGGCTCTGTCCAACTGGGCGAGCACGCTCTCCTCGGTGGCCTCTGCAGCCATGACGATGGTCGAGGAGGCCGCGCGCGAGCGCTGTAGTGAACGTTGTTGGAAGAGTGCAGCATCCGCCTGACCGGCAGCTTCGTCTCGACCGGACAGGGCGCCGTCACGAGCGTCGTCGTACGCGCTCTGTCCGGTCGAGGAGAATTGGTAGGTATCCGGTCCGACTTGATGACCACGCGACGCATCTTTGAAACCGACCGCTAGAGCAACGCTCGAGGGTTGGTCGGTGGACTCATCGAAGCCGCTCCTTACGTGCAGGATGGCGTCGGCACCGGCATCGTAGAAGGCGCCGGTGTCGTTGTTCTGTTCGCTGCACCAATCGTTGGTAGGAGCTTGGGGTGTTTTCGAGACCACCGGGTTGTAGTTCGTGAACGCGAAGATCCGCACGGCCCGGACGGGAGAAGCTTTCGTGCGCTTTACGGCGACCTTGCGGAGGAATGTGCTGTGATCCGACGTCACTAGGTCGCGTACCGTGGCTTTGAGGCCGAGGTTCCGTTTCCGGAACGTCGTCACGACCTCATCCGAGTCGTCGTCGCCGAAGCGTTGTTTGCTCGGCCACCGCCGCAACCACGAGAATCCCCAAGCAGGACCATCCGGGTCGCGGCCGGGGTCGGGTTTCCAGGCAACACCGATGAGCGCTCCCTCGTTGGGAAGCGCGCCGAGACGAGGTTGGCTCCGGTCGGTGGTCCGGTATTTGATCTGATCGAAGTAGGACGGGGAAGGCCACTTCATCACCGTCACCGTTGCTTTCTTATTGAGCGCGACCGAGAGACGTTGATTACCGGAAGTGGCCGAGATGTCGGTGGGGCCGAACACCTCTGGTGTCGGCTCTCCGGACTTCGTGCACGACGTCGTTGTCTGTGCCCGGGAGGGGAGGGGCGCGGTCAATAGACCCCCGAGCAATGCTGTTGCCGTCAGGGTTCGGATGATCTTGCCGGAGATGTTCCTATGTGCTGCCACCACGCTCCTGAGGATACGGACGTTGGGTCTCTATTCGCCTCTTTTTGTTGTTTTCGGCACGAGAGACGGAGAACTGTCCCACCCCCGCTCTAATTTGAAGATATGGAAACCTTGCTGATCGCTCTGCTTGTCGTCACTATCGCCGCCTGTTCCGTCGCATTCATGCGCCGCCGCCCGCTCGTTGACCCCCGCGACGCCGAGATATCTACCCTCCGTGAGGATCTGCGGGTGGTTGCCGAAGCTGTGGCGGCCCAAACTGATCTGCTGGGGCGGCGGCTGGAAGGCATCGACAGCCGGATGACCGAGACCCAGACGGCGAGCATGAAGATGGCGCAGGGGATCTACGCCACGCTCGGCGATCTCAAGGTGTCGACCAACAGCGTCGCCGAGCAGGCCAAGCAATTCACCTCGTTGCAGGACCTCTTGCGCGCTCCCAAGGCTCGAGGAGGTCTCGGTGAGGCGATGCTCGAGGAGATGCTCGGACAGGTTCTGCCTCCCTCGGGATTCTCGACCCAGCACCGCTTCACGTCCGGCACGATCGTCGACGCTGTCGTGAAGGCCGGCGGGCGTCTGATCTGTATCGATTCGAAGTTCCCACTCGCCAACTACCAGCGGATATGCGATTCGACCGATGACGTCTCCCGCCTCGAAGCCGAGCGCGCCTTTGCCGCCGATGTCGAGCGCCACATCAAAGACATCTCGTCGCGCTACATCGTTCCGGACGAGGGCACGCTCGACTTCGCGGTCATGTACGTGCCCGCAGAGGGTGTGTACGGCGAGGTCCTCCGGCTATCCCACCGCAAGAATCCGTTGTTCGAAACCGCGATCGACGCGCGCGTCGTGCCGATGTCGCCCCTCACGATGTATGGGTACCTGCAGACGATCTTGTTCGGGCTCAAGTGTCTGCAGATAGAGAAGAGCGCCGAGGCGATCCTCGGATTCTGCGGGCAGCTGCAGCAGGACGTGTCTCGGTTCGCCGAGGAATACGACACGCTCGGGAAGCATCTGGGCAACGCGCGCAGCAAGTACGAGCAGGGCGCACAACGGCTCGACCGTTTCCGCGATCGTCTCGACCGTGCCGCCGACCTGGGGGAAGGGGACCGGCCCGAGCCGCCGGTGCTCGAAGCCGTCAACGACTGACCTCCGTCCCCCCGCCGCCGGTGTCGAGCCGGCATAGATGATCGTCGGTGATCTCGACCAGGTCGGCAACGAGCTCGCTCGCGCGCACGAAGCCATCGTGCTCGAGACGGTCCCTCAACCCGGCAAGCGTGCTGGCGAGCAGGACGACCACGAGGTCCCCCAGGTCCGGAGCGTCGTCGATCGCGCGCCGCGGTCGCCGGGTCATCGGGCACCCCCGCTGAGGTTGGCCTGCATGTGGTCGCGGTGGTGCCGCCAGTAGTGCTTGCGAACGGCCGGTCCGACGCTCCATCCGGCGGGAACGCGGATCGTCTTCTTGCATCTCTTGCAGACGGGTGCCTTCCGCCGTCTGCTCTTCTTCTTGGGCTCTGCCGAGGCCAAGCGACTCACCTCCTGCAGCCCGGGATCGCGGCTCTGCGACAGAACGTAAGGGGTGGGTGTGACAACTAACCGGGAGTGCTATCAATGCCGCTATGAGAGCACTCGCGATCGAAGATCAGAATGGCCCCTCGTCGGCGCGCGTGATGCAGGTGCCCGATCCCACTCCTGGACCCGGTGAGGTGGTCGTACGCGTCCATGCGGCCGCTCTGAATCACCTCGATCTGTGGACGCTCTCGGGCGACCTAGGTATCGAACTCGACTTCCCGTACGTCCTCGGCGCCGACGGAGCAGGCGTCGTAGTGGCGGTCGGCGACGATGTGACGGGTCTGAAGGAGGGCGACCGGGTGGCGATCAACCCGGCGCTGGCCTGCCGCGTGTGTGAGTTCTGCCGCGCCGGTGAACATTCAACCTGCGCCCGCTTTGAGATGCTGGGAGAGCATCGCGACGGAACCATCGCCGAGTACGTGAAGGTTCCTGCTGTCAACTGTTTCCCGTTCCCGGAGAACCTATCGTTCGAGCAGGCTGCCGCACTCGGCGTGACCTTCATCACGGCGTACCGGATGCTCTTTACGAGGGCTCGCATGGAGCCGGGCGAGTGGATCCTCGTAACGGGGATCGGAGGCGGGCTGGCACTCTCACTGTTCCAATTGGCACGCCCGCTCGCCGGCCGGATCTTCGTCACTTCTTCCTCCGACGCCAAGCTCGAGCGCGCTGCGTCCATGGGGGCGGACGGGGGCGTCAACTACAAGGACGACGACGTAGGTAAGGGAGTGAGGCGACTGACCGCCAAACGGGGCGTGGACCTCGCGGCCGATTCCGCGGGCGGCCCGTCCGTCGACCAGGCTTTGCGTGCTCTGCGGAAAGGTGGCCGGTTGGTGATAGCAGGTGCAACCGCCGGCCGCACCGCCGAGTTCGACGTGCGACGCCTGTTCTGGAACCAGCTGCAGATCATCGGTTCGACCATGGGCTCGGACGCGGACGTGTCCGACATGCTCCGTTACGTTGCCGGCAGTGGGATCGAGCCCTTGATCGACAGGGTCTACCCGCTCGATGAGGGTCCCGACGCGATCGCGTACCTCGCGTCGGGAGAGCAGTTCGGCAAGATCGTGATCACCGTCGCGTGACCGGGTCGAACTGAGACCTCTCGGTCGAAGTGGCAGCAACGGCGTCGCGGACCGCGGCGGCGACGGCCTTGGTGGCGAGGTAACCGAGCAGGTCCACGCTTGCGGGGGGTGCACCGGGTTCCGGCGGCGCGGTCACCGAGAAGACGATGTCTCCGTCGTAGCGGGTATGCGCGGGCCGGACCGCGACGGTGATCCCGTCGGACCCGCGCTCGGCGAGGAAGCGCGCGTCCCGTTTGTCTATCGCGGCGGAGGTTGCGACGAGCGCAAGGACGGTGTTGCCGGTTACTTCCGGTTGGGTTCCCGGTGGCGGGAGAAATCTGGGCTCGGCGGCCGTCGTGCCGGCGAGAACGGTTCCATCCTCGCCCACCACGTCGCCCAGAGCGTTCACGATCGCGATCGCTGCGACACGGGCTCCGTTCTCGGTGGCTTCACTTACTCCGACCCCGCCGGCTACCGCGTGCTCCCGACCGGCCCACTTGCCGACGGTGCAACCGGCTCCGGCACCGACCAGACCGGTGGCGATGTCGCCCTCGTGGGCGGCGTCACATGCATCCCGGCCTGCTTGCGGGCCCGGGCGCGCGGAGGCGTCGCCTGCACCGAGATCGAATACGACGGCGGTCGGGACGATCGGCACCAGCGCGGGCGGGGTGCGGAAGCCGACGCCGCGCTCTTCGAGCCACGACATCACCCCGCCGGCGGCATCGAGTCCGAATGCGGAACCGCCGGTGAGGAGCACGCCGTGTATCTCGTTAAGGCGGCGTTCCGCTCGGAGCGACTCGATCTCCCTGGAGCCGGGCGAGGATCCCCGGATGTCGCAGGAGGCGATGTTGCCCGGTGGCGGCAGGATGACGGTGCACCCTGTCTTGCCGACGGGATCCGTCCAGTGACCGACCTTGAAGTTCCACCCGAGTGCTGCCACTGCGAGGAGTGTAGCGGCAGGCCTGAACGACAGGCCCGGGCGCGGCTCCTAGTATCTCTGCGATGAGATGCCCGAGCTGTGGCGAGACACCCGCCCTCGCCGATGCCAGATTCTGCCCGCATTGCGGTTCGGCTCTGACGAGTGGCGAAGGTGACGCCACGCGCGAGCTCTCGGCGCCCGCGGCCGGCGCTACCGACGACCCTCGACCGCCCGGGGGGGAGCAGTCGCAGCAGCAAGGGGCTACGGGCAAACTTCCTGTCGAGGACGCGGCTGTTCCGAAGATGGAGGAAGCCGGGGGCATCGCTCGTGACTTCTCCCACTCCGTAAGGCGCGCCGCTATAGCCGGAGGATGGAAGGAGCTCGCCATCGCAGCCGGCTTCGCGTTCCTCGTAGCCGCTACCGCCGGTGCGCTTCTCGTCCTGGCTGCGAAGTTGCATCTGCCGTCCCTCGGCGAAGGGGCATCCCCCGTCGAGGTCGTGAGTGGTGTGGTCATGGCCGGCTTAGGCGTTCTCGGGGCGCAGCTCCATCTGGGCGAGGTGACGGTTTCGGCGCTTCCTTTGGGAGCTTTGGGCTTCGTGCTGTGGTCTCTAGTTTGGTCGGTCGGGCGTTACGTCCGGCAGACCGATGTCGTTGGTCCGAGAGCCGGCGCCCTCGAAGGAGCGAAGGTCGCCGTCCCCTTGGCGCTCTTGTGTTGGCTCGCGGCGTTGATCTTCCGTGTCCGGATCGACCCCGATCCGGTCTTCATCGGGGCCTGGTCCGCGCTCTTCGCCGGAGCCCTGTGGGGTTTCGTCGCCGGAGCACTCGGGGGGCTCACCGCTCACGCGAGCCCCGTCGCACGTCTGCGTGAAGGCCTTCGGGAGATCGAGCGGGCGTCGCGCCCGGTTTACGAGGGACTGGTGTCCGGCGGACTGATGCTGGGACTCGCCGGCGTGCTCGTGGCAGCCGCAACGCTGTTGTGGCTGACTTTGGGGTTGATCGGATCGAGCGACATGGTGGGGAAGGAGGTCGCCGCCGCCGGGATCTATCTCATCGCGTTCCTGCCGAACATGATCGCCGCGGTGGCGACTTTGGCGTTGGGAGGCGCCGTCGACGTCGGCGCGCGCGTGACGGCCGGCGGGGGCATCGCCGGGGGGATCCAGGAGGTGTCGTTATTCGATTGGAGGGGCGACGCCGGCACACCGTGGCCGCTGTTCTTTCTGTTGCTGATCCCATTGCTCGCGACGCTGTTCGCGGGGTTCACCGCGCGCCGAAGGACACGGGTGCCGGATCGCATCTGGTGGGTGGTCGGCATCGCCGCGGTGATCTTCGCGCTGGTGGCGGCGGAGCTCGCCTCGTTGGCCGACGCGAGGCTCGGAGCCGGACTCGTGCACGAGCGAGGGATCGGCGTCGTGGCGCCGCGCGCGTGGATGGTGCTGCTCCTCGGTTCGGCGTGGGGGATCGTGGGGGGAGCAGCCGGGTGGAAGGTCGCCGAAGCGCAGCCGGAGCGTTCAAAGACATGAGCTTTCGCATCTTTCTCCAGCGCGCGGTGGGGCCCCTTGGATGCAATTGCTACATCGTGGGCGACGATGTAGCCAAGAAAGCCGTCGTGATCGACCCGGGCGGCGATGCCGATGAGCTCGCAGCCGCGATCGCGAAACACGAGCTGACCATCACCGCGCTCGTCGCAACCCACGCTCACTTCGATCATGTGCTGGCAGCGGACCGTCTCCGACAGATCACCGGCGCGCCGTTCTACCTGCACGACGACGACAAGCCGGTGCTGACCTGGCTCCAAGAGTCGGGCCGGATGTTCCTCGGGATCGACCTTCCGCCTCCCCCCGAGGTGGACAGCTCCGCCCGGGAGGGCGAGCTGATCGTCGCAGGCTCGGTCGAGCTTCAGATCATCCACACGCCGGGACACTCACCGGGATCCGTGGCCCTGGCGGGGGCGGACGTGCTCTTCGCAGGGGACACGCTGTTCGCCGGCTCGATCGGACGTACGGACCTGCCTGGCGGGGACGGGCAAGCGCTGATCGATGCCGTGCGCGGCAAGCTCTTCACCTTCGACGACGACACTCCGGTCTATCCGGGGCACGGCCCCTCCACGACCATCGGAGTGGAGAAAGCCACGAACCCCTTCGTCGGACTCTAGGCGTCCCTCCCGGGGCCAACTCGGGTCCTAGTAGTCGATCCCGTCGTCGTTCTCCTCGACCCCTTCTCCGGTCTCGGAATCATCGGTCCCTGAGCCACCCGTTCCCACGATGAGCTTGCCGGTCATCTGTGCGGGGTGGAAGCGGCAGTAGAAGGAATAGGTGGCATCCCCATCGGGCGCGGTCACGGCCGCTTCCTCGGCGCTGCCTCCGGATGCCTCGATGTCGATCTCCAGCTCGTCGATGGTGAAGGAGTGAGTGACGTCGTCCTCGTTCGTGAGCGTGATGACGACTTCTTCCGAGGTATCTACGGACAACGTGTCGGGAGAGAACGAGAAGTCGGCGGCGGTGACGTCGAGCGGAGCCCCCTCGAGGCCAGGATCCCCGGCGTCGCCCGCAGGCTCCGGGATGTCTTCCGTCCCGCAAGCGGCGCCCACAAGGGCGAGGCTGAGGGCCAGGATGGCGGCGATATTCCTAGGACGGTTCTGTCGCACGATCTACCTCCTCGGCACGCGCGGATATAGCACCGATACTAGGCGCTCTGTACCTCTAGGACCGGCGTTGTGCTGCCGCTACTGGATGTAGGGCTTGACGGGTGGGAGAGGGACCCCGGGATAGCGGTCGATCTCACGCTCGAGGGTGATCTTGAAGTGGTCCTCGCGGTTGGCGACCTTACGGTCGACCTCACGGAAACCCAGCCTCTGCAAGCGTTTCATCTCTCCGGCGTAGCTCTTGCGCAGCTTCCCATCGGGAGCCGTCGCGTACGCGTCGAGAACGAGGCGCTGCGTGACTTTCTTCTGTTTGCCTTCTGCCATGTCGGTACTCTACCCGTAGCGCACCGCCATCGAGACGAGCAGGGGGAAGCCGTGCCCGACGTGAAGAGGTTCCTGGTCGCAGGACAGTGGCGTCAGGGCAGTGGAATCTTCGAGGTCGTGAGCCCCTATGCCGGGGCGACGGTGGCCACCGCCGCGACCCCCGGTGACGCCGACGTGGCGCAGGCCACGACCGCGATAGCCGCGGCTTTCTCTGAGTGTCGGAAGCTTCCC
>JBPCNH010000006.1:0-113309 GCA_051001455.1 Actinomycetota bacterium
CTACCCTCAACATCGGCGTCTCCTTCCCGCCGGCGCGTCAACGCCGGCATCATCATTTAGGTCAAATGGGAAGGTACGCCGCGCTCTCCTTCTGATTCCGGATTCCACAACTTCTGGTCATATCTCGGTGAAGGTTGCGACATCCCTCGTTACGTGATCGACCGGCTTTATCGCAGCGCCTTGCCGCAGGAGTAGCCGGCAGCCTATCCAGTCCTGAAGGGCGCTTCACAACTATGGTCATCCGGTGTCCCGAGATGACATCCTTACCTGCATGAGCAGACATGAGGGTCAACGATGACCGAGCTCTTTGAACTGCTTCAAGTGTTGCAGCTTGTGGTTTATGGAAGTCTCGCCTTGGCAGCTATCGCTCACTGGCGCCGGCGAAGGGACGAGGCGAGCGGGTGGCTGGCTCTTACGTTGGGATCGTTCGGCGCCTTGATCTTGATGGCCCGTTTTGTCCCCGGTGATTCCACGACCCTGCTGGTCACCGTTGCCGACAAACTTCTCTTGGTTATCTTGATCCTCTTCCCCTACCTGCTCTATAGGTTCATGGCCTCGCTGGTTGCTCCCATCCCGTGGTTCTTCTGGTTTGCTGCCGCCCTCACGGCTCTGACGGTTGTTGCAGCCCTGGTGATCGATGTAGGAGATCTCGGTACGTCGCGCGGCGCAACCGAGCAAGCGTTCGTTTTTCTGGTTGTCTTCCAATGGGTCCTCCTGTCCGGCCGCGTCGGTTTTCGCCTTTGGAAAGAGGGCGGTCGTCAGCCGGTGTTCGCGCGCCGCAAGATGAGAACGCTCAGCCTCGGAGCCATCGGGATGGCACTGGTCATTGCTCTGGCCGGCATGACATCTTCGAACGACGAAAGGATCAACGGCCTTCAGATCGCTATCCAACTATTGGCTTTGGCGAGCGGACCATTGTTCTTGCTGGGTTTTGCGCCGCCGGCAGTAGTGCGGATGCTATGGCGGCAATCGGAAGGGGTGAAGTTCCGCACCGCCGAGGCCGGTCTCGTCGAGGCTTCCACGCCACAAGAGGTGGCGGATGTGTTGCTACCTCATGTCTGCCGGTTCGTGGGTGGAGCGGGTGCAGCTCTTTTGAGGCGCGACCGGACGCTGGTCGGTTACGACGGGATGGCCGCCGAGGAAGCCGAGGCGCTCGCCGAAGATGCAGACGATCACGGACCGGACGGCGAGAAAAGGGAGCGCGCCAAGACGCTCGTGGTGCCGATGAAGGCCGGAGCCCTGGTCGTCAGATCCAGCGCCCTATCCCCCTTCTTCGGTGAAGAGGAAGTGGACATGGTTAGGCGGCTGGCGTTGTTGGCCGATCTGGCTCTCGCCCGAGCGGAACTCTTCCAAAGATCCAAGCAAAGCCACGAGCAGTTGCAAGAGGCTCAGCGCATCGCTTCACTCGGTAGCTGGGAGTGGGATGTGGCCACGGACACCGTCGAATGGTCGGACGAGGTCTACCGCATCTATGGGAGAGATCCCCTGACGCTCGCGCCCAACTTCGAGAGTTATCTAGATGCGGCGCATCCGGACGACCTCGAGCGGGCGGAGCAGATCATCCGGACGGCCGTGGAGCAGAAAAGCTCGTTCGAGTTCGAGCACCGGATAATCAGGCCGTCGGGTGAGGAAAGAACCATTGCGGCGCGCGGTAAGACGCTTCTTGATGAGAAGGGTGAGTTGATCAAGATGATCGGGACCGCCCAAGACGTCACGGAACGTAAGAAAGAGGAGATCCTTCGGGAGACGTTCATCGCTAACGCTGCTCACGAGCTTCGAACTCCTCTAACCAGTCTCTTGGGACTGGTTGATGTTCTGGGCAGGCGCAACGACCGCTTACGCCCCGACCAGCGCGAGCAGGCCGTAGAAGTGATGGAGCGCTCCGGAGCACGTCTCGCTAGTTTGGTGGACAACCTTCTCGACCTGACCAAGTTGCAGCAGGGCCAGTTGGAGATCATCCCGGAACCCATGGAGATCGACGAGGTCTGCCGGGACATCCTCCAGTCGGAGCCCGCGCCCGAGGAGAAGAGCGTGACGGTCGATGTCCCCGGCGGGCTCATCGTCCGCGCGGACAAGCATCGGATGTATCAGGTGGTTAGCAATCTGCTGACGAATGCATACCGTTACGGCGGAGACAACATCATCCTCAAGGGTGAGGCTCGGGATGGCTCGGTGTTCTTGTCGGTCAGCGACGATGGCCCGGGTTTGGAACATGACGTGGCAGATCGGTTGTTCGAACCATTCGCTCGCGGCTCGGCTTCGGCTGGGGCGGGCGGTTCAGGACTCGGGCTGGCTATCGTAAAGATGCTCGTTGAGGCTTCTGAAGGGGAGATCTGGCATGAGCCGGTAGAACCCACCGGTGTCCGATTCGTGATCAGGTTGGAGCCGCATGATGGGAGCTAGAGTTCTGGTCATCGAGGATGAGCCGGATATCCGGTTCCTTACGTCCCTGATTCTGAACCACGAGGGCCACACGGTCCTCGAGGCTTCAACCGGGGCCGAAGGTTTGGTCCGCATGAGGGATCAAGCCCCCGACCTCGTCCTCCTCGACATCCGGTTGCCGGACATGCAGGGTTGGGACGTTTTGAAGGCTGCCCGAGCGGAGCCGGAGACGTCGAAAGTGCCTATCGTGATCATGTCGGCGCACTCGAGCGGCCACACCCTCGATCGCGCGATGATGGCGGGAAGCAACGGCTATCTCGTGAAACCTTTCAAGCACGAAGAGCTGATTGCGGTTGTTAAGAAGCATTCATCCAGCGATTGAAGTTGGATCTTTGACCTGCACCCAAGAGTCATGGCGATGGGGTTTTGCTACATCGCACCTTCGGTCCGGGCTCGCTCCTCGAAGTATCGTGCCGTGATGGACAGAGACCATCTGGGTGGTAGGCGATCCAGATCCCGACGTCTTCGCCGACCTTGACCCCCAGCGGGTCGGCCGGGCCAGGATGTTGGAACTTTCCGAGATGGTTACGAAACATGTGAGCGACCGGGCCTACAACTGGGCGATCGTGGCCTATCCGAATGAAGGGTGGGCGTCGACCGTCTTCGGCGAACCCGACGTCGACCGGCTATGGGATGAGGTCGCCAAGGCAACGCGGCTGTACGAAGACGATCCTGTACGGGCGTGGTGGGACCATATGAAAACGCTCAACGAGCGGGCTCGTCAGATGAACGAAAAAGGTTTCGAGGCCTTGCGATTCGCGGGCGGAGGGACCGACCTAACCGTGGGGCTCAATCCGGGGTCTATCTGGATGAGTGCCGACTTCGAGACCTCCGAAGGGTTGCGCCACGTCCCCAATCTGCCGACGGAGGAGATCTTCACCTCGCCGGACCTCCGCCCCGGGGTGCGGCTGTGGCTCTCGTTCGTTAGTCATGCGATCGTTTTACCCGCCCGAGGGTCGTTTAATGACCGGTGGAGCTACTTGCCCTTCTTCTCTTTCTTCGCGGCGCGCTTTTCCTTCAGGCTTTTCTTGGCTTCCTTCTTTTCGGACTTGCCACCCTTGTCTTTGGAAGCCACGGCTCCTCCTTGGTCGACATCGTTTCCTTGCCATCATAGGGAGTGCGCCGGACCGGCGGAAGAGTCGTCGCTCGGTTCGCTAAAGAGCCCCGCCGCCGATCCTGCTTCGACGGGCGGGCTAGCCATGGAGCTCGAGGAGCAAGGAAAAGACCTGCCATCGGACCTCGCACGGGCCGCACGGACCGTAGAGAGAGCGTTTCGAACCAGGCGATGAAGCTTCGTCGAGACGGCGGGTCGTACTCGGGCCGGAGGAATCAGCCCCGTAGCGGCGAAGTGCCTATGTATCGGTCTCTCTTTAGTCAAATCATGCCTGGAGGTTCTATAGATGCAGCGAGTCATGGCGCTCTTTGCCGCACTGGCACTACTCGGCGCCATCAGTCCTCCTGATGCCGTTGCCCAGGCCGGGCACACCTCTGAAGAGGCGACTGTCACAAATCCGGACGACGGGACGGTTATCTCGATCGCGGTCATGAAGCCGGCCCATGCGTCTCAGGCGAACCGCGTCCCCGTGATCCTCCACTCCCACGGATGGGCCGGTTCCAAATCTACGGCTACTTCCAGCTTCACTGCTTGGCTCGACGCCGGCATCGGGGTGGTTTCGATCGATCAGCGCGGTCACGGCCAGAGCGGTGACCAGGCTCACGTCCAGGACCCGACCCGGGAAACCGAGGACATCAAGGCGGTTATCGATTATGTCGCCTCCTTGGACTGGGTCCTGAAAGACACCGACGCGCAAGGCAACGTCATCGATAACGACCCTGTCCTCGGGGCGATCGGCGGAAGCTACGGAGGGGCATACCAGACCATGACCGCCCTCGACGAGATCGCGGACGAAGGGCGAACCCGTTTCAACGTTCTTGCTCCAGAGATCTCGTGGTTCAACCTGAATGAGAGCTTGGCGCCGCAGGGGGTCGTTCGCACGGCGTGGGTGGCCGCTTTATATGGGGCAGGCGCTCAGATGCTTCCCGATTACGTCCATGAGGCGTTCGCGTGGGGTTCGACGACCGGCCAGTGGCCGGACGGAACCGTCTTCGGACAGCCCGCTCCCGGCGTGCCGGATATAGCTTCGGAGTTCTACACGCATGGACCGGTGTACTTCGCAGACCAGGGGATCCAGATCGACGTCCCCATCCTCCTTCGTCAAGGCTCCTCGGATAATCTCTTCAACCTCAACCAGGGCCTGCACATCTTCGAGGATGCACTCTCTCCTGAAGCTCGCGCGGATAGTTATTTCGTTGCTTATAACGGTGGTCACGCTCTTCCAAACGCGATGCCTCTCGGCTCCGTTGGTGGGAGTGACGCTTGCTCGGGCGATTTCACGGGTTTCACGTTGTCGTTCTTCCAGAGGGTTTTCGCCGGTGCGGACACCAAAGGGCTCCTCCCCGCTCGTTACAACTTCACGACCCAGGACGGGAGCAGCTGTCTCCGGTACGAGGGGCTTGGATACGATGCCGTCCCCGTTGAGGCAGTGACCGGCAGCATCGTCGTTCCGACAGGGGCCGGCGCGCCGCAGCACCACCTCGTTGCCGAAGGTCCTATAACCGTGACGGGCATCCCCGAGCTTTCCGGAAGTGTTACTTCGGCGGTAGTGGACAGTCGCGCATTCTTCGCTTTGTCGGTGGGTGCGACGCCCGCCACGGCAACCGTGGTGCAGAACAATGTGATGCCGTTGCGAAATACGCTACCTGTGATCGGGGAAACATTTGACATCGAGCTTCCCGGCGTGGCGGTAGAGGTTCCTGAAGGACAGAATCTCTATCTAACCGTCTCTCCGATCTCCGACATCTTCGCGGCCCACGGCAGCAGGGTTCCCGGAGTCATGGTCTTGGAAGATCTCGAGTTGCGTCTACCTCGCGAGGCCGAGAGCGATGACTCTTGTCACCCGAAGGGAAACAACGGGAAAGGCCACGAGAAGGGTCAAGGGAACGGACAGAAGAACGGGAACGGCCATGGGAAGTGCAGGCCTTCCTAGCCTTCTGCATCGGCGCTTGGGCTAGTCTGGAAGGATGGCGCTCGCTCCCGGAGGATGCGGCCCTGCCCGGCGCCGGCATCAACGATATGAGGTCGTCGGGCCCGTCTCTGCGCTTGATGAGGGGTCGTCGATCGCGCTTGCTCGCGCCCGCATAGGAAAAGAAGGAGGACCACTTGACGCTGGAGGATCTCGGCCACTCCGTTCCCGAAGTCGTTCAGGCATCAGCCCGACGCCGGGCTTTCGCGATCATCAGCCATCCAGACGCCGGGAAGACCACCGTGACCGAGAAGTTCCTCCTCTACTCCGGCTCGATCGATCAGGCGGGAGCCGTGAAGGCCAGGCGGGACCGTCGTTCGGCAACCTCCGACTGGATGGAGATGGAGAAGGAACGCGGCATCTCGATCACCTCCACCGCTCTCCGCTTCGAGCACCGAGGTGCCGTTATGAATCTGCTAGATACGCCCGGTCACCGTGACTTCTCTGAAGACACCTACCGGGTGCTGTCGGCAGTCGACTGCGCGTTGATGGTTATCGATGCCGCCAAGGGCATCGAAGCTCAGACCCTCAAGTTGTTCGAGGTATGCCGGTCCCGCGGCACCCCGTTGCTGACTTTCATCAACAAGATGGATCGTCCGAGTCTCGATCCTCTCGGGCTGCTCGACGACATCCGCGGGCAGATCGGCGTCGAACCGACCCCGGTGACGTGGCCCGTGGGCGATCCCGGCTCATTCCGGGGAGTCATCGATCGCCGAGATAGAACATTCCATAAGTTCACGCGCACCGCGCGGGGTGCCACGATCGGGCATGAAGAGGTAGTAAACCTCGAGGAAGCCCCCGACCCAGACGATGCCACCGTGAGGAACGCTCTCGACGAAGAGGCTCTTCTCGATGCATCGGGATTGGTGCTCGACCGAGAGTCGTTCCTCGGCGGCGAGACCACCCCCGTCTTTTTCGGCTCGGCCCTATCAAATTTCGGGATAAAGCTACTGCTCGACGCGCTTGTCGATCTCGCTCCCTCTCCGGCTGCCCGCTCCGATCGAGATGGTCCACTCCGGGAGCTGTCGGATCCGTTCTCCGGCTTCGTGTTCAAGGTTCAGGCGAATATGGATCCCCGGCATCGCGACCGCGTTGCCTTCGTTCGCGTTTGTTCGGGAAGGTTCGAGCGAGGCGCCATCGTCACTCACGTGCAGAGTGGCCGTCCTTACGCTCTTAACTATGCGCATCAGTTATTCGGACAGGAACGCGAGACGGTTGACTTCGCCTACCCCGGAGACATCGTCGGGCTGGTGAACGCAGGAGATCTGCACATCGGGGACACGTTGTATCTCGGCGAGCCTGTTGAGTTTCCAAAGCTGCCGACCTTCGCGCCGGAACACTTCATGGTCGTGCGCAACGTCGACGCGTCGCGTTACAAGCAGTTCCGTCGAAGCTTGATACAGCTCGAGGAAGAGGGGGTTGTACAGGTACTGAGACATCCGGACCGAGGTGACCGCGAGCCGCTCCTGGCGGCCGTCGGGCCCATGCAGTTCGAAGTTACGCAGCATCGGTTGGAGAACGAGTTCAAGATTCCCGTCAAGTTGACCGCAACCGAGTACAAGTTGGCTCGCATGACGGATAGGGAGGGCGAGGCCGCCCTCGGTGGTTCGTGGGAGGCGGACGTCTTCCATCGCGCCGACGGGCAACGTTTCGCCTTGTTCAAGAGCACCTACCAGTTGGAGCGTCTCGAACGCGAACGCCCGGAGATCATGCTCGAGCGCATCGTCGTGTGAGAATGGGCATCGAACGAGTAGCAGGAGGTGCTGAACCATCCCTGTTGTGACCTGCCGGCAGTGCGGAGAGGATGCTGACCTCACCGGCCGGCGAACCGGCGGCACGATCGAGATCAGGTGTAACCGTTGCGATCATTCCTGGATCCGGGACGTCGACCCGGCTTGTCCGACCTGCGGGGGCGGGGACCTCAGGCCCTTCAAAGAGCCCCTGATCCAGCGAGCCCGGGGCAACGCATATTCGATCGTGGGGGAGAGGCTCGTTCACCTTTGCGAAGTGTGCGACGCCGACGAGATCGCCCGGCGCGCCCCCGCAGAACAGGTGGGGCAGGCTCCGCGGGAGGACCCGTGGAAGTAACGGCGCCAGTGCGTCAAGCTCCCGCGCGCGCAGCTTTGCCGCGTTAGCCTGCGACGGTGAGTATCTATTCGTTCCAGTCGGAGCCTGAGCTCAACGCACCGGTGATGGTGTCTGCTCTGGCCGGGTGGGTTGACGCTGCCGGTGCAGGCACCACTGCGGCCGCACACCTCGCCGACGGAGGCGAGATCATCGCGCGTTTCGATGGTGACGTTTTATTCGACTACCGGAGTCAGCGCCCGATCCTCGACATAGTCGACGGAAGGATGCGTAAGGCCGTTTGGCCTCAGGTAACGGTCACCCATTCAGTCGTCGCGGGCCGAGACATCCTGGTGCTGAGCGGAGCCGAGCCCGATATGGCATGGCGCCGTTTCGCAGCAGGCGTTGCGGACGTCGCGGCGAGGCTTCATGTTGCCCAGCTCATTACGTTGGGTTCGGTGCCGGCCGCCGTTCCCCATACTCTGCCGGCTCCGGTCATGACCACGGCGTCCGACGACGCTCTATTGAAAGACGGGAACCGGCCGCCCGAAGGCCTGCTGCGCGTTCCCGCTGCGGCCGTCTCGATGGTGGATATGCATGTCGCCGAGCAGGGTGTACCTACCGTCGGATTCTTCGTGCAGGTCCCTCATTACGTCACCGGAACGTACCCGTCCGGAGTCCTCGCGCTCTTGCAGCGCTTCTCCCATCATCTCGAGTTAGAGATGCCGCTCGGGTCGTTCGAGGAGGAAGCGAGTGTCCATCGGCACCAGCTGGATGACATCGTTGAACAACAACCCGAAGCTCGGGAACACATCCGAGCGCTCGAGTCCATGAGTGTGGACCGGGTGGTGTCCGGGGAGGAGCTGGCCAGCGAGATCGAGCGCTACCTGCGCGACGCTGCGCCCGGCGATAGGGGACCCTTCGAGGGGCCGGAGGAGGGCTCCGACCGCTAACGCAGCAGCACGTTCAGTATCACCGTCCCGATCACCGACAGGATGACCGAGACGACGATCATCATCAAGCAGCCGATGCCACCTCCAAGAGGCCGGACCTCGAAATCTCCAAATCTCATGGGGCTTGTCTACCCAGCCGCAAACGTGCTCTGACGGCTACCTCTGTTCGTCCATCAATTCAGCGAATCGCTCCCAACGCATTTTTATGAGTTTCTTGCCGCTGCGAGGTCGCCATTCGATGCCGCCCTTCGAGACCAGCAAGTGACCGAGCAACTCGCTCTTTCGTTTCCGAGCCCCGGGCGAGGCGGCCCTGATGCGCCGGGGACTCTGGCGTACCTCGATCTCGATATTGGCGTTGCCAACCGGCCCCTCGTATCCTGCCGGAAGCTTCCATGTCGTCCCGTCGTGGTGTGGCATCGCACTCCTCCCTTTGCTTGGCTATGCAAGCACACCGGCAGGAGGATTCAAATACCCCGAGCGCCGGACGTCCGTCTTTTCGACCGGTCTCCCTCTAGGCTGTTCTCATTTCATGGTGGAGGGAGGACCATCGCGGTGCAAAGAGCGAGGCGACCAGACGATTGGGAGCGCGACCTCCGTGTTGCAAAGGATGCCGAGGAGGCGTTCGCAACCGAGTTACGAGCAGACCCGCGGCTGGAAGAGCTGACCGACCACACCGAGTCGCACGATCAGCTTGACTTCGCCTTCGTTCACGAAGGGCGTCGCGTGTGGGTCGACCTCAAGGAGAAGAGGCAGCCCTACTCGTTGGGAGTCCGGCAACTGTGGCTGGATATCCCTGCGTCTTGTCTGTTCATCGTGGATGAGACGGTCTACCGGCGCATCGTGTGGCAGGGCGGGGGCGGCTATCTCGTGGTCCACGATCATCCCGGAGATCGGTGGGCGATCTTCGGTCCATGGGAGCTGGCGCTCGGCCCACGCGTCCGCTACCAGCGATGGGGTCAGAAGGGCGCGGGCCGGTTCTTGAAGGGCAAGATCCTTCTGGATATCAGGGCTGCCGCCCATCAGGCGCGGAATTTCTGCGTGGACGATCTTCTCTGGGTGGTGGATCGGTCCGAGGCGGAGCGGGACGCGGTGGATGCCGTAGCCACCAAGATGCAGGAACTGCCAGAGCTCGGGTAGCGCCCCTCCGGTCGATCCGACTGTCCCAGCCGGCGTCTATAAAGGATCTAAGGACAATCGACGGAACCGGCTCTAGGATTGATCGGATGGATGAGGCGATGAGCGACCGGCGGGAAGACGAGCCGAAGAAGAGAGGCACCCGCACCTCCAACTTCGGCGTATCCCGCCGCGAGAGCCACGATGCCTCGGCCTTCTACTCTAGGTTCTCGCTCCCCGAGCTTTCGGCCGATCGGACCGTCAACCGGCCGGAGGTGCTTGATCACATCTATCTGCAGGATGCGACCGATATGTCACCGGTCGAGGACAACTCTGTCGCTCTGATCGTGACGTCGCCACCATATTTCGCAGGCAAGGAGTACGAAGAGGCGCTCGGCGAAGGACACGTGCCGGCTTCTTATCTGGATTACCTGCAGATGCTCGAAGACGTGTTCAGGGAATGCCGGCGCGTGCTCGAGCCGGGGGGGCGGATAGCCGTCAACGTTGCCAATCTGGGTCGCAAACCTTATCGGTCGCTTTCGGCCGACGTGATCGCGATCCTGCAGGACCGGTTGGGCTTGCTGTTGCGCGGCGAGATCATCTGGCAGAAGGGCGCCGGCGCGGCCGGATCTTGTGCATGGGGATCGTTCCAGAGTGCGCAGAACCCCGTACTGCGCGACCTCTCGGAGCGCGTGATCGTCGCCTCGAAGGGACGCTTCGATCGCGCTCTGTCGAGACGTGAGCGCCAGAAGATGGACTTGCCGTCAGAGGTATCTATCTTCAAGGACGAGTTCATGGAGGCGACTCTCGACGTGTGGGATATCCCGACCGAGAGCGCGCAGCGCGTCGGCCATCCTGCTCCCTTCCCCGTTGAACTACCCAAGCGTTTGATCGAGCTGTATACCTATCGTGACGATGTTGTACTCGACCCTTTCATGGGCTCGGGCTCGACCGCGGTCGCCGCGGTAAGGACGGATCGCCACTATCTTGGCTTCGAGATAGACAGCTCTTACCTTCAGATCTCGAACAAGCGCGTCGAGGAAGAGCGGGCCGACCTTCAACGGGAAGAGAAAGCCGGTTTGCGCTATCGGGTGCGCCTCCCCGCCATCCCAGAGGGGGAATCGGAGGAAGCATCCTTCCAGTCGCGCGCGGTCAGGGAGGGGCGCCGCGCCAAGGAGATCGCTCTTGATGTCTTGAGACATTGCGGTTTCAAAGACGTAGTTCCGGACCACCGCTTCATGAACGGAGTCGAGCTCAACTTCGCCGCTAAAGACCGTAGGGGCCGTACCTGGTACTTCGATGTCTCGGGCGCGTTCACCAGCTCGAGGGCCGGGCTCCGACGTACCGACACCCTTTGGAAGGCGCTCGGCAAGGCCGCTGTGTTGAAGGAAGCAGACACGGGAATGACCTACCGGCTGATCTTCCTCTCTACCGACCTCCCTCCAAAGGGGAGCATCGGCGACTCTGCCCTTCGCACCGCCCGGAGCAAGATCTTTCACGACGCGATCGAGATGCTGTCGGAGCAAGGTCAGGCTCGACTGTGCCGATACGCGGCGGGTGAGGGTTACAACGAGCCACTCGGAGAGCTTCTCTCTCCGAAGGAATGACGAATGTCTAAGCCGCTCCTCCCCGGTGAGACTGCGCGGGTGGGAGCCTTAGCGATTGTTCGAGCCTCCGAGCCCACCGTGTTCCTCGCCGAGGATGCCGAGACGATCTCTCGGGTTCTCGCGCTCCATCTCGTTGCCCAGGTTCCTGCAGAGGAGGTTTCTTCTCCCTCGCGTCTGAAAGAGATGCGGGAGGCTCTGATGGAGGAGCGATGGGCAGATGCAGTGCTCGCATGGATCGCGGAGACCGCCACGGCGGTGGACGTGTACGAAGGGGCTCCGAAGGTCTGGACCGGCGCTGAGCTCGACGCCACGGTAGCGAGCATGGAGATCCGCCTGGCCCCGTTGTTCTCCGACTCCGGATCTGCCCCCTGACCGGGCGGACCCTCCGCTTAGCCTCTCGGCCGAGTCCTGCGGCGGGGAGGGGAAACCTCCGAAGGGGGCGAATCTCTTCTGTGACCGATCGATCTCAGGAGGCTCCCTTGTACCGCTGGTTCGCAGCTCTCATGTCTGTCGCCGTCCTCGCCCCGGTGTCCGTAGAGGCGAGAGACCCCGGTCCACCACGTGAGCGCTCCACGACGCAGGGGGCGGGAGATGCGGTCGTGGTGGCGGTACTCGATTTCGGTCTGAATCCATACCATTGGGACTTCCTTTCCTCGAAGATGCCCCAGCACAGTGACTCGGATCCCGCGAACGATCTTCCGCTGGATCGCCCCGCCAACGAGTGGCTGCCGGGATTCCCGGCACCATCCAAGGAATTCGCTTCCTTCGACAAGCTAGATCTCACTCTAGAGGCCGAGAATGCTCAGATGCCTTTCGAGGGACTGAAGCAGAAAGACCAGGCTAAGTGGACGGGCGTTAAGAAGAGCTTGACCGACGAGATGCATGCCTATTGGATGCCCGGCACCAAGGTCATCGGCGCGATGACCTTCTCGTCGTCGGAGAAGATCATCGGGACCGCGAGCTCCCACGGGGTTGGGACGACGTCGTCTGCGGTGGGGAACATCCACGGGACCTGCCCTGAGTGCCTCCTGTTCTTCATCGAGCTTGGTTCGGTCGCTGAGAGCGAGGCGGCGATCGAGTGGGCGATGTCGCAGCCGTGGATAGATGCGATCTCGAACTCCTACGGTTTCAGTGCTGCATACAGGGACCGTATCTACAGCGGGTCGGACGTCGATGCACAGCGCGAGGCTAGCGAGCGCGGCCAGACGGTCTTCTTCTCCGCGGGCAACGGCAACGACGGAGCGTTCGTGGTCCCCAACACGACCTCCTTCTCATCCCAGGAGGGTCCGGACTGGATAGTGACCGTCGGTGCGGTCTCACCTGGTCCAGACAATCACTACGGGCCCCCGGGCCCTGGTTCCGCGGCGCATGCTTCCTATTCCGGCCACGGCAAGCCGTCGGACGTCGCCGGAGTCGGTTCGAAGTATCCGACGGCTTACAACGCAGCGATGGTTGGAGAAACGGGAAGCAGCGGCTTCGGAGGCACATCCAACGCCACCCCGCAGATAGTGGGTACCTATTCTCGCCTGCTGCACGAGGTGCGACGTGCTCTCCCGGGACCCAGCCGCATTCAGAGGAACGGAGTGATCGCCAAGGGCCGCTTCAGATGTGCAGGGAAGAACCCGAAGTGCGAGTTGCGTGACGGGGTATTGACCGCTGAAGAGCTCCGGCTGCGCCTCTTCCACAGCGCGGTCCACACCGAAGCTGGCTACACCGTCGGCGGCTTCGGGACGCTTCCTTCCGAGAGGGAGCACGAATTCCTCAACGAAGGCCACGGGAGCTACTTCGGACTGGAGACCGGGAAGCGGTCGGAGTACATGAAGGAGTTTCGGCGTATCGCAGGCCCTCTCTTCGGCCGGGCCAAGTCGCCTGAGCGGCCCGAAGGGGAGCATGAATGGATGGTCGTCGACTCGTACTGTCGCCAGAAGATGTGGGGTAAGTGGAGTGACGGTTACTACAAGCCCGACACCACCGAGCTTCCGCCCCCGGATCCCGACTGGCCCCTTCGCACCGCCTATATGGAAGGCTGCTAGTCCGCTTCTGGTTCGTTAGCCCGGCATCGACTGCCAACTCTGTACCTCTCCGCGAGGGGAGAAGCGCACCGTGAGGGAGCGGTCTGTCTTCATGCAGTAACCGAATCCGTTCCCGATCCTCGTGGCGGGTTGACCGAGCGTCCGGATGACGCGTTCGGGAGACATGCCTCGCTGCAACTTCGCAACGACTGATTCGGCTAGGTCGGGAACGTCGGTTCGGCATGAGTCGGGCGCGATCCCTATCGCACGCTCCCACATCTGTAGGTATGCCTCGGGGCTCCGCGCCATGTC
This sequence comes from Actinomycetota bacterium, assembly GCA_051001455.1. Classification (GTDB taxonomy): domain Bacteria; phylum Actinomycetota; class CADDZG01; order CADDZG01; family WHSQ01; genus JBPCNH01. Next base: position 13,587 of record JBPCNH010000006.1, read on the forward strand.
CTCGACGATCTTGTCGCCGGCCTGCTTGCGAAGATCCTCTATCCAGTCGGGATAGAGGCCGTAGTGAGCTACGCCGTCGACGTTGATGTCGTACGGCTGCGGGCGGGTTCCGCTCTGCTGCGGGTGGATCGTTGTGCCGCCGAATCCCTCGAAGGGGTAGGCAACTGGGTTCTTGGCATCTGCTCCACGTGGCCCGCCCTGGGTCCCGAAGCCGTTCGTGTCGGCTCCGTAGCCGAACCCGAAGTAGTAACGAGGGTCTGCCCATTTCCTGTGCTTGCGCCACTCGTCTACGAACTCGGCGGAGCCACCGGCATAGGGCGCCACGACGCCGCCCAACTCGTAGATCTGGGGATAGATCGAGTCATTGGACCAACCGTGGCTGGAGACGATCCCCGAGTAATCGAGCTTCCTTACGAGGTCTAGAGCCTGAGCTTGAGCCTTGGCGCTCATGTGATCGGGATCGAAGATGATGCCTTTGTCTGCCATCGCCCTGATCATCGTCTCGCCCAGTTCCGTCAGCCCTATCGTGTTGCAGTGCGGGCCCTCCGGATACACCGGCGCCGCTCCGCTCTTGCCGGATTCGGACAAGATCGCGCCGACGAGGGAATCCCGGCCGCTCAGATCATCAGGAGCGCCCGACTGGTCGTGGATGTTGTGCTGGTGTTTGTCGTGGGCGTGTTCCGTTTCCTCCTCGCAAGTGTCCATCTTCCAGTAGTGACCGGTCTCCAGGAGGTTCCCCTGGTTCACTACAAGACCGAGGTCCCCGGCGTCCCCTGCAACACCAGAGAGAGCGTTGTCGAACTTGTTGACGAGCTCCATCTGGCGCACGCCTAGGTCCTCGTAAACCTCGTCGAGCCGCTGCATCACTTCGTTCTCATCGCACTGGGGGACCTCGAGCTTCTCGCCACAATCGAGAGGTACCGATACCTCGATGCCAAGGACGACCGCAAGTTTTCCCTCGTTGATGACACGTCGAGCTTCGAACGGATCCTTAACGATCCTGAACCAGCCTTCGCCCGGACCGCCGTTCTGAGCGTCGATGTAGTCCTGGAGCTCGTGGATCCTTCTGTGTTGCAGGCGAACTCCATCCATCTCGTTACAGCTGTTGCGTTTGTACGGGTAGATGTTGCATAGCTGGCCGTTATCCACGAGCAGGTTCGTGAACATCCTCAAGCCGCCGCGCCATGCGCGCTCCAGCCACTTGTAATACACCTGTTCGTGCGTCAGAGAGTTGTACTTCGGCCACCCCTCGAAGGTGGGCCATCCGTCGGTGTTGTGCTCGGTGCCCGGCGTGTCTTTCTTCAGTATCTGTTCGAGGAGCGCGCCTCGCCCGAAACCAGGTTCGTGATCGGGACAGTCGATCAGCGCCCGGGTGACGCCGTACGCGTGCCACGGACGACCACACCGAGCACGTCCTCCGAGGAACTCGAAGGCCATCATGTGCAGGTGCGCGTCGAAGAAGCCCCGCACCTCTTGGTATTCGGTAACTCCGCCGAGGAGGGGCCCGTCGACGTTTACTTCGATCTCCGGGAACCGGGCGCAACCTCGCTTCAACTCCAGATGGAACGGCGCAGGGTCGCCGTTCGCCAACTCGAGACTCCCGTCGTTGATAGTCAGGACCTGGTCCGTTGCCGGAAGCGAGAAGGAGAAAGCGGCGCCTCGCGCCTTCTTCACTTTCCAGTCGGCTAGTTCGGTGGGTTCCTCGGCAGCAACCAGCGAGGCGCCGCGGCCCGTGGCTTCGCCTAAGGGCCCGCGCGCGACTTCGTCGGCCAGATCGTCGGTCTGCTCCCGAGCGATTCCGCCGACTATCGCCCCCGGCTGTGACTTCGTGACGCCGTAGGCGACCTCGCCGGCGGTTCCTTCGCTCGCCGCGACGTGTTCCTCGGCGGTATCGAAAAGGAGATAGGTGCCCAGACCGGTTGCTTGGAAGCGGAAGGGCTCGGCAGAGGTCTTGTTTCCGCTGAGCGAGTATCCGTCTTCGGTCCTGGTGACATATCCCTGGGACGGCACCCCGAGCGAATAGCAGCCGCCTGCCATCGCGTAACGATCCTCAGGAGTGGCTGCGCGTCCCCGGCCGGGCCAGTGTTTCTCTTGCCCCTTCCACACGGGTGTGGGGGCAGCGGTTCCGAGGCCGGTCGTCATCATGAGGAGGGCGAGGGCGCCGCCGACGATCAGGGAGGACGTACCGGTACGTCGGCGCATCAGGTTGCTCCACGGGTATCGGTAGGAAGTGAGGTGATCATCCTGGATTCGCTCTCGGCGACGGGATTCCTCCCGCTCGACCGACTGTGGTCCTCACGCCTTGGGTTCCGCGGCGGGCCGAGTTGCGAAAGCGAGATACCAGTCGTCTTGGCTGAGGTCGTTGAGCGACAACCTCCACACGAAGCGCCGTCCCGGAGGGAACGGGATGGGGCCGTAGTTGATGGCGAGGGGGACGTCGAGAGGGGTCCCGGGTCGGAGCCCGGGCGGGCGGCCGACCTCGAACTCGCCTGCGATGGTGATCCCGTCCTGGGTGCCGCCCTCAGATTCCAAGCGGACGGCCCGCCCGTCCTCGTCTTCGAGCTCGAGCCGCCAGGTGTGTCGTTGGTTCGCGAGATCCCACGGCACCTCGATCATCATGGCGATCGCTCCGGGCGTGGGCTTGGGCCCGGTCACCGACCAACCTCCACCGAGGATGAAGAGTTTCCCGTCTGCCGCTTGGACGGCATCCGCAAGCATCATGGTGATCTTCATAGCTTCAGACTAAGGTCCCTAGTGGAGCCCGCGGAAGGCCCACACCTACCGAAGGCGAGGGCCCCCTACCAGACGTCCGGTGATGCCTTCGGCACCCATGATCATGGCGCTCTTGGATCCCACGCAAATATCCACGCACGCGTCCACGAATGTCCCGTAGGGGGTTCCATCCGGGGAGATCTCGACATCGATGAAGTCGAGGATCGGTCCGCAACGTGTCGTGAAGTCACATCGCCCGCGGAAGATCGGGTCCTTCGGGTCGTTAGTCGGTGCGGAGTAGAAGACAGGGTCCTTAGCGAAAACGTTCGCGGACATGCCCACGTATCCGTTCCACTTCACCTTGTCGTAGTCGGCGGGAGTGCAGTCGAGGCCGCATCGTTTGTAGGGCGCGTTGGTCGAGCCGACGTAAGCGAACGCCACCGCGCCGGGCTTGCCCGCATCGAGCGTTGGGATATTGACCTCGTTGACGGAGGGATGGCCCACCATCATCGGTTTCGACCACGTCTCCCCATCGTCCCTGGAGTACACGAGGTAAGGCTGCCGGTTCCGCACGCTCTGGAAGAGGTAGTAGATGTTGCCTTTCTTGTCGACCGCAACGCTTGGGTCCGAGCCGCCTTGCTCGGTGGGGACGTCGGCCACCTTGATGTGCTCCCAGGTTGCCCCTTCGTCGCGACTCACCGCCAGGATCGGTTGTCCGCAATATTCCTTCGGCAGGTAGACGGTGCCTTCGGTATCCACGACACCGTGTCCGTTGAAGCCCCCACAGAACCCGCCCTGTCCACCGACGTCCACTCCAAGGAAGACGGGTTGCCCGGTGGAGACGAAGGTGAGGCCTCCGTCCAAAGACTTCGAGCACGAGGTCCCGGCTCCGAAGTCGTTCCAGCAGTAGTAGAGGACGTGCGGATAGATGGTGGAAGGGCTGAGGGCCGGCGGACCGCCGAACAAGGTCTGATGGTCGTTCACCGGCCGGCCACAAGCCAGCGGATTCGTGATCCAAGAGGCTCCCTGGTCGTCAGAGAAGGACATATACGAGCAGGCCACGGTGAGGTCGATCGTGAATAGGCGCCCGGTGGGCTCGTCGACCCAGATGTAGGGATCGAGCGTCAGAGGATGGGTGTGCTGCCCGAGCACCCTGGGAGAAGTGTCCTCCCATGAGGCTCCTCCATCGGTGGACTTCATCACCAGCGTTCCTGAGGTGACTGCCCCGGCTGCGGCGAAAAAGATGTTCTCGTCTTTGTCGATCGCGATCGTGGGTTCGAGGGCGTCTGCTCCTACGGAGTAGAGCCGAGCGTTGGGGATCTGCGAGGCCTTGATCTTCTTGCCGTCCCGGTGGGCGGTGGCCTTTCCGCCGTTGGCGAGATTCGCATTGCCGGCCGGTGTCAGTAGAGGGGCCACAGCCAGGACCAGGCCCGCCGATAAGAGAAGGGCAAGGGTACGTGGGTTCTTGAGCAAGGTCATCGGTTCGCGGATCCCTCCCATAGCGGGTCATTATCGGCGATTACAGGCCGTCATCTGGTTGATTCGTCACCGTGAGCCTGAACGCCTGCTTGGGCCCGGGCGTGTCTCCGGAGTCTGGAGTTTCCCGCCGGGGGATCAGAGCACCGCGGCCTCGACGACCAGGTCTCCCTCGGCGAAGCGGGATGGCCGCAGGGGGTGCAGATCGCATGTGGTGCAGACCCAGTGACGGGAACCGGTTCCCTATCCGCTCTGCGAGGTCCTCGAGGAACCGAGGGTCCACGGATGTGTCCCAACCAGGTGCATCTTCAGGGTTCGGAGTAGGCGAGGAGATAGCCTGCCGCGTCGACCAGCCAGGAGGCCTCGAGTTCATTGCCGCCGGCGCGGACGACGAAACTTTCGTCGTACCTGTCCATCAGTCACACCCTCTCAGGGCGCCGTCGTGGTTCACAGGAGATCCTTCATGGCATCCGCTATCTCTGCAGCGCTCGGACGGCGCGCCGGGTCAGCCTCTAGACATGCTTCGAGCAAGGGCCGGATCTCGGTTGCGAACTCCGGCGGCGCGGCGAATCCATTCGTCAACTGCGGCCACCGGCCGGCGTTTCCTGTCGGCGCGCCGGCCGGGCGAGGGAAAGGAGGACGGCCGGTCAATGCGAAGTGCATCGTGGCTCCGAGACCCCATACATCCGCAGCCGGTCCGACGGAGACGTCTGCCGGGCGGCATTGTTCGGGCGCCATGTACGCATCGGTCCCCGTAGGCGAGCGCAGGAGAGCAGCGTCTTCCACGCTCCGTGCGATCCCGAAATCTATGACCCGCAACGCTTTTCCGACGATGACGTTGTGCGGCTTGATGTCGAGGTGGACGAAGCCGCGTCCGGCCAGGTAGTCAACTGCAAGAGCTATCCCTAGACCTATCGATGCGGCTTCGATTACCTGCATGGGCCCTTTGCCGGAGACGAGATCGGCTAACGAACGTCCTTCAGAATGGTCGAGCACCAGATGCGGGCGTGGCGAGCTCAGGTCGACGCGTATCAGTTTCACGATGGCCGGATGATCGAGTGCACCCAGCACGTCCGCTTCCCGGCGAAGACCTTCTAACGGGTAGGTCTCGTCGACCATGTGCGGACGGACGAGCTTCACGACGACTTGCCGCCCCGTCTCGTCCTGCGCGAGATATGCCTCGTACTCACTGCCGCCTAGGTGAGCTAGAACGGACAGACCCGGAGCGGGTTCTTCTCCCGGCTGGAAGCCCCAGCTCGTCTCTTCCCTTCCCGTCCAGATCACACGCTGTTCATATCAGGGAGGCCTGCTATCACCTGTTCAGTTGAGGTCGGTCGTTGTCTCGATCTTTCCCAGCCGCTTCATGGCCGAGCGTCTTTGGTCGTGACCTAGTTTGGCCTCGGCCACCGTGCGGCGAAGGGACTCGATGGTTGCGTCATAGACCTGCGACCAGAGAGCATCGCCAGGGTCCTGAAGGCTCGTATGGTGCAACAGGGGATGAACGACGGCCGCCGGAGCGTTCGCACGCGCGATCGATCTCTTCGGGGGTCTTGAGCGAAGTCTTACCTTTGCCCCCTGCGACCGTGAGCCCGGTTTCGTGCTCGAGGCCCCGCAGTCCTTCTTTCAGCGCCCCGCACGCCGTGGTCGTTACCCCCGAGGAATGCCAGTCGAATCCAAGGACACAGCCGAAAGCTTGGAACCAGAACGGATCGCTCAGTCTCCTAAGCAGGCCTTTCGGGCCTTCTTCGAACACGATCGCCAAAGAGATCTCGCGCGCCATCGGGCGCATCCCCTCGAAGAGCCATGTAGGTGCTCTTCCTCGGTGTAGCGGCAGGTCGGCCCGCCCGGTTCTCATGCGATCCACGCTACTAACCACTTGGAACTACTGAAAGGGCCTGGCCGGGAGACGCCGTCCCGGATGGCTCGTTTCAATCTTCCTTCGTCACGTCCACGACCTCGGCGGCCAGATGGCGGATGAGATCCGCTGCTCTGATGTGCAGGTTGACGCCGTGGGCTCCTCCTCCGATCGCGATCTTGTCGTTCGGGACAATGGAAGCATCGGCGATCACCGGCCACGGATCACTCGACCCGAATGGCGTGATCGTCCCACGCTCGTAGCCGGTGGCTTCCCTGGCTTCGTCTTTGTCCGGGAGCGATAGCCGGGAGACGCCCAGGTGGGCCCGAAGCTTCGGCCAGTCGATGCTCCGTCCTGCAGGTACGAGCACGAAGACGTAGTCCTCGCTGCCCCGGCGCACCACGATCGTTCGCAGCAGCTGCTGGAGCTCGATCCCTTGGAATGCTGCGCTTTCTCGGGCGCTGGCAGCACGCTCGGTATGAACCACGTCGTAGGACAAGTCGCTGGTCTGGAGGGCTCGGAGGGCCGGAGTGTTATGCGGCACAGGCGCGATATTACGTTCCGATGCGCCATCTCAAAGGCGTGATCCCGAAGGGTCAATACGGCGGAGGAGAGGTGATCCTGTGGGATATGGGCACCTATGCCAGTCTGAACGAAGACTTAACGATCGCCGAACAACTCGACGAGGGGTACGTCACCGTATGGCTCGAGGACAAGGTCTTTTTTCCTGAGAGCGGGATCACGAAGGGTAACGTCGTTCCTATTACGTTGAGGTCGCCGCTCGGATGTTGCCCCATCTGAAGCAACGTCCTCTGTCGAGGTCCAGCCCGTCCTCGGCCTACCATCAAGGTGACGTTACGACTCGACCTAGGAGGTGGCGGTGCTCGCGATAATCACCGTTCTAGCCGCGTTGTTCATCTCCTTGCTCGTCACACGTATCGCGACCATCGCATTGTCGGTCACGGGACTTTCCAAAGAATCGGCCAGGTTCCAAGCGCGGTCGGCATTCACGGGGGTCGGATTCACCACGAGCGAGGCCGAGAAGGTCGTGAACCATCCCGTACGCCGACGGATCGTGCTGACTCTGATGCTGTTGGGCAATGCTGGCCTCGTGACGATCCTTGCTTCGTTATTGATCTCTTTCTCGCGTGCGGATGACGCGGGGCAGGCATGGCAGCGTATAGGGCTGTTGTTCGCTGGGCTTCTCGCCATCTTTCTGCTGGCGCGGAGCAAGTATGTGGACCGTTTCATGTCGAGGGTCATCACCAACGCGCTGGAGCGATTCACATCGTTAGACGTCCAGGATTACGCAGAGTTGTTGCAGCTGACCGGCGGGTTCGGAGTGATCGAGTTGCGAGTAGAGGAGGACCACTGGGTCGCGGGGAAGACGCTCGAGGAGCTCGACCTTCGACACGAAGGGATCGCTGTTCTAGGCATCGAACAGGGGAGCGAAGGCTTCGTCGGGGTCCCTGCCGCGAGCACTCTCATCGAAACGGGGGACACCCTCGTGCTGTACGGGCATACCCGGTTGCTCACCCGCCTCGGCATCCGGCGCGCCGGCACAGAAGGCGATGCCGATCACCAGGCCGCTCGAGCGGAGCACCTGACATCTAGAAGAGGTGCCGTAACCAGGCCCTGAGTCTGCGGCGGCAGACGCTGCCCCTAGATGCCCATCGTGGTCGAGGGGCAGGAAGTAGAGGGCCGAAAGCGAAACCTCCTGTAGCAATCAATCAGGAGGACAAGATGAAGAAGATCGTCATGCTCGTTCTGCTCGCCTTGGTGGCCGCCGCGCTCGTGCCCGGCCCCGCCGTGGCCGGGAAGAAAAAGAAGAAACCTCCAGTCCGGCAAGAGGTCAGCGGACATATCGCATTGCAGGCCCCTCCGTCCGACGCTACGAGCGACCCCAACGGTTGCTACTCGGGCGTACACCGGCGGATCGCAGTCGCAACACAGGAGCAGGTGAATGGGGTCGTCGGTTTCCACTTCGACGTGGATCCGGAAACGTGGAACAAGAAATTCCGCCTGACTCCCGCCAAAGCCGTTGATATCGACATCACCTTCTATACAGAATTCGGCACCCTGGAGCAGGCGACGGACATTGCGTACGCGCCTCCCACAGTGGGCTACGCCGAGCGCAACACGGACGGCGAATTCGGCAAGATCCCCCCGGATATGAACAAGGCGATCGTCTGCATGAAGGCCGGCGAAGACGCGAACTTCGACTATGTCGGCGGCGACAAGGTCAAGTAGAGGATCCGGAGCACAGCACGAACGGCCGGGCTTTCAAGCCCGGCCTCTTCGCGCGTCCAGTATGTGGTTACAGATGGTCAGAGGGCTTCGACATGGCCGAGTTCAGTATGGAGAGATCTGATGACGGACAAGGTGCGGAACGTAGTGAAGGTCTCGGGCCGGGTCCAAGGCGTGTTCTTCCGGGAGTCGTGTAGGCGCAAGGCTGAACAGCTTGGCATCTCCGGAACCGCGGCCAACCTCTATGACGGGACCGTAGAAGTGGTGGTCGAGGGCGAGTCGGAGGCCGTGGAGAAGATGGTGGCTTGGTGTCGCGAGGGTCCGCCCGATGCACGAGTAACGGGTATCGACATCAGGAACGAGTCGCCGGAAGGCTTGAGCGGGTTCCTGACGAACTAACGTGCCGCCGCTAGGTGACCTCCGGGGCCTCTTCCGGAACGGCAGAGTGTTGAGCGCGCGCTGCCTGGGTCCTGCTCGCGAAGAAAGCACCCGTGATCACCAGCAGGGTCCCTAACAGCGATACTCCGGCGATGTCGTCATCCTGGAACACAGCTCCAAGGATGATCGCGATAACGGGAACGAAATAGATCGTGATCGAGGCTCGCGCCGCCCCCACCCGCCCGGCCAGGGTCGACATCCATACGAAGGCCATCGCTGTTCCTAGGCAACCCAGCGGGACCATCGCTCCCAAGCTTCTCCACGAGAAAGTCGAGTGCTGAGTGGCGTAGAGGCCGGGTCCCAAGGTCAATAGGAACGCGACCAGTTGCGCTCTCAGCAGGACCGGAAGGGAACCGTATCTCTGCTGTAACGGCACGGCGATATTGATCGCGATGCCGTAGAAGGCGGTCGCCAGGAGCACCAGTCCGGCGCCGAGCGCGGTGGCGCGGGAATCCTGCACGGCGGGCCAACTCACGGCGATGACGCCTCCGAAGCCGACCAGGATCCCGAGGACCGTCTTCATGGGCGGCCAGCGGCGCATGATGATCGCCGCTACCGCTCCGGCAAAGATCGGAACGCCTCCGTTGATCATCCCGGCGAGAGACGAGTCGATCCATTGCTGCGCGATCGGAAACAGCAGGAATGGGGCCGCCATCCACAAGATCCCTAAGAGGATGATCGACTTCAGATCCTGCCGCCCGATCTTGGCTCTGGCTTTTCTGAATAACGAGAGAGTCAACGCTCCAAATATCACCCTGATCAGCGCGATCAGAGCCGGTTCGAACGATTCCAGAGCCAGCTCGATCCATACGAATGACGATCCCCATGTGAGAGCTGTGCCCGTAAGCAATAACCAATCGGTGGACGAGAAGGCGTCCAGGCTGAGGGGGGCGGAACCGGATGCCGCAGCTATCGGTTGTTCTTCTGTCTCGACTCCCCGGGGATCGGTCACCGAAGGATAGTAGAGGGGTGTTTCGTGCCCTAGTTCTCTTGAGCTCTGAAGCGACGAAGCTGAGCCGCCGCCTGTTTGCGAACCTGGTTCTTCACCACGGGGCTCCATCCGAGGAGCACTCCCGGCGCGCCCAGGGCCATGCGGCTCCAGCGGTAGAAGTCGAAGCTGTCCTCGTGGCGCAAGATCAACCCGTCTTCGAACCGAAACGAAGCCGAGATGACGTTATGCACGCGTCTTTTCGTTTTGGGGAACGCGTAGACGGCTTCCCAGCGGGCCGAGCCGGTGGTCGCATCCGCTTTTACATCGCTGTGGCTGACCTCGATCTTGTTCCCACTCGTACAAAACATGCGCCACATCCCCCGGACTCCCTCTGCATCGAGCTGCGGGAATACCGGATCTTTGAAGGTGGCTCGATCCGAATAGCAAGCAGCCATCGTGGTGTGGTCGGCTTCTCCGAAGGCCCGGTAGAAGCGCTCAATCAAAGCTTCGTTGGTGTCCATGCTGCAACTATGACGCACCTTGGCTGCGCTTGTTCCGGCGGGCTCGAGACCGGTGCCGACGGGGCGTCTGCGAAGCAGGCTTCGAAGGAAATCTGATGGTGCCGGTTAGCTCGAGCGTTCCGCGTGGGGGTAGTCCTCAGAGCGGTTCTGGAAGGACAGGATCTTTGGATTCTGGATCACACCATCACGGATCTCGATGGCCCGCTTGATGACCTCGTCCTCGTCCCAGGCCCCCGGACCGGCCATAACCGTCGGGATGTAGGGCAGCAGAGCCTCGGATATCTCCCATGTCGAGGAGTCCCACAGATAAGAAGGGCTGTGGTCGACCGCGTAGTAGTGGAGTGTGTCGTCCACCATGAAGACCGGGTCCTCGAAGCTCGTCGGGCGAGCCCATTCGAAGCCCATGCCCGTGTCGCATGAAACGTCGACGATCATCGAGCCGGGACGGAAGAGCTTTACGTCGTCATGGCAGACGAACATATAGGGCGCGTCCGGGTCTTGCAGGACGCAGTTGACGACGATGTCGTGATCGGCGAGAGATCGCTCCAACGGGATCCGGTCGCCGTCTTCGGTCAAGACCACCAAGCGACTCGGGTCATGTTTGCTTGTGCCGTACTGCGCCATCGTCGTCGAATGGATGGGCGACTCCACCGCGCTCGGCTCTCTGTGCGTCATGACCGTGACGTCGAGGATCCCCATTGCATTGAGAGCCGATACGGCACCACGGCCCGTCGCGCCGAAGCTGATGACGGCTGCCGTCATCTTCTTGCCGTATTCACCAGTGCGGCCGATGAGTTGAAGAGCCTGTAGGACAGAGCAGTATCCGGCGAGCTCGTTGTTCTTGTGGAAGACATGTACGCCATAGCTGCCGTCTGATTGCCAGTGGTTCATAGCCTCCCAGGCGATCAGCGTGAGTTTGTGGTCGATCGCGTGCTGGGTCAGCATCGGATCTTGGACACAGTGTGGCCAGCCCCAATGGGTCTGGCCGGGACGCAAGCGGGCGATGTCTTCAGGCAGAGGTTTTGGTAACAGGATCACGTCGCATTCGTTGATCAGCTCGTCTTGCGAGCGCAGGCCCCCCACTAAGCTTTCGAGCTGTTCTTCGGTAGCGCCGAATCTGCTGCCGTAGTCTCTCTCTAGGAAGATCGAAGAGCACAGCTCCGGGTCGATCCGTTCGATGTGGTCGGGGTGCAGGGGCAAGCGGAATTCGTTCTCCTTGAGCGACGTTCCGAATATGCCAAGTTTCAGGTGACCCATCCAACTCCTCTTCTTCCCGCTATGTAGAGACTTTCTGGCACCATATCGGCCCTGCCTCGGCAGGCTGCGTCCTGCACGGATCCGGCCTTATCCTGCGGCGGTCACGCTTATCGAGCTTGGAGGTTCATCGTGGAAACGGCGCTCGCCATCGGCGCAGCCGGATGGGGGATATTGATGGCGTTGTCGCCGGTGCTGCAGATCCGCCGCATCGTCGAGCGTCGTTCGTCCGAGGATGTTTCGATCGGCTACTTCTTGGTGCTGATAGTTGGATTCGTACTCTGGCTGAGTTACGGGCTGTCCATCAACAACATGACGTTGGTAGTGCCGAACTCAGTTGCTTTTCTGGTTTCGGTGGTCACCGTTGTGATCGCTCTGCGATTTCGTCCTAAAGACGGCCGTCCTACAGCGGGAGACCAAGGCGGCTGATGGCTAGGGCTCGCTGGGCGTATCGAAGAACGGACAACCCGGTGGGTCGCGCAAGAACTCGTCGTCCCTGTCGTAGAGCGCACAGGATGCGATAGACGCCGACTTATAGGGATTATTGGGCAAGCCTAAGGACCCACCCGAGTCACAATCGGGGAGCCCCGTGGGGTACATCGTGTTGGACGTGACGGTCCCCTTGGCAGCCTCGTTGTCCTGCCAGCAGTTGCCCTCGCCCTGATCGTCCCACCAGAAATCCACCCCGTTGAGATTTTCTTTGCCCTTCGGTCCGAGGCTCAGCTGGTTCTTGAAGTACATGTTGTGGTGCGAGGTATCCCACGCCAGTGTGGGATCGAACTCCTCGCGTATCGGCGCAGGGACGCTGAACAGCATGAAGCCGGCGCGCCAGTTGTCCCACACCTGGTTCTTCTCGAGCAGGTTCCAATTACCGCCGGCGATCACCATCCCCGCTCCCACCGGTGCCGGAACGACGGGGCAGACGGTTCCCGACCACTTCGGCTCCCCGGGCTTGGGCTTGTAGCCGCGCTCGGCCGGAGGCTTGTCGCAGATGCCGGATTGCACGAACTCTTCGGTGTAGTTGTTGTTGTTGGAGTAGATCTTGTTGCGGGTGAACCAAGCGTGATCCTGAGGCAATCCCGGATGGCCCGCGAAGATCGAGTCGGTCACCACCCCGGTCTGGTTCTCGTAAAACTCGTTGTCGTGCGCGTACACCGAGTTCCCGGCGGTTCCCGAATAGCCGAGAGCGTTGTGATGGCTCTTGCAATCGAATATCTCGATCGCCCAGCGTTTCTTCTGCGTGTAGTCCTCGTCTCCGGAATTGACGTCCGATGCGGAGCCCGGATAGATGGTCGAATCTCCGTTGTTGTAACCCTCACAATTCTTGTAGACACCGTGATCGACGGCAAAGGTCAGGAACCCGTACTCATCGTTGTAACGGGAGACGACTCCATCGATGACGAACCCATCCGTCTCGAGCACATACAGAGCGTTGAATTCGAACAGCTCGATCGTGAAGTTCCTGAAATACACGCCGTCCGCTCGGTCCGCACGGATGCCGTTTAACTTCATCCACTGTCCGTCCCCTGTGAAGCCCCCCGTAATCAAGACGTCTTCAGGGTCCTCCCCGGTGCCTTCTATCTGGAGGTCGCAGACGGGAGCGTTGCATTCACGCTTGTCGTCGTCTGGTTTTCTGTCACCGAAGACGCCGATCAGATTCTGCGCGTGCGGGCAGGTGAGCTGCTCCTCGTAAGTAAGCAGTGAACCCTCCTGGCCCACCTGCTCGGCGCACTTCGGCTGAGCTCGATAGGGCTTCTCTCTGTAGACCCCCGGCAGCACGTAGATCGTGCTGCCCCGCGTGACAACTGCGTTCACCGCGTCCTGGATGTTGTTGAAGCGGCATGTCCATAGGAGCTTCAGGTTGTCACTCCGGAGTTTCTTGTCGGAGATCTTCATGATGCTCCGCAGGCTGTCGTCGGTGCAGACGACGAGATTCGGTTCGGCGATCATGGGTCGATACTTAGGAACCTTGCCGCTGCCATCGGGGAAAGCTGCCTCCCTTTCGGCATGCGCGAAAGCTATCCCTGGAGCGAAGAGCGTGCCGAGGAGTATCCCGACTACGGCGGTTCTCGAGGCCGATAAGCGCACGTGTCTCTCCTGGCCGGCTTGTTAGGGGCTATGTCGGACTTCGCCCGTTCTGCCCGGATCCCTGCCCTAAGCACGGATCCTATCGGTCTAGTTCGCCTGAGATTCCGACCCAGGGCGCCGCCCGGGTAGACGATTACCAGGCGTAATCCTCAGGTGCGGTCTTGTGGCCCGGCCAGATGGTGTCGAGTTTCGAGAGGGTGTCCTCGTCGAACTCGATATCGAGAGCCCTCAGGTTCCCTTCCAATTGATCGAGGGTGCGAGGGCCCACGATCGGAGCGGTGACCGCAGGTTGATGGAGCAACCAAGCGAGCCCCACAGCCGCCGGCTCGTGGCTCAGCTCGCTACATAGATCCTCGTAAGCCTGGATCTGGTCGCGGCATCGCTCGATCGCATCCTTGGCGCGACCCTCGTAGCGCCGTTTGCCCTCCTTCTCCTTCTTCAGCACGCCTCCAAGCAACCCACCGTGCAGCGGGCTCCACGGGATGACTCCGAGGCCGAAGTCTTGGCATGCCGGCAAGACCTCTAGCTCCACAGCGCGGGTGACGAGGTTATAGATGGATTGCTCGGAGATGAGCCCCATGAAGTTGCGACGGGCTGCCACGCCTTGAGCCTTGGCGATATGCCAACCCGCGAAGTTGCTGGAGCCGACGTAAAGGATCTTTCCCTGAGCGCGCAGCGTTTCCATCGCTTCCCAGATCTCGTCCCACGGCGTTTTCCGATCGATGTGATGCATCTGGTAAAGGTCGATGTGGTCGGTTTGGAGCCGTTTCAACGAGGCATCGCAAGCGCGGCGGATGTTTCGAGCCGAAAGAAACGTGTCGTTCGGCCAGTCGCTCATCGATCCGTAGAGCTTGGTCGCGATCACGGTTCGGTCCCTACGACCCCCGCCTTGCGCGAACCACCGCCCGACGATCTGCTCGGTGACTCCCTTTCCCTTTTTCCACCCATAGACATTCGCCGTATCGAAGAAGTTGATGCCGAGCTCCTGAGCTCGATCCATGATGGCGTGGGAATCTTCTTCGGTGGTCTGCGGCCCGAAATTCATGGTGCCGAGACATAGAGGAGACACTTCGAGTCCACTGCGTCCAAGATGCCGGTATTCCATTGGCGCTCCTCCACTTCGGTATCGGTAAGGACATCATTCCCCAAGTTCTTCGGAGGTATCCCGCAGGCGGCTTCGCTTCGCGACATGGGAGAGGGACGAGGACCCTGTCGGTTGTCCGGTACCGTGCGTGGCGTCACTGCGTAGTGGCCCCGGGGCGGCGAAGACGAGGAGCGATATGGAAGGCAACATGGGTTGGCTGTCGTGGATCGTTGTTGGGGGCATCATCGGACTGCTCGCCCGGGCGTTCCTTCCGGGCAGGGATCCCATCGGTTGTCTCGGCACGATCTTCATCGGAGTGGCGGGAGCGCTGCTCGGTGGAAAGCTTTGGGCCGAACTCTTCGGGAGGCAAGAGGGGATCGCGTGGATCGGCTCGATCCTGATGGCCATGCTGTTGTTAGCCGTCTTCCGCAGCATCAGCTATCGCCGGAGATAGGCGCCCCGGATCGAGTCACCCGCCGAACGGCCCCGGCAAGAGATCGTCGCGACCCAATAGGTAGAGCGTGCCAACGTAGAGGCTTAGGGACGCCGTGACTCCGGCCATGAATGCATGAGCGATCGGAGTACGCCTTCCTGTGATCGATCCCATCGTCGAAACGATGGCCAGGATCGTGTTGCCCACGAAGAGCCCGAGTACGAAGGCACCCAGGAGCACCGTTCCACCCAGATGACCGGCCATCCCGGCGGCGGTCGCGAAAAGCAGTATCTGCGTCGGAGTCTCGGCACCAACCCCGTGCAGCATCCCGATACCGAACGACGTCTTCGTGCCGTACTCGGTGAACGGATCCGGCGGCATCGGCACCAGGTGGCGATGCGGATGTACGTGAGTCACCGTCTTTACCCGCAGACCACCGTCGTCGCGTAACGCGTGTGAGTGCAGGTGGTGGCCCGGGAGATGAGCGTGCGTGTGTTCGATCTCTATCGATTCCTCCTCATCGCGCCGGAGCCACCTGAGCGCGGTCCGGACGCCCGCGATGGCGAGCATCCAGCGGCTGCGGACCTTGAAGGCGCGGCCGAAGCGCAGGGCGGAGTAGATGACGTACACCCCGAGCGCGACCAAAGTGGCGCCGATCAGCCGCCTCATGAAGGAGTCCAGTCCCGACGGGATGCTCTGACCGACCAGCACTGCTGCCGAGCCCAGGGCGACGACTACCAACGCATGTCCCGCGGCGTATGTCGTGGCGAGCCAGAAGGAGCGGCGCCGGTTGCTCTGCGAGCTGGTGATGTCCGTGATAGCGGCGATGTGATCGATATCGAAGCCATGGCGCAGCCCGGCGAGAAATACCGCCACGATCACCCCTAGAGCCACACCTATTGGGCGTCCCCTTTGTCCTCATCAACCTGCGGTTCTGATCCCGCCGACGCGGGTAGCCTTTGGGCGAGAACGCTTTGGATGTATTCGATGGATTCCTGCGGAGAGTCGGACACCTTGAAGAGATGCATGTCTTCCGGGGAGATCATGCCCTGGTCGATAGGGTTCTCCGTCAGCCAGTCGATGAGTCCTTGCCAGTAGTCGGATCCGAATAGCACAACGGGGAAGCGCAGCACCTTGCCCGTTTGGATCAACGTGAGTGCTTCGAAGAGTTCGTCGAAAGTGCCGAATCCGCCGGGAAAGACGACGAAGCCGTCCGCGTACTTGACGAACATCGTTTTGCGGACGAAGAAGTATTGGAAATCGATGCCGAGGTCTACGTAGTCGTTCAGACCTTGCTCGAAAGGCAACTCGATGTTGCAGCCAACCGAGAACCCACCCGCTTCTTTGCAGCCGCGGTTGGCTGCCTCCATCAAACCGGGGCCACCTCCGGTGATCACCGCGAATCCGGCACCCGCGAGTTCCGCTCCTACCTCCCGCGCCGCCTTGTAATAGGGATGATCCTCGTCTAGCCGAGCAGAACCGAAAACGCTGATCGCTCGTGGTACGCGCGCGAGGGTGTTGAACCCTTCTACGAATTCAGCTTGGATCCGAAGTACCCGCCACGGATCCGTGTCGGTGAATTCGACGTCGGGACGCTCGAGGAGAGCCGAGTCCTCGGTCCACTTATTGCCGCCGCGGATCTTGGTGCGCCCGCTTCGGATCCTGTCCTCGTCTCCACTCTTGTCGCTCATCGTGGTCCCAGGGTAGTTGACACCGCCTGCCACAGAACCGGCGCGCCGCCTCTCCATACGTCGGCCGCCGGGAGACCGGCTTCGTCTTCGATATCGGCTATCGCGGCCCGACTAGCCTCGTCGCCGAGCCCCCTACAGTTCACCGCGATCGCTGCGACCTTGCAGGGTCGTACGGCCGACGCGAGCTGCTCGTAGGTCTGGATCATCTCCGCCAGCGGGGGTAAGCGCGTGTAGGGAGGCTCCTCTATCGCTTCGCGTCCGGCCTGATGCACCAGCACCAGCGCCTCCGGCGCGCTCCCGTGTAAGAGTCCCAGAGTGACTCCGGAATAGGACGGGTGCCATAGCCCGCCTTGGCCTTCGACCAGCAGAACCTCCGACGCGGGATCCGCCTCGAGGATCAACCGCTCCGCGGCACCCGATATGAAATCTGAGATCACCCGATCGACCGCTATCCCACGTCCGGCGATGAGGATCCCTGTCTGACCGGTGGCTATGAATTCCGCGGTGACGCCACCGGCGGCAGCTGCCTCGACGAGCTCGAGCGCGGCTGTCATCTTCCCTACCGCGCAATCGCTGCCTACGGTTCCCACGATGCGTTGTGGAGCATCGAGAGCTTTGCCGGAGGACAGAGGGATGTCGTGGGGCACGGCACGCACGTCCCAGAGGGTTCCTCCCTGCTCTTCAGCTAATTTCACAAGCTCCGGTTCATCCCTGAGGAAGCGATGCAGACCGTTGGCTATCTCGAATCCATCGCGCAGTGCTTCTGTCAACCAGCCACGCCATTCGTCGGGTATCCACCCACCAGGAGTCGCGACGCCTAGTAGTAATGAATTCGCACCGAGTTCGATCGCTTCTTCCAGGGAGGCGACGACCGGAGCGCTGCTTCCCATCGTTGGAAGCACCTTGTCGAGCGTAGCGCCGGCATGTTCACGATCGAGAACGGCGACGACGGGATCACGTCCGTACTTGATCACCCCGTGTGCAGTCTTGGCGTTCCTCGTCGTGAGCCAGCCGTCGGCGAGCACGCACCAGCGCCGATCCACGTTCACCACGGAAGACTCTCTATCCCCAGGCCGGGACCAGGGGGAAGTTCTAGACGACCGTCTCGGTATCGAACCCCCGGATGCGGATCTCGGGCCAGGAGCAGTGGCCCGTCCAAATCAACGAAGTCGCATAAGGACGCCACGCTGGCGCCTGCCGTAGCAGCTATGCCGCTCTCGAGATCGCAGCCGATCATCACCCCTAGATCGTGGGCGCGTGCAGTGGCGATCGACTTCACGACTTCACGGATCCCTCCTGCCTTGCGGAGTTTCAGGTTGACACCATCAACGCGGCCTACCAAGCGGGCTACGTCATGCGCTCCGCCGACATCCTCGTCCGCGAACACTGGGATCGGAGAGGCCTCGGTGACTCGCCGCAGACCTTCCAGGTCTCCCTTCGGTATGGGCTGTTCGCAGAGTTCGATATCGAAGGGGGCTAGGGAAGTTAGACGATCGATGGCGGTGTCTATGTCCCAACCTTCGTTGGCATCCACTCTGATCCGGCCGTCGAATACCGAGCGTATGGCCGCGACGGCTTCGACATCTCCCTCGAATCCGACCTTCGTCTTGATGGCCGGGAAGTGACGGTGTTTCTCGGCCCGCCTCGCCATGCTGTCGGGATCGGTGATCGGGACCGTGATGCAGGTTGGTGGCGGCGCCGCGCGTCCCAGACCGAGCATCTCTCGAACCGAGACGCCGGCGATCTTTGCGGCGAGATCGTGCATCGCTATGTCCAGCGCCGCGCGCGCCGAGCCCGGTGGCAGCGATCGAGACAGCCCCTCCAGATCGAAAGGCCCATCAAGCTCCGAGAGATCCAACTCGAGGAGCTCCTTCACCACCGAGTCCGGGGTCTCGCCCCACCGGTCGTCGGGTGAGACCTCCCCAGATCCGAACTGTTCCTCGTACGAGACCTTTACGAAGACATTGGTGGCCTTCTCCCACGTGACGTGCGCGATCGAGAACGGCTCGGCGAGCGCGAGATCGATGACTTTGGTCTCTAGTTCGAGAACAGATCCCACAGCGATCAGGCGATCGGCGCGCCGGGTTGCACGTCGTCCTCGAGTTGAAGCAAGCGGACCGTCCCGTCGGGATCGAGTGCTCCGAGCACCAGGAACTCGCTCTTGAAACCGGCGATGCGTCTGGTCCCGAGATTGATCGCCCCGACCACCAATCGCCCCTGCAGTTGCTCCTTCGAGTAGTTGGTGACCTTCGCGCTGGTTGTGAGCTCGCCCACGGCCGGTCCGAAGTCGACGGTCAGCTTCCATGACGGGTTGCGAGCCTCGGGGAAATCCTCCACTTTCGTGACCCTGCCTGCGCGCATGTCGACCGCGAAGAAACCGTCGGCGCCCACCTCGTCCTTCAGAGGAAGCTTCCCGGGCGCGTAGGGAAGATCGGCGGGATCGACCCGATGCTGTGTCATGCAGCTCAAATTACCCGCTTCGGCCGATCCTTCATCGAACGGCCCATCGTGTGGCGGGCAATATCCTCAGGAGATGCCCGAGCTGCCCGAGGTCGAATCGGTTCGGAGACAGCTCGACCCGGAGTTGAGTGGGCGGAGGGTCGAGGAAGTGTGGACCGATCCCCATCCTGCGATGACTCGCCAGTTCCACGACGTGGACCGTGCCACGGGTCGCACGATCGAGCAGGTGACAAGGCGCGGCAAGTTCCTCATAGCCCCGCTCGATGAGGGGCTGGAGTTGATCCTCCATCTCGGGATGACCGGAGCTTTTCGCTTTGACCTCGACGACCCTTACGTACGGGCGATCCTCTATCTGGACGACGGCCGGGCCCTCTGTTTTCGTGACGTGCGGCGTTTCGGACGTATGGCGGTAGTCGACGAGGGTGACTACTCGGGCCTTCCTACTCTCGCGAAGCTCGGACCGGAACCGTTATCGGATGATTTCGATCCGGAGCTCTTCGCTCAGGACCTCGCTCGCACCAACTCACCGGTGAAGCCTTACCTCTTGTCCCAACGACCGGTCGCCGGCGTCGGCAACATCTACGCCGACGAGGCTTTGTGGCAGGCGCGGATACATCCCGCTTCGCGCCGGGTGGGTAGCAAGCGTGCCCGGGCCCTGCACGGCGCGATCCGTGACGTCCTGCGCGCCTCGATCGAGCGAGAAGGAACGACCTTCCGCGATTACCAGATGGTGAACGGCGAGTCGGGTCGCAACGTGTCGTTCCTGATCGCTTATGGGCGCTCAGGTCTTCCGTGCCCACGGTGCAGTACGCCGCTGAAGAAGATCGTGCTCGGCGGCAGAGGCACCACCTTCTGCCCTCGATGCCAACGTCCCTAACTTTTTCGTTCCAGGGGGTCCCGAAGACGATCGCCCCGGCCAGGACCTACACCGGGACCGGCTCCACCTCTCGCTCGCCCTTCATGTCTGCAAGCAGCGAATTCAGTTCGGCTCCGACGAGGAGCCCGAGGCTGAGCAGGTAGAGCCAGATGAGCATGATCAACCCTCCGCCGAGCACACCGAAGATCTCGTTCCCGGCCGCTGCGATGTCGAGGTAGATCCGCAAGCCCGCCGTGGCCAGCAGCCATAGGACGGTGCTGACGATCGCACCGGGCATGTCCGACCGCCACGATGTACGGCGCGCCGGGCCGAAATGGAAGACGAGCAGGGCCCATCCTGCCAGCAGGACGGCAGCGGCCGGCCACCGCAACCATAGCCACGCCGTACCGACGAACCGGGTCTGGGCGATCTCCGGACCGGCGATAGCCACTCCCAGAACCGTGATCGTTATGGCGAGCCCACCCAGCGCCATCAACAGCGCTTGCAGCCGGAGTCTGACCCAGCTGCGGTCGATCTTGATGTCGTAAGCCACGTCCAAGGCTCGGATCATCGCAGTGAATCCCCGCGTGAGAGCGTAGAGAGCGCCGATCGCTCCGAACGTCAGGAGGCCGCCCCTGTCCTCTTCGAAAAGTTCCTCGGTCGCACGGATGGCTCCCCCGGCACGATCCGTGAGGATGTCCCGCAGGAAGCCGAGAACGACCTCCTGGGATCTCGCTGCCAGGTCGCTCCCGGCCAGTGCGTCGATCGAACCCACGGCGGCGGCCAACATCAGAAGTCCGGGGAAGACGCTCAAGACCGCGAAGAATGCGACCTCGGCGGCCACGCCGGTGATGCGATCCTTCTCTGCCTCTTCTACGAAGCGACGGGACAGCCGCAGCCATGTCGGCGGGAGGTATCTCTTTCCAGCAATGCGCAATCTTGAGGCCATTGAATTGTTCTGTCCTTATCAGCGGAGGAATACTCCCCTCCAGAGGATGGCGAGGATGCTCGGTTCGTCTTAGACTATGTGCGACTTCTTCCACCTGGAGGCGGGGGGCGGTGCACGAGCCGGAATCGAGGTCATCGAGCGACCACGCAGCCCCAACGCGCAAGCACCTGAACCCGTGGCTAGCTGCCGCGATCCTAGGAACCCTGATCCTCGCAGTCTTCGCTTACGCCCAACTGGCAAAGGACAGTCGTTCTGCAGTCCGCGTTGCAGCGGTCGGTAGTGGTGGCGAGGAAGGGTCGGAGCTTCAGAACGCACGCGCGACGTTGCTCGCTGAGTTTTCGCTTCTCGAAGAGGCCAGATTCGGAGCTTACGAAAACGCAGCCATCCGTTATCTTGACGATTTCCTAACCCCTGATAGTCCACTGCGACCAATCATTCAACGTGAGATTCGTCACATGAAGCGGGAGGACCTCAGAGCTGAAATACGACACCATTCGCGGTCGCTAGAGATCGAGCAGCTAAGCCGAGAAAGGGCTGTACTCCTGCAAGTGTTGGAACGGGACGTCAAAATTATTGATTCAGCGGGGAAAGATGTGTCGGAGAGGGACAAGCCTGTCGTCTCCGTTATTTCCTGGGTCCTTCGTGCTACCGAAAGTGGTTGGAGAATCCACAACTCCAAGACACTGGAACCGCGCGATGGCTAATCGCATCGCATCTCTAATTCTATTTTCAGGATGTGCGCTTTCCATTTGCGTGGAATCTCTTGCCTTCGCTGAAGAGTCGAAATCTGCTTCCTTGACCTTTGGTGAAGGCGGCCCCAATGGCGTGTCCGCCCAAGCCGAAGTTATTTCGGTCTCTAGTTCAGATCCTGATCCGAGTCCAATTTCTCTGGATTCAAGTGGAGCGGTGGTGTTGGTGGGGATACAGCCGCACTCTTGTGCTCCGGTGTTCAGCGACCAGAGCGCGAAGGGCATCGATCTTTCGATGTTGATGTTCGAGGCTACGACCGCCGACTGTCTCTCCTTCGCGGCGCCGGCTCCCGTCGATGCGCCACCGGATGCAGAGGGAGGCGCGCAGATCACACCCGAGCAACTCGCTGCCATAGCCGGCGACAAGGCCGTGGCTCTTGCGGATCGCCCACAGCTGACCGCTGCGCCGAGGGGGGTCGGTCTCACCGGACTACCGTCTTACTTCTGGCTGGCATCCGAACCCCGCCCGGTCGTTGCAACAGCCTCTGCAGGTGGGATGACGGTTACCGCCGAGGCGCGGCCGGTGCAGTACGGCTGGGACTTCGGGGATGGGAACCGGCGGACCACCGGATATCCGGGGCGCGCATGGTCACCTCGGCGGCCCGGAAATATCGCGCACATGTACGAGAGCAGAGGTTTGAGAACGGTGGCGGTCATCGTCATGTGGGAGGCGCGGTGGCGCGTGAATGGCGGGCCGTGGCAACCGCTCGGGTACTTCAGTAACTCCGATGCTCTCGACTATCCGGTGCGTCAGGTCCGCTCTGTGTTGGTTAGGTCGCGGCGTTGAAGGAATGGGGTCAGGCTGAGAGCCGTTAGACCGACTTCAGGAATGCCACCAGGTGCCGGTTGAATTCTTCCGTTCCGTCGCGTTGAAGGAAGTGACCGTTCGGCATCTTGATGTAGTCCCGTAGATCCTCGAATTTCTCTGCAGTGACGTCCATGATCGCGTCGGTGATAGCGATGTCCTTCTGCGCATGGATGACAAGAGCCGGCTGCTTGATTGATCCGATCTTCTCCTGTGCCGGGCCCCAAGGGGCAAAGTTCGTTCGGTAGTAGGAGAGCGCGCGCGCCATCTCTTCTCGGGTGTCGATCCCCACGACTGCATCCGGAAGAGCGCGTTCGATCAACGTTCGGAATCCGAGCAATTGTTCGATGTACGGGACTTGGAACAACATCACGTACCAGGATTTCATCAGTTGCTGGGGATGCCGTTTCCCGGTTCCGAACGAACCGGGGTGAGGACCACAGGCCGCGACTATCGAGCGGACCGTCTCTGGGTGGAAGTAAGCAACGCCGTTCGCGACGATCGCGCCCCAGTCGTGCCCTACGAGATGAACGCCGTCCGGGGATAGTTCCCGGGCCAGGTCGGCCATCCCTGCGGCTACCGTCGGGATGTCATACCCACTCGGTGCCGAGGTGCCTCCGTACCCCGGCAGGTCACAGGCGTGCACCCGGAAGCCGGCGCCGGCTAGAGCGGGCATCTGCAGGGTCCAGGTCCTCCAGTGCTCGGGGAAACCGTGCACCAGCAAGATGGCAGGGCCGTCTTCTGGACCCGTGGACGCCACCCTCCATGTGATGTTTCCCGCGACCACAGCTTTCTGACTGATCCCTTGAAAAACTTCACTCATCACCATCACCTATGCCTTGTCGAAGATTCTTTTGGATCGTAAGAGTCATCCTTTGATCACTCCGATCGGCCGGAGGCGCGCTACGACGCCGCTCAGGCCTGCGCCTTCGCAGGTCTCCACTACCTCAGAGACGTCTTTGTAAGCGTAGGGGGCTTCCTCCGCGAGTTGTTTGGTCTTGCCCGCGTTGACGATGATCCCTCGAGCGGCCAATTCATGCTTCAGGGCACTCCCTTGCATCCGTTTCTTGGCTGCCGTCCGGCTCATGGCTCGACCCGCACCGTGACATGTCGAGGAGAAGCTGCGGTCTCTAGCGCTTTCCAGCCCAACCAGTACGTAAGAAGCGGTTCCCATGCTTCCGGGGATGATGACCGGCTGCCCGATGTCCCGGTAGCGCACGGGAAGTTCCGGATGGCCCGGCCCGAAGGCGCGCGTTGCTCCTTTCCGGTGAACGCACAGGCGGCGAATGCGTCCCTCGATCTCGTATTCCTCGATCTTGGCGAGGTTGTGGGAGATGTCGTAGACGAGCTCTATGCCGAGGTCCTTGGAGGAGCGACCGAAGACGCCTGCGAAAGCTTCGCGTGTCGCATCCATGAGCATGTGACGGTTCGCCCGGGCGTAGTTCCCCGCTGCGTCCATCGCTCCGAAGTAATCCTCGGCTTTTGGATGGTCCATCGGTACACATGCGAGTTGCCGGTCGGGAAGATCGATGCCTAGCTCCGGCATCAATCGATCGAGGTCTCGCACGTAGTCGGTGCAGGCCTGGTGACCGATGCCTCGAGAACCGGAATGGATCATCACGCACACCTGACCCATGCGGAGATCCATGACGTCTGCTGCTCGCTCGTCGCGTATCTCGTCGATGACCTGGACCTCGAGGAAGTGGTTGCCTCCGCCGAGACTGCCGAGTTGTGGACCGCCTCGCTCTTTGGCGCGCTCGGACACTTTCCCCGGACGCGCGCCCGGAAGGGTGCCGGCGTCCTCGCAGAACTCTGCGTCCTCTTCGGAACCGATCCCCCGGCCGAGCGGGAAGCGAACCCCCTCGGTGAGGACCCTGTCGATATCTTCCCTGGCTACCGGCAGTCGTCCCTTCCCGCCGACCCCTCTTGGTACGCGCTTTCCCAGCATGTTGATCAGGGCGCGTGCCTGGGGCTTTACATCCGCGGCCCACTCGAGGTCGGTTCGGAGGAGCCGAACGCCGCAGCCGATGTCGAACCCCACCCCTCCCGGTGAGATGGCCCCGCCACCATCGGCGTCGGTAGCGGCGACGCCTCCGATGGGAAACCCGTAGCCCCAGTGGATATCCGGCATGGCAAGGGCGGCGCCGACGATGCCCGGCAGCGTCGCGACGTTCGCCACCTGCTCTATCGCCTTGTCCTCCTGCGCCTTCCTGAACAAGGCTTCGGACGCGAACACACGCCCCGGGACGTTCATCCCGTCGACGTACCCCTTGGGGATCTCCCAAAGGAACTCTTCGATCTGCTGCGGTTCGTGAGTCACAACCCCCCTCTCATACGTCGACATAGACCCGAGCGGTCCATCCATCCCGATCGCCTTCGACCACCAGACCGTGGAACGTCACCGCTTTGACGGCGGTGCCGTCGAGCTCGTCCTTCCTCGGCAGCGTCGATAAGGTGGCTCTGATCTTGGTCCCCTCGATCCCGTCGATCGAGAGCCCGGTGAAGAAGATGTCGCGGGCATCCTGCACGTAGAGGACCTCATTCAACCAGTCCACCATCAAGGCACCGAGGTCGTTGCTTTCGAGCTCGAGCTTCGACGGTTCCCCTTCCTCCCCGGGATGCCATGCGCCGAGGATGTCGAAGAGCCCGAGCGTCGTCTGCTCGAACACCTCTTCGACCGTGGAGCCTGTGGCCCGGATCCCGACGTCCGCGGTGTGTTCGATGATCTTGAATCCCAAAAGTCCCTCCTCTGCACGCCCTACCCTCGCGGGCGAGTAGATGCAGGACCGCGCCGTTCTGCGTGCGACCGAGAGGCTGTAAGAGCCCTATTCGGGCTTAGGCGGTATCCGGAGCTCCTGGCCGACGGAGAGTTTGGTGGGATCCGAGATGTCGTTTGCTTCCGCGAGGAAGTCGTCCAACGACGCGTCGTTATAGAAGCGCTGGGCGATGGTCGTCAAGGAGTCTCCAGACTGGACGGTGTAGGTCTGGTCCTGTGACTCGGCCGTCTCGGCTTCTTCTGAGTCTTCGGTCTCTGCAGGAGCTTCGGCCGCGCCCGGATCATCCTGCTCCTGCGCGGCTATCTCCGTTTTGAGCTGTGCATTCTCGGTACGGAGCTCTTCGATGCGATCTTGTGCTCGGTCGAGGTCGGCGGCCGGCACTCCTCCGCCTGCGGTCATCCTCCCGAACAGGAAGGCGAGCAGGACTAAGCCGGCGAGAATCGCTACGCGGCCCCAGAGAACGTTCGGCTTGGGACCCCGGGCATCCGTTTCCTCCTCCCAGACGTAGTCCTCGTCGTCTGAGGCGTAGGTTTCGTCGTCTGGGTCGTAGGTCTCGAACCGGTCCGTCAGCGGGTCGGCCATCGTGCGTCCTTCCACGGTCGATTACTCATCAGGATACCCCTCATATTGGCAGTTTCGGGGGATCACCCTGGATTCCTCCAGCCTCGTGGCGAAATTTTCGAAAGCCCGATCTGCGCTTTGGCGCCCCCAGCATCGGCTTAGGAGCGGCGGAAGCGGTCGAGCATGGCTTTGTCCACGTGCTTCAGGAAGGCCCGCACGGCCTTCCCGGTTCGGGCGAGGTCATCGGGGCTCATGTTCGACACGGTATCGGTAGGGGAGTGATAGTCAGGTTCCTGGCCGCTGTAGGTAAAGCCTGCCGGGATCCCGGCATACTCGAAGGGCCCGTGATCCGAGCAGTCACACAGGATGATGAATCGCACCGCGAACCCTGCCTTGTCCATCTTGTTGTAGACGGTCCTGGCTACTACGGGCTTCCCGGCGATGTTCGAGTGGCCGATCAATAGCGGCCGCCCGTCGGCCACCATGTCCACCGAGATCATGCCGGCCAATCGTTGACGACCTTTCTGACCCAGCCGGTTGACGTATGCACGCGAGCCGTCGTGATGCGTGCTGGCCTGTCCGGACTCCTCTGATCCGAAGGCGACAAACTTCAGCCAGCGGGCCTGGTCGCGCCCGGCGAATATGCGGGCCATCTCGAGGACGACGGCTACTCCAGAAGCGTTGTCGTTGGCTCCCGGCGCGCCGGGGACCGTATCCATGTGCCCCCCGACGACGAAGGGATAAGTCTTCGAGTCCGGCCAGCTCGCCACCACGTTGCGAGACGTTTTGCCATCCACAGAGAACTTCTGGATCGTTACCTCGTACCCATAGGAGCGGAACTTCCTGGCGGCGTATCGCATCCCGAGCCGCTCTCCCTCGGTGCCTTTCACGCGCACGCCTATCTCTGACGCCAACTTGCGCACGTGGTTCATCGCGTTCTTCTTCGAGAAGCGCGCCAAAGGCTCACTCGCGATCTGTGCGCTAGAGGCTTTCGAAGCTGTAGATGCGATCGTGACCGTGCGCGTTTGCGATGCCGCCGAGCCGCCTACTGCACCCGGCTCGGAGCAGGCCGCGCCCAGCAGAGCGAGTAAAACCAGTGTCGCAGTGAGTCGCGTGGTCGTCACACAACTAGAGTAGGCGTGATGGCAGACAAAGACGAGCGCAGTCGTCCGATCCCGACCGGTTGGGCGCAGCGGGGAGCGCGGCTCGCGGGCCAAACCGGGAAATCCGCAGCGCGGTTCCTGGGTACGCGTGTGAAGTCTTTCGCCTCGCCCGAACGAGCGGGGGAGTACCTAGAAGGTTTCCACCACACCACTGCTCAGCAGGTCGTGCAGATGTTGGGCGAGATGAAGGGCGCGGCCATGAAGGTTGGTCAGCTCGCGTCGTTCTACGAGTTCGCTGCTCCCGGTGAGCACCTGGCGACCTACAAGGACGCCCTCACGATGCTGCAGAACTCAGCTCCACCCATGGATCCGGAAGCCTCCAAGCAGGTCATCCTCGAAGAATTCGGCGCGCCGGTCGACGAGTTGTTCGCCTCTTTCGACGAGAACGCGATCGCGGCAGCATCTATCGGTCAGGTTCATAAAGCGAAGTTGCACTCGGGGGAATCTGTCGCAGTGAAGGTGCAGTATCCCGGGGTTGACGAAGCCGTTCGCAGCGATCTGAAGAATATCAGCGCGCTTACGAAGCTCTCGGTCGCGATCGCGCCGAACATCGATCCCAAGGAGATCGCTAACGAGGTCAGGGAGCGCGTGCTCGAAGAGCTCGATTACCTGCGCGAGGCAGCGAACCAGGAGCGCTTCGCCGCGCTCTTTGAGGGACATCCCTACATCGTGGTGCCGAAAGTTTTTCTCGAGATGTCGCGTCGCCGTGTGATCACCCAAGAGTTCATCGAGGGAGCGCCGTTCCATGACGCGTTCGAAGAGAACGAGGCGTCTCGCAATCGAACGGCCGAGATACTTTTCCGGTTCTTCTACGGAAGCCTCAATAGGTTCCTGATCTTCTCGGCGGATCCCCACCCGGGCAACTACAGATTGCTCCCGGATGGGCGCGTGGCGTTCCTCGATTTCGGTCTCGTTCGCGCGGTCGATCCGGGACAGCTGGAGGAGCTCCATCAGATAGCGGTAGCGCTGATCGATGAAGATAGGGAGGCCGGGCGAGCGGCTCTGGAATCATTGGGTGTCCTCAATCGGCGAACTCCGGAGATCGATGTCATCTGGGAGCATCTGCGGTTGCTGAACAGCCCCATCCTCGAAGACCGGCCGATGAAGATCGACAGGGAGCTCGTTCAAGGGATAGCGGCGGCCGGATTCGATCCTCGCTCCCCGGCTTTTCAGAGCCTCAGGAAAGTAAGAGTGCCGGGGGTCGTCATCACCTTGAACCGGATGGGGTTCGGCGTGGCCTCCTTACTCGCGCGTTTGGAGGCAACCAACAACTGGCAAGCGATCATGCGGGAGATGTGGGATGACGAACCCTCTCAGACCGAGATAGGGAGAGCGGAACAAGCGTGGTTAGCACAGCGGCATCCCGGCCTCCCGGGAGCCGATTAGAGGCACGGGCTCTGGAGGGACTCGCACGGGCGCGTTCAGCGTTCCGTGGGTGTCGTGACGGCTCCTTCCGACGCCGATGTCACCGATGCTGCGTACTTAGCGAACACCCCACTTCGGTAGCGGGCCGGCGGCGGGCTCCAGTCGGCGAGCCGCTTCTCGATCTCTTCATCGTCTAGTGCCACCCTCAACTCCCGCGCTCCGACATCGATCTCGATCGTGTCACCGTCGCGGAGGGCGGCTATGGGTCCTCGCTTCACCGCTTCGGGCGCGACGTGTCCGACCATCAGACCGTGGGTCGCCCCACTGAAGCGCCCGTCTGTGACGAGGGCTATGTGCTCGCCCATCCCCTCTCCGGCTAGTGCAGCGGTGACGGCAAGCATCTCCCGCATCCCCGGCCCTCCCGCGGGGCCTTCGTAGCGGATCACGAGGACGTCGCCGCGCTCTATCTCTTGGCCTACCACTGCTTGGAAACAGGTCTCCTCGGAATCGAAAACGCGGGCCGGCCCTCGGTGGAAGAGACGATCGTGTCCGACGAGCTTGACCACGCTGCCTTCAGGAGACAGGTTCCCTCGCAGGATCGCGAGTCCTCCGGTGGCCTTCAAGGGCTCTTCGATCGGGCGCACCACCTCCTGGAACGGAGTCTCGATAGTGCTGCCGGCGATCTCCGAGACGGTCCGGCCGTCTACCGTTGGGGAATCCGCGTGCAGCAAGTCTTTCTTCAGCAGTTCACGCATCAACAGGGGCACTCCGCCGGCGTTGTGGAGGTCGCTGGCGACGAACCGACCACCTGGTTTCAGGTCGGCGATGATCGGCGTGCGGGCAACGATCTCATGGAGGTCGTCGATCGACAGGTCGATATCGAGCTCACGAGCGATCGCGAGCAGATGCAATACGCCGTTCGTGGAACCGCCCGTCGCCGCGATGGAAGCGATGGCGTTCTCTAGAGCGCGCCGGTCCATGATCTGCGAAGGCTTGATGTTGTCTTTCAGGAGACGCATCGCGATGCGTCCCGTTTCTTCAGCCGCCGCTTTCTTCCCGGGTTCCGTTGCGGGGATACCTGACGATCCTGAGGGACTGATGCCTAGAAAGTCACAGGCCGTAGCCATCGTGTTGGCGGTGAACTGACCACCGCAGGTGCCGGCCCCGGGACAAGCCTTGTTCTCGAGTTCGAGCAGGTCGGCATCGTCGATCTCTCCGGCGGCATGACGGCCGACCGCCTCGAACACGTCCTGGATCGTTACGTCTTTCCCCCTCCAACGCCCGGGAGCCATAGAGCCGTTGTAGAGGATCACCCCTGGGATATCCAGACGGGCGAGCGCCATCACGGCTCCGGGGATCGTCTTGTCGCATCCGACCAGGCACACAAGCCCATCGAACAGATGTCCCCGGGCGACCAGTTCGATGGAATCCGCTATTACTTCTCTGCTCACTAGCGAGGCGCGCATCCCCTCCGTACCCATCGTCACAGCGTCGGAGATGGAGATGGTGTTGAACTCCATCGGGGTGCCGCCCGCGGTACTGATACCGGCTTTCACTTGGGCGGCCAGAGAACGTTGATTCAGGTTGCAGGGCATGGTTTCGGTCCAGGTGGTAGCGACCCCGATGAGGGGTTTGGCTAGATCGTCGTCGTTGAAACCAACAGCCTTCAACATCGCCCGCGCCGCGGCACGGTTGGGGCCGTCCGTCAGGGCGGAACTCTGACGCTTGGTCGAGTCGGACGGGTCTCTGTAGGGATTGCTCATCTGGTGGGACGATATATGCGGCCAGCCAATGAAGCACGGGGTACGCAGGGAACATCCCGGCTGGACCGAGGGTCCCCTATGGCTAAGGGCTTACTCCTCGACCTCCACCTCGACGTCTTCGTCGTCATCGTCGGGAGTGGTCACGATCACCGTCTCGGTTGCATCAGGCTGTGGGTCTTGGTCCGGGTCCGCCGGCTCTTCCAGCCCGCCTACGGTGATGACACCCTTCATCTGATCGGGGTGGAACTTGCAGTAGAAATTGTAGGTTCCGGGAGTCTCGGGGACGCCGAAGGTTCCTTCTACCTCCTGAGCGCTCTGAGCCTCGAGCTCCACGTCCATGTCCGGAACCGTGAAGGAGTGGAGCTGATCTCCGTTATTGATCAGCGTGATCGTGGCCGATGTCGATGGTTGCAACACGATGGTGGTCTGGTCGAAGTAGAAGTCGAATGCCTCAACCGTGGTCGACACGGAGCGAGCGGCCTCGTCGTCGTTCTCGTCGTTGCAGGCGCTCATGAAGCCGACCGACAGAAGCAGGATCGTCATCAGGGCGACAGGCTTTGTCATCATTCCTCCCATTTGTTGTTCGCTAGGTCTGCTGTTACCCGGGGTTGGCCTGCTGAAAACGGGTAGTGACCACCCCATGACGAAGCGCATCTGGGGCCGGCTGGTCTCTTGGGAGATACCCGCGACTAGAGGGCTCACGTTCGGTGAGATGGTTTCGGCGCTTATCCATGAGCTCGACAAGGACCATCTTCGGTCCTACGCCGGGAATCTCGCGTTCCGCGGGTTCCTCGCGATATTCGGAGCTCTCGTCATCTTGTTCTCCGTCATGGGCATCTTCGGCGCCAAAGACCTGGTCGACGCTCTCGTGTCACAGGTTTCCTCGGTGGTTCCCGAGCCCGCGATCGAGGCATTGCGCAGCCAGGTTTTGACCACGGCCAAAGAATCGTCTTCCCCCGGCGGGTTCTACCCGGCCCTTGCCCTCCTCGGTGCGCTCTATACCTTGTCTGCCACTGCTCGCGGCGTTATCGACGGTTTGAACAAGATGATGAATTTCGACGAGAAGCGCCCGTTGCTGAAGCGAGGTGTCGTCTCTGTGACGATGGCATTGGTAGTGCTGATCCTGTTGATGGTGGCGCTACTTCTCATCGTCGCCGGGTCCAGTTTCGGAGAGGCGGTATCGCGCAGCGTGGGCCTAAGCGGCGACTTCGCGTTGGTATTCAGGATTCTCAGATGGCCGGCTCTGATCGCCCTCGTTCTGTTCGCTTACGCCCTCGTCTACTACTACGCTCCGGCAGAGCGGGTCGATTTCAAAGCCGTGTCGCACGGATCAGTCATCGCACTGCCTCTCTGGTTGATCGGCTCGAAGGTCTTTGCAGTGATGGTCGAGAGCTTCGGATCGTTCGAAGAGACGTACGGAGCGTTGGCGGGGGTCGTGGTTCTGATGTTCTACATGTTCTTTTCCTCTTACGTCCTGTTCATCGGGGCTGAGATCAACGATGTCGTCGACCGCAACCGCAAGGGGCGGAAGTTAAGGTCGTAGTCGTGAGTCAAGAGCAACGGCGGGTAGCGCTTCAAAACGCGATGTTGGCGGCCATCGTCGAATCTTCTGAGGATGCCATCCTTGGGAAGGACCGACACGGCATGATCCTTGCGTGGAACGGAGGAGCAGAGCGCCTGTGCGGATATACCGAAGCACAGATCATCGGCAAGAACATCTCCATCCTCATTGCACCGGAGCAGAAGGGTGAGGAGACGAAGATCCTCGACCGCATCATCGCCGGAGAGCGGATCACGCACTACGAGACGAATTGGGTGAAGAAGGACGGCGAGCAGGTCCTGGTCTCCCTTACCATCTCGCCGGTTCGGGATGCGGCTGGGATGGTCGTCGGGGCTTCCACGATCGCTCGGGACCTAACCCAGACCCGCCTGACGGAGTCGCTCAGGACTCGCGCTGAGTTACTCGAGGCGAAGCGCGAGCAAGCGCTCGAGCTGAACGACGCGGTTCTACAGGGGTTGGTTCTAGCGAAGCTTTCGATGGAGACCGGAGACGGCGACGGCGCCCTTCATGCGGTGGAGAGATCGCTCGCTGCGGCGCGCCGCATCATCGGCGCGTTGATCGATGATGCGCAAGTCAAAGACGGTAGGTCCCTCTTCCTGCGAGATACCCCTCCTTGGAACGTGCGGGGGGATGCATAGCGCGCGTCGGTGCGACTACGCTATGCACGTGGATAAGACAGTTGCATACCAAGGTGAAGCCGGCGCGTACTCCGAGACCGGTTCGCAGCAACTGTTCCCAAATCTCGACCATCGTCCCTACAGCTCCATCCGAAGGGTGTTCGAGGCGGTCGAGGTCGGCAGGGTCGACTTCGGGCTGGTACCGATGGACAACTCTCAAGCCGGCAGCATCAATGAGACATACGATCTGTTCCTCAAGCATGGGTTGCATCTTGTGGGCGAGACCGTGGTGCGGGTCGATCACTGCCTTCTGGCTTTACCGGGCCGGTCGATCGACGACATCGTGGAGGTCATCTCGCATCCTCAGGCCATCGCGCAATCCGAGGAGTTCCTCACTTCTCTCGGGCTGAAGCTGCGCCCGGACTACGATACGGCCGGTGCCGCGAAGCGCGTCGCGGAGGAGAAGCTCGACACCACCGCGGCCATCGCGTCACGGCGAGCGGCGGAGATATACGGACTCGATGTTGTGGCCGAACGTATCCAGACCTATCCCGACAACTACACCCGCTTCGGCGCCCTCTCGAGGAGCCCTGAGCCGTTGGCCGACGCGGACAAGTCCTCGTTGGTGTTCGGGGTGGGGCACGTCTCCGGCTCGTTGATGCGTTGCCTGGCGTCTTTCGCCGACCGGCATCTCAATCTGTCGAAACTCGAATCACGCCCGCGCGCGGGACGACCGTGGGAATACGTCTTCTATGCGGATGTCGAGGCTCCGGCAGGCGAACCCCCAATGATCGAGGCCCTAGCCGAGGTGAGCAGCCATTCGACTTTCACCCGCTTGCTCGGCACCTACGCATCCGGCTTCGCCCCTCGCTGACGCTTCTGCCAGAGAGATAGTTGCTCGGGCGCGGCTAGTCTGGGGTCTCCACACACCACGACATAGGAAGGACGACTGATGGCTGAGGTCGAGCTCCTGTCTGAGGTTTCCAAATTCATCGAGAGCGCTCCCAAGATGCTGATCGGGGGTAAGCCCGCCGAGGCCTCATCGGGCGCCACGTTCGAGGTTAGGGATCCGTCGACCGGGAAGGTCCTGACCGAGGTTCCCCGGGCCGGCGTGGCCGAAGTCGATCAAGCGGTCGCTGCGGCGCGCTCCGCGGTGGAGGACCGCCGATGGTCCGGGCTCCGCCCCGGAAAGCGCACGGAGGTCCTGTACAAGCTCGGTGAGCTGATCAAACGGAACATCAACGAGTTGACTCAGCTCGAAGCGATCGATTCTGGCAAGCCGGTGAAGATCGCGTCCGGCGAGATATGGGCGGCCGGGGAGGTCTTTCGTTACTTCTCGGGTTGGCCGACGAAGATCTTCGGTGAGACGAATCCGACCCAGGACGACATGCTCGTCTATACGCTCCGCGAACCGGTGGGCGTGTGCGCGGGCATCATCCCGTGGAACTACCCCTTGATCATGGCGGCCTGGAAGGTGGCTCCCGCTCTGGCGTTCGGCAACGCGATCATCCTGAAGCCCGCCGAGCAGACTCCGCTCACGGCGATCAGACTGGGAGAGCTATGCCTCGAGGCCGGGGTCCCCGAGGGCGTCGTGAATGTGGTTACGGGCTTTGGCGAAGAAGCGGGTCAGTCCCTAGCGCAGCACGTCGGTGTCGACAAGGTCGCCTTCACCGGTTCAACCGAGGTAGGTCGCAAGATCCTTCATGCGTCCGAGGACAACCTAAAGAGAGTCACCCTGGAGCTCGGAGGTAAATCGCCGAACATCGTCTTTCCCGACGCGGACATGCGGCGCGCAGCGAAAGGATCCATGTACGGCATCTTCCTGAATACCGGTCAGGTTTGCACCGCCGGTAGCCGCATCCTCGTCGAGAAGTCGATCCATGACGAGTTCGTACAGTCCCTCATCGAGGCCACCGCCTCCATGAAGCTCGGTCCTGCACTGGATGACGAGTCGGGCATGGGGCCAGTCGTTTCCGAGCAGCAGCTCGAACGTGTGATTGGTTACATCGACATCGGTTCTTCAGAAGGTGCAGACATCGCGACAGGTGGCGGTCGAGCCGTCGATCTAGGCGAGGGTTATTTCGTCCAGCCGACGATCTTCACAGGCGTGCGCAATGACATGCGGATCGCGCAAGAAGAGATCTTCGGGCCGGTTGCCGCGGTGATCGAGGTCGACGACGTGGACCATGCGATAGAGGTTGCCAACGACACGATCTACGGCCTGGCTGCTTCGGTGTGGACGACGGACTTGGCGAAGGCGCACCGCGTGGCTAAAGGGATCAAGGCGGGAACCGTATGGATCAACGGGCACGGCTTGGTCGATCCCAGCGTCTCCTTCGGAGGCTACAAGCAATCGGGGTTCGGACGAGAATTGGGTGTCCATTCGATGGAGGCCTACACAGAGGTCAAATCCGTGTGGGTCAATCTCAAGTAGCCGCCTTTACGCCCCCTCGTCGGCCCCCGGATCCTTCGGCCGCACCACCACGGTGTCGTGTTGTGGCTCGAGTGCCACCACCGCGTGGGGGATCGCCTCCGAGATGGCCGGGTCCACGAAGAGCCGCAGTCCCGAGCAGTCGGCCGTGGACTCACCCTCGAGAGGCCCCTCAGCCATCTCGACCTGGATATCGAACCCTCCGCCGAGGCCCCTGGCCCCGCGGAGCCTGATCCCGCCGGAGGAGCGATCTACACCACTCAATTCGAGGGACCTCGTGAGCACCTCCAAGGCCTCCTCGGTCACTTCTATCGACATGTCTTGTCCTCCGTATCGAGCGGGAGGGAATCGGCCGCCCTATTAGATTGCTGAGCCAGATGAGAGTAAGTCTTCAAAGGAGAGGCTGATGGACGACAAGGTCAGAGGGTTCCTGGATCAGCATCACACCGCCGTGATGACCACCACGAAGAAGGACGGCACGCCGCACGTGGCCATGGTCGGGATCGGGCTCGTTGATGGCGAGTTGTGGAGCTCTGGGACCCAGGATCGCGTGCGCACCGGGCACCTCCGCCGCCTGCCCAAGGCGGCTCTCTGCGTCCTGGATATGGACAACCGCTACAGCTGGTTGGGGATCGAAGCGACGGTGGACATTCTCGACGGTCCCGAGGCTGTCGAGCAGAATCTGGCGTTGTACCGGGTTCTTGCTGGAGAACCCGACGATCTCGAGGAGTACAAGGCCGCGATGGTGAAGGAGAAGCGGCTTATCTACCGGTTCAATATCGAACGCACCTACGGGATGATTTAGGCCGCATCCATCCGTGTTGCCCTCAAGGCCTTTCTTGCTCCGACCGATACAGACGCAAGGCGGCTGGACCGGCCGCAAGACGACGGAGGCAGAGTGCCGGTAGCAGATCCGCGGGCCAGTCAAGCTCGAGTACACCCGGGCGGGGACGACT
Source organism: Actinomycetota bacterium (assembly GCA_051001455.1). GTDB lineage: Bacteria > Actinomycetota > CADDZG01 > CADDZG01 > WHSQ01 > JBPCNH01. The sequence goes on from JBPCNH010000006.1 coordinate 49,330, forward strand.
CTTATCGCCGTCTTGCCGATACCTATCATTTCCTCCTCTCGGAGCACTCCCTGAGCGCCCTGCTGGACCTCGTGGCCGGCGCCCTCATGGATCTCGTTCCCTACGACACGCTCACGATCTATGAGGCGGACGAGGCCCAGCGGCTATTGACCCCTACTCTCGTTCGCGACCGTTACGCCGAGGAGATCATGGCGCGCAAACCGGTCTTTGGTCAGGGCATCACCGGTTGGGCCGCGCAGCAGCGCGAAGCCGTCCTTGTGAATGAAGCCCACCTTGATCCCCGCGTGAGTCACGTCCCGGGAACGCCCCTCGAGCCGGAAGCTCTCATCGCGGTCCCTCTGCTGGCACGGGGGTCGGTTAAAGGCGTGATGAACATCTACCGGCTCGGCGATGCTGCGTTCACGGAAGAAGAATTCGCGCTTGCACAACGTTTCGCCGAAGTGGCTGCCTTAGCGATCGACAACGCGCATATCCGCGTTGCTCTTGAGCATCAGGCGCAGACGGACTCGCTAACTGGGCTTTACAACCACAGGTTCTTCCACGAGCGCTTGCGTTCGGAACTGGTACGCGCTAGTCGCAGTCACGATTCCGTAGCGCTGCTGATGCTCGACATCGACGACTTCAAGAAGCTGAATGACGTGCACGGCCATGCTACCGGCGACCATGTCTTGTTCAAAGTGGCCGAGCTCCTTCAAGCCACCGTGCGCGCCTCTGACGTGCCTTGCCGGGTAGGGGGTGAGGAGTTCGCGGTAATCCTTCCGTCATGTGACGCGGGTGATGCGTTGGGGCTAGCTCGTCGGCTTCGTGACCGCTTGGCGGCCATGGAGCTCGACGAAGCGGGGACCATCACGGTGTCGGTCGGGATCGCCCAAGGGCCGGAGCACGCCATGAACCCGCGCGAGCTCTTTAGTTGTGCCGAGGCGGCCATGATGACGGCGAAGGCGAGGGGTAAGAACCAAGCATTCCTGTACGACGACGGGGCCTCCGAGCGCCCCGACGCGCCGGAACGTAGTCGTGACGTTCGATCGATCGCCCACCTGAAAATGCTTCAGAGTTTGTCCGGCAAGCTGAATCGGCTGAACGACGTTCGTCAGATAGCCGATACGATCGCCAACGAACTTCGCACTCTCATCGACTATCACAACTGCCGGATATATGTCGCTGAAGGGTCCTCTCTAGTGCCGATTGCCTTCCGCGGCCAGTTTTCGGTGCCGGATGATTCGGACTTCCAGCTGGCTGTTACGAGCTTCGGTGAAGGGGTCACCGGTCGTGCGGCAGCAACGGCTAAATCGGTACTTGTGCCGAATGCTCTCGACTGTGAATTCGCAGTCCACCTGCCTGGTACCGACGAGATCGAAGAAACGTTGATGGCGATACCGATGCTTTATGGAGCTCGCGTCAATGGTGTCGTGACTGTTTCCAAACTCGGGCAAAAACAGTTCGATGAGGACGATGTCCGGTTACTGGAGGTGCTGGCAGGCCAAGCATCTGTGGCTCTGGAGAACGCACGCCTCTACGAAGCGCAACGAGAAGAGGCGAAGAACGCCCGCTCACTCCTCGACTTCGCCGACCGGCTGTCTCAGGCCGCTTCCTTCCAGGAGATCGGGCACCTTTCCGTACGGGAAACGACCGACCTGCTCCGGGCCGACCGCGTCTCCTTGTGGCTCAAGAACGGGCGCACCGGGGATTACGACTGCGCGGCTCATGCCGGCTATACGGGTGACTCGGAGGGCTTGAAGTTGATCAGGCAACCGGTCCCTGGGGTGGACGGGCAACGTTTGATCAAGGACCGTCGCCAGCCCTTGGTTCTGACACCGGCAGACATCGAACGGCAGTTCCCGGGCCGCAGTTGGGTCGAGGCGACGATGGCGGTTGCTCCTCTCCAACGCGACGCCGGCCTGGACGGATTCTTCGTGGTCCGCCAGAGCGCGCCGGGTGACGCGGCTTTCTATACCGAGGAGCGGCTCCGGTTGATGGCCGGTATTTCGTACCAGGCATCGGTAGCGATGCAGAAGGCGGTGCTCTACCGCGAGCAGGAGGAGGCGGCCGACATCGCCAGTGCGCTGCTCGATTTCAGCCGCCAACTCTCTCTCGCCGAAGGCTTCGATGCGATCCTCCTAACGACGGCTGAGCTGGCGGCGCGGATTGTCGGATCACCTCGCACGGGCATCTTCATCCAGGATCCGGTCAGCGGTGATCTTCTTCCCGAGGCGCTCTGGGGATTCCAAGGACCCGAACGGGAGGCCGCGCTCGACATGCGCATCCCCATCGAGATGTCCGAGCCATTGGTCCAAGCCACGGAACCCTTCGTCCTTCGTCCTCACCAGTACCCGGATCTGGCTCTGGCCCACCAGATCGGTGCCGGACTCACCTACGCCGTGGCTCCTATGCGCCTGGAGGGTGGACGTCTGGCAGCGGTGGCCGTCGGTGCGCCGGCGTTGGGCAACTATGAGTTCTCCGAGCGGAAGATCCGTCTGCTGGGAGGCATCGCAGACCACGCCAAGCTCGCGATCAACAACGCTATAGGCTTCGAAACTCTCGAGACGACTTTCCTTTCCACGGTCGAAGCGTTGGCGAACGCTCTGGAGGCCAAGGACGAGTACACCTCTTCTCACACCCGCTCGATCGTCGACATGAGCAAACAGGTGGGCGACTACCTCGGTTTCGGTCTGAAGAAGCTGAAGAACCTCGAGATGGGCGCCCTCTTCCACGACATCGGCAAGATCGGTATCCCTTCGGACATCCTCTCGAAGCCTGGTCCCTTGAGCGAAGAAGAGAAGGACATCATGCGCACGCATCCTGAGTTGGGGGAGCGGATACTTGCCCCCATCGAGCGGCTCGAAGAGGTTCGTCCGATCGTCCGTCACTGTCACGAGCACTACGACGGCAGTGGTTACCCCGACGGTCTCGTAGGCGAGGCGATCCCGATCGAGAGCCGCATCATCCTGACGTGCGACGCTTTCGACGCTATGACGACGGACCGTCCTTATCGCGGCCGCCTCGCCGCCGAGGAAGCCTGTCGGCGGCTTCGTTCCTCAGCCGGCCGCCAGTTCGACCCCGTGATCGTGGACGCCTTCTTGACTCTCTACGCACGGGATCCGAGCTTCACGATCCTGTTCGGGTAGCCGAGGTCCCGCGCCAGGCTCGGATCAACCTGTCGAAAGCATCCTTTCGTTCGCCTCGGCGCGTGCAGCCGTTAACTCTTGAATGAGTTGGGGATTGTCGATGGAACGAGCGATGTTCTCGGCGGCGTCGAGTGCGTCGCGAGAACCCAACCGGTAACGGTAGAGATACGCACGTGCCAGCATCTCCTTCATGCCGGTGCGCCCTGCCAAGTTCTCTAAGTCATCTGTCCATGTCGATGTTTTCTCAAGATCGTGGTTGCAGCCGATAGCGCAGAGAGAATCGAGCACGAAAGCCATCGTCCATTCGCTCATGAGCGGCCCCACCAGTCGGATACGTGCATCCTCCAGTCTTGCGACGGCTTCCACCACATCGCCACGACGTGCGGCAATAAGGGCCAATCCCCTTAGCGCGAACGCCTCGAACATCGGGTCGTTAACCTGCCGGGCCATTGCAAACGAGTACTCGAACGTCTCTGAGCTTCGCTCTAGATCTTCCTCGAGCAACAACACCTCCGCCAGGAAGCTCATGGGACAAGGTGCGAACCAGTCCATCCCCGATGAGCGGATGACCTCAACGGATCTTTCGAGTACCGCACGGGCGGGTCCAAGGTCTCGCTTCAAGAGATAGGAGCGCCCTAGGGATGCGAGGGAGAACGCCAGCCGCAGCGGGTCGTTTGCTCTCTCCGCTAGGTCGACTGAAGAAGACAAGAGCGTGATCCCGGCCTCGTAGCGCCCGGTTTCCGTGAAGCACTTCCCTCGGATCCAGTCGATGGCCGATAGAAGGGAAGGGTCGTTCCCTGCATGGGGAGCACCTTCGTCCAACCATCTGAGAGCCCGTTGGTAGCGCGCTGCCAGGAACTCTCGCCACGCCAACTCATAGCAACCGGCTGCTACCAGCTCGCCCTTTTCGGCATTCCGGGCGGCAGCGATGGCTTCGTGTACGGCTGTTTCTCCTTCTTCGTGAGAACGCCAGTGGATCAGCGCGCTTCCGAGCGCGAGCAGGGCGCGCGCCTTCAGTTCGATATCGCCGCAAGCATGAGCCTCTGCGATCGATCGTCGCAGGCACTCGATCCCGGCGTCGATGGCCCCGCCGCGCAGGGCCGCTTCTCCCGCGTCGAATTGGGTCTCGGCGGCGGCGCGACCCCCCAAGGAGCGGGTCGTGGACGATGCTGCTGCCACGTGAAGCGCTTCTATCACCTGGGGACCAGGTTCTACGCCGAGTTCTTTGCGGAACAACTCGATGCAAGCGGCGAGCTGCTTCGCGGCGCCGTCTCGATCTCCGGACGTGGCATAGCTACGGATGAGCAGAGCTTGGTAGGTCTCGTCGAAAGGTTCGAGAGCGACTAGGCGAGCGGCCAGCTCTATCGCTTGGCCCGCGGCGCCCGAAGCCAGCCGGTTCAGGGCTGCCTCGCGAAGTATCGCGAGTGTCGAGGCTCGCATGTGGCGACGCTCGTTCAGCAGCCACGCGGAGAAAGCGGGCGACGTGTCCAGTGGGAGGGAACCCAGGAGCGGCTGCCCTAATCCGGGTGCTTGGAGGGCTTCAACCCACGTTCCGCGCACGATTGTCAAAGCGTCCACGTACGCGTACGGCAGGTCGAAGGCGACCGGGTCGTGGAGCATCCCCTCCGGAGCTCGAAGCACCCTTCTCAGTTCCGTGAGGTTCCACCGCAGCGCGCGGAGGGGGTCGTCCGCATCTCCGAAGAGGAGTTGTCCGAGGTGCTCGCGCGGCTGGGGCGCGCCGCTCAAGATCAGGTAAGCGAGGAGGCCCCACGCTTTCTGTCCCTTGGGCCCGGTCTGGGGTGACCCTTCCCAGGTGACCATGGGCTTCCCGAGCAGATGGATGGCCAGCACAGTTTCCTCATTCCTCCTTGGGCCGCCGGCGGTCGCCTGGCGGCCTTCCCCGCTCATTGTGGGACCGAGCTCAGCCCTTAGCAATGGGGTTTTCACTCATTCCACGATTAGGGGAGCGATCATCCCGAGTTCGGTGTGGTTCTTGGTGGTAGTGAGACTTTGGTCACGGACGAAGCACAGGATCGCGTAGCGCCCTGCGGTGAGCTCGTCTCCGGTCGCGCGCGTCTCTTTCCCCGTACCGACCACCTCGGAGACGCCATCGACGCCGCCCTGGGCGAGCTGTGGGATCAAGCTGACGTCACCCATGACCTTCTTTCTGAAGTCTTCGAAGGACACGCCGTCGTTCAGCCGGTAGAACAGTGCCTGATGCGGCTGCTCTCCTTCGTTCTTCAAGACCGTCTCGATCGGGCCGGCCGGAATCACATCGGGAGTCGCGCGGAACCCGAAATCGTGGGCGACGATCTCGATCGTCGTTACTTGAACTTCCTGGTCGGCCTGCGAGTCCTCCGCCTTTTCGGCCGAGGAACCTCCTGCACACGCACCGAGCGTGACGGCTGCAAGCAGCATGGATAGAGCCATCCACGCGTTGCGCCACCTTCCGTTTGAGATCCGTCCGAGCTTCTGCATCTCTTTACCTCCTCTTGCGAACCGGCACGGTGCCGGTCTTCAGTGAAGGCTCTACGGCGCGCGTTTGAGCAGCCGTTTGAAGGCTCAGGAGTTTCCGGAGAGCTGTGAGCGCCGGAGGGCCGGCCGGGTTCTAAACCGGTTTGAACTGCTCGAAGGGGTTGCGGCAGTCCTTGCAGTAGTACAGCGCGCGGCACGGCGTAGGGCCGAAGAGGCTGTCGTTCTGTGTGTTGCGACTTCCGCAGAAAGGGCACTCCGCCAGTACGGGCAACCCGATCTGCGTGATGAGGACGGGGCCCTCACCCGTGGGGGGAGCTAGCCCGAACTCTTTGAGGCGCTCACGGCCCTGCTCGGTGATGCGCTCGGTGGTCCAGGGGGGGTCGAAGGACGTGGTCACCTCGACCTTTTCCACGCCGGCTACCTTCTCGACCGCGTCGCGTACGTCGGCCACGATCACGTCGACGGCCGGGCATCCCGTGAAGGTCGGAAGAACGGTGACCCTGGCGAGAGAACCATCCGTCTCGACCGAGCGGATCATCCCCATGTCCACCACCGAAACCGCAGGTATCTCGGGATCCAACACCTCTGCAAGGACACCCCAGATCGCCTCTTCCATCGTGCTCGTAGGCATCGTCACCAGCTCGCTCCGGGATTGGTCCGATAGGTCGAGGTCATGACGTCCCACATCTCTTGAAGATCGCTCGTGTGGCTGCCACGTCTGCCGCCGAGGCCGTCGCCGGGGGAGTCTGCAGCGTCGTGTGACGGTCCTGAGCTGATCAGGTCTCCCGAGGAAGACGCTACGAATTCGGCGTTCTCTTCGTCGAGGACGTCACCGGCCGGCATCCCCAGTTTATCGAGGGTGGTGGTTGCCGACCTGATGAATCGTTCGCGCAGTTCCTTGGACCCGATGGTGATCAGACCTTCTTCGAGAGCCTCGTCCTCGTGTTCGTACTCCTCGAATAGCCCAAGAGAGTCGTTGAACGCGCTGCCGACTGCATGAGCGAGCTTGCTGCGGCCCTCGACCGGCCCCTGCGCCACCCGTTTCATCCACATGTCCGCATGGATCAAGTGATAGCGCTCCTCGCGTCGCATCTTCGTCGCCAGCTGCGCTAGGAGGTCGTGGGACGAATCCTCGAGCATCTCGAGTCGCAGCTCATCTGCCGTGTCGTACAGCCAGTGGCGCGCGAGCGTGTAAGCCCACTCGTTGTTGGGCCGCTCACACAGAAGGGCGTTCCTGTAGTCGCTCGGTTCACGTCCGAAGGCGATCTTGTTCACGTCGTCACCCGTTACCTCTGCGGCGATGGCGTAGAAGGCAGCGGCGTGACCGATCTCGTCCTGCGCGATGGAAGAGAACGCCACGTCCTCTTCGATGTGAGGGGCGTATCCGGTCCACTCGGAGTGGCGGTGGCCGAGAACCAATTCGTCGTCTCCGAGTGCGGTGACTAGGGCCACCAGGGCTTGATCACTCATGTGGTCTCACCCTTGATCCCCTGCGCGCGGGCGACTGCTTTCTCGCGCTTGCGAACCACGTCGCGGTATCCACTTGGGTGCCGGTACGACTTGTCGGCCACCATGTCGATGTCGGGATCCTGCGAGTACGAGTGGATCTCGCTGCGTCGCGCGACCCAGAGGTGCTCGCCTTCGCCACGTCGCAGGAAGCACTCCCGAGCCATCAACAACGCCATGTCGGGGTCGGCTGCCGTGACCGCGCCGACATGCTCGTGCGGCTCCTTATGCCCGGCGCGCCGGAACACCTCATAGATCTCCATCAGCAGATCACGTCCGCTTCCTCTAGGCCGCCGTGAGGGCGGCTTCCGCTAGAGATTCTCTGACCCAGCGGTGACTGTCGTACATCTCTTTGCGGCTTGCCAGGCGGCGCGCCGTCTCGGGCCCGTCGTTGCGCTTGATCGAGTCGAGCGGTGTCCAGTCGATGTCTTCGTCCCGGATCAGCCAATGGCCCGTGGCCTCATCGTGGAAGGGGACCGGCGACGGGAAGCTGAAGCCCAGTTCCAGGATCTTGGGCACGTAGCGGTCGAGGAACTCCTGACGCAGGTCCTCGTTGAGGCGGGTCTTGACCTTCCAGCGCAGCAATAAATCCTTCTCGGGGTTCGAGCGGGGCCCGAAGAAGTGGATGATCGCCAGCCACCAGCGATCGAGCGCCTCTTGGAACATCTCGCGTTGCGCGTCGGTCCCTGAGGCGAGTTCGAGGCTGATGTCCTCGCCGTGACGGAGGTGAAGCTGCTCCTCCGCGCAGATGCGCTTGAGCACGCGTGCGTACGGCGCGTAGGACGAGTCGCGCAGGGCCGCTTGGGTGACGAGTGCGGCACCGTCGATCAACCAGCCGATGATCGCAGCATCACCCCAACTCTTGACGGGGTAGTGGAAGACGTTGTGGAACTTGCTCTTGCCGTTGATGAGGTCCTGGAACATCGCTTCACGGCTCTTGCCGAGGTCCTCGGCGACGCGGTACAGCAGCTGTGCATGGCCGACCTCGTCCTGGATCTTGGCGCAGAGTGACATCTTGCGCTTGAGGCTCGGCGCGCCGGGCAGGACCTCGCGCTCTGGAAGCGCCCCCATGATCTCGGAATTGGCGTGCATCTCGATGAACTTGATCAGCCCCATGCGGTAGTCATCGGGCATCCAGTCTTCGGCTTCAACCTTGTCGCCGGCTTCGGTGCGTTTGTTGAAGTTCTCAAGCTTCTCTTCGTATGTCATCTGTGCCTCCTAGTGGTGCTTTCGGACCAGAACTTCGGGATCTTCTTCCTTGCGCTCTATGTTTCTCGTAATCCATTGAGGATCAGGTTCGCGAAACGTTCGCCGATCTCCGTCGGGCCTAGTTCGCCACCCGGGCGGTACCACGTATATGTCCAGTTTCCCGCCGATAGCACCAGCCGCGTCGCGAAGTTCACGTCGGTATCACGTCGGAACTCGCCTGCGACGATCCCTTCGTCGAGGATCCCCTTGACCATCGTCTCGTAACGATCCCGCTTCGCTTGGATCGCGGCGCGCCGAGGCTGAGACAGGTAGCGCCACTCGTTGAGGAAGACCGTAGCGGCGTCGAGATGCTCGATCGCGGTCTCGATGTGGCCCACCAACAGACGGCGCAGCTTGAGAGACGCGATCGCCTCCATCCTCATAGTCGTCTCGGCGCGCTCGAGGAAGCGTTCGGCCCCCTCGTTGACGACGTCGAAGAGCAATTCTTCCTTCGAGCCGATGTGGGCGTAGAGCGAGCCTCTCTGGATCCCCAGGGCATCCCCGAGGTGCTGCATGGAGGTTCCGTGGTAGCCGCGCTCGGAGAAGAGGCGCGCGGCCGCGTGGGTCACCTCGGCGCGCCGGGCGCTCCGTACCTTCTCGGCGATCTGAGCCATCCACCCATCCTCTCACCCAAACAAACAGTCGTTTGCCCACCCTACCCCACCTCGCGTTTTGAGGACTTCCCACCCCCCTACCGGGGGTCAACCCGGCAGAGAACGCCGTAGAGGCATTTATCCTGCGCTCCATGCCGGACCGGAATGCTCCGATCGAGGAGCGGATCAAGCCGATCGTCTCCCGCCTGAAGAAGGCTTATCCCGACGCCACGATCGCCCTCGACTTCACCACTCCCCTCGAGTGTCTGGTGGCGACGATCCTTGCCGCCCAGTCGACCGACGTGCGGGTGAACATCGTCACCAAGGACCTCTTCAAGAAGTACCAGAGGCCCGAGGATTACCTGGCGGTGTCCGAGACCGAGCTGCAGGAGGACATCCGCTCCACCGGGTTCTTCAACCAGAAGGCGAGAGCGCTCCGGGGCATGTCCCAGACGCTGATCGACGAGTTCGACGGCGAGGTCCCGCAGACGATCCCCGAGCTACTGAAGCTGAAGGGCGTCGCCCGCAAGACCGCCAACGTTGTCCAGAACGCTTGCTTCCCGGAAGCAGCCAAGAAGGACCCCGAGGCAGGTATCGCGGTCGACACCCACGTCGGACGCGTCTCGGTGCGCCTCGGAATCACCGAGCATGACTCGAAGGAAGCTCCGAGGATCGAACAAGACCTGATGCGGATCGTCCCGAAGAAAGAGTGGCCCAAGCTCTCGCACCTGTTCATCGACCACGGCCGCCAGATATGCGACGCGAAGAAGCCGGTCTGTGACGAGTGTCCGATCGAGAAGCTCTGTCCGTCGAGTCAGGTGGCCGGCTGCCCCGACCTCTATCGTCTTAAGGCCAAACCCCGGCCGCGGCGCAAGAAGGTCACCTAGCAGGCTCTCTCCGCTCCAGAGGTTGCAGGTAGCGAGCCCCGGTGACGACGCTCCGTACCAACAACCACAACCCCATGCCCGCCGCCAGACCCACGACGCCCCAGCCGCGAGCATGTGCAACGAGCCCCACCGCGGCGAACAGCAACGACGCGCCCACCATCGATACCGCGAGGAATCGGGTGGCGAGCGCTCCGATCAGGATCCCGTCGAACGTGAAGGCGAGTGCAGCAATCGGTTGCGCTAACCCGAGCCACCCGAGCAACTTGGCGGTGGTGGCGAGCACCTCTGGGTCGTCGGTGAACAAACCGGCGATCGCAAAGCGACCGACGAATAGCACAGCTCCAAGACCGAGCCCCACCAGTAGCCCCAGTTCGAGCAATCGGTTGGAGACGCGGCGCGCCGAAGCATCATCGCGGGCGCCCAGGTGCTTCGCCACGAGAGCCTGCGCCGCGATCGCGAGCGAGTCGAGTGTTAACGAGAGCAACAGGAAGATCTGCGAAGCGATCTGCCATCCGCCGAGCGTCACCGTCCCCATCCGCGCGGCCAGCGAAGTCGCCAGTGTTAACGCCCCCAGAAGGGCACCGGCGCGCACGATGAGATCCGCCCCGACCACCAACAACGACCTCATGACTTGCGGGCGCAGCCGCAGCGGCGCGCCGGCGAGATGATCCTTCAGGCGCCACAGGAACCAACCCGCGACCGCTGCTTGAGTCAGGACCGTCGCCAGTGCCGCCCCACGGACACCCAGGCCTGCCGGATAGATCAACAGGTAGTCGAGGGCTGCGTTCGCCACAGCCCCGATCGTGGCGATGATCATCGGGGTCCTCGTATCGTGCGCGCCTCTCATGAATCCGTGGCCGACCAGAGCCACGAGTACGAACGGCGCCGACAAGATCCTGATACGGAGATAGGCCTCGGCCAGCGACTCGACCTCTCCGGACGCGCCCAGCAAGCGCACGATCGGACCTGCTCCGAGCAGCCCTATCGCCGCGATCACTACACCCGCACCGGCGGCGACGAACAGCGCCTGGACGCCGGTCTCGGCCGCTCCCGGCCTGTCGTCGGCGCCCAATGCGCGCGCCACCTTGGGAGTGACGCCGTAGGCGAGGAATGAGAACAGCCAGAAGGATGCGGTGAATGCCGCCGTGCCGACCGCTACGGCCCCCAGTTCGTTACGACCGAGGTGCCCGACCAATGCGGTGTCGACCAGCGAGTAGAGAGGATCGGCAGCCAACGCGGCGAGGGCCGGAACCGCCAGAGCGAAGATCACCCGGTCGTCCGGGTGGCGACGAAGGCGCCTCAAGCCGGGCGGCGGGCCGAGCTTGCCGCGATCAGCGCGGGGTGATCCTCGTGCTCCCGGATGAAGCGCAGGGTCCCCTTGCGCGCTAGATCGGTGATGTGAGGGCGGTCGAAGTTGCGCATGGCGTTACTGCCAATGGCAGCAAGGTCGCGCGTCCAGGGACGGATGACGAGCACCTCCACTCCTTTTGCTCTCGCTTCGTTGACCTCGCGGCGCAACGAGCGTGCGAAGAGGGAGCGTGTGACGACGGGTCCCCACAGTTTGGGATCGCGCAGCAATAGCTCTCCTTCACCCCGGTAGCCGAGAGGTGCTATGCAGACGATCGAGTCGCATCCGGCTTCTGTGGCGAGATCGAGTGACGTAGCGCTATACGCCCCGCCATCTACGTACTGCCGGTCACCGATCTTGACCGGAGGGAAGACGCCGGGGATCGATATCGATGCGAGGACAGCTTCGGGCAAGGTCGCTTCCGGCGCGCCGGGCGCGCCGAAGGCCACCCTTTCGCCCGTGTAGAGATCGGCGCCGCATACATAGAGCTCCCGCTGAGGCCATTGCCGAGGTAGATCCTCGATGAAGCGTTGTCGCGAGCGATCTGTCGAGTAGAGCCCGGCGGGAAACATCCGGCGCACTGCCGATGGAGGCACTTTGCCGCGACCGAAGCGGGTCCAGTGCCCGCGCGAGGACACCAGAGCGAACATCGATCCGATGCTGCGTTGTACGCGCTCCAGCTTGTTGCTCCAGAGAGGTTCGAAGACCTGACGTATCGCTTCCTCGTCGTCGGCCGGATCCTTCGCGACATCCGGATGACGATGGTGGGCGTACTCGTAGAAGTCTTGTTGCGACCAACCCGCCCCCGCCATATAGGACGCGATGATCGACCCGGCGCTCGTACCGATAACCACGTCTGAGGTCGTCACGTCGTAGCCGCATTCGGCCAGAGCCTTCAGGACGCCGGAGTGGTAGGCCATCCCCACGAGACCGCCGCCGCCCAGAACCAGTCCTCGCTTCACGCCCCAACCGTAGGCGATGGCTCGAGGGATACCTGCCACGATCTGTTTGCTCGCTCGGCTCCGCCGGCCGTTATCTCGATCTCGACCGGGCGGCGAACGATTGGCCCCGGCCGGGGGAGTAGAGACCAGCAGCCTTTACGATGGGCGCATGGGAAAGAAGGTGTTGCTGGCGGCCCCTCGTGGGTATTGCGCGGGGGTGGACCGGGCCGTAGAGATGGTCGAGCGTGCGCTCGACAAGCTCGGCGCGCCGGTCTACGTCCGCAAGGAGATCGTCCACAACCGCCACGTGGTGAGCGAGTTAGAGCGACGAGGGGCCATCTTCGTGGAATCCGAAGAAGACATCCCCGAAGGAGCCGTTTGCATCTTCTCGGCCCACGGCGTCTCGCCCCAGGTCCGGGACAGTGCCGTGCAGCGCAACCTGCAGGTCATCGATGCCACCTGCCCACTCGTAACGAAGGTTCACAACGAGGCCAAGCGTTTCTCTCGCTCCGGCCGCAAGATCGTGTTGGTAGGGCATGTCGGACACGAAGAGATCGAAGGCACTGCCGGTGAGGCTCCCGACGACACGTATGTGATCGAATCGGTCGACCAGATCGACAAACTCGACCTCCATCCCGATGAGCCCATCTCGTACCTCACTCAGACGACGCTGTCGGTGGACGACACCCTCGAGGTCGTCGAGGGTCTGAGGCAGCGTTTCACGAACATCCAAGGCCCGCACTCCGACGACATCTGCTACGCAACCCAGAACCGGCAGGTCGCGGTGAAAGCGATCGCTCCCGAGGCCGACGTCGTCTTGATCGTCGGCGCCTTCAACTCGTCAAACTCGAACCGCATGGTCGAGGTCGCCAAGGTTGCCGGCATCCCTGCGTACCTGGTTCCCGACGAGACCCATCTGAAGGCCGAATGGCTCGAGGGAGCCGAGACCGTAGGGGTCTCTTCCGGAGCCAGCGCCCCCGAGGTTCTCGTGGACCGGCTACTGGAGAAGCTTGCCGAGTACGGCTACTCGGACGTAGAGACGAAGGTCGTGACGACAGAGGACGTGACCTTCTCGCTGCCGCCCTGGCTAAGAGAACAACAAGGCGCCGAAGCCTCCGCTTAAATCACGCCGTTCCTGCCGCAACTCCGGTTGATCGCTTTGGGGCGGGCGGGTGGATCCGGAGGAGTGCCCCCTACTGGATTCGCTCATCCATGCGCGATGCTCTGTTCGATGTCGTTCGCTAGGTCGAAATCGAGCGGAGTGATGCCGCCTTCGGAGTGGGTGGCCAGCGCCAGGCGCACCTTGTTCCAGCGGATGTCGATATCGGGATGGTGGTCGTAGCGGTCGGCCATCTTGGCGACCTCGTTCACGAAGGCGATGGCGGCGCCGAAATCGTCGAACTCGTAGACCTTTTGGATCTCGTCGCCCTCGCGCTCCCAATCGCCGAGCTCGCTCAGGCGCTGTTCGATCTCTTCGTCTTCCAGCAGATCCGCCACTTCACTCCTTCCTGAGGTCTTTTCCTACAGTCGCGGCCGACCATACCGCGAGCGGGAGGGGGGGTGTGCAGGGCCTATAGTCCGCATCTACCGGGAACTAGCGAGGAGTCTGGAACGCATGGACTACGGGATAGGTGTGGGCGGTCCGATGCCCATGATCGGGCCGATGGCGCAGATGGTGGAGCAAGCCGGCTTCGAGTCATGTTGGGCCGCCGAAACCACCAACTCGGCTTTCGTAACCGCGCAGATCGCTATCCAGGCCACGAACAAGATCAAGGTCGGGACCGCCATCGCGCTTGCGTTCCCTCGCTCGCCGACGATCACGGCTATGGAAGCGATGGATCTGGACGAGCTCTCGGGCGGACGCTTCATGGTCGGCCTCGGGACCCAGGTCAAGCGAGTTAACGAGAACCGTTTCTCGGTCCCCTTCGAGCACCCCGCGCCGAAGCTCAAGGAGTACGCCCAGGTGATGCGTACCGTCTGGGCCGCGAACCGCGGCGACGACGTGGTCTTCGAGGGCAAGTTCTACAACGTTACGATGCCGACCTTCGGGGGTCTCAGGCAGCCTCCTCCGCAGGATGTTCCGATCTACTTCGCTGCGGTCAACAAGTTGATGGCCCGTTACTGCGGCGAGGTTGCCGACGGTCTTCTCGGCCACCCTCTAGCGTCCATCAAGTACTTGGAAGAGGTGATACGTCCTGCGATAGCGGACGGTGCCGGGCGAGCCGGTCGTAAGCCCGAGGACTGCAACCTGACCGCGTCTCCGATGATCTCGATCAGCGATGACGTCGACCTGGCGCGCCGTGAGGTGAAGCTTCAGATCGCTTTCTACGCGACCACTCGCACCTACACCCCGATCCTCGAGTTGCACGGCAAGGCCGACGTCGTGCCGGCACTCCGGGACGCGTTCGACCGCAAGGACAAAGAGGCGATGACCGCTCTGATAGACGATGACCTCTGCGACGCGATCGCGGTGGCGGGGCCTCCCGAAGAGGTGCGCGACCGGGTGAAACAGTGGGAAGGGGTCGCCGACCGGCTCATGGTGGCCGGTCCCTGGTATGGCCCGAGTCCACAGCGGTTGATGGAGAACTATCAGGCTTTGGTCGAAACATTCGGGACCAGCGCTTAACGCCGGCGGCGCGTCTCAGTCGGAGCCGGGGGATTGCTGGGACAGGATCTGCAGCTTCTCGGCTTTCCATACGTCGTTCTCCACGACCATCCCTAACCGTAGAACGAGGAGCACCAGCCGATCGTCGGCGGACGCATCCGTTCGCACTCGCTGCACGACCCGCGCAGTGGCACCTGCTCGGGTCGCACTAACGAAACCGATCGTGGGTCCATCGAGGATGTCGCCTTCGGAGACGGTGTTGGTCTCGGCGAGGATCTCTCCTAGATCTCCACCCAACAATTCCTCGTAGTCCTCGAGGAATCCCCCCGTGACGAGAGGGAGCAGCTCTTCCCGATTGTCCTCGATCGTATCGGCGTCGTAATCAACGACCCTTTTGATCACTTGGATCGCTACCTCCTCTACGTCACCGCTCTCGTCCTGCAAGAAGCGTGTGACCTCTGCAGGCTCAGTGATCTTCTCCGAGTTCCATAAGAAAGCGAACGCGATCGCAGCGCCGGCCGCGATGATCAGTGCGAGTGCGAGCCACCGCGCCTCGGGGGGCCTCTTCTCGCTAGGCGTGGCGCCGTCGGCTTCCATCGGGTCATCCTCACCCATCCTCGTAGGGTTGTTCACCGCGCACACACGTCCCGATCTAAAGGAGGTGACGCGCTCGTACATCCCCCGGACCTGTTCGTCCCGGATTCGCGGGTTAGGCGGGCGCGCCGGCCTCTCGCTCCATCTCTTCGGTCTCTTTCGCAGTGAGACCCGAGGAACTCTTCGCCTGCGCGGTTTTTGTCGAGTCCTTCTCTTCGGACATCCCGATAGGTCCGTCGGTGTCGCCGGAGAGGAACTGGCGCACCACGGGGATCTCAGACTCGAACATTTCGCGGGCGGGCCCGAAACGGACGAGGTTCCTTCGGTAGAGCATCCCGATGTAATCAGAGACCTTCCGGGCGGTAGAGATGTCGTGCGTAACGACCATGAAGGTAGCTTTGAGCTGATCGTTCAGATCCATGATCAGTTCGTTCAGGAAAGCCGTTCGGACGGGGTCGAGTCCGGAATCGGGTTCGTCGAAGAGGATGATCTCGGGGTCGAGAACCAGGGCCCGGGCCAGGCCGGCTCGTTTCTTCATCCCGCCCGATATCTCGCCGGGGAGCTTCTTCTCGGCTCCGGTGAGGCCGACCATCGTGAGCTTCTCGCTCACGATGTCCTTGACCTCGCTCTCTTTCTTCTTCGTGTGCTCGCGCAGAGGGAAGGCCACATTGTCGTAGATGTTCATCGAGCCGAAGAGAGCTCCATCCTGGAAGAGGACTCCGAACTTCCGACGGACCTCGTAGAGCTCTTTCTCGTTGAGTGCCGGAACGTTTTTGTCGCCGATCCAGATCTCGCCGCGATCGGGCTTCAAAAGACCCACGAGATGCTTCAGGAAGACCGATTTACCCGTACCGGAGGGGCCCAGTATCAAGGTGATGCGGCCCTTGGGGACGTCGAAGGTGATCCCTTCGAGGACCGTCTGAGCGCCGAAGGATTTGGTTAGGTCCTTGATCGATATCTCGATCTCAGGATCGGTGTCGCTGTACTTGTCGCGACCCATCGCGGTCGTGGCCGTTCCTGATCCACCCATGCGTTCTCAGACCCCCCGGGCTGTTGGTGACGCGTTGTGGTCAAGGGTACTTCGGCACGGGATGTTTGCCCACTCGGCGGTAACTACCTCTCTGCTGCGGCCGCGTGTGTCTTGGTGCTGGGAGCGGCCCGACCGGGGGGGGCGGCTCGGGGGCCGTGGTTAGGATGCGGCGGTGGATTTCAGAGACACTCCAGAAGAGGCTCGGTTCCGTGAGGAGCTGCGAGCGTGGATCGCCGCCAACAAGCCCCCAGAGGCGGCACCTCAAGCTGGGCAGATGGACGAAGACATCGCGCGGGAGTGGGCCGCGAAGCTCTATGCCGACGGGTACGCAGGTATCACCTGGCCGAAGGAGTACGGCGGTCGGGGAGCTCCGTACACCCACCAGGCGATCTTCCTCGAGGAGACCGCACGTGCAGAAGCTCCCGAGCACATCGGGCTCATCGGTCTGGGCATGGCCGGCCCGACGATCATCGCTCACGGTACGGACGAGCAGAAATCGCGTTATCTCGGCAAGATCCTCTCCGGTGAAGAGGTTTGGTGCCAGGGCTTCTCCGAACCGGGCGCGGGCAGCGATCTAGCATCACTGCGGACGCGGGCCGAGGAAGATGGGGACGACTTCGTCGTCAATGGGCAGAAGGTGTGGTCATCCTTCGCTCACATCGCTCACCACTGCATCTTGATGGTCCGAACCGATCCCAACGCACCGAAGCACAAGGGCATCACCTACTTGCTCGCGGACATGCATGCGCCCGGGGTGGATGTGAGGCCGTTGAGGCAGATCACCGGCGACCCGGAATTCAATGAGATCTTCTTCACGGACGTGCGGGTGCCGAAACGAAACGTGCTCGGAGAGGTCAACGGTGGTTGGGGGGTGGCCATGACTACCTTGTTGCACGAGCGCGGCACCCTCGGCTTCGCTTTGACGGCACGCTTGGAGGTCGCGGTGAATAAGTTGATGGCCACGGCAAAGTGCGAGCGCTCGGATGGATCTGTGCCGGCGGAGGATCCACTGATCCGCGACCGGATCGCGCAGCAGTGGATCGATCTTCAAGCTTTGCGGTTCCTCAACTACCGCGCATTAACGGGTCTGGTTCACACCGGCGTCCCCGGTGCGGAAGGGTCCGTAGCCAAGTTGCACTGGTCGGAGTCGAACCAACGACTTGGACGTCTCGCACTCGAGATCCTGGGCTCAGAAGCTCAGCTCGACGGCTCAGACGGTTTCTGGAGCGGCTATTGGCAGTATCACCAACTCCGCAGCCGGGGCAACACGATCGAAGCGGGAACGAGTGAGGTGTTGCGAAACATCATCTCCGAGCGTGTGCTCGGTCTGCCGAGGTCACGATGAACGTCCACCCGTCCACTCAGAACCGTTGTACCGACTTACACGACCCGAGGTGTAGATAATGGACTTCGCTTTCTCACCGGAGCAGGACGAACTTCGTGCTCAAGCTCGTCGCTTCATGACCGACCGGTTCCCTGCCGAGAAGGTCGTCGAGGTAACCGAATGGATCGACACGGTGGACGAACCCGAGCTGGAGTTCCTCGACAAAGTGGCATGGTCGCACATCGCCGAGCTCGGTTGGATCGGTCTATCGGCTTCCGAAGATGCCGGTGGCTCCGGAATGAGTTTCGTGGATGAGGCCGTTCTTCTCGAGGAGCTAGGCTACGCGCTCTATCCTGGCCCCTACCTGTCCACGGTAGGTCTGGCTCTGCCTGCTCTTGAGAGACAGCCGGACGCCCTCGAACGAGTTGTGTTGGGCCACGCCTCGGCGACCGCATCATGGCGGCTCTTCGATGGCTCCCCACCGACGCTGCGGGCGGTCCGATCCGACGACGACTGGAAAATCACGGGGTCCGAGGCCCTGATCCCTGATCTGTGGGAGAACACGTTCGTTGTCGTAGCCGCAGATGCTCCCGGTGGAGTCGCCTTGTTCTTGCTGGACATGGACGAGGTGTACGAGGGAAAAACCCGCCGGATGGGGACGATGGATGCGACTCGCCGCCTAAGTGACATCAGGCCGGAGGAGGACGGAACCGCCGCGACGCTGTTGAGCGAACCCGGTGAGCCCACGGAGTCTTTACTCCACGGCATGCGTTTGCGCGCTCTTACCGCTGCCGCCCTCGAAGCCGTAGGGGTTGCCCAGAGGGCGCTCGATCTCGCCAAGGTGCACGTCACCGAACGCAGGCAGTTCGACCGTCCGATCGGTTCATACCAAGCGGTCTCGCACCAAGTGGCGGATACCTACATGGAGGTAGAGCTGGCGCGTTCGCTGTCGTATTGGGCTGCGTGGTGCGTCGCGGAATCGGATCCGCAAGCAGAGGTTGCGGCAGCAGCCGCCAAGGCTTCCGCCGCACCTGCGGCCATAGCGGCGTGCGAGCGCGCGATCCAGGTGCATGGTGGGATCGGCTTCACGTGGGAGCACATCCTGCACAGGTACTACAAGCGCGCACAGTGGCTAGAGTCGTTCGGAGGCACCGCGCGCAAACATCGCGCGGCGATCGCCGAAGTGGTGCTGCGCTAACAGCGACCTACAAAGCAACCGATATGCGACCCGTGTGCTACTAGTCGTCCTATAGTGACTGTAATGAGCCAAGGGCCGGTGATCGCGTCGATCGATAGCCTTCCCGACAGGTACGTTCCCGATGCCGCCCAGCTTCTCGACATCCGTTTCCGGATCAATGTAGGCCGCTGCTCGCGTGACGTCGTCGTGACTCCGCAGACATGCCATGTCGAATCGCCATCTGGCAGGCCGGATGCCGAGATCTGTACGTCCGTGTCGGCATGGCTCGAGATGGATGCGGGCCGGCTTTCGGGTATCGAGGCGTTCGGCGAGAAGAAGCTCACTCTCCGGGGGAGCATCCAGAAAGCCCTGCTATTCGAGCCCTTGTTCGAGCGCCCACATGCCGGCGGCCTTCGTTACACGGTGGAGCGCGTCATGGTCGGCAAAGTAGGTGTCTCGACTCTGATCGCGGGAGATCCTGAGGCCCCACCTGTTGTCTTGGTGCATGGCCTCGGCGCGACGAAAGCATCGATGCTCCCGATCGTGCCTCATCTCGCCCGCCATCACCGCGTCTACGCCCTGGACCTGCCCGGATTCGGTGCGTCTTCTAAGCCCCGCGGGCGCTACGACGCCGGCTGGTTCGCGGGATACGTCTTCGCCTGGATGGAAGAGCTGGGGCTCGACCACGCCGGATTCGTCGGCAACTCGATGGGCGGCCGGATCATCCAAGAGATGGCGATGGCGGATAGCGATTCCGTCGATGGGATCGCATGTCTGTGCCCGGCCACGGCTTTCTCGCGTCGGCCGGCGCTCTGGTTGGCCAAGATGTTGCGCCCCGAGCTCGGTTTCGCTGTGAATCGCATACCCCGCAAACGAATCATCTCCGGTCTGAAGGACCTGTTCGCCGATCCAGGGCGCGTCGACGAGTCTTGGTACGAAGCCGCCACGGACGACTTCCTAAAGACCTGGAAGAGTCCCCGGGCGCGCATGGCTTTCTTCGCGGCGGCTCGGCAGATCTATCTCGAGGAACCCGACGGAGACGCTGGATTCTTCGCGCGGCTGGCGCTTCTCGACGTTGCCGCCTTCTACATCTACGGCCGCCAAGACGTTTTGATCACTCCCCACTTCGGCAACAAGGTCGGTAGCGTCCTGCCGGCGGCTCAGGTCGAGGTCTGGGAAGACTGTGGCCACGCCCCGCAGGTGGAACACCCGGAGCGTGTAGCCGAAAAACTCCTCGGGTTCTTCGGAACGCGTTCTGAGGATCTTGCGATAGCGCGCTAAGTCGGAAGCTAACCGAGAGCAGGAACGGCGCTGGGGGATTGGAAGATATCGACCCGTTCTACCTTCCATCCGTCTTCGACCTTTAGCAGCCCTGCTTCCAACCGAAGGATGTCTGTCTGAGGACCTCCGAGCCCGGCATTGGTGATGGTTTCCTCAACGACGACGAAAACGGATGCCCTGTCGTCGTCGAGCTCTTGGACGAACAGGGATTCGATGCGACCACTGCTGGCCGCCTCGGCCGTCTCGATCGCCTCGATGGCTTGCTCACCGAAGAAAGCGTCAACCTCTCCTTCGAATTCGCCGGTAGCGAATTCTCGGATCGCTGCGGCGTCCTCTTCGATCGTCTCGTGTGAGAAGTTGGTGAGCCTCGTCACGAATTCACGCGCCACGGCCTGTACCTCCTGACGTTGCGCTTCCTCGCGCTGGTCCTGCATGTAGAGCAGCCCGAAGAAGACCGCGCTGGCCAAGGCGATCACGAATAACGTCCACGGCGCGATGAACCGCCAGGGTAGTGCTGAGCGTTCCTTCAGGTCCTTATCTCCTCAACTGGGAGTCCGGGGCCAGCCGGATAGTGCCCTGTTGGGCCGCTCCGACACCGTCACCGTATATCGAGGAGCAACTCTTGCCCGGGAAGACGTTCGGCGCCGCTCGCTTGGGCGCGTATTGGCGGCCCGACGGCTCGGTATGGGGCTGTAGTTGCACGCGGAACCAGGTATCGCCGAACTGGTCTTTCTGGACGGCTTGTTCGACTGCATCGAAGAAGAAGTGGTTCGTGTCGATCGCCTTGGCCACCTTGTCGATGCGCTTCACGAGTGCCCTGTTGACCTTTCCGGCATCCCGGATGAAGCAGGCGAGGTTCGCTTTTTCGCTCGCGATCAGGTCATTGGCTACGTCGAGGAACCGAGCGCCTTCTTTGTTGAGGTCCACCAGCTCAAACCGGTTATCCCGCAACAGGTCCGCCAGGAGGGCGGTTTGGCGGAGGTCGTCCGCGAAGACGCGGGCGTTGTCTGCGAAGACGCCCGTGAGCTCGGGCCCGGTCTCGATCAGGTTCTTGAGCGTGCCCTCGATGTCGAGCAGGCGTTCCGGCAGGTCCGCCGCGTCTTCAGAGAAACGTGCCAGGTCACTGGACCGTTCATCCACCGCTTTATCTAGTTCGGCGAGAACCGTGGTGAGATCATCCGACGGAACTGCGTCCAGGACGTCCGCGAGAACCTCGAGCGTTTTCGACACATCGGGCGGAGGGCGAGTATCGTCCCGGGCGATGGTGGCTCCGTTGTCGAGCGGCGGGCCCTCGCCGGGTTCGAGCTCGAGCGTGAGCTCGCCGATAGGACTGCGGCGGACGATAACGGCCGTGGTCCCGCCCGGGACTTTCGTACCCGGGTTGAGCGTCATGTCCACCAACACGCCGGTTTCGGTCAGGGTCACATCGTCGACGGTGCCGACCACTAGTCCCCGCATCGTGACGTCGTTGCGACCGGCCAAGCCGGCCGCGTCACTGAACTCTGCCGCGAGCTTAGGTCCTTCCTTCTGCGTCAGGATGAAGTTCTGGATCCCGAAAATGATCAAGGCGACGGATGCCAGCATGAAGGTCGCGACGTTGATGGGCGTGCGCAGCTTCTTCATCGCCGGCCCTCCCCGTCCTTCTCACAGTTTCGGGCAGGGTCCTTGGGATCGTCGTTCAGACCGCAGAACACGAAGTCTTGGATCA
Organism: Actinomycetota bacterium; assembly: GCA_051001455.1. Classification (GTDB taxonomy): domain Bacteria; phylum Actinomycetota; class CADDZG01; order CADDZG01; family WHSQ01; genus JBPCNH01. Next base: position 71,172 of record JBPCNH010000006.1, read on the forward strand.
CCTGGTTGAACTCGGTGTATTCGACGGCCTGGGTGTTGTAGTTGTGCCCCGGTGCCCATCTGAGGACGTTGCGTAAGGCACCTTGCTCGTGGGCAAGCACACCTAGGATCACTCGGGCTTGACTGTAGAAACGTTTCATCCGGCCGAGATGTTCGTTCATCAGCGAGTAAGCGCCCTTGGCGAGCCGATTGAGGCTGATGATCGCGCTCTCCAATCGGACGCTTTCTTCCTCGAGCATCGAGATCGAGCGGGCAGCGTTCTGGACCGAAAGGGCGTGGTCGTCGGCCTTGGCGGCGAGGGTCTCGTTGAAGCCGCGCAGGGAGCGGATCAACTTCACGATTCCCTTGGAACGGCCGGCATATACCGTGACGATGTCCCTGTAGTTAGACAACAGGTTACGCAGTTCCTGTCCTCGCCCACCGAAGCCCCGGCCACCTTCGTTGATCATGATGGCCAACTCGGATGCGCCGATGGCGCCGAATACGTCAACACCTTCCGCTACCAGGTTCTCGAGGTCGCTCCGAACCTCGGTGCGAGTGATGTGTGCGCCGTCGGCTAGCAGGGGGGCCGATTCCGGGAGGTCTTCAGGCACGACGATGTCTAGGATCCGTTCCCCGAGGACACTGGTGCGACGGACGCGTATCGTGATGTCCTGGGGGACCCGAGCACCGGGATCGAGCTCGACCGTCACTCGTGCCTCGTTCCCTGCGAGGCGGATGTCGCTCACTTTCCCGACCTGGATATCGGCCATCGTGACCGGCGCGTCTTCCGCTAGGTCGCCGACGTCGTCGAAATTGGCGGTAGCCCGGATCGCGTCCCCGCCGCACCCGGCTACGAGCGATGCGACGAGCAGAGCGGCGAGACCAAGTTTCAAGCGCTTCACCTCAAAGACCCCCTCGCGCTCAGCTGGGGGACCTTCACGTTGTCCATCAGGTCGTCGAGCAGATCGTCGAGCGCGTCACCTTCGCTCTGCTTCTTCTTGCGATCTCGACACTTCTTCGGATCCTTAGCGTTCTTGCACTTCTCCTTGAGTTCCTTTTTCATCTCCTGGCGCACGTCGTCGGGCAGCTCTTGGAGAGCCTCCTCGAGGGCCTGTCCCGGAGAGCGCTGATCTCCCTCTTCGCAGGTTCCGTCGGACACACAGAAGAGATCGGGCAAGCGCTCTTGCCAGTAGCGGGACGAGGAGCATTCTTCGACCTCGAGACGGAGGCACACGCCCTGCAGCCTCTCCTCGAGGCGCAACATCGCCAGCTCGAATAGGGGAGCGCCCTGATTGCCGAGACGGAGCCAGTTGCTTTCCCAGTTCATCGCCCGGCGCGCCGAGTCGAACAAGCGGACCGCCCACTTGCTGGTGCGGGCGAATTTGTCTGCATTCCGCTCGAGAGTTCTGAACGTGCGAGTGAGCATCCGAACGTCTTTGCCCAATGGGTCGCGATGTTCGATGAGGAGTGAAGCCAACTCGGTAGCCGCTTCGTTAAGGCCGCGGATCGTGCCCTCGACGGCATCGCGGTTGGTGTTGATGGTCCGTCCTACGGCGTTGTATGAGTGGATGACCCGGGCGATGGCGTCCTGCCGGGTGGCCAGAGACGTCGTGAGCGTGTTCAGTTCCTGGATCAGACCAACGAGGCTTTCCTTCTTGTTGGCCAGAACGTTGATCGCCCCCGTGCCCTTGTCGATCAACCTGTTGATGCCCTCACCATTGCCTTCGAGGATCGTGGCTGCATTCGTCACGAAGTCGGCCACTTTGTCCGGGTCGAGCGCTCCGAAATAATCCTGCAAGCCCCGCAGCAACTCATCCTGTTCGGCGGGAACACTTGTGCGTTCGATGGGTATGCGGTCGTCTTCGTATTCGGCATCTCCTGCTTGGTAAGCGGGGAATAGTTGGACGTAGCGCTCTCCGAGTAGAGACACCGGTACGAGCGTCGCTTTCACGTCCTCGGGAAGCTTGAGGTCTGGGTCCTCGATGCGGAAGGTGACCTCGGCATGCTCCTCGGTTTGGCTGACATCGATGATGCGTCCGACATCCACACCGAGGACCCTGACGCTGTTGCCGGGGAATACCTGGACCGCGCGGCTGAACTCGGCGGTCATGGTGCGTGAGTCGTCAGAACCGCCCAGCTGACATCCGGATGCAACTAGAGCGAGTGCCGCGGCAAGGCCTATCAGACGCTTGCTCATAGCAAGCCTCCTCGAAGCGCGGCGCCGAGGCCGGTGGTGCCGGTGACGCCGTCGAGGAAGTCTCCCAGGTCACCAGGGATGGGTACTTCGTCGATCAGCTCGTTGAGAGGATCTTCGTCGCCCGGTTCTTCTTCCTTCGTCCCGCGAGACTTCTTGCCTTCGTCGGTCTCTTCAGGCTCGCCGTAATCGTGCCGCTCGTGACATTCCCTCGGGTCAGGGCCGAGCAGGTCGTCGAGAGCCTGGTCGAGCGCGCCGCATGGACCGAACGCCGCGTCCATGCCTATGGGTCCGAGGGACTGCACGAAGATGTTGGCCCACCGGTTCGGTACGCCTTGCGAATAGCCGACGCTCTGGTAGCCGCGCACGGAATCGTGCAGGTAGGAGACTCCTGCGGCGAGTTCGAGCTGGTGCTCGTTGAGAGACCGGAGCGTCACGTTGAGGCCCTGCAATGCTCCATCCAGTGCCGGGCGGTTGCGCCTGACGAGAGCCGCGACCTTGTGGGAGGCGGAATCCGTACTCTCCAGCAACAGACGCAGGTCATCGGTGCGTTCCGCGAGGTTGCCGAGCACGACATCGAGGTTGTCGATCAGGCTGATCAAGGTGTCGTCGCGTTCCGCGAACGTAGCGCTCAGAGTGCGGAGGGAATCCAGCAGCCGGCCGAGCTCGACACGCCGGTTGTCGATGGCGGCGGCGGTGTCACCGAATCCCTCGACCAGAGCGACGATGTCGCCGCGTTTGCCCTTCGTGATCTTGGTGATCTCCTCCATGAAAGTCTCGAGTGCATCTGCATCAGACGCTTCGAGTAGATCGACAGAGGTGTTGTTGAGCTCGATCAGGGATACCGGAGTGCGAGTACGGTCGAGCGGGATCTCGTCGCCGTCAGCCAAGCGATGCGGTCCGTCTCCGGCGTGGAGGGTGACGTTCTTCTTTCCGAGGAGCGTCTCGATGGCGATCTCAGCCCCGGAGTCGCTCGGGAGGATGACCCCTTGATCGACCTTCATATTGACGACGACCTCGCCGCCGTCGATCTCGATGCTGTCGATCGTTCCGGCGTCCAAGCCGGCCACCTTGACCTTGTCGTTCGGCTTCAACCCTGCCGCGTCGCTGAACCGAGCGCTGACCGAGTAGGTGTCGGCGAAAGCTCCTCCAGAAAGCAACAGGGAGAAAGCCGAACCCCCCAGCACGAACAGGGCACCGAGGACTCCGATCAGCATCTGGTTGCGCTCGAGGAACGAGGTGCGTCCCTTGTTGCGTTTGAAGATGCTCATAGCCGAGCCCCTGTCAAGAGGAAACGCAGGATCGCTTGGAGCCCCTCGCTGGGTTGCGGTTCGGCGCGGCGGACCCCGCCATCGTCGCCGCTGTTGTTCTGGCCGCGTGGCCAGCGGTCGTCGCCGTCTTCGTCTTTGTCGTATCCCTGGTTGGCGCCGTGTCCCACGGCCGGCGATCCCCCGGAGTCGCCGTGCTGGTTATCCAGCTCGTTCTGGGCGACGAGGATGTTGGATTCCTGGTCCTTCACGACGATCTTGGTGATGCGCACGTTGAACCACTCGCCCCAACTGCTCGTCTGGAAGTACCCGGCGATCCCCAACGGGAAGGTGCGGAGGGTCTCGTCGAGATTGTCCTTGTTCTTGGCCAGCACCTTCGTGACCGTTCGCAGCGACGCGATCGTAGCGTCGAAGTCGTCTCCAGAATCGGTGACCAACTCGTCGAGCTGATTCTGAACCCGGGCGAAGTTCGTGATGAAGGTGTTGATGTCATCGGTGCGGCGTGCGAGGACGGTGCCGACCCGGTCGAGATCATCGAAGATCTCTCCGATCGCGCCTTCCTGTCCCGCATATGCAGCCATGATCGTGTCCGCCGATGAGATCAGACGCTCGATCTCGTCGTCCTCCTGACCTAACGCCTGGCCGAGCTTGGCTCCCTCGCTGAGGAGCTGACGGACCTGGTTCTCGTTCCCCACAAGTGCGGTGTTGATGGCGTCGAGAAATGCGTTGGCTTGCTTGGGATCGATCGCCTGCAGGATGGGACCTATGCGGTTGAGGAAGGTCCCGATGTCGTTGACGTCTTCGGTGTTCTCATCAGGGATCACGTCTTCCGCAGCGAACACTTCGTCGTCGCTGCCCGGATACACGTAGAGGAACCTCTGTCCGAGAACGTTCCTCCATCTGATGGCGACGGTTGAATCCTTGGGCAGCTCGACATCCTTGTCGAGGTTGAATCTGACTATCGCTTTTCCGTCACGGATCTCGGTCCCCTCGACGCGCCCGACGTCTACTCCCGCGAGCTTCACCGCATCGCCCTTCAGGACCCCCGTAGCGTCTTCGAATTCCGCCGAGATGACGTACGTGTCGGCGAAGAGTCGCGAGTTGGCCAGCTTGACGCCGAGCGCGACCGTCATGATCGCAGCGATCACGCTGAAGATCAGCACTTTGATGACCATCGCCTTGTTGGTCTTCATCGCATCCTCGACTCACACGCTGGGATCTGGTCCCGGATCGGTTGCGGGAACGCGTCGCAGATCTGATTCTCTTCTTCTTCTTGATCGTTCCCGCCGAAGAGCGCCGTGAAGCCGGCGCCTGCGCTGCCGTCTTCGAGCCGGAAGAACGGGTCGATGTCCGGCCCGAGCTTCATCACGTATGTGGATAGTCCCCGGACCAGGTTCCTCAGGCCCTCAGGCCGGTCGGCAAGCGTTTGGAACACGATGTCCTGGGAGCGGAAGAGCCGGTCCCAGTCGCTGCGGTTCAGGATCAAGAGGTCGGCGAGATTCTCGGAGAAAGGCACCACCGCTTCGAGCGCGGCCCGGAGATTCTCCTGGGCATCCGCGGAGGCGTAGACCGGCACACCCTCGTTCAGTGCATCGGCGAGTTGATTGAGGTCCGTCCCGACTTTTTCGAGCTCACCGAAGATCGTGATGAAGTCGTCGAGAGCCTCGATCTGCGGGTCGAGCGTCGAGGCGAACAGGTTCGATAGCCGGCTGTTGGCTACGAGGCCCCGGTTCACGTCGTCGCCGTGGCCCTCCGCGGCGTCGGCCAGGTTCGTGATGAGGTTGGCCGCCACGGCGGGATCGATCGCTTCGAGGACCCTTGTCCCGTGGGCCAGAACGTCCTCTAATTCGGGGCCGACCCGCGCGGATGCGAGGGAATCGCCATCTTCGAGGTAAGGGCCGGCGTCGGTCGGATCGAACCGCAGGTCAACGAATTTCGCGCCGAGTGGAGTCTTGAGGGACACGACCCCTTCCGCTGATGTGGGGACGCGTCGATCCTTCTCGATCTCGAGGGTGACCCGCGCGTGTCGGTCGACGAGCTCGATGCCCGAAACCTTCCCTACGATCACTCCGCGGATGCGGACGTCTGCGCCGATCTTGAATTGTTGGCCGGTGCGGTCCATGTCCGCCGTGACGTAATAGAAGTCACCGTAGCCGCCGTACGCCCACTTGACGCTGGTGTACACGCCGGCGCCGACCAGGGCCGTCAAGGCCAACCCGCCGATGATGAGAACAAGTCGTCTGATCATCCTGCGATGCTCACAGTGTCGCCGCCGCCCCACATGAGCAGCGAGAGGAAGAGGTTCAAGACCACCACGACTACGATCGACAGCCGGATCGCCTTACCGGTGGCTACTCCTACCCCTGCAGGCCCGCCCGATGCGTTGTACCCGTAGTAGCAGTGGATCAGTGTCACGACGATCGCGAAGATCATCGCCTTGATCAAGCTGTAGAAGATGTCGATGGGCGGCAGGAATAGCTGGAAGTAGTGCGTGTAGGTACCGGATGACAGGTAGAAGAACTTCGTGACGATGGCCTGCGTCGCGAGATAAGAAGAGAAGAGAGCCACCAGGTAAAGCGGGATCATCGTGAGAAGGGCCGCCCAGATCCTCGTCGCAACCATGTACACGAGCGGCGGGATGGCCATGACCTCGAGGGCATCGATCTCTTCGGAGATGCGAGCAGCCCCGAGCTGGGCGGTATAGCCAGCCCCTACCTGCGCCGCCAAGGCGACCCCTGCGATGAGGGGGGTGATCTCGCGGGTATTCGCCCATGACGACACCAGGCCCACGAATGCCTCGGCCCCGATCTGTTGCAATCCCTGGAAGCCCTCGAGACCGACCTGAGTCCCGGTAAAGAAAGACATCGAGAAGATGACGAAGAACATCCCGCCCCCGACGATGATCGCGCCGACGCCGACGGTGATATCGGAGATGAGATCGAGGATCACGCCGCGGTAACGAAGGGCGCGTGGGAGTGCCTTAACGGCCGATCCATAGAATCTCGCTTGGTCGGCCATCTCCTCGAAAGGAACCGCCGACCTGCGAAGCAACCTGTCTGCTACAGCCATCGTCCCCGACCCCCTAGAGCTTCTGTGGGACGAAGTTGAAGTACAGGGCGGTCAGGATGAAGTTCACGAAGAACAGCAACAAGAAGGTGATGACTACGGCCTGGTTCACCGCGTCACCCACACCCTTGGGGCCGCCTTTCACGAAATAGCCCTTGTAGCACGCGACCATCCCGGCGATGAATCCGAACAGGGCCGCCTTTATGAGGGCAACCCAGAGGTCGGCCAATTGTGAAAGCTCGTTGAAAGAAGCGAAATAGCTAGAGCTCGTCGCATGGATCACATTGACGGAGAAGAACCATCCTCCGGCGATCCCGGCGATCGAAACGATGGCGTCCAGCATGATGGCGACGATCGTACAGGCGAGCAGTCGCGGCATGATGAGCCTGTGCAACGGGTCGATCCCGAGCACCTGCATGGCGTCGATCTCGTCTCGGATGCGGCGCGATCCCAGGTCGGCGCACATGGCGGAACCGCCGGCCCCGGCGATCAGCAGGGCGGTTGCAACGGGGGCGGCTTCACGGACCACCGCGAGAACCATCGCTGCCCCCATATGAGCCTCGGATCCCAGCTCGGTCAGGAAAGAGCCGACGTGGAGCGAGATGATCATGCCGAAGGGGATCGAAACCAGGATGACCGGGAACGTCGTCACCTTGATGAGGAACCAGACCTGCTCGACGAATTCCCCTCGGGGCCACGGACGACGGAAGAGGACGTGGATCGACTCCAGACCGATCGAGAAGAGCTTGCCTACCTCCTCGATGAACCCTGTCGTCTTGCGTCCGAGACCTACGGTGCCGCTAGAGATCTTCGATCCCGCCCTTCGCTCGACCCTCGGGCCCCCGCCCTATCTGCCTACCGTTCACGTCGCGGAGCGCGACAGAACTTTGCCGTGCGTGATTCAGACAGTTTCGCCTTTGAATCGGCCGTTCCTCCACCGGTACTGAGTAGCCACTGTACATTTCTTCCACATCTACGACCCTTTTGACCGGCTTCGTCCTGTCTGCGGCTCTTCGCTCAGGCCGGCAGCCCCAGAGCGCGGGCGATGACCCTGAGATGGACCTCGGCGGTCCCCTCGACGATCGGGAAGTAGCGGGCGTCCCGGTAGAGGCGTTCCACCAGCGACTCGCGCATGTAGCCATAGCCACCGAAAACCCGGATCGCAGCATCGACCGCCGTGAGCGCTGCTTCGCCGGCGAGGTACTTGGCGACGGATACCTCTCTTATGGGCGTGTGCCCTTGGTCGAAGAGCCAGGCGGCGCGATGAACAGCCAACCGGGCCGCTTCGAGGACGGCGTGGGCCTGGGCCAGCGGGAATGAGACTCCTTGATAGGAACCGATCGCTTTGCCGAAAGCGTTGCGGTCTGCCGCGTACGAGGCAGCTGCTTCGAGGGCCGCACGCGCGGTGCCCAAGGCGCCTCCGGACACGACCACTCGTCCGATCCCGAGGGTCTCCATAACCCGCTTCCAGGCGCCTCGGGATCCTCCGAGGCATCCCTCGCCGGGTATGACCACGTCTGCGAAAGACACCTCTCCGATCTCAGAGGACAGGTTGCCCATCTTCTTCAGGCGATTGATCGTGACCCCTTCTGCAGGAAGGTCTACGACGAACAGGCCCATGCCCTCGATGCCGGCCGAAGGGTCTGTGTAGGCAACCACGATCATGAAATCGGCGATCGGCGCATTCGTGATGAAGGTCTTCGTGCCGCTAAGCCGCCAGGACTCGCCCTCGGGCAGTGCCCGCGTCTTGATCGCGCGCACGTCGGAGCCTGCGTCGGGCTCCGTAAGGGCGAAGGCGCTGATCTTCTCTCCGGTGAGGGCCGGCCGCAGGTAACGCTCTTGTTGCTCGCGGGTTCCGAACGCGTGGATCGGGTAGGTCCCGAGGTGAGAAGACACCGATAGAGCCGCCGAGATGCCCGAGCACACCGCGCCGAACTCCTCGCGGAGGAGCGTTTCAGCCAGTACCCCCGCCCCCTGCCCCCCTATCTCCTCCGGATAGCGGATCCCGAGGAAACCCGCCTGTCCGGCTTTCTCGAAGACCTCCCTGGGGGTGCGCTCGGTTGCCTCTGCTGCTTCGACCAGCGGCTCGATCTCTCTCGCAGCGAAGTCCCGGGCGGAAGTTGAGAAAGCGGCGAGGTCCGGATCGAGATCGAAGTCCATAGCGCGAGCTTAGGGCCCGGTGGGTGAGAGGGTGAAGTGATGGAACTGAGATTCGCAGACCGCTCGGAGCGGGGGAAGCTGCGTCTGGTCGGACCACAACGGCTGTGGTTCCTCCACCAGATCATGACCCAGGCGTTCGAGGACATGAAGCCGGGACAGGATCGAGACACCGCGTTGATCACAGCCCGCGGCCGGATGGTGGGTTACATGGAAACCGTCGCCACCGAAGACAGCGTCCTCGCCCATTTCGAGCCCGAGCTGCGCGCCGATCTGCCGGACGCTGTCCGCCGCTACATCTTTGCCACCCAGGTCGAAGTAGATGATGTCAGTGATCAGATGGCGCTTCTCCTGGTCGTCGGGAAGGGTTGGTCCGAGGTGGCGTCGCGGGTGGCCCCGGAGGGTGTTCTTCATCCCACACGCTCGCTCGGCACCGACGCCGCATACCTGTGGGCTCCCTTTGCCGCGCGCGACCAGATCATCGCGGGGCTACGCGACGCCGCCGAGCCTGCGACCGAGGATGAGCTAGAGGCCATCCGCATCCGGAACGGCGCGCCGCGCTGGGGGCGGGAGATGACCCCCAAGTCGCTGCCTCAGGAAGCGGGGATAGATGCCTGGGCCGTCCACTTCGACAAGGGTTGTTACGTCGGACAGGAAGCGATGGCGAAGATCCACTTCCGGGGCAAGGTCAACAAGCGCTTGGTGCGGCTCGAAGCTGAAGGGGTCGGGGCCGGCGAGAGCGTCGTGCAGGACGGAGCCACGGTGGGAACGGTTACGTCGGCGGCGGACGAAGTAGCTCTCGCGATCGTCAAGCACACCGTTGAACCATCCTCCGAGGTCGAGGTCGAAGGAGTGAAAGCGAGGGTGATGGGCTGATGAAACATCATTACGAAGGGCCGGACCTCATCGTTCGTAAATTGCGGGTTGGGGACATGGAGAACAACACCTACGTCCTCGAGGATCCCTCGTCTCATGAGGCGCTGCTCGTCGACGGCTGTTTCGAGGCCGATGGGATACTTGCCGGCCTCTCCGGTGCAAACGTCGTCGGGATCGTCCAGACACACGGTCATTTCGATCACGTGCAGGCTCTGCCGGAGTTGAAGGAAGCCCTCGGAGTGCCGGTGCACGCGCATCCCGCAGACGACTATCCGATCCCGATCGACAACGAGCTGCCCGACGGAGGGGTCGTGAGGTTCGGCGCTCAGGAGGCAAAGGTGCTCCATACGCCCGGTCATACCCCCGGGAGCGTTTGCTTGCTGATCGGGGAACACCTCATCTCGGGAGACACCCTTTTTCCCGGAGGTCCCGGGAACACCTTCGGCAGCGCCGAAGCATTCGCTCAGGTCATCGGGTCCGTGCGCGACAAGCTGTTCGTGTTGCCCGATAGCACGCGCGTTTATCCCGGGCACGGCGACGACACGAGCATCGGAGCTGAGAAACCGCACCTCGACGAATGGATAGAGCGGGGCTGGTGACCGGAACCCTCCACTGGCGCCGCGGGAAGGACTCCACCGACGATCGCCCTTACGGCGAGACGATCGGGTTCGGCAAGCGGCGCGACGGCGGTACCGGGTACATGAGTTACTCGAGCCGTGTAGGGCCCGGTGTCCTCCTGCTTCACGAGTTCTTCGGTCTTACGGGGTCCTTCCGGGAGTACGCCGACGCTCTGAACGACGCCGGCTTCACGGTTCTGGCTCCGGATCTCTACGACGGTCGTGTGGCTAGTTCGGTGGACGAAGCGACCGAGATGATGCACTCACTCGACCCAGACCGCGTCATCGCTCAGCTGCACGCGGCTAGCGAGCACCTCACGTCGAACTGGCATCCGCGTTTGGGTGTAGTGGGTTTCTCCCTCGGAGCCGGATACGCGACCCGGCTCGCCCAGGAGCTGCCCCTCGACGCCACCGTGCTCTATTACGGCATGGCGGACATCGACCCGGTGAGATGGCACGGTCCGCTGCTTGGACATTTCGCCGAGATCGACGAGTGGGAGTCCCTGCCGGAGGTCGAGCTGGCGTTCGACGGCCTCGTGCGGGCGGGAGTGGATGCCGAGCTGATCGTTCATCCCGGAACGGGACACTGGTTCGCCAACCCGGCGGTGATCGCTTCCTATAACCCGCCTGCCGCCAAGGCAGCATGGGACACGACCGTCGACTTCCTCACTCACCACCTCGCCTGAGGGCTGCGCGCTAGTCTCTACGGATGCCCGACGAGAGGAATCAGGAAGAAGCCCGGCAGACGGAGCATCCTCAGGACGGCCCGGACGCAGGCGGCTCCAGCCAGGGCGAGCCCGGTGGTGGCCAAGGATCCGGGGACACCGATCGCCACAGACATCATCCCGGAGACCCCGCAGACACGAGCGAGCGCGCCGACGAACGAGCCACTGTCATTGGGCCCGACGGGGAGCCGGTAAGCACGGGCGACGAGGAGGAGAGCTAGGGGGAGCCTCGGCTTGCCTTCTAGTATCCCCATATGGTCAAAGCGAACTTCCGTGGTCGGCGGCGCGCCGAGCATCGCCTGAGGGGCGGTCTGTTGTTCCTCACCCTGGCTGCGGCCCTGCCGGGTCTATGGGCCACCTTCTGGCCGCGGCCTTTCTTCGACGACTTCCCCGGCTTCGGATTCTCGTGGGTCCATCTCTACCCGCCTTATAACGAGCACCTGGTGCGCGACGTCGGTGCGTTCTATCTGGCTTTCGCAGTGCTGTTCGCGATCACCACGAGGCTCATGGGTCAGCGTTTGACGAGGATCGCTCTGATCAGCTGGCTCTTCTTCTCGGTTCCCCATCTGGTGTTCCACGTCATGAACCTCGATGGGGTCGAGCCGAGGGACGGTATCGGACAAGGGCTGAGTCTCGGGCTCCTCGTTTTGGTCCCTCTGCTTCTGCTGACGCAAGTACGGAAGGCCGAGAGGCGCGGGGTGAGTTTCTAGGCCACTCAGGCGGGTTCGAAATGGATGAGGACCGCATCAACGTCGTCGTGCTGGGTATGGATCGCGCTCTCGATGCGAGTCGATGCCGCATGCATCTTGTCGAGCGGCAAAGACGCGTGGCCTCGGACGTGTGCTACGACCGTCATCCCGGAACCGGTAGAAGTGATCAGCACCTCGTGACAGTCGAGCACCTCAGGTTCTTCGCCGGCAGCGGCCCGCACCGTGGCGACCACATCCTGGCGCGCTTCAGTAACGTCTTCGCCCAACTCGGTTGAGAGCAAAGGCTCCATGTGCGTATCGACCCGTACGTCGGTCCCTAGCTCCTGCTCGATCGCATATTCAACTCGGTCGGCTAGATCGTGAGCTTCTTTTAGAGACATGCCCGGCCGAACCTTCGCGTGCAAGGTGACCTGCAACTTGGGTTTTCCTGCCTCGTCGAAAGCGTGAACCAGAACGTTGTGGACCTCGTGCACGTCTTCTGTCCTGCTCGCCGCGGCTTGGACACGCTCTACGAGTCCGCTGGTGGACGTTTCCGGTTCAACAAGTACGACCACGTCGGTGCCCGGCAATTCTCGTTCGATCGCTTGTTCGACCTTCTCGGCTATATCGTGCGCGCGCTCCAGGGAGGTGGTGCGCCCGGCCGACACAGTCACGTCGGCGAACAGCTGACCTCCACTGCTTCGTACCCGGATGCGGCGCGCCTGGTGCACTCCCGGCGCGCCGGCGGCAGCGGCTTGGATCTGTTCAGTAGGCGTGAGAGGAGCACGGTCCATGAGCACATCGACCGAGCGATGGCCGAGTCGGAAGGCGAATACCGTCACTACAGCACCTACTAGCAACGCCCCCCAAGCGTCCGCGTTCTCGACTCCGGCGCGCACCATCACCAAGGCGATGAGTGCGACCACAGCTGTACCTACATCACTCGCGATGTTGAGCGCACCGGCCTTCAATGCTTCGGATGAGGATCGGCGCGCCGTGCGCACGAGGTAGGCGACCCGTCCCGAGTCGATAGTCGCCGAGACAACTAAGAGGGCGATGGCGTACCACGGTGCGCTCACTTCCGAGGGATGTCCGCCGAGGCGCCGCAATGCTTCGGCTACCACCGCCAGGATGACGAGAGCGATCAGGAGCGTCTGAGTGAACGCAGCGAGATTCTCTGCTTTGCCGTGACCGTAGTGATGTTCCTGGTCCGCAGGCCGGCCTGCCACTCGGATCGCGAAGAACACGAGCCCCAGCGCGACGAGGTCGAGGACGGAGTCGAGTGCCTGCGAGAGCACCGCGAGGCTGGACGTGGCCATCCACACCCCGAACTTGAGGACTACGAGTGCAGCGGTAACGCCGAGAGACAGCGCCGCCGCTCGTTCGGCGTCCGGAGTTCCGGCGCGGGGATGGCCCATCCGAGGAGCGTACCGGGCGGGGCATGGAAGCCCCGGAGTGGTGGCCGGAGCGAGAATGTTTAGCATCGGCTAAAATATTTGTGTGACCTCCATAACAACTCCTGCCGCTCAGGACTACCTGAAATGCGTCTACATGCTCGGCCGGGAGGCCGGTCCGGCAGGCGGCCAGGTATCGACGAAGGCCATCGCCGACCGGATGGATGTGTCGGCGGCCTCGGCGACGAACATGTTGAAGCGCCTTGACCAGGCAGGATTGATCGAGCATTCCCGGTATCGGGGGGCCCAACTCACCGAGGCCGGACGCAAGGTGGCGCTCGAGGTGATCCGGCATCACCGTCTGCTAGAGACGTACCTTGCGGAAGCGCTCGGCGTGCCTTGGGACAGGGTGCACGAGGAAGCTGAGGTTCTGGAGCACGTGCTTTCTGAGGACCTCGAGGAAAGGATCGCCCAGCGCCTGGGAGATCCAACCCTGGATCCCCACGGGCATCCGATCCCCACCCGCGATCTCTCGATGCCGGGGGAGTCGGGCGTGCTGCTGTGGGGTGTTCCCGACGGGGAAGTGGTGCAGATCGATCGGGTATCTGATGAGGTTCCCGAAGCTTTGCGTTTCCTCGAAGAGGCGGGGATCAAGCCGGGTGCACACGTTCTGGTCGTGCGCCGAGGACCCGTCGCCGGTCCTCTGTTCGTGAGCGTCCAAGGCGACGACCTCGAACATGCCCTGTCACGTGACCTCGCGGAGGCCGTATGGGTCGCATAGATAGACGGAGGTTCCTGAGACGACTGGGAGTGGCAGGTGCGGTAGGCGGCGTGGCCGCGGTAGGCGGCCGCGACCTAGTCGTCGCGGCGGGCGAAGACCACAAGAGGATCGTTCGTGCCCAGTCCGAAGAGGTTCACCCCCACCGGGACCACGGCGGCCACGGTGCGGTCGGGAAGGTGGATCACTCCCGGAACGGGTTCGATCCTATGGAGATACTGACGGACTTCGACGGGGGCAACGTCTCGAAAGATGCATCCGGGCGCACCGTTCGTGAGTACCAGTTCGTCGCTGTGAACAAAGAGATCGAGGTCGCACCGGGGGTCTTCTTTCCGGCCTGGACTTATAACGGCCGCGTTCCCGGTCCCACGATCAGGTGCACCGAGGGAGATCGCATCATCATCAGATTCATCAACGCCACCGGCCATCCCCACACGATCCATTTCCACGGGATCCATTCGGCAGAGATGGACGGTGTCCCCGGTGCAGGGGAGCCGGGCCCGGGGGAGACCTTTACTTACGATTTCATCGCCGAGCCTTTCGGCACCCACCTCTATCACTGCCACTCGATGCCCCTGGCGCAACACATACAGCGCGGCCTCTACGGCGCGTTCATAGTCGATCCGAAGAAGGGCCGGCCACCGGCGAACGAGATGGTCATGGTCATGAACGCGTTCGATACCAATTTCGACAAAGAGAACGAGATCTACGCGGTCAACACCGTCGCGTTCACGTACGCGGTGGATCCGATCCGGATCAAAGCCGGAGAGTTACAAAGAGCTCACGTGATCAACGTGACCGAGTTCGACCCACTGAATTCGATCCACCTGCACGCCAACTTCTTCGATCTTTACCGCACGGGAACCTCGCTGCGACCTCATGAATTCACCGACACGATCTCGATGGGTCAAGCCGAACGTCACATGATCGAATTCACGTACGACCGCCCGGGGACGTTCATGTTCCACGCCCACCAGACGGAATTCGCCGACCTGGGATGGATGAGCTTCTTCGAGGTCGCTGAGTGACACCGGTTTCTGTTGAGACGAGGCGATCGCGTTGGGTGGTGCTGGGAGCCATAGTTGCGGTGGGGATCGTTGTCGCCGGATCGATCAGCCTGCTCGACCAACTTTCGTTGCGTGAGGTTCCCGAGGTCGAAGCGCTCACCGTCGAACGGAGTGTCCTCGAGGCCGGCCGGGTCGAGCTCCGGGTTCGCAATGATGGACCCGACGAGGTCCGGTTAGCCCAGGTCCTGGTCAACGATGCGTATTGGAGCTTCACGGCATCCGACTCCGACGTTGGCCGCCTGGAAGCGACGACCATCGCTATCCCGTACCCGTGGGAGGAAGGGCTTCCTCTCAACATCGGCCTGGTCACGTCCACGGGGGTCGTCATCGAGCATGAGATCGAGGCGGCCGTCGCCACCCCTCCTGCTGATGCCAGCACCTTCTTGGTTTACGGCCTCCTCGGCGTTTACATCGGCGTGTTGCCGGTCACCCTTGGACTCTTCGCTTTCCCCCTGATCCGTCGTTTATCGGCAGCGTGGCTGGGATTCTTCCTCGCGCTGACGTTGGGCCTTTTGGCTTTCTTGCTCGTGGACACGATCGCTCACGGTTTCGAGCTGGCGGCCGCTGCACCGGCCGCATTAGATGGCCTGGCCCTATTCGCCATCGGTCTCTTGGTGGCGGTCCTGGCTCTCATGTGGTTGGAAGGTGCTCTAGGCCGGCGCAAGGGCGCTATCGCTTCGGCGAACGCCCGCTCGGGGCTGTCGCTCTCCTATCTGATCGCCGTGGGTATCGGTCTGCATAACCTGGGCGAGGGACTCGCCGTCGGGGCGGCTCTCGCAGTCGGCGAGGTTGCGCTGGGAACTTTCCTCATCATCGGTTTCGCGTTGCACAACACCACCGAAGGACTGGCGATCGTCGCCCCGCTCGGGACGGATCCACGGCGGCCCTCGCTCAAGCACTTCGTGGCGCTGGGTCTTATCGCGGGTGCTCCCACCATCGCCGGGGCATGGATAGGTGGATTCGCTTTCTCGGCGGCCTGGTCGGCTCTTGCTTTCGGTGTCGCGGCAGGCGCTATCGCCCAGGTCATCTGGACGGTAGGCAACAGTATGAGAGGAGAGGCCTCGATCACCCGTGGCCTGCCTGCGCTGGGTTTCGTCGCCGGGCTCGTCATCATGTACGCGACCGGGTTGCTTACCGTCTGAGGTCCATGTGGCCGGCCCGGTACCGGACTTTTGTTGCTGGGCGCCCCTTACGCTTGATCCATGGTCGAAGAGGTAACACTCAGCGTCATCTGTGACGGACACCGTCTGAACGGCGGGGTCGCGACGCTGCCCGACCCGAAGGGTCTCGCTTTGTTGTTGCACGGCATCCCTTCTGTGAATCCTAGCGAGCCGGGCGACACGGGCTATCCAGGATTGGCTCGCACTTTCGCCGGACGTGGCTGGGCGGGCGCGTGGGTCGACATGCGCGGGGTCCGGGGTTCGGGGGGCACGTTCACGATCGAAGGATGGGTTCGGGATGCTCGCGCAGCTTTGGATGCAGCGCGCGCCATCGATGGGCTGTCTTCTCTGCCCACGGTCATCGTCGGCTCTTCGGCGGGCGGGGCCGTAGCGGTGGAAGTAGCGCGGCGGGGTGCCCCCGTCGACGGTCTCGTGTTGCTGGCCGCGCCGGCCGCGTGGCTGTCGTTCGCCGGAGCACCGAAGGAAGCGCTTCACCGGATCACGCAGGAGGCTGGGATGGCCGTGGCGCCGGAGGTGCTCGAAGATCCTCAGGACTGGGCGGACGAGTTCCTGGCGGTCACCGCCGAGAAGGCGATGAGGGACGTGGGAGTGCCAGTGCTCGTCGTTCACGGGAGCGCCGATGATGTAGTGCCGGTCGACCACGCCCGCCGTATAGCCGAGCCTTCGTCGAACAGCGAGGTGCGGGTGCTGGAAGGAGCGGGGCATCAGCTTCGACGTGAACCGGGAGCCGTCGATCTGGTGCTCGACTGGTTGGACAGGCGCTTCGGATGACCGGATGGGTGGCGGCGTTCGTAGTCAGCGGCGTCCTAGCGGCGATCCTGCTGGGCTTGGGGTCGGGTTTCGATGGGACCGCCTTCGTGTACCTAGCCGCCATCGCGGTGGTAGGCGTCCTTGCCGTGAGGATCGCGGCGCGCTTCTCGAGAGGGACCATCCAGGCGGGATTCTGTCCTCACTGCGGCGGCACGGTCAGCCCGAACGCTCCCTACTGCAAGCACTGTTTGGAGCCAACAGAGCACCAGGGTTGACCGAGCTTGGAGCCGTGAAAAGTGGAATGCGGCAGGCGCTAGTACAGTCGAGGTCTATCTAGACAACAACCGTAGGAGGTAGTCGTGGCGCAGGGATCGGAGTCCTTCGATCTAGTCATCCTCGGAGGAGGCAACGGAGGTTACGCGGCCGCTTTCCGAGCGTCCGCGCTGGGACTCAGCGTCGCTATGGTCGAGAAGGACAAGGTCGGTGGCACCTGTTTGCACCGCGGCTGTATCCCTACGAAGGCGCTGCTCCACTCCGCCGAGCTCGTGGACGAGATCAAGGAAGCGGGGGAATTCGGCGTCTTGGTCGAGGGCGAGCCCACCGTCGACTGGGGCAAGGTCCTGAACTTCAAGGACGGGGTCGTGAACCGTATGTACAAGGGTGTCCAGGGACTGATCAAAGCCAAGAAGATCACCCTCGTCGAGGGGGAAGGCCGTTTATCCGGGCAGCGGACCGTAGTGGTCCAAACGGGTGATGGCGAGCGCAGCCTGCAGGGGGACAAAGCCGTTCTGGTGGCGCCCGGTTCGTACCCTCGGGATCTGCCGTTCATCAAGGCGGATGGCGACAAGGTGCACAACTCCGATCATGGACTGACGGCAGATTCCATCCCTTCCTCGGTGGTCGTCGTAGGAGGTAACTACATAGGTCTCGAGTTCGCCAGCATCTACCGTTCTTTCGGGGCGGAGGTCACGGTCGTCGAGATGCTTCCGAAGATCGCTCCTGCCGAGGACTCGGACATCTCCGAGGCGCTCCACAAGTTGCTGTTGAAGAGGGGTATCAAGTTCCAACTCGGAGTGTCCGTTACCGACGCCCGTACGACCGACTCCGGCGTCGAGGTTGTTATCGACAAGGACGGCAAGTCCGAGACGCTGTCGGCGGACCGTATGTTCGTTGCCATCGGCCGGGCGCCGCGCACCGAAGGGATCGGGCTCGAAGAAACCGGCGTCAAGACCGAGAAGGGTTTCATCGTCACTGGTCTGAGTTACAAGACGAGCGTCGACGGTATCTACGCGGTCGGCGACGCCATCCATGTTCCCGAAGCGAACGGCCCTCACCCCCAACTTGCACATGTTGCTTACGCCGAAGGGATGAACGTTGCGGAGAGCGCCGCGGGGGAAAGCCCAACCGCGATCGATTACCCCAACATCCCACACGTCATCTATTGCCAGCCAGAGGTTGCTGCGGTCGGTCTCACGGAAGCGCAGGCCAAGGAGCGGGGTCTCGAGGTTACGTCGAAGCGTTACGCATTCTCCGCGAACGCCCGGGCATTGATGCTCGGTGGTGGTCAGGGATTCGTTAAGAGCGTGGCGGCCAAGGACGGAGCCGTGGTCGGCGTTCACATCATCGGCCCC
Source organism: Actinomycetota bacterium (assembly GCA_051001455.1). GTDB lineage: Bacteria > Actinomycetota > CADDZG01 > CADDZG01 > WHSQ01 > JBPCNH01. Next base: position 89,546 of record JBPCNH010000006.1, read on the forward strand.
CGTGCGTCCGACCTCATCTCCGAGGCCATGCTGGTCACATCTTGGGAGGCCTACCCGGCCGAGCTAGGAGATCTCGTCCACCCGCACCCGACCCTGTCGGAGGTAGTGGGAGAGACCTTCCTCTCGCTCGCCGGGCGCCCGCTCCACGGCTAACCGGGTTACCTCCATACGGATCTGCAGAGCGATCTTCCCTCTCGCCCGACGTCGCCCCGACCCGAACGGAGATAGATGAGGCGCACCAAGATCGTCGCGACCATCGGGCCGGCTACGTGGGAGTCCGAGCAGGTCAAACTATTGATCGCAGCGGGGGTGGATGTTTTCCGCGTCAACTTCGCTCATTCCTCTCCGGTCGATCACGAGAGGATGATCAAAATGGTTCGGGCACAGGCCGACGCGATGGACACCACCGTCGGGGTGCTCGCCGATCTACCCGGTCCGAAGATGCGGACGGGGGACCTTGCTCAGGAAGAAGTCCGTTTGCTTCCGGGGCATCCATTCGTTCTCACTGCGGACGGCGCGCCTGGTGACTGGACGCGCGTGTCGACAACGGTGAGCGACCTCACCGGGATGGTGAAGAAGGACGATGAGATCTTCCTTGCCGATGGAGAGATCGTTCTCAGGGTTGTGGACCTCCGAGCAGGTGACGTCATCACCGAGGTCATCCGTGGCGGCCGATTGAGGTCGCGCAAGGGGATGCACCTTCCTCGAGCAGAACGTCACGTCGAAGCCTTCACCGCCGAGGACGAGATCGCACTGAAGCGCGCGGTGACGCTCGGTGTCGATCTTGTCGGCCTTTCATTCGTGCGGGATGCAGAGGACATCGCGAGGGCACGTGCGGCCGTGCCTGCGATGGGACACCGGATGTATTTCGTCGCCAAGATCGAGACGAGGTCGGCGATCGACAATCTCAACGAGATCGTTTCTGCCGCTGACGCGGTCATGGTCGCTCGCGGCGATCTAGGGATCCAGATGTCGTATAGCGAGGTGCCCCGTTTGCAGAAGCGGATCATCGCTGCATGCAACGCCGCGGGCAAACCCGTGATCACCGCGACTGAGATGTTGGACACGATGACTCACTCACCACTTCCGACGCGCGCCGAAGCGACGGACGTGGCGAACGCGGTGATGGACGGCACCGATGCCCTCATGCTGTCCGAAGAGACCGCCGTGGGGGAGTTCCCGGTAGAGACCGTGCGCGCCATGTCAGAGATCGCCGGTGCTGCAGAGCAGGACACGGGTAAAGGAACGGAGCCGGCGGACGAGCACATGCAGGACGACAGGGTCTCCTGGGCGGTCGCGGGAGCAGCCGTGCAGGCGGCCGAGCAGTTGAAGGTCGGCGCGATCCTCTGCCCTACTCGCAGCGGCGCCACGGCTCTCAGGGTGGCCGCGTTCCGGCCGTCGAGATCGATCGTGGCGCTGTCGGAGGACGCTCGCACCTTGGGACCTCTGAATCTCGTCTGGGGCGTCACACCCCTTCAGTTCGATGCCCCCCCGAAGGACCTGACCGCCGAGGCCGACGTCGACAGAGCAGTGCGGGCCGCCTACTCGGCCGGGCTGCTGTCTCAAGGTCAGCACGTCGCTGTGGTGGCCGGAACCCCGGGGAACCGTGCCGGTCGTACTGATTACGTGCGCATCGTGAAGGTGGGATAGCACCTGAAGCGTCGTCTCCTCGAGGCGGTAATCTCTAGGTAAGCGCCCCCCATCCAGAGCATCTCGCCGGGCGCGTTCTATCAATTGCTGCCGGATCGGCTCAAGGGGAGGAATCTTCGGATGGCGACAGAGGTCAAGATGCCGCAACTCGGCGAAACGGTGGTCGAGGGAACGATCACGAAGTGGCTCAAGAAAGAAGGAGACACGATCGAGGAGGACGAGCTCCTCGTAGAGATCTCGACGGACAAGGTCGACTCCGAGGTTCCCTCATCCGCGGGTGGCACGATCCAGAAGATCCTCGTTCAAGAAGGCGACACCGTATCGGTCGGGACCCCGCTGGCGGTTATCGGTGAAGGCGATGTCTCGTCTGATGAGCCGGCCGAGGCGGCCGAGAAAGACGAACCCAAACCCGCCGCCAAGGAGCAGAGCCAGGACGAATCCGCCGAGGAGATGGCCGCCCAAGACGACGATCAAACCCGTGCAGAAGCGCCGCCCGCCGAAGCTCCCAAGCCACCTGCCGAGGAACGGCGTCAACCGGCGGCGTCCGGTGGATCCTCCGCCGCGGCCGCGCCACAGGAACAGAAGCAGCCCGCCCAGCCTTCTCCGCAGGGCGACACATCTAAGCGAGGCATCGTGTCACCGCTCGTCAGGAGGCTTGCCGACGAGAACGACATCGACCTCGATGAAGTTGCGGGTACGGGGACCGGCGGTCGTATCCGTAAACAGGACGTGCTCCGCTTCGTCGAAGAGCGGAAGTCCCGGCCCGCTGCCGCCCAACCTGCCGCAGCGGCGTCGCAGCCTTCGGGCGCTCCGCCCGCTGCCGACACGGCTCCGGCGCGCGAGCCCGGGCAGAGAGAAGAACTCGTTCCCTGGACCAACATCCGCCGGCGCACGGCTGAGCACATGGTTGCCGCTTCACGAGAGGTCGCTCGCGCTTGGAACGCGGTCGAGGTGGACTGGACCAACATCGTAAAGGTGAGGACCGCAGCAAAAGAGCAGTTCAAGGAGGTCGAAGGGTTCAACCTGACGTTCATGCCGTTCTTGTGCAAGGCGGTGTCGGACACGCTCATGGAGATGCCCGAGGTCAACTCGACGTTCGATGAGGCCAATCAAGCGAATCTCGTGAAGCGGTATGTCAACCTCGGCATCGCGGTGGCGTTGGAGGGTGGAGGCCTGATCGTTCCCGTGATCAAGGATGCGGACGGCAAGAATCTCGCCGGCCTCGCGCGAGCGGTGAATGACCTTGCCACCAGGGCACGCACGAAGAAGTTGACTCCGGACGACCTCACCGGCGGCACGTTCACGATCACGAATCCCGGCCCGTTCGGTAGCAAGCTTTCGGTACCGATCATCCCGCAGGGGCAGACGGCCATCCTTGCCTTCGAAGCGATCGGAAAGAAAGTCGTGGTCACCGACGACGATCAGATCGCTATCCGGTCGATGGGTTACCTGCCGATGTCTTGGGACCACAGGACCATCGATGGCGCCGAGGCTGCCAAATTCCTCGCGTCACTCGCCGAGCGGATCGAGACGACCGACTTCACGTCCGACCTGTCCCAGTACCTGGCTTGAACGTGGACGCCCTCGTCGAGCAGATGGACAGCGACCGGAGTGGAACAGCGCGCTCCCTGACCGCGTCGTGGCTCGGAACGGTCGATTACGCGGCAGCCTGGTCGTGGCAGCGGGAACTGTTCCTTGCTCGCTTGGAGGGAGAGCGCGGAGACACCCTCATGTTGCTAGAACACCCGCATACCTACACCCTCGGTCGAAGGGCTCTGGAAGAGGACCTGGTCTACGGCGAGGCCGAGCGGGCTGCGCGCGGTATATCGATGTACGAGGTGGATCGCGGCGGCCGTGCGACCTACCACGGACCAGGGCAGCTGGTCGGGTATCCCATCTTCGCTTTGGGGGAGCGCTACGACGTCGTCGCCTACCTTCGGAAGCTCGAAAAGGTCTTGGTGGCCGCTGCGGCCGATCTCGGGGTGGAGGCCACTCTGGACCCGGATCACACCGGTGTATGGGTGGGGAAGAACAAGATCGGCGCCATCGGTGTGAAGATCACTCGTGGGATCACGATGCATGGGTTCGCCTTCAACATATCAACGGATCTCTCGATGTTCGGCGGGATAGTGCCCTGCGGTATCCAAGGGCGTTGGGTCACCTCGGTTGAAGCCGAGACCGGTCAGAGGCGTTCGGTCAAGGAAGTAAGCGCCATAGCGGCGAACCATCTATCCGAATCATTCGGTCTTCCATTGGTGTGGTCGCACCCTGCGAACCTGCGCGGCCACTCCTTGAAACAGACCTCATCCGATAAAGACGTCGAGCGCAGCACCAGATAGGGAGGACGACTAGATGGCGGCAGCCAAAGACCTACATACCGACCTGGGTCTGAAAGAGGACGACCTGCTGGGCATGTACAGGTACATGCTCCTGGCCCGGGCGTGTGACGAAAGACAGTGGGCACTGAACCGGATGGGCAAGGCGCCCTTCGTCGTGCCCGTCTCGGGCCACGAAGCCGCACAGGTGGGCACCGGGTGGGCGTTCGAGGTCGGCAAGGACGTCTTCTGTCCTTACTACCGCGACATGGCTCTAGTCCTCGTTGCCGGATATACCCCTAAAGAGATCTTCCTGGGCCTATTCGGCAAGAAGGAAGATCCTTCGTCCGGCGGGAGACAGATGCCGGCTCACTGGGGAGCGAGGGATCGCAACATCATCACCGGCTCATCTCCGATCGCCACCCAGTGTCTCCACGCTGCTGGGATCGCCTATGCGAAGAAGCTTAAGAAGGAAGACGCCGTTGTAGGCACCTGGTGTGGAGAGGGCGGAACGTCGGAGGGTGATTGGCACGGCGCTATGAACTTCGCGGGGATCCACAAGCTTCCCCTCGTGTTCGTCGTCGAGAACAACCAGTACGCGATCTCGGTACATGTCGACAAGCAGGTGGCAGGCAGCGTCGTGGGGCGGGCTGCGGGATACGGCATGCCGGGTGTCGAGTGCGACGGCAATGACGTACTCGAGGTCTATCGGCACGCCCGCGAGGCGGTAGACCGAGCCCGTGCCGGCGAAGGCCCGAGCCTGCTCGAGCTCAAGACCTATCGCCACTATTCGCACACTTCAGACGACGATGATCGCACCTACCGGACCAAGGAAGAGGTTGCCGAGTGGAAGGAAAAAGATCCGATCCCGCGCTTCGAGACGTATCTGAGGGAGCACGGTTTACTCGACGATGAGAAAGTCGAAGCTTTGCGCGCGGAGACTAAGACAGAGGTATCCGAGGCAGCCAAGGAAGCGGAGGGAGCGGCATTCCCCGACCCCGCAACCGGTGCCGACCATGTCTACGGTGACATCAAGGTAGGTGCTTGATCATGGCTGAGACGACACAGAAGAACCTTGTAACCACCATCCACGACACGCTTATGGAAGAGATGCGTAACGACGAACGCATCGTCGTTCTCGGTGAAGACGTAGGAGCGCGCGGGGGTGTCTTCCGCGTGACGATGGGATTCGTCGACGAGTTCGGTGAGGACAGGGTCATCGACACTCCTCTCGACGAAGCTCTTATCGCCGGTGTAGCGATCGGGCTCGCCATCGACGGTCTTCTCCCCGTCGCGGAGATGCAATTCGCCGACTTCATCTTCCCGGGTTTCAACCAGATCATCCAAGAAGGAGCCCGGATCCGCTATCGCTCCAATAATGACTTCGGCGTACCCATGGTGCTGCGCGCTCCCTACGGCGGCGGCGTGCACGGCGCTCTCTATCACTCGCAGTCGATCGAAGCGTTCTTCGCTCACGTTCCCGGACTGAAGGTAGTGGCGCCTTCGACGCCGCACGACGCCAAGGGGATGCTGATCCAGGCGATCGAAGACCCGGATCCCGTTCTCTTCCTCGAGCACAAGAAGTGCTATCGGCTGATCAAGGGGGAGGTTCCGGACGAGCGCTACAAGATCGAGTTCGGAAAAGCCGAAGTGAGGCGTCCCGGCAGCGATGTCAGTTGCATCTCCTACGGTTTGATGCATCACTTCTGCGTCGAGGCCGCGGAGCGGCTCGCCAAGGACGGTATCGATGTGGAAGTTATCGATCTCCGCAGCATCTATCCCATGGACACGGAGTCCGTCCTGGAGTCGGTGGGGAAGACCGGTAAGGCCATGGTTGTTTACGAGGACAACAAGTTCCTTGGGTTCGGCGCAGAGGTAGCGGCCCAGATCGCAGAGCATGCGTTGTTCGATCTCGACGCGCCGGTCGTCCGCGTGGCGGGACCGCATGTTCCAGCTATGCCGTTCGCCCCGACCCTCGAGAAATGGTTCATGCCCAGCGTAGACACGATCGAACAAGAGATGCGGAAGTTGGCCGAGTTCTAAAGGCGTCCCCACCGGGGGGCACCTTGGGGGCCGACCGGGCGAGAACGCGGCGCCTCGCGGCGTTGGCTGGGGATCGAACGTACCTTCCAGGTACGCCCGACCCGAGCCGTCTTGCGACGCTTGGTTCTCACTCCGCTCGGCCTCGCAAATGCCCCCGGCGTGAACGCAGGCCGCGTAAGTAGCACCTTCAGCCGTAGACTGGATGCCGTGGATATCATTGCGCCGACGCTTAGGACCAGGGAGCAGATCGAGAAGGATCTGCGCCGCGGGGTGCCTTTGCGCCACGCGCCGGGTACGGATGCCGCCCGCCCCGAGCGCAAGCCGGAGTGGCTCAAGGTGCGCGTTCGGCAGGGGGAGAACTTCACCGAGCTGCGCAATATCATGCGCGAGCGAGGACTGGCTACCGTCTGTGAACAGGCCGCGTGCCCAAACATCTACGAATGCTGGGAGGCGCGCGAAGCGACCTTTCTCGCGTGTGGGGATCTATGTACCCGGCGGTGCGGGTTCTGCGATGTGATGACGGCTAAGCCCAAGGCGCTCGATCCCGACGAACCGGCGAAGATCGCGGAAGCCGTCCGGCTCATGGGACTGAAGTTTGCCGTCATCACCGGTGTCGCTCGTGACGATCAGGATGACGCCGCCTCGGGTCACTGGGCGAGGATCGTCGAGGCGGTGCGAGCCGAGATGCCCGATTGCGGTATCGAGGTGCTGATCCCCGATTTCAAGGGACGAAAGGAAACGCCCAGAGAGTCGCTCGCGCGCGTGATAGCGGCAAAGCCCGACGTCCTCGCTCACAACCTCGAGACGGTCGAGCGGTTGCACCCCTCCATCAGGCCCGGTTTCGGGTACCGAGCCAGCCTCGACCTGTTGAGTTGGGCAAAGGCATCGCGCGCCGACCAAGTTACGAAATCGAACCTGATCGTCGGCATGGGAGAGCGCGAGGACGAGGTGTTCGGGGCGATGCGAGACCTTCGTGGCGTCGGCTGCGACATCCTGACGATCGGTCAGTACCTTCAGCCGAGCACCTCGTGGCATCTTCCGGTCGATCGGTGGGTGCATCCGGATGAATTCGCCAGATACAAGCGGTATGGGGAGGACGAGCTCGGTTTCGCGTGGGTAGAGTCGGGTCCCCTCGTCCGCTCGAGCTATCACGCCGGGAAGCAGTACCAGAGCGCGTCCGCCCGTCTGACCTCGGCTTAGGGTCCGGCGCGGTGGTTAGCCGCCTTCGACCCGTCATCTTCGCGGGTCTGGTTTTGCTACCACCGGTGGCCTGCGGCGACTCTTCGGTCCCGGAGCCCCGCCCTACTGCGTGCCCATCCCCCGTCGGAGTATCTACAGAGGCGTTACCGGAGAGCTTGAACCTCGAGAGTTTCGGTGTGGTTACGAAGGTCGAGGAACGGGCGGGGTTCACCGGGGCCGAGGTGATCACAGAAGAGTCGGTCATCGAGCTCTATCCGCGCATCGTGCGCGAGCTAGGCGAGCGCGGTTATACCTTCGTCGGCGGTGACAACGAGGGATTCGAAGCCGAGATGGCGTTTCTCGACCGAAGGTCACGCAACGTATCTTTCTCGATCCGGCAAGGGTGTGGGGAACAGATATTGGTGAGGGTTCTGGTTCAGGGGGCGAAGAATGGATAACCGGTGGCGGACGACAGCCGCTCTTGGTCTAACAATCGTGTTCGTTGCTCCACTGTTGTTCATGGTCTTAGGTTCGCTTCGCCCGCCGGGACTTCCACCACCGGATGGATTCGCCCTGTTGCCCGAGCGCTTCACCATAGATACCTACCGGTTCGTCTTTCTTTTCATCCCTCTGGCTCGCCAGATGCTCAATTCACTCTTCGTCGTAGCGGTTGCGGTTCCGCTGACCGTCATCATCGCTTCGTGGGCCGGATTCGCGATAGCGACGGCTGCTCCACGCGTCAGGCGCTGGCTGATCGTCGTGACGGTCGCAGCGATGATGGTGCCGGTGACGGCTCTGTGGGTCCCCCGCTTTGTTCTGCTCAGGTCGATCGGTTTGACCGACACCCTCTGGTCGTTGATGACGCCGGCTCTTATGGCGACGAGCCCCTTCTATGTTTTGATCTTCGCTCTTGCGTACTCGCGCGTACCGCAGCAGATCTATGAAGCGGCTGCGCTTGACGGGTGGTCATCCATACAGGTGTGGAAGCGCGTGGCCTTTCCGCTGGCTAAACCGGCGGCGTTCGCCGTGGCCGTTCTGGCATTCGTGGCGCACTGGTCGAATTTCGTCGACGCTCTGCTGTACGTGTCCGATCCTGCTCTGGCCACGGTTCCCTTGGGTTTGCGTTCTCTTCAGACGTTAGAGCCGGCGAACTTCCCCCTGCTGCTGGCGGCGGCAGCCTTTGCAACCATCCCTCCCGTGGTGGCTTTCGTTCTCGCACAACGCGCGTTCTTCAAGAGAACGCTGGACGTCTGATGCGCGTCCTCCTGGGAACCCTCACGCTCGTAGCGGCCCTTGCTGCGGCTGCGTGTTCGGGCAACGGGTCTGACGCGGAGGGCGTAGTTACGTTGCAGCTGTCGGCGGAAGCCGAGGAAGCCGCCGTGTACCGGACCCTCATAGCCGAATTCGAGCGAACCCATCCGGGGACCCGCATACGGATGGACGCGATCGCGTCGAAGGCCGACCATATCCAGAAGCTGAATACCCTCTTCGCCGGAGGAGAGCCACCCGATCTCTTCCTGGTCAACTACCGCGAGTTCTCTCAATACGTCGCGCGTGGGGCGATCGAGCCCATCGAACCACTGCTCGACAGCGTGCCCATAGAGGATTACTACCCCGAACCTATCGACGCCTTTACGTATGAGGGGCAACTCCAGTGCTTCCCCCAGAACATCTCTTCGCTGGTCGTCTACTACAACGAGGCGCTGTTCGAAGAGGCAGGGTTGCAGCGCCCTGCGGATGACTGGACGTTCGAGGATTTCCGACGGACAGCTCTAGCTCTGACGAGACCCGGCGTACACGGCGCCGGGATCGAGCCGAGCATCATCCGGCTCGCTCCGTTCGCCTGGTCGAACGGTGGGGAGATCGTTGACGACCCCGTCCGTCCGGCTCGGTTCACGTTGGAGGATCCCGCCACGCGCGAGGCGCTGGAGTTCCTGGTGGATCTCGCTCGGCGGGACGAGGTGGTCCCTTCCGAACAAGACGTGGCCGCACAGGATCTCGAGACGCGGTTCACCACCGGGAAGCTGGGGATGCTGCTCTCGTCTCGCAAGGAGACGCCGGTGTTCCGAGAGGCCACACAGTTGCGATGGGACGTGGCGCCGCTTCCGCGTAGCTCGCAGCCCGCGAGCATCTTGCATTCCGACGCCTATTGCCTCTCTCGTGGGAACGCCGATAACGAAGCTGCACTCGACTTCGTGCGGTTCGCGATCGGCCCCGGTGGACAGACCATCACCGCGATCGGCGGGAGAACCGTTCCTTCATTGATCTCGGTAGCCGAGAGCGGGGCTTTTCTGAATCCGGTGCAACCTCCGGCTCATGCCGAGGTCTTCCTCGACGCGATCGACGAGATGCGGCGTACGCCCGTCATCCCCACTTGGCCCGAGATAGAAGACGTCGCCGAAGAGTTCCTCACTAGGGCCTTCTACGACGAGTCGTATTCCATCGATCGAGCCATCGATGAGATGGATGACGCCACGCGCGACCTGTTCGAGGAGGGTACGTCTTGAGCATCGAGGTAACCGATCTGGACAAGACCTACGATGGGTTCGAGACTAAGATCCCGGCGCTCCAGGGCGTAGATCTGCGTGTAGATACGGGAGAGCTCCTGGTGGTGGTCGGGCCGTCGGGCTCCGGCAAGTCCACTCTCCTGCGTACCGTCGCCGGGCTCGAGACCTCCGACCGAGGCACCGTCCGAGTAGGCGACCGGGATGTGACTCACGTGGCGCCGGGACAACGCGACGTCGCGATGGTCTTCCAGGACTATGCCCTGTATCCGCATCTCGATATCCGGACGAACATCGCGTTCCCGCTCCTCGCCCGCAAGATCGATCGCACCGAGGTTGATAGGCGCGTGGGCGAAACCGCCGCGATGCTCGGCATCGGCGGGATCCTTGGGCGCAAGCCGTCGGAGGTATCGGGTGGCGAGCGTCGCCGGGTGGCACTTGCCCGCGCCGTGGTGCGGGGTCCCCAGGCATTCTTGATGGACGAGCCGCTCTCGAACCTCGATGCCAACCTGAAACGGAGGGTTCAACTCGAGGTGGCAGCGCTGCAAGACAGATTGGGAACTACCACCCTCTACGTAACCCACGATCAGACGGAGGCGATGATGTTGGGGCATCGGATCGCCGTTCTGAGAGAGGGTCGCGTCGAGCAGGTTGGGCAGCCTATGGAGCTTTACGACTCCCCTGCGAACATGTTCGTGGCGCGTTTCATCGGCCGCCACCCGATGAACATCTTTCCGGCGACTGCCGCGGGGTTGAGAGGCGCCGCTTGGGTCGGGTTGCGGGCGGAGTCTCTGCGGATCAGCGCCCGCGCGACCGCCCGCCTGACGGGGAAGGTGCTGGCGGTAGACCGATTGGGCGCGGAGGTCGTGATCGAGGCCGAAGTAGCAGGCGAAGGAGCGATGATCGTGGCGGAGCGCGATACCCGCGTGACGGCCGGGGACGATATCCACCTGACTTTCTCCGATCCCGACCTTCACCTCTTCGATGAAGATGGGGAGGCGCTGCCGTGAAACGGAGCGGCGTCCTTGCTGTTCCTTTCTTGGTCGGGCTGATCCTTTTGATCGCCCTGCCGCTGGTTGCCGCCGCCGTGCTGTCGTTCACCGACTACTCCGGCATCGGCGGTGTCCGCTTCACCGGGGCAGACAACTTGTCGCGGCTCGCATCGGACGATGGGCTCCGGCGGTCCCTCGCCAACACACTCTTCTTCGCGGGGGTGTCGGTTCCCCTTCGAGTGGGCGCCATGTTGGCTTTAGCTCTTCTTCTCCACAGCCGGTTTCGTAGCGCCTCTCTCGCTCGCCCCGCCGTCTACCTGCCGACGGTTGTCCCCGAGGTCGCTTACGCGTTGCTTTGGTTGTGGCTCCTGAATCCCGTCTATGGCCCCGTGGCCGCCATCCTGGGCAACTTAGGGGTGGGGTCCCCTAACTGGCTGACCGATCCAACTTCTGCCCGCCTGGCGATGGTACTTATGGGCCTCTTTCAGATCGGCGAAGGTTTCGTCATCGCTCTCGCGGCGCGCCGGATGCTTCCCGAGCAGCTTTTCGAAGCGGCGAAGGTCGATGGTGCGGGTGGGTGGTTCACCTTCCGGAGGGTCACGTTGCCCCTCATGGCGCCGGTACTGGTGCTACTCACCCTTCGCGACGTGGTCCTCTCTTTGCAGATCAATTTCGTCCCTGCTCTGCTCGTGACCCAGGGCGGGCCTCGATACGCAACGACCTTCATGCCTCTGTTCGTGTACGAACAAGCGTTCAAGTACTTCAGACTGGGTTATGCATCGGCTGTCTCTGTCGCGATGTTTCTGTTCACTCTCATCGCGATATGGATCGTGTACCGGGTGGGTCGTCGCGTGAAACTGGCCTGAGGAGGTCTCTAGGATGAAGCTCAGAGGAACGGTTGGAGTGCTCACCGGCGCGTCCCGAGGATTGGGTGTGTATATGGCCGAAGCGCTCGCCAAAGAGGGCGTCAACCTCGCGCTGGCAGCTCGTTCGGCCGACGATCTTCAGGTCACCGCAGCGAAGGTGGAGGGACTCGGCGTCAAGGCTGTGGTCGTTCCGACGGACGTCACCGACCCCGCGGCTCTCGAACGATTGATCGCGACGGCTTCCTCGGAACTCGGACCGATCGATCTGTTGGTCAACAATGCCGGTGTCGAGCGATACCGGCGTTACGAGACCGCCCCGCTGGACGAGATGGAATGGATCATGCGCACCAACGTCCTCGCTCCGCAGATCCTGAGCAGGCTCGTCCTGCCGGGGATGCTCGAACGACGAAAGGGCCACATCGTGAACATCGCCTCGGTCGCGGGAAAGACCGCAGTCCCTTTCAACTCACTGTATTCATCCTCCAAGCATGCTCTCGTGGGGTTCTCTTGGTCTCTCCGGGAAGAGGTCAGATCGCGGGGCGTCTCTGTTTCCGTCCTTTGCCCCGGTTACGTGACCGACGCCGGCATGTTCGCCGACTGGAGCCGGGGCAAAAAGCCGCCGGGCGTGAGCTCGGCGGTCGGGCCGGACAAGGTCGTCGCCGGGTTGATCCGAGCCATTGAGAAGGACCGCGCGGAGGTCATCGTTGCAGGAGGCCTGTTGAAAGGCGTAGATGTGCTTCATGCGATATCGCCTGCCTTGACGACGGCCATCGCCAGGAAAAGTGGCGGTTACGCCTTCCTCGAGGAACAAGCTTTGTCGGCATGGGACCAGGACTGAGAGGGACGGCTGTCGCGTTGACCGCCGTGCTCGTGCTGGCGGCGTGCGGCCGCGGCTCTGAGCCCGATCCACTTGCGGCTTGCGCGTTGCCCTCGCCTGATGCAGACGTTGACCCGACCGAGGTGCCGCCACGGTTCCGTCTTGACGGAACCGCAACCGTTAGACGCGTTTCGGAGGAAGACGGTTTGCTCGTCTTCGCTCTGAATCTGCCTTATGGGGTGCAGGAATCCTTCGATCGGTTCAAGGCGTCTCTCGGGCCGCCCCGATATCAGATCGTGTCCGAGGACAACGAAGGATTCGAGGCCGAGCTGTACCTTCACGATCAGAAGGAGAATCGCCTGCTGGCCATCCAGGTCAGGCGTCCGAACTGTGACGAGGCAAGCGCCGCATTCGTCACCATAGACAAGCGGCGGGATCTATAGGCAGATCACGCTCTCGCGAGCTCGCCGGCAGCGCGGGCCAGGGTGGGCCTGGTTCTTATTGCGAAATAGGCTCGGGAAACCTCCAGTCCCCGTTAATATCGCGCTGAGACGAACCTTTTACCTGATCAAGCTGAGAGGAGAGCTGATGACGTACGTCATCGCCGAGCCGTGCATCGGTGTCAAGGACCGAGCGTGCGTCGACGAGTGTCCGGTCGACTGCATCTACGAGGGGGAAGAGCAGCTCTTCATCCACCCCGAGGAGTGCGTGGATTGTGACGCGTGCCTTCCTGCCTGCCCCGTCGACGCCATCTTCACCGCCGACGGCATCCCGGGCGAATGGGATAACTTCACCGCTCTCAACGCCAAGTTCTTCGAGGACAATCCGGAAGCGTCCGGCGGCGCTATGGAGAGTCCCTTCGCTCCCGCGGAGGACCGCGGCGAGTAGCGTCCCGCAGATATCGAAAGACCCGGTCCTCGAGCGACCGGGTCTTTTACTTGGCGCGGGCCCGACGGCCGCTGCCGCTCCGAGATGGGGTCTGAAGTCGCGCCTCCGCTCCGCCGACTCGACGGTGGGTGGATAGGCGCTGTGGATCATGAACGGATAGCTCCAGGGGATCAGCAGGATTGGCGCCGGCTGCTCGGTCGCAAGGTGTCGATCCGTTACCGGCTGCACGACGACGGCGCGGGGGATGTCTTCTCCGAGGCGATCGGAGTCGTGATGGGCGTTAGCGAAGCGAGCGCTGGGTCCATCATCAAGATCGTCACCAAACGCGGCGAGGTGAGAGAAGTGCCCGTGGGTGATGTAGTGGCGGGGAAGGCCTGGTTGGTGTGAATCGGTCGAAACGCCATTTTGCCGAGTGATAGGCAACTCCCCTGCGGTACCATCGTTGTCGATAAGAGAATGGCGGATCCGCGTCTCCAGTAGAAGGGGAGTGTTTCAAGTTGAGCACCCAGACGACCTCCGGGGAGGAGCCTCGGGTAGGTCGTACTGAGGTCGAGCGCCACGAGGTCGACCGTGTGGTCATCCGTTTCGCAGGTGACTCCGGCGACGGGATGCAATTAACCGGCGATCGCTTCACCAGTGCGAGCGCCTTCTTCGGTAACGATCTCTCGACGCTTCCCGACTTCCCAGCCGAGATCCGGGCGCCTGCCGGCACCCTTGCCGGAGTGTCCGCTTTCCAGATCCATTTCTCCAACCACGACATCCTGACGCCGGGAGACCAGCCTCAGATCTTGGTGGCCATGAATCCGGCGGCCCTCAAGACGAACATCAAGGACCTCATCTCCGGAGGCTTGCTGATCGTCAATTCGGATGCGTTCGAGGATCGCAACCTGGACAAGGCCGGTTATCCCTCCAACCCGTTGAAGGATGGTTCACTCGAGAACTACCAGGTTTACGAGATCCCGATGACGAGGATGACGATCGAGGCCGTCAAGGGGCTCGGGCTTAACAAGAAAGAGGCCGAACGATCGAAGAACATGTTCGCGCTGGGAGTTGTTTCGTGGATGTACTCACGGCCGCTCGATCCGACGATCCAGTGGCTCGAGAAGAAGTTCTCTAAAAAGCCGAACATCGCACAGGCGAACATCGTATGTCTGAAGGCGGGGCATGCCTTCGGTGAGACCGCCGAGCTGACTGCATTCGAAGTGCGTCCGGCAACACTCGCTCCGGGGAAGTACCGGCGCATCACCGGCAACCAGGCGCTGGCTTATGGGCTGATCGCCGCCAGTGTGCAGGCGAAGCTACCGCTGTTCCTCGGCTCGTACCCGATCACTCCCGCCTCGGACATCCTCCATGAGCTATCGAGACATAAGAACTTCGGGGTTCGCACCGTGCAAGCGGAAGACGAGATCGCGGCGATATCGATGGCTCTCGGCGCTTCTTTCTCCGGTCACATCGGGGTCACGACGACATCGGGTCCCGGCCTTGCGCTTAAGTCAGAGGCCCTGGGCCTCGCCTTATCGATGGAGCTTCCGCTGATCGTGGTGGACATCCAGCGGGGAGGGCCGTCGACAGGTCTGCCCACCAAGACCGAACAATCCGACCTCTTACAGGCCATGTACGGCCGTCATGGGGAGTCGCCGCTGCCGATCGTCGCTGCGTATTCGCCACCTTCTTGCTACTGGGCCGCGATCGAGGCCGCTCGTATCGCGCTTAAGTACATGACGCCGGTGATCCTGCTCTCCGACGGCTATCTGGCCAACGGGGCCGAGCCGTGGCGCATCACTGCGGTGGACAAGCTTCCCGACCTGTCGGTGGAATTCGCCTCGCAACCGAACGTCGGCGAGGACTTCTGGCCGTTCCTGCGCGACGACGTGACTCTTGCTCGTCCGTGGGCGATCCCCGGCACTCCCGGCCTCGAGCACCGCGTCGGCGGTCTCGAGAAAGCGGATGGAACGGGCAACATCTCCTACGATCCGGAGAACCACCACTACATGACCCTGTTACGCCAAGCGAAGATCAAGGGCATCGAGGAGGATATCGACCCGCTCGAGTTCGACGGTGATGAAGGCGCTACGGTCCTCATCCTTGGTTGGGGTTCTACCTACGGTGCGATCGGTGCGGCCGTGAGGCGTCTCCGGCTGCGGGGCAAGAAAGTGGCGCGTGCCCACCTCAAGCATCTCAATCCCTTCCCGAAGAACACCGCTGAGGTGCTCGGCCGGTTCGAAAAGGTGGTCATCCCGGAGATGAACATGGGCCAGCTCTCGAAGATGATCCGGGCCGAGTTCCTCATCGATGCGGTATCGATCAACAAGATGAAGGGGATCCCATTCCGCGCATCCGAATTAGAAGAGGAGCTGTTGGAGCTCGTATGACTCACGAGATGCAACCCAACCAGAGAGGTATCACCGAGCCCACCTCGGGTGTTTCAACCCTGACGCGCAAGGACTTCGTTTCCGACCAGGAAGTGCGCTGGTGCCCTGGGTGCGGAGACTATGCCGTTCTCGCCGCCGTGCAATCGGTCATGCCGCAGCTCGGCATCCCGCGCGAGCGCATCGTGTTCGTGTCGGGTATCGGCTGTTCCAGCCGGTTCCCCTACTACATGGACACGTACGGCGTGCACGGGATCCACGGTCGCGCGCCTGCCATCGCGACTGGAATAGCTACGGCGCGCCCCGATCTCCAGGTATGGGTGGTGACGGGGGACGGGGATGGCCTCTCTATCGGCGGTAACCACTTCATCCATGCCCTTCGGCGCAACGTCAATCTCAAGATCTTGATGTTCAACAATCAGATATACGGCTTGACCAAGGGCCAGTATTCCCCTACGTCGGAACAGGGGAAAGTAACGAAGTCCACCCCCTTCGGTTCGCTGGAGCAGCCGTTCAACCCCGTTTCGGTAGCGCTGGGCGCCGAGGCGTCCTTCGTCGCTCGGACCATGGACGTCGAGCGTAAGCACCTGCCCGCGATGTTGACCCGTGCCGCGGAGCACCGGGGATCCGCGTTCATCGAGATCTATCAGAACTGCAACATCTTCAACGATGGTGCTTTCCTCGCCCTCAGTTCGAAGGACGGAGCGACGTCGAATCGGATCTATCTGGAGCACGGCAAGCCGATCCGGTTCGGCAAGGACGGGGAGAAGGGCGTCATGATGGCGCCGAGAGGTTCTCTGGAGATCGTGTCCGTTGCCGACGTGGGTGAAGACAAACTGCTCATCCATGACGAGCACCGCGATGACCCGAGTTTCGCTTTCGCTCTGTCTCGTCTGGCCCAAGGTCCCACCACCGCGACTCCCTTCGGGGTCTTCCGTCAGGTCGAACGTCCGGTCTACGGAGATGGGATGGAAGCTCAGTTAAGGCGAGCCGCCGAGCAACAAGGCCCCGGCGACCTCGAGCGGCTGCTTCACTCCGGCGATACGTGGGAAGTAGGGTCTGCCCACACCAACTGACCACAGACCGATTCGTCTAGCGCAAGGAGGGCCGGTGGCCGACGCAACAGGTGGAGGGAGTCCCGCAGAAGCGCCCGACGAGAATGTCGAATCCCTTGCTCGGAAACTGCTGCGCAACGCGGACGAGAACGGCCTAGAGCCTGGTGACATCGAGTCCGCCCGTCGGTCGGCGCGCCGCATGCTCGAAGACTCCGAGGCCCGGATCAACGATCCTGCAACGACCGATCCCGAGCACGAGGATGTCATCCGGCGTACCTCGAGTGAGACCAGCTCGAGCGGGGACAGCATCTCACCGCGCACCCATCACGGGGAATAGCGCCCGCTAGGGTGCCCGGATGACCGAACCCCGACACGAGCAAGGACACGGCGGACGAGCGGTATCCCGGGCTCTGCATGCTCTGGGAGTAGAGAATCTCTTCACTCTCACCGGCGGCCATATCTTCCCCATCTTCGATGGATGCACGCAGGACGGCATCCGTCTGATCGACATGCGCCACGAACAGAACGCCGTATTCGCCGCCGAAGGGTGGGCCAGGTTGACCCGGACCTTGGGTGTCGCGGCCGTGACGGCAGGTCCCGGAGTGACCAATGCTATGAGCCCCATGGCTCAGGCCCGATTCAACGGCGCGCCGGTCCTGACCCTCGCCGGCCGAGCCCCCATGTTCAGGTGGGGGCAAGGATCGCTGCAGGAACTAGACCACCCACCTTTCGTCGACCCCATCGCACGGGCCTCGACGGTGGGGGGCACCGACGAGGTGGCTGCGGCGATCGTTACTGCCGCTCACGAGGCTCTTACGGCACCGCGCGGACCTCGTTTCTTGGACTTCCCGCTCGACGTTCTCTTCAACAACGGGGATCTAGACGTGGTGGTTCCGGAACTGCCCGCCGCCAGAGGACCGTCTGCCGAAGCGGTCGAGGTTCTTGCGGAGGCTCTGGCGGGAGCCGAACGTCCGGTTCTGATCGCGGGGTCAAATGTGTGGCTCGATCGCGGCGAAGTCGCACTTCGATCGCTGGCCGAGAAGGGCGGGATCCCCGTCTTCATGAACGGGCAAGGACGAGGCTGTTTGCCCGCGGATCATCCTTTGGCTTTCTCCCGGGCGCGGTCGCTGGCGATCAAAGAGGCCGATGTAGTCATCGTTGCAGGGGCTCCCATGGATTTCCGCCTCGGCTTCGGCCAGAACTTCGCAGCCGGCGCGAAGATCTTCCACCTCGATTCCCACCCCGACCTGATCGCCCAGCATGTGCAACTTACGGGCCAGATCGGTGCGTCCCTTGAAACCACGTTCGCGTCACTTGCCGACGCGCTCGAGGAGATCCCTTCTTCGAAGGCGTGGGTGGACGCGTTGGGTGAGATCGAGAGCAAGAAGCTAGAGGGCGTGCAGGCCGAGCTGAATAGCGACGCCGGTCCTATCCACCCGATGCGGATCTACGGCGAGTTGGTTCCGTTGCTCCAACGCGATGCGATCGTGATCGGCGACGGCGGGGACTTCGTCTCCTACGCAGGCAGGGAGGTTCCGTCGTACGAACCTGGGTGCTGGCTCGATCCGGGTCCATTCGGGTGCCTCGGTGTAGGCCCCGGCTATGCGGCTGCCGCGCGTCTCGCCTATCCCGACCGTCAGGTGGTCGTTCTTTTCGGCGACGGCGCCATCGGTTTCTCCGGGACGGAGCTCGAGACCCTGGTGCGGTTGAAGTTGCCCGTCGTGTGCGTCGTCGGCAACAACGGGATCTGGGGACTCGAGAAGCATCCGATGCAGGCGATCTACGGTTACGACGTAGCTGCCGACCTGCGGCCGGGGATCCGCTATGACCAGATGATGGAGGCGTTCGGAGGTTGTGGTGAGCTCGTCCGCTCCCCGGAGGAGATCGGGCCTGCTCTGCGCCGGGCGCTCGCGAGTGGAGAACCCACGCTGGTCAATGTACTTACCGATCCCGCCGTGGCCTACCCGCGCTCCTCGAACCTCGCTTAGCGGAGCCATAGCGATGCAAGCTCACGACTGGTGGCATATGGCCGTTCTCGGTTCGACGCTCTTCGGAGCCGCCGGCGTGGCACTTCTGGTGCTGGTCCCTTTGGTGTTCGAAACGGCTCCGCACGGGTTTCGGCGAGCCAAGCCCCTGATCGCCAGCCTGATCACCCTGGCTGCGGTTCTCTTGCTATTGGAATGGTTGGGTGTTCACTGACGTTTCCTTATACTGAACGAGCGCCACAAGGTGCCGTATTGCAAGGAGGAAGCGTGGCCGTCCAAGAGAACAGCACCGCCACAACCTTTTCCATAACCGAGTCGGGCGCCGCCAAGGTAGCCGAGCTTCTAAGCCGTGAGCTTGAGGCTTCTCCCGAGGAGCACGAGGGCAAGAGCTATGCCCTGCGGGTAGCCGTCCAGCCGGGTGGGTGTGCGGGTCTTCGTTACGCCCTGTACTTCGACGACCGCAAGCTCGACGATGACAAGGTCGAGACGGTGCACGGGGTCGAGATCCGGGTAGACAAGATGAGCGCTCCGTATCTCTCGGGTGCCGAGATCGACTATGTCGACTCGCTCGCCCAGTCGGGTTTCACGGTCAAC
The DNA here is from genome assembly GCA_051001455.1 of Actinomycetota bacterium. Lineage (GTDB taxonomy): Bacteria > Actinomycetota > CADDZG01 > CADDZG01 > WHSQ01 > JBPCNH01. The sequence continues at coordinate 108,803 of JBPCNH010000006.1, forward strand.
AACCCGAACGCGAAAGGCACTTGCGCTTGCGGGGATAGCGCCCAGTTCTAGATCCACCGGAAGTCGAAAAGCCGCCCTTCGGGGCGGCTTTCTCTTTGGCCCGGCAAAAGGATGGGAAGTAGGTGGCGCGAGGATGGCCCGACATGAAGGGCTACGTCGCTACTTTCCTAGGCTTCCTTCTGGGAGGCTCTCTGGGATTTGTCGCCGGGGTCGCCAAGGTCCTCGTGATGACCTGAAGAGGAACTAGGTCCACCATCTCCCGGCCGCGACCGGCTAATATCCCTCCTAGCTCATCAAGAGCGGGGGAGGGTCCGGCCCGTCGATCCCGCCGCAACCACCACGAACGGTGGCAGGTGCGAATCCCGGGTGGATGAGCCGGAGGATGCCGTTTACAGCCTCTCCCGTACCCGGGGGAGGCTTTTCGCGTTGATGAGGAGGATGCAGATGGCGGTACGGGCCACGGTGGTTGGTTCCTATCCGAAGCCACCCGATGAGGGCCAGGCCTTCAAAGTGAGGAAGACGCTTCACGGGATAGAGAAGGGAAAGGCTTCCGCGGAGGACCTGAAAGCAGCACAGGATGAGCTCGTGACGCAGGTCATCGAGGAGCAGGAGGCCGCGGGGATCGACCTGGTCACCGACGGTCTTGGGCGCTGGGACGACATCTTGACGCCGTTCGCGCGCAACTGGGCGGGGTTCGAGATAGGTCCACTCTTCCGTTGGTTCGACAACAATGTTTACTATCGGCGCCCCGTTTGTAACGGCGCCGTCGAATGGCGCGGCCCTTCTTCGGTCGACGCTTTCCGTTTCGCCGCATCCGTCGCGGTTAAACCGGTCAAAGCCGTTATCCCCGGTCCCGTCTCGTTCGCGCGGCTCTCGCTCGACGAGCACTACGGAGACCACGACGCTTTCGTCCTAGCGGTGGCGGGTGTGCTGGCTCAGGAGGCTGCCGAGCTAGAAGCTGCAGGGGCGACCGTGATACAGATCGACGAGCCGTCGCTCCTCGGCGCGCCGGAGGACCTGACGCTGGCGCGGGAGGCCGTTGGGATAATCACTGCGGCGCTCAGCCATACGACGACGATCTTGGCGACCTATTTCGGGGATGCCAAGCGTCTCGGCGCGGATCTCTTCGACATCCCTGTAGACGGCTTCGGCTTCGATCTGGTGTCGGGCCCTGAGAATCTCGAACTGATCAAGGCAGTACCCAGAGGGCGCATAGTTCAAGCCGGATTGCTCGACGCGCGCAACACCAAGCTCGAGGCTGAGGACGAGCTGTTGGACCGGATCGGACAGATCCTCGACTCGGTTCCCGCGCAGGATCTCTGGATCAGCCCTAGTTGCGGGCTCGAGTTCCTCCCTCGAGAGAAAGCGCGAGCTAAGTTACAGAGACTGGGCGATGTTGCGAAGAAAGCAGGTGCATAGTGAGTTCTCCTTCACTTCAGGGTCCGGGTCTATGGACCACCTCAGTTGGCAGCATGCCGAAGCCTGGTTACATCACCGCCGCTCGCGGGCAGTTCGCCCGAGGAGAGATCGATCGGTCTGAGTTGACCGAGCTCGAGAAGAAGGCAACCCGCGAGTGGGTCGAGTTCCAAGATTCGATCGGAACGGATCTCGTGGTAGACGGTGAGCAGTACCGCGGCGACATGGTTGCGTACTTCGCCGAAGAGATGCCGGGCCTCGAGATCGGTGGGTTGGTTCGCTCGTACGGCAACCGGTATTACAGGAAGCCCATAGCGACCGGGCCCGTGGGACGCGACCATCCGATAACCGTCGACTGGTGGAGATACGCCCAGTCTCTGACGGACAAGCCGGTCAAGGGGATGCTGACGGGCCCCTACACGATCTGTGACTGGTCCTTCAATGAGCATTACGGCAGCCGTCGTGACTTCGTGCTCGATCTGGCCAAGGCGATCCGGGACGAGGCACTTGATCTCGAAAAGGCAGGAGCTCGATTCATCCAGATCGACGAGCCCGCGGCATCGACGCGGATGGACGAGCTCGATCTCGTTATCGAGGCGATGGCGATCGTGACGGAGCCCCTCGAGGCTCACACCATTACCCATATCTGCTACGGCGACTTCCACGCTGCGTATCCCAAGATGCTCGATATCCCTGTCGATCAGATCGATCTGGAATTTGCCAACTCCGACTATTCGCTACTCGAGGAATTCTTCGATAAGCCCTTTACGAAGTACGTAGGGTTAGGCATATCTGACGTCCACAGCCACAGGCTTGAGTCTGTCGAGGAGATGGCCGAAGGCATCCGCCGCTCGTTGAAGCACATCCCGGCGGAGCGCATGTTCGTGGACCCGGATTGCGGTTTGAAAACCCGGACCGTCGAGGAGGCGAAAGCCAAGCTCACCAACATCAAGCAGGCCGTGGACATCGTTCGCCAAGAGCTCTAACGGGACCCACTATCATCCGGACAGCTCGTTGATCCAGAGCCGCCCGAAGTGTTGTCGTGCAAGCCTAGAAAACGAGGACTGCCATGAAGATCGAAGCGACTTGCGACACCTGCAAACGGAACTTCCTGCTGTCACAGATCGGGCCGGAATCTGACGCTCCCGGAAGATGTCCTTTCTGTGGAGCTCGGTTCGCCCGGCACTACACCCAGGTGCTCGTGGAGACCGTGGATACCGCCGAGGTGGCGGCCGCAGAATTCATCAAGTCCTTCGGAAAGCTTCAGGCCATGGAGACTGGATTCCACATGGATATCTTTGGGCTCCTGGCGTCGCTCGGGAAGCAGGTGCGCCAGAACGAGTCCGTACGCGAGGCCGGCTAGGCAGCGATGGCGCTGCCGCTGGTACTGGTCGTATCCGATGACTCCTCCTTGCGGGAGGAGGCGGCATACGCGTTCCCTTCCGAGGTGGAGGTAGTCACGATAGATAACGCGCTAGCCGCCACGATGGCGATGAATGAGCGGATCCCCAGTGTGGTGATCAGTCAGATCCGCACGGGCCATGAGGGTGGTTTCTCCCTTGCCCGCCACATGTCCCAGCACACCGCGCTACGCGGTGTTCCGATCTTCATGCTCCTGGAACGGCCGCAGGATGAGTGGCTTGCGGGTCAAGCAGGAGCCACCGCCTGGCGAACGCGGCCCATCGACACGAGCGAACTCGTCCGCATCACTATGGAACTTCTGGATGAGGGAAGCTCCGTCGGCTCGCGGTCTGGATAGCAACTCAGGGTTTTCGCGTTTCCACTTCGTAATCCACAACTTTTTTACTCTCCGGGTGATATTGCCCCCTTGTCAAGAAGCGAATTACAAGCTTAGAATTACGAAATTGTAATTCGAGATGGGTCGTCATCGGAGGCCGGTAGTAGTTCGTACTCCTCCGCTCCATCTCTCGCTGGGGGACGCTGAGAGGAAGGTCGGGGACATGCAACGGATAACGACGAAGTTGCTTCAGCCTGTCGAGTGGCAAGCAAAGGCGCGTTGCACCGAGGTCGATCCCGAGATCTTTTTTCCGGAGCGCGGTGGCTCATCTAAGTCTGCGCGCGCGGTGTGCAACCAGTGTGAAGTTCGGATGCAGTGTCTCGAGTACGCGCTGAACAACAAAGAGCAGTTCGGTATCTGGGGCGGTACTTCCGAACGTGAACGTCGTCGGTTACGTCGTGAACGCACCGTAAGAAAGCTGCGCGCGGTGTCGTGACACAGTCGTAGATAGCCAGCAAACACAGCAGTAAGTCCATCAGCCTCTACCGGAAAAATATTCCGCAATGCTTGCACCTTTGCGCGAAATGGTGCTTCATTACTCCTTGAATGCGCGTTTGCGCGCGTGATTCGGGGTGAAAGAACGGGATCAACAAAGGTTCCGTTCCGGTTAAAAGAACGGGAGGTGTGTGTATGGCAGCTAGGAAGTCAACGGCCCGCAAGTCGACAGGCCGTAAGAAGTCGACCGCACGCAAGTCGACCGGGCGTAAGAAGTCGACCGCACGCAAGTCGACAGGCCGTAAGAAGTCGACGGCACGGAAGTCCACGGGACGCAAGAAGTCCACGGGACGCAAGAAGTCCACGGGACGCAAGAAGTCCACGGGACGCAAGAAGTCGACCGGGCGCAAGAAGTCGACCGGGCGCAAGAAGTCGACCGGACGCAAGAAGTCGACCGGACGCAAGAAGTCGACCGCGCGTAAGACGACCGGACGCAAGAAGTCGACGGGTCGTAAGAAGACGACCGGACGCAAGAAGTCGACGGGTCGTAAGAAGACGACCGGACGCAAGAAGTCGACGGGTCGTAAGAAGACGACCGGACGCAAGACCACGGGACGCAAGAAGGCCACGGGACGCAAGAAGTCCACGGGGCGTAAGAAGTCGACCGCACGTAAGTCGACCGCCAGGAAGACTTCGGGCAGGAAATCTACCCGAAGGTAGCCTCCTAGTGGAGCGCTGATTCGAGCGAGCGGCCCGGCGGAACCATCAGTCGGGCCGCTTGCGCGTGCGGGTTCGGCATGTATCGCGCAGGCGCGAGTCCGACGATCTCTGTTCTCTCGATCACGTCGATGCCTACCT
>JBPCNH010000007.1:0-30251 GCA_051001455.1 Actinomycetota bacterium
CGAGGTGGTCAGTTGGGTCAGCGGTCCTGGTGGGATCACCCCCGAAACCGCCCCCGGTAGGTCGCTGCGGAAAGTCGGCGCCGCGACCGGCCACCACCGTCGCGACGGCGGACGGCCGGTCGGAAAGAAGAGGAGAACGAGAGGAAACCCCGCGGCTCCGAGCGCCCATATCCACGGCGAGAGCCAAGCGGCGAGAGAGCGCAAGGGCCAGCCCTCGTTCAGTGCGAATATCGAATAGTCCGTCGAGATCGTGTTAAGGCTGTTGAAGAAACCGGACAACAGCATGATCCAACCGACCAGGTGCCCCCGCCGCCCAACGATGATGCCGCCCACGATCGCGAAGGAGATCGCGAGAACCGCGGATCCTGTGGCGTCGGGCCCATCCAAGGTGCCGTGGACACGATCGACGAAGTACAGTCCCGCGACCGAGAGAATGACGGAGAAGGCGACCAAGGTGATCGACCCGATGGTAGACAGTTTCCGCTTCACGAACCGCTCCTCGGTCTCAGCCACAGAGATGCGTGGGTAGGTGCGACCGTCTCGCTCATCACCTCGAGCAATTGTGCATTGACCGAATCCAGGTCGACCTGATCGCGAAGCCGTGAGGAGAAGAGGGAGAGCTTCTCGGCGGCGTCGTACTTGTGGCGGTAGAAGCGCCGATCGATGAACCTCTGCACCTTTGAACGCAGCGGACGGAACAAGGCCGCGACGACCAAAGTCGATGCCGCCACGGCTATATCCGAATCAACGGTCACCCCGCTGAAAACTTGCTGCAGAAGCAGAACGACCCCCAGATAGGCCCCGACGAGGAGCGCCGTCAAGCTCAGATAGACGAGAGTTCGGTTGATGACGACATCGATATCGAACAGCCGGTACTTGAGGATCGCGATCCCCGCGGCAGCCGGGATGCTCAAGAACGCCGCGCCACCGACCACATCTGGAACGAAACCTCCGAAGAAAGTGTCCGCCGTCATGTAGACGGGTAACATCGCCGCCGCCAGGACGAACCACTTCAGCTGTTGACGCTCCTCGCCGCGCGAACGCCGGAACCTGACGATTAGCGAGAATGCGCTGGCAGCGACGAGCAGAGGGAACATGGGACCCATCACGACGAACACCCGCTCCACCAAAGCGGTCGCCCATGGCATCTCCAAGGGGTTAGGGAAAGGCACCGTTGACTCCGGATCCTCGGCAATCATGGCGAAGGTCCCAGTGACGGCGATGAGCCCGAACGCGAACCGCTCTACGAACCTCCATCTAGGCGACGGGATCCGCCCGGTCGGGAACCACAGCAACAGCAAGGTCGCTATGGGACCGAAAGCCGGCACCCATACCCAGTACGAGAACCATGCTGCGGCAGCGGCAAGGAAGGACCCGGAGTCGTAGGCATATGTCGCGTACTGACTGGACAACTCGGACAACGTGAGGAAGATGCCCACCCAGGCGAAGAGCCAGCTAACCCGGTTCTCCGGGCGACGCGCCACGGTGATAGCGCCGACCACGATGAAAGCGAGCTGGACAACCTCGAAGAGACCGTCGTCGCTCAGCGTCTCGACCGCCCCCGCCCATCCGTTCAACACCTTCAGCGTCAGCGTCGCAGCAACCATGGCGCTTCCGGCGGCCAATATCCCCAAACCGATCGCGGTGGAGTGCTTTATCAGCAGCCTCGTCATCGCGCCTGCCTTATCCAAATCGACATATGCGCGGGCTGCATCGTTAAGCGCACCGTCTCGATCAAGTAGCGGGACAACTCATCGAGATCCACCTCATCGCGAACCCGGTTCGAGAAACTCGCTACCGTCGTAGCCGCGTCGTACTTGTGGCGGTAGAAGCGCCGATCGATGAACCTCTGCACCTTCGAACGCAGCGGACGGAACAAGGCCGCGACGACCAAAGTCGATGCCGCCACGGCTATATCCGAATCAACGGTCACCCCGCTGAGGACTTGCTGCAGAAGCAGAACGACCCCCAGATAGGCCCCGACGAGAAGCGCCGTCAAGCTCAGATAAACGAGCGTTCTGTTGATGACGACATCGATGTCGAACAGGCCGTGCTTGAGGATCCCGACGCCGGTTCCTACCGGCAGCAGCAAGATCGCAACGATGAAGAAGAGCGCGGAGATGCCGTCGCCCAAGAGCCGCTGGAGTGGCGCCTCGAGAACAACGACGGCCACCAGCACGGCTGCGGGATACATGAACCACTTGATCTGCTGCCGTTGCTGCCACCGTGATGCCCGGAACCGGCAAACCAGAGACGCCACCGACAAAGCACCGAACAGGACCAACAGCCCAAAAGAAGCACTTGCGAGAGGCTCCAGGTACGGTCCTGCCCCCTCGATGCCGAAGGGATTGTCGACCCTGGGACCCCCCTCTTCAAAAGGCTCCATCTTCCCGGGCATAAAGGCCGTGCCGGCTATCGCGCCGAGGAGCAAGAAGCTCGCGCCCAAGGGAACGAAACGCCAGCGACGCGACGGAAGACGACCGTCCGGATACAGCAACAGGCAGAATGTCAGGAGGGTCGCGACGCCGGGGATCCAGGCCCACGATGAGATCCACGCAGGGACGTGCGCGAATGGGAGGCTTCCAGGATCGAGCACGATGGCTCGGGTTGCATATGCAGATGAGAAGAACCCCAGCATCGGCATCCCACCGACCACGAGAAAGAGCCAGCCGATCGGGTTCCTGGGCTGGCGTGCGGCGACGAAGCCACCCATCACACCGAACGCCAAGAAAGGGATCCCACCGAAATCCGCCTCCACGAATTCCTGCTTTAGGGCAACACCCCCGATCGCCAACAGGATGAAAAAGCCGGACAGCCCGACGGCAAGGGTGGGGCCCCACCGTTCGATCCTCATCGCCCGACCGCCTTTATCCAGAGAGAGACATGAGCGGGCTGCACCGTTGAGCGAGTCGTCTGCACCAAGTATCGGGACAGCTCACCGAGGTCTACCTCGTCGCGGACACGATCCGCAAAGGTAGCCACGGTCGTAGCCGCGTCGTACTTGTGGCGGTAGAAGCGCCGGTCGATGAACCTCTGCACCTTCGAACGCAGCGGACGGAACAACGCCGCTACCGCCAAAGTCGATGCCGCCACCGCGATATCGGAATCAGCAGTTACCGGTGCGGAAATTTGCTGGAGTCCCAGGACCGAGAGGAGATACAGCCCAGCCAGGAGAACCGTAAGCGCTCCATAAACAAGCGCCCTGTTGATGATGACGTCGATGTCGTACAGACGATGACGGAGGATCGCGTATCCCGCCGAGGCGGGGATAAGTGGGAGGGTTAACGCCAGTACGGCGTCCCCCTGCACAAGCTCAACGATGTTCGTGATGAAGTAGGCGCCCGCGGCGAGAACGATAGCGAAGGTCATCCACTTGAGCTGCTGGCGCTCGACCCCCCGAGAGCGCTTGAATCGCACGATCGATGCAGCAACTCCACCCGGTAAAGCCACCAGGAGGAGGATGCCTCCGAGGATCAGTGGGATCTCCAGCTGTTCGGCGCGCCCTGCAAGTCCGAACGGATTAGTCACCCCGGCCTCAACTGCATTCCCGAATTCACCGGCGTCATCCCACGGCATAAGGGCCTGAGCCGCGACGACAAGGCCTGCCCCGATTCCGCCCGCCCACGCGATCGCTCTCCAGCGCGGGCCCGGAAGCCGACCGTTCGGAAAGAGCAAGAAGGTGAAGGGCGCGATGAGAACGAGTGGCGGAAGCCATGCCCACGCCGCATACCAGTAAGCCAGCCTTACCGCTAGACCTGTGTTGTCATTCTCAAGAGCCACGGTGCTCCCTGTGTTCATCAAGCCTTGGGAAGCGACCACCACCCCGATGGCTATGAAGAGCCAGCCGATCGTGTTGCGGGGCTGCCTGGAGGAGATCAGAGCTCCTACCAGGGGGAAGCTCCACGAGAGAGTGAAGGGGGCGAGGTCCGCTACCTCGACACGGCCGAATGAACCGAGCATCCAACCGACCACGCTGCAGCCCAGGGCCACGAAGAAGAGGCCCCAGGCGAGGGGTCCCCATGTCCGGCTCATCGAGTCGTGTCCGATCCGGGCTGCCGCACCCACAGAGAAACGACAGAAGGCTGGACCGTTTCCCCGAGTACCGACACGACCTCTTGCTGGATCGCATCGAGATCGACCTCGTCTCTCAGACGCCGCGAGAACGATTCGATGGCGTGATCCGCGTCGTACTTGCGGCGGTAGAAACGGCGATCGATGAAGTTCTGCAAGATCCTTCTCAGCGGCCGGAACAGGGACGCAACGAGCAAGGTCGAAGCCGCCACCGCGAGATCGGATTCACCCGTGACGGGCGACAGAACCGAGCGGAACCCGAGGACGAAGCCCAGATACAGCCCCGCCAGGGTCAGCGTCAGGACACCGTAGACCAGCGTCCGGTTGATGACGACGTCGATGTCGTACAGCCGGTATTTGAGGATCGCGATGCCCATGCTCACCGGGATCAAGAAACCGCTGCTCATGATCGTGAGGAACTTGATCATGTCCTCTTCCCCGGGCTCGATCTCTCCGATGACCTGTGCGATTGCAAACACGAACGGGAAGAGAACGACGGCGAACACGAACCATTTGAGCTGCTGACGTTCGACCCCGACCGAGCGCCTGAAGCGGATAACCAGCGACGCGATCGCGGCCATCCCCACGAACGACACGATCGACTCACCCGTGATTTGAGCGAACGCGGCAGCCTCGCGCAGTGCCTCCACTCCCAGCGGATTGTCGACCGAAGGAACGTAGTCAGTCGGACCTGGTCGTAGTGCGGCTGCCGTTGCCCCGGCCGCAAGGCCGACGAGTGCGGCGATCTCCACGACCCGCCACCGGTGAGACAGCAACCTCCCGGTGGGGAAACGCAGGACCACGATCAGCATGAAGCCGAAGCCGATCACCGAGGTCCACATCGTCAGCCACAGCGCTAACCACCCGGCGGGCAGCTCATTCCCCTGCCGGTAAACGTGGTTCGTGTATGCCCCGGCCGCGATCCAGATCGCCAGAAAGCTTCCGACGAGAAGCAGGAGCGTTCCCACGGGGTTGTCCTTCTGCGTTTGGGTTACGAGCGCTCCGATCACCGCGAAAGTGACTGCCAGGGCCCCGATCAGCAGGGACGGGATCCAATCCGTGCTCGGGGCATCAAGGAGGGGCGCCGCCGCCGCGCACGGGACGGTGACAACGAGACAGACGCCCGCGAAGGTCTTCTTCGCGCTTCTCATGTCCGGGTCTCCTGCATCAACGTCAGGGATAAAGACGATGGCTGCACCGTGTTCTGCACAACTCCTAGGACACCGTCACGTATTGCGTCGAGAGACACCTCATCACGAAGGTGCGTGCTGAAGGCGGACAACATCAGGGTTGCGTCATACCTGCGCCGGTAGAACCGCTTATCGATGAACCCCTGAACCCGTGACCGAAGGGGACGGAAAAGAGCTGCAACGGCAAGGGTGGAAGCGGCAACGGCGATATCCGAGTCGTTCGATAGTGGTCGAGCCAAGAGCTGCGCTACCAAGATGAGAACGAGGTAGGTGCCGGCCAGCAGCGCAGTGAGAGTGGCGTAAACGAGTGTGCGGTTGATGACCAGATCGATGTCGTAGAGCCGATGCTTCAGTATCGACACTCCTACCGCTCCCGCCAGGCTCGCGAACGCAAGGAACGTGACCACAGCCGCTATTCCCGGTAAGTCCTCCGGGACGAACGCGTCGAACAAGACCGTCGAAGCCATCAGCCCGATGAAGACCAAGGTCGCATACGCGACCCACTTCAGCTGTTGACGCTGGTCCCCCGTAGCTCGTCGGTAGCGGGCGAACGGAGCTGCTGCGGCCAATAGGTAGAGGACCGCCGTGGCCCCCTCCGTGAGGACGAACAATGCCTCGAGCGGTCCCCGGAGCGCCTCGATGCCCGTCGGGTTCGAGATGCCTGCCGAACCCTCGATCTCACCCGGCATGAAGACCTCCGCGATGAAGCCCAAAACGAAGACGATCAATGCCGCCTTGACCACCCAACCCCAGAAACGCGAGGCCGGGCGCCCGTCGGGAAACAGGAAAAGAAAAAGCATCGGAAGCAGAAACGCGAACCTGAACGAGATCGAGAACCACGAGACGAGTGCCCGGCCGGGTAACTCAGAGTCGGGAACAACCTGGGCATACTTGCCGTATTCACCGGTGAAGAGACCCAGGCCGAAGGCCACGCCCATCCCACACAGGATCCAGCCGATCTTATTGCCGGGCTTGCGCGACATGATGAGCGCTCCGACCGCCGGCAACAGTAGGAACGCCGCTGCCCAGAAAAGGTCGAAGGTCGAAGACCGTACTTCGACCGGACGATAGACGTCACTACCGCGAGCGATAAGCACCCCGGCCGTCGTTGCCGCGCACGCGAAAGCGAAGGAGCCCCAACCGAGCAGAGACGACCAGCGCGGGGTCACGAGGCTGCCCCGCCTGCCGCTCCGGTAGTTGGCGGAGGTGCCACCCACAGGGAAACGTGCTGTGGCTGCATCGTTTGGCGCACTACCTCGAGGATGTCGAGATGTGCTGCCTCGAGGTCCACCTCGTCGCGGAGGCGAGCGGCAAATCCGGTGAGGAGCTTCGTTGCATCGTACTTATGTCGGTAGAAGCGCCGATCGATGAACCTCTGCACCCGGCTGCGTAAGGGGCGGAACGCGGCGGCCACGGCGAGGGTCGAGACGGCCACGGCGAGGTCGGACTCCTGCGTCAGTGGGGTGAGCGCCGATTGCAGCCCTACGATCACCACGAGGTAGACGCCGACCAGGATCGCGGTCAGCACACCGTAGACGAGCACCCGGTTGATGACCGTGTCGATCGCATAGAGCTTGTACTTGAGGACGGCCATAGCGGCCGACACCGGGATGAGGGCGAAAAAGATCCCGAAGATGAGGTCGCCGGCGAGAGCGTCCATCCTTTCCTCTAGTCCGGGGATCAGGACGGTCGACAGCATCAGAACGATGAAGAGGCCCGTGCCCGTAACGAACCACTTCATCTGTTGCCTCTCTTGGCCACGCGACCGCTTGAACCTCAAGACCGCGCTGACCAGCGAGAGGACGGCGGCCACGGCCAAGAGGATCCCGGCGACGTTTTCCATCAGGCCCGTGTAAGGGCCGAGCGCACCGATCCCGAGGGGATTGGCCATTGGGAGCGAGTCCAGCTCCCCCGGGGCGAAGGCATACCTAAAACAGATCAAGAAGAGAGAGGCCACGGTCAGTCTCACCACCCAGCGCCACCGTGGCGTGAGAAGCGTGCCAGTTGGGAAGTAGAGCGGCAAGAAGGTCACCACAGACACGATCGTCGGGTACCAAGCCCAATTCGAAAACCACGCCATCGCGGTGCCCAATGGAAGGGACTCCACCTGTGCGTGGTACGCCCCGTAGTTGATACCGGCATAGGCCACCTCGGCCCCCCACGCGATGCTGAGGAACACCCAGCCGACGGGGTTGCGCGGGACGAGCCACACGAGGATCGCGCCCACGGCCACGAACAAGGAAAGGGCGACCAGGGTCGCCAGGTCTCCTTCTTGGGTCACTAAACCGCGGCTCAGCAGGACCCGATCGAGGATCCACCCCGCGGCGGCGAATACGAAGTACAGGATGAAAACGACCAGGGCGACGTAGCCGCTCCATCTCGGGCGCGCCGACACGAGCTCGGTCTGGTTAGCCCCCGTAGCAGGGGATCTTCTGGTCTCCATCCCTATCCCGGTGACTCTCTACCAACCGGCGGCGTCATGGAAGAGCGAGCGCCTGGTCTCCATCCATCTCGGTAGTAGGGCTCAGGAGCGTCCGGGAATCGTTACGGGCCGGTCACCACTCGGTGAGCTTCCACACCTCGGGCAGCGATACGGGCTCATCGCCGACCTGGGCGAACAGGGCGGCCGCCTGCTTGGCATGCTTCCGGGAGTCCTCCTCCCGGCCGGCAGCATGTAAAAGATCCGCCAGGTTGCTGTGAAGGGCCGCCTGCCGGTGCAGGTCGCCCCGCCTGGAACATAGTTCGAGGCCCTGCTGAGCGAGCTCGATGGCGCTCTCGACGTCGCCCAACTGCTTGCGCACCAGCGCCAGGTTATTAAGGGCCGCTATCCGCTCGGCCTCTTCACCCGGGCCTGCTGCTGCCTCCAAGCTGCGCTCGAGGTGCGTAGCCGCCGTCTCGATACGTCCGCTGCGGCGATCGATCATGCCCAGCAGGTTGAGAGAACGGGACACCAGCGCCGGATCCTCGTGAGTCTCGGCCACCGAGAGCGCTTCTAGCGCCAGCGCGCCTGCGCGATCCGGCTCCATCGACGTCAGCACGCGGCTGAGCTCCGCCAGTACCTGCCCGCGTTGCCGGCCGTCTGCCTCCGACGCGGCGAGAGCCTTCTCCAGATGGTTAAGGGCCACGTCACGCTCGCCTCGACGCAGCCGGACGCTTGCCAACTTGCGCTCGACCTGAGCTTGGGCGGCCTCGTCGGTCAGGGCCGAAGCAGCCGCGTAACTCTCGAGGGCCTGCTCGTAGCGCCCTAGCAGAACGGCCATATCGCCGGCTGCCTCGTGCAGTACCGGCGTTTCGGGGTGCCCCAGCTCGATGGCCGCGAGATAGTGCTGTAGCGCTTCGGAATTCGCAAAGAGATAACGAGCAAGATCGCCCGCGTCTCGATGGAAGCGGGCGGCCTCCTCACGACGGCCGGCGCGCTCGAAGTGATACGCAGCGAGCGATACGTCTGCTGCGCGACGTTCGGGCCGGCCGGCGAGATGATCGGCCGCCCGACCGTGCAATAGCCGGCGCCGGGCGCTCGAAGCATCCTCGTAGACCACCGATCGGATCGTCTCGTGCGTGAAATCGAAAGAGGGCTCGCTCGCCTGCTTCACCTCCGTGATGAGGCCTTTCGCGATCAATTCGTCGAGCGCGTCCACCATCTCCTCGTCGCCGCGCCCTCCGGTCGCCTGCACGAGAGCGAGATCGAACGATCGTCCCAAGACGGACGCAGCGGTCATCACCTGGCGCGCCACACCCGCGACGGCGTCGACCCTGGCGCGAACGATCTGAAGAGCGTCGTCGGGCAAGCCACCCTCGGTGGAACCCTGAGTCACCAGCAGACCGACGTACTCCGATACGAAGAACGGGACTCCCTCGCTCTCGATATAGACACGCCGAGCTACATCGTCGGATGCCTCCGGGACGGAGCGTGTCACTAGTTGCAAGACCTCAGCCTCCTCGAGGCGATCGAGTTTCAGGTGGTCGCCCACCGCGTTGCGGCGCGCATCTGCAACGAGTTTGCGGAGCCTGTGTTCGCGCGGAACGGCCTCGGTCCTCCACGTAAGGATCAACAAGACCCGCCCTTCTTTAACCCGCCGCAACATGAACGCCAGCAGATCGACTGAGGTTTCGTCACTCCAATGCAGGTCCTCGAGAAGGACGAGCGGCAGATCCTCATTGCCGATCGCAACGAGCATGGCCTCCCACACCCGTTCGAAGAAGATCGTCTTGGCGCCGGGGTCGGTCAGAGCAACGGGGTCGGGCAACGAGTCGCGCAGAGAAACCAGGTCCGGTACGAGGCGCGCCGCTTCGGCCAAGGTGTCGTCGTCCAATCGCTCGAGCCGGCTGGCCGGAGCCTCAGAGATGATCGAACTGAGCAACCGCGCGATCACGCCGTAGGCATGCTCACGTTCTTCTTCGTGACTCGGCACCTCTACCAATCGTGTGGAATGGAGCGCCGCCCGGCGCGCCGCCTCATGAACCAGCCGGGTCTTCCCGATACCGGCTTCCCCTTCGAGGAAGATCACCCGCCCTGCCGAGCGGGCACGCTCGATAGCATCGGCGAGCAACTGCAACTCGCTGGTTCTCCCGACGAACGGCATCGGTTGTCTTTCGCCGGAGGGATCCGTCGGAACCCTGTCCCTTGCAGGCGCCGACAGAACTCCGCTACTGATCTGACGCTCCAGCTTGACGGTCCCTTCTAGCGGGGCTACGTCGAGCTCCTCCTTCAACACTTCACTCAACACCCGGAACTGCCTCAGTGCCCCTTCCCGGTCGCCGTCGAGTGCCAGCAAACGCATCGCCGCTACGTGCGCAGGCTCATGCAGCACGTCGAGAGCGATCCACCGCGTGGCGTGAGCTAAACCGCGCTGGTAATCACCTCTCGCCTCGTGCATGGCGACCAACCTTTTGAAGACCTGCCCCAGCTCCCGTCGAAGCGCCTCCTCCTCGATCCCTCTCCATTCCTCGAAGGAAGGACTGTCCTTCAATGAGAAACCGGCCATGAAAGAACCCGGATTCATGTCGGCAGCTCGCTCCAGGAATGCGAGACATCCGTCGCACGACGTCTCGGCTTTGTGAGGATGCTCATCCGCTTCGTGGACGGCGCGCCTGAAGAAGGTGACATCCACCTCGACCTCGCCGCTGAGCGCCGCCGATGAACGATCGACCTCCAGGGCCTCACGTCCGAGCGCGGACCGGATACTCGAGAGCGTTCTCCTCAACGCGCCCCGGCCGCGCTCTAGATCGGCCTCCGGCCATAAGAACGAGACCAGTTCGTCACGGGGCTGGGGGCGCGCCGTGACGCCGAGGTAAGCAAGCAGCGCAAGCGCCTTACGGGTATCGAAAGTGACACGGCCCTCGGCCCCACGAACGGAGGGAGAACCGAAGAGCTGAACCTTGATCGTCACGCGTCTTTGAGCGCGGTCGAAATGGCGATGCGGGTCTTCCTCTTCATCTTCCCGATGATGCCTCGCCCCCTATGCACCTGCGACGGCTCGATCGAACAGCTGGCATCAGGGTATCGGGCGAGCGGGACCGGTCATCCCGGGTCGAAGGTGCACTCGTCCCCCGGCCGGCGGGATCAAGCGGACGCTAACCCTCGGAAGCGAGCATCCTCTCGTACTGGTCATCGAGAGAGCTGAACAGGCGATTGGCCGCCATCGTCTCGTGCGTCGCTACGTCTGCGAGAAGGCGCTCCTCCCCTCCGGGCAGCTTGTCGACGATGAGAGCGATGCGCTATGGCTCCCTAGAAACACCGAGATCTATGTCGGGAAGTGGTTAGTGGGGAGCCGTATTCCGGCACGAAAACGTTAGGCGAGGAGGGCGGCGCCCCCGTCGATCGTGATCGTCTGGCCGGTGGTCATCGTCGCTTCATCGCTGCAGAGCCACGCGACCGTGCCGGCGATGTCTGTAGGGTCGACCAGACGGCCTGCGGGCGTCTTGTCTCTGGCCGCGGCCAGCATCTCGGCACGCATCGGGAAATGGCGCAGAGCCTCGGTGTCGACGACGCCCGGCGACACCGCGTTCACCCGCACCGCCGGGGCCAGCTCGACCGCCAAGTAGCGGACGAGTGATTCGAGCGCTGCTTTCGAAGCCCCCACCGCGGCGTAGCCGGGCAGCACGTGACCCGCACCTTGGCTGGATAGCGCGACGACGCTGCCGCCTTCGGTCATCAAGCCCGCGGCGCGCTGGGCGCCCAGCAACAGTGGGCGCGCATTGGTGTTCATGCTCCAGTCGAAATGGCGGGCGGTGAGCTCTCCGAGCGGCTTGATCACTCCCGAAGCGGCGTTCGAGATGAAGAAGTCCACCCGTCCGAACACTTCCGCGATCTCATCGAACCAGCGGCCGATGTTGTCCGGCTCCCCGAGGTGAACCTTGCTTACGAGGACCTTGACCCCTCGTCCCTCGAGCTCGGCCGCGGTGGCGCGGGCCGCGTCGCCGTTGCGTACGTAGCACAGTGCCACCGACGCCCCTTCGGAGGTGAACCTCTCGGCCACGGCGCGCCCGATCCCCCGCGTCCCGCCAGAGATCACTGCAACCTTGTCCTCGAAGCGCCGGCTCATGATGCGTTCCCTGCGGAGCGGGATCTTCCGGAGAGCGTCGCGACCTTGTCCACGAAGCGGCGGCTCATGAGGCTCGTCCGAAGGCGAGACAAGCGTTCTGTCCACCGAACCCGAACGAGTTCGACAACACCAGGTTCAGATCGTCAACCCGGCGCGGTCCATCGGCGACATAGTCGAGGTCGCACTCGGGATCGTCTTGTTCTAGGTTGATCGTGCCCGGCGCCACACCGTGGAGCAAGGCCAGAACACTCGCTGCGGCCTCGACCGCGCCCGCCGCGCCCAGGAGGTGACCGGTCTGCGACTTGATCGAGCTCGTGGGGATCCTCTTCGATTCGGTTCCGAGTGCACGTTTGATCGCCACCGTCTCGATCCTGTCGTTGAAAGGCGTCGAGGTTCCATGCGCATTGATGTAGTCGACATCGGAAGGCGTCGCACCGGCACTTCGCAGGGCGGCCTCGATCGCCAGCACCGCACCGGCCCCTTCAGGATCGGGCTGTGTGACGTGATGTGCATCGGCCGAGGCTCCGTAGCCACGGAGATGCGCCAGGGCCCGTGCGCCCCGCCGCTCGGCGTGGCTCCTCTCTTCGAGGACGAGGACCCCGGCCCCCTCGCCGATCACGAATCCATCCCGGCCTTCGGCGAAGGGACGCGACGCTGCGGTGGGGTCGTCGTTGCGGGTGGACAGTGCTCCCATCCGGGCGAAAGCGGCCACCGCGAGCGGAGTGATCGCCGCCTCGGTGCCGCCTGCGAGGACGGCATCGGCCCCTCCGGTAGCGATGACTCGCCAGGCCTCCCCGATCGCATGAGCGCCGGTGGCGCACGCCGAGGACGGCGCGAAGTTCGGCCCCCGCAGGCCGTGGCGCATCGCGACCGCTGCTGCGGCGGCGTTCGGCATCAGTTTCGGAACCATGTAGGGGCTCACCCGGCGCGCCCCGCCGCTCTGGAAACGCTCATGTTCGTGCTCGATCGTCGAGAGCCCGCCGATCCCCGATCCGATCACCACTCCGGTGCGATCGGCCTGGGGTGAAGCGAAGCCCGCGTCCTCCAGAGCCAGATCGCCGGCGATCAACGCCAGCTGCGTGAAGCGATCGGTGCGCGCGATGTCACGGCGATCGAGATACCGCTCGACATCGATATCGACCTCGCACGAGATCCGCACCGGTAGCTCGGCCGGGTCGAAAGATCGCATCGGAGCGGCGCCGGAGCGGCGCGCCATGATCGAGTCCCAGAAGGCGTCCCGGCCGATCCCGATCGGAGACACGATCCCAAGGCCCGTGACGACGACCTCTCTCATACCGTTGCCGAGGTCTTGCGCTCGATCAATTCGACGGCGTCTCGTACCGTGCGAAGCTGCTCGACCTCGGAATCGGGGATCTCGATCCCCCACTTCTCTTCCAGCGCGACCGTCAGTTCCATGGTGTCGAGTGAATCGAGCCCGACGTCCCGTCCCAGTTCAGCATCGAGTGAGATCACCTCAGGCTCGAGCCCGCGCTCGATGAGGTGACCTTTCAGACTCTCGAAGATCTCTTGTCGTGCTGCCATACCTTCCTCCTTGTCCTCAGGCGGTCATGCCGCCATCAATCACGAATACAGCTCCGGTAGTGGTTGACGCGTCGTCCCCGCATAGCCACCGCACGCACGAGGCGATCTCTGCCGGGGCTATCGCCCGGCGCGCCGGAACCCCGTCCAGCAACCGCTCCTTGGCATCCGGGCTGAGGTCCGCCAGCAGCTCGGTCTCGACCGGCCCGGGAGCCACCGCGTTCACGGTGATGCCTTTAGCGGCGACCTCACGAGCAACGGTCTTGGTGAAACCGATCAGCCCGGCCTTCGCGGCCGAGTAGTTCGCCTGCCCGGGACTACCGTGCAATCCCGCAACCGACGAGATATTGACGATGCGCCCGGAGCGCTGTCGCAACATCGTGCGCAGGGCACGGCGGGTGCAGGAGAAGGCGCCGTACAGGTTCGTGCGCAGGACAAGATCCCAGGATGCGTCGCTCATCTTGATGGCCAGGCCGTCGGACCGGGTACCGGCGTTGTTAACGAGACACCCGATGGGCCCGAGCCGCTCCTCCACCTCGGCGAACATCCCGGCGACCTGCTCCGGATCGGTCACGTCGGCCTGGACGCATATCGCTTCGCCGGCAGCGTTCTCGATCGCCGCCACCACAGACTTGGCGGCTTCGACGTCGCTGCGGTAGTTCACCGCCACCGGACCGTCCTGGGCGAGTGCCAGCGAGATGGCCCGCCCGATGCCGCGCGATCCCCCGGTGACGAGAGCGACCCCGGGCCTAGACATGGACCAAGGCTCCATCCGCGGAGCTCCGGAGATCCGGCTCGGCGATCCCCCACAAGACGGCGCAGCCGCTCCAGACCAGCCCCGCGCCGACCGAGGCCAGCACCGCGGTGTCTCCAAGAGCGAGACGTCCGGCAGAGCGCGCCTCATGCAACGCGATCGGCACCGACGCGGCCGAGGTGTTGCCGCGGCGCGCGATATTGCTCATCACCTTGGCCGGGTCGAGCTCCAAGCGGTCGCACAGCGCGCGGGTGATCCGCTCGTTCGCCTGATGCGGGATGAAGAGGCCGACGTCCTCCAGTGTCAGTCCGGCGCGCTCGGTGACATCTTTGATAACGGCCGCCATGGCGTCGATGGCTCTGCGATAGACCTCACGACCCTGCATCTCGAGGAGCCCGGTGGCGCGATCGGTTCGCAGGATCTCGGCATGCTCGCCCGCCGACCCGAATACGAAAGGCCCGATCCGGCCCGGCGCGCCCGCTTCGAGTACGACGGCACCGGCGCCGTCGCCGAACAACGGATTGATCTTGGGATCCGCCGGATCGGTGATGCGCGACATGACTTCGGACCCGATCACCAGCGCGCGGTGTGCATCGCCGGTGGCAAGGATGCCCGCTGCGGCCGACAACGCCGATAGGAACCCATTGCAGGCGGCGCCTACGTCGAAGGCGCCTGCCGACCCGATCCCAAGCGACGACGCGACGCCTGGGGCCAGCGGAGGAAGCGATCGCTCGGCGGTGCAGGTCGCCACGAGAACGAGATCTATGTCCCCCGGGTCCACCTCTGCGTCAAGAAGTGCAGCGCGGCCCGCAGAGGTCGCCAGCGAATGCACGGACTCGTCGAGCTCGGCGATGCGGCGCGCAACTATCCCCGTGCGTTGCTCTATCCACGTGTCGT
Organism: Actinomycetota bacterium; assembly: GCA_051001455.1. Lineage (GTDB taxonomy): Bacteria > Actinomycetota > CADDZG01 > CADDZG01 > WHSQ01 > JBPCNH01. Next base: position 14,997 of record JBPCNH010000007.1, read on the forward strand.
CGACCCCTGCCGTGGTTCCTATGACCTCGTTGGTCACCTCGCGGCGCGGCAGCGCGATGCCGGTCCCGGTGATCCCGGCGGTCACGAACGCACCCAGAACAACGCGTCGTGGCGACGCACCGGTTGTCCCGCCAGCGCCACCATGCCCATCAGCCAACCCCGGAACGGACAGACGACTTCTACATCCTCCTTGCCGGTGCGGACCACCCCGAGCGCCTGACCAGGCTCGACCCATTCACCTTCGGTGGTGAAGACCTCTGCAGGGAAGGGATGGAAGCGTCCCGTTGCGGGCGCCACCACCACCCGCTCGGCCATCGCCACGTCGCGCTCCACGTACGCCATGTCGAACTCGTGGGCTTCAATCGCCATCGCGCGCGCCCGTTCGGGTCAATACCGCTGCTTCCGGCGCGGAGGTCTCCGGCGTGCCGGCAGCCCGGCATCTCTCGACCAGTCCTTGAAGGACCTCGCCGGGCCCGATGTCGACGAATCCCGTGGCCCCTGCGTTCGCAGCATGGGCCACCGACCCCCGCCAATCGACGCGGCCGGTCAGCTGCTCCACGAGTCGCTTGCGGATCTCTCCGGGAGCGTTCATGGGACGGGCTGTGATGTCACTGACGAGCGGGACACGAGGGGACCGGAACTCGGTAGTCATCACGGCCTCTTGGAACGCCCGAGCGGCGCCGGCCATGGAGCGCGAGTGGAAAGGACCGGTCACCTGAAGGCGGATCGATCTTCCGCCGGCGCGCCGTGCCGCAGCCGCGGCGCTCGCCAGTGCCGGATCCGGGCCCGACAGCACGACCTGTCCGGGACAGTTGTCGTTCGCGACGCAAGCGCCGGCCGATGCAGCGATGTCTTCCGCTAGTGACAGGTCGATGCCGAGGACGGCGATCATGCCGCCGGGATGTGCCATCGCTGCGGTTTCCATAGCGTCGGCCCTGGCGCGCACTAATCGCAATACGCCCCTCAGCGAGACCGATCCACCCGCGGCGAGCGCCGAGAGCTGTCCCAGGCTGTGCCCCGTCAGCATCCCGAAGGACGCCCGGTCATCCCGTGCCGCCCAGCGCGCGAGACTCGCCACCACGATGGCGGGCTGCGCGAGACGCGTCGGCAGGACGCTCTTGGGGCGGCGGGCGACCCTCCGAACCTCGCGTCTCAGCGGGATCTCGAGGATCTCCTCGGCTCGAGCCACGATCTCCCCGCCGGCCACAAGCGCGTCGGCTACCTGCGGCGCGACTATCCCCTGCCCGGGGAACATCGCGACCCTCATCGCGCCTCTCCCCCGTTGCGTTTCTCGATAGCGCTCCGCAGCCGGCCCCTGGCTCGATGGAGCAGCACGCGCACGGCGCCCCGGGTGCGGCGCAGGATCTTCGCCATCTCCTCCACGGACATCTCGTGCAGGTACCTCAAAGCTATGGCCCGCCGCTCGTTCTCCGGCAGGTTCGCAACCAGATCCCAGATGAGCTCACGATCCTCGCGGGCGATGGCTTGGGCAGAAGGTGACGGTGCCGGATCGGCGCCTACAGGTGGGTCGGAAACCGTCACGACCCGCAGGGCGGCAGCACGATGATCGACCACACAGTTGCGGGCGATACGGAACAACCACGCCTGGTAGGTGCCTTCGCCCCGATATGTGGCTGATGACGTACATGCCCGGAAGAACACCTGAGCGGTGAGATCTTCTGCCACTGCATCGTCGTGAACCTGGGCGCGGATCCATCCGAGGATGCGCCCGACGTGCTGTTGATAAAGCTCATCGAGCGCGGCCAAGTCATGCGGCTGCGAAGGAAGTTCCTCACTCGCCCCTGCGTCACCCGACCCGGCTAAGACATGCATCCATGCTCCCCTCATCTGGACTTCCTTCCTTGACAGACGAGCGGGAGCACCATGCGTTACAGGTCAATACGCGCGCAGTCGTGCACGATCGCGCTAACGAGGCCTGCTCTCCGACCGCGAGGTCAAGAAAAAAGTTTGCAACCCGACCGCGTAGTCAAGGGAGAGAAAAACAATACGTAACGATCGCGGCGCTAGTGAGTCTGTAGAACCATGAACCCACCCCAAGAACTAATGGACGTACCTCGGTTGAACGACGATCTGTCGCGCTACATGAACCGCTCGACGAACAGCAGAAGCACGGAGGATGAGCCGCCGACACTGATCGACGCCGAAGAGTTGGTCGGCGGATCGGATTTCCCGTGATGGTTGGGATCGACATCGTCGACGTTGGCCGTCTGAGGGCCGCCCTCTTGCGCTCCCCTCGGCTCGCCGCGAGGTTGTTCACACGCCGGGAACTCGACTACGCGCGCTCCCGACGCGACCCGGACATGCATCTCGCAGGCACGCTCGCCGCCAAAGAAGCAACCATCAAGGCGATGCAGCTCGGCTCTTTGCCGAGCTGGGCCACCAGTCTGGAGGTAACGCGCTCCGCCGATGGAAGCCCCGTCATGACGGTCGAAAGGGCGGGTGAGCAAAGAACAGTTGCGATCTCGATCTCACATGATGCCGGGATAGCAACGGCCGTGGCTGCTGTGAGGCAGGGCGAGGATGGCGTTCCCGGCGCGTCGCCTCGGAGCGCCTCGAACGACCGCATCCCCGCCCTTGTTTGCACCCCCCCCCAGCTCGCCGATCGACTGGCCGAAGCCGAGTAGGCAACGCTTACGTTCGGTCGCGCCCCACGATCGCCCGCAAGGCGAGGAGCGCGCCGGCGACGAAGATCAAGGTCGCCAGATAGATCAATCCCAGGTGACCGAGCGTGTCGAAGTCATTCGGGTAATGCGCCGGGAGCGCCACTAGAAGCGCCAGCACGGGAGCGGCAACCGCGCCTACCCACGCCCACATGTAGCCCTTGCGAACCCCGAACCACACCAGGAAAAAGACGGCTACCCCTGTAGCAGCGATGAACCCGGAGATCGCGATCTGGAGGTGACCGATGTAGTGGTACAGCGTCGGGCTGAATGCCACGATCTCGTCCTTGCCGACGCTCACCTCATTAGGGCCGATACCGAGCTCGAGGAAGCTATCCGTGAAATTGCGGACGAAGAATATCAATGCGTATCCGATGAAGCCGATAGCGGCTGCCGCCATGAGCAGGCTGCCCATTTGCAGGTCGCGCGACTCTTCCCGTATGTCATCCAATGCCGGTGCTGCTGTTGCCATCTGCTACCCCCTGTCGTCGTGGTGTCGGTCGATCGAGCTATACGCGGCTGGTGAACCTCACCTCCTCAGTACCGACGCCGCCGCCGGATCGTGCCTATTAGCGTGTTTGATGGCTCGGAAGTCTTGAGGTAGCGGCGGGATATCTTCGAGCTGGTACCGGACGAACTGTTCGACGTCGAGCTGCAGCGCCCGGTTATGCCGGCGTTCCCGCCCGATCGTCGAAACCGGCTTGCCGTCGATCCCCCGTCCGCAGGTGGAACCCGCGTAATGGCCCGGATACACCTCGATGTGGTCCTCGAGCTCCATCAGTCGTTGCAGCGACGCGTGCAGGGTCCGTGCGCGAACCTCGAGCTCACTCTCGTCGAGGTCGCTGTCGGCAAGGTCCACACGGCCGACGTCGCCCACAAATAGGGTGTCGCCGGTGAGCACGAACCAATCATCAACCAGCAGCCCGACATGATCCTCGGTATGGCCGGGGATGGCGATGACCACCATGCGGCGATTGCCGATCTGCAGCACGTCGCCATCAACCAGCGGAGAGAAATCGAAACCGACCTCGGCTCCTGCACCGAGACGAAGCCTCGCACCGGTTCTAGAGGCGAGCGCATATGCGGCCGACGGGTGATCGGCATGAACGTGAGTATCCAGCACGTCTGTGATGCGCAATCCGTGGCGCTGTGCCAGGTAGACGTACTCAGCGGGGTCGCCCTGGGGATCGACGATGCCTGCCACCCCCAGGCTGGGACACCCGATCAGGTAGGAGGCGCAGGAGCGCTCCTCGTGCAACAACTGTCGAAAGATCATCCGGCGGCTCCTCGGTCCGTTCCCTTAGGGACGGATGCATCTTCCTCCGCCGGTATCCGCTTGTCAAGTAATCACTTGAATAATAGACTAGGTTGGTGAGCCGACTCCAGAGAGGGATCAAAGGCAACGGGAAGCAGTTCGCCCTCTTGGTCGTCATCAATGCCCTAGTAGGGACCCTCGTCGGTCAAGAACGCTCGCTCATCCCTCTGCTTGCCGAACGAGAATTCGACCTCTCCGCCGGGCTCGCCACCTCCGCCTTCCTCATCACGTTCGGGCTGGCGAAAGCGCCCAGCAATCTGATCGCCGGGCTGCTGATAGAGCGCTTCGGGCCACGACGGGTTCTGATCGCCGGGTGGCTCGTCGGCGCGCCGGTACCGCTGATGCTCATGACCGCGCCCTCGTGGAGCTGGGTCATCGCCGCCAACCTGCTCCTCGGGATCAACCAGGGCCTCTGTTGGTCTACCGCGCTGTTGATGAAGATCCGGATCGCCGGCGACGAGGAGCGCGGGCGCGCCGTCGGGTTCAACGAGTTCGCCGGGTACGCAGCCGTGGGAGTCTCGGCCTTCGCCTCCGGTTTGCTCGCGGAACGCTTCGGCGTGCAGCCGGAGCCGTTCATCCTCGGCGTGGTGGTCGTCGTGCTCGGGGTGGCGCTCAGCTCAGTGGCGCTGCGAGACCTCCAGGTCGACCCGTCCCCCGATGCGCCACGAGGACTGGCTCCGTTGTGGGCGAGCCGTCCGCTGCTCAGTTCGGCCCGCACCGGGCTGGTGAACAATGCCAACGACGCCTTCGCGTGGGCGTTGCTGCCGCTGCTGCTCCTCCGAGCCGACATGAGCACTGCAGAGATAGCCGCGGTCGCCGCTACCTATCCGATCGTGTGGGGCGTGCTGCAGCTCGTCACCGGTCCCCTATCCGACAGGACCGGGCGACGCACCCCGATCGTGACGGGCATGGTCTTACAGGCGGGAGCGCTCGTGTCCTTCGCGGTGACCCAGAGCCTCGTCCCATCGCTGGCGGCGGCGGCGGTACTAGGGCTCGGGACCGCTCTGGCGTACCCGGCACTGATCGCCGCGGCGGCCGACGCGATCCCCGGCCCCCGCCAGCCGTCGGCGGTCGGCTTCTTCCGGATGTGGCGCGACTTCGGCTACGTCGCCGGAGCGATCGTTTTCGGAGCGGTCGCCGACATATGGGGCCTTCCGGCAGCCGCCGCCGCAGCGGCTCTCGCTACCGGGCTGGCGGCCGCAGACGCAGCAGCGAACCTCTCGAAGAAGCATTCAAGTGAACCCTTGAACGAGCCTACGATGCTCCCATGAGCAACCGATCCGTGAAAAAGGACATGTTCGACCAGTTCGCGGTGATCGGCAAAGCGCTATCGAGCGGCCGGCGAGGCGAGATCGTAGACATCCTCGCCAACGGCGAGCGCAGCGTCGACTCCCTCGCCGAGCAGATCGGACAGTCGGTCGCGAACACGAGCCAGCACTTACAGATCCTGAAGAATGCAGGTCTCGTCAAAAGCTCGCGCCGCGGCACGTTCGTCTATTATCGGCTCGCGTCCTCGGAAGTGATCACCTTCTGGCGTTCGATGCAATCGATCGCGGGAACGAGCAATGCGGATGCCGAACGACTCGCACGCGAGTACCTCGGGGACGATGACATCGAAGAGGTCACCAAGGACGAGTTGTGGGACCGACTGCAGCGGGAAGACAACCTCGTCGTGCTCGACGTGCGGCCGCCCGAGGAGTACGAGGCCGGGCACCTTCCGGGAGCGGTCTCTATCCCTCTCGCCGAGTTGCAGAAGCGGATGAAGGAGCTGCCTAAAGGCAAGCAGATAGTGGCGTACTGCAGAGGCCCACTCTGCGCGATGGCGCCGCAAGCGGCTCGCTTCCTCAAGAGCAAGGGCTACAAGGTCCGGCGGCTCAGCGACGGGGCTCCGGACTGGGCCGCGGCCGGCTTACCGATAGCGAAACCGGATGACGATCAAGACAGCGGTTAGCGCGTCCAGATCTAGTCGTGATCGTGGCCGTCCGCGGCCTGCTCTTCGTCCTCACCATGTGCACTGGCCTGGTGATGGCGCTCGAGTTCCTTCAGGATCTCTTCGGCGGCGCGCCGGAACATCACGCCGATCAGCTCGCCCGTGGGACGCGTCACGATGATCGACCCCGTCCCAGCCTTCTGCATCCGCTCGACCAGATCCGGGAGGAACTCATCGAAACGCACGGTCGTCGATCCCGGCTCCATCGCTTCCCCCGCGAGCGCGTCTTCGTCGCTCCACGCATCGCCCCTTAGGCGGCCCAGTACGATCCCATCCTCGGACGTGACGATCGCCAGATCCTGATCACCGGCGAGCCGCTTCTTCACGTCACTCAATCGCTCGTCCAGACGGCAAGTCGCCACGTCGCGATCGGCGATAGCACCCGGCCGCACCATCGCCGCGAGGGCCCCCTCGGTCGGAAGGCCGCTGGCGGTCCAATCGCTCTTCCCCGGCGCGTAGTCGTAGACGGAGTCGAAACCGAGGCTTTCGAGCCGGCACGCGGCTCGGGGACTCATGTCTCAGAGATAGTCGTGGCAATAGACGATGACCGGACGGGACCGGTCGAGCGTCGCCGCCGTCTTCGGAGTGAGTTTCTTGAGCGGGATATTGACTGCGCCGGCGATGTGCTCTTGTCCATACTCCTGAGGGGGGAGCACCTCGACGATTTGAGCGTCCTCTTCCTCGAGTAGCCGGCGAACCTCAGGTTGATCGATCGAATGCCACATAAGTCCCTCCTTTTTGTTTCTTACCCATCAAGCGCCTGGACTACGCTGGTTCTGAGCGAGGTCGGGTCTTAGAATGGCTGCATCCGCCTATCGACCGGAGGTGCTAGATGAAGTTCGTCTATATGGCCACGAGCGGGACGACAGACCCTACGAAGGCGTCCCTTCCGTTGCATCTCGCCGTCAACGGCTCTGTCGAGGTAGGCCACGACACCGAGATCGTGCTCGCCGGAGACGCCGTCGAGATCATGATCGGAGATAACCGCGACACCCTCGAAGGGGTCGGTGTACCTACGATGCGGGAGCTGTTCGAGAAGGTACGAGCGCACAGCGTCCCGGTGTTCGTCTGAAAGGGTTGCGCAGTCGCCCGTGGGGCGACCGAAGAAGATCTCGCCGCGATCAACGGCACGTGGACGACACCGCCAGAGGTCGCGTCTCTGTGTGAAGCCGCCGATAAGGTCCTGACCTTCTAGTCGGCGGAACCCTGGACAGGACGCGTCTCGAACGTCCCCCAACAGTTATCGCGGTATCGGTCGGTGTAGAACCAACGTATCGGCTCTTGCCCTCCTAGCCTCGAGGATCGACCCGCGCCACGCTAAACGCGAGAACGGTTCGGGGGCCACTAGGAGGACTCCCGAACCGTCCTGTTGCATAGCGATGAGCGCTTTCCCCTCTAGGGGTTGCGTCTATTCGGCGGGGGTGTGCCTTGTGGGCCGGTCGCCTGCGGTTAACGGAAATGCACGAAAGATGGAATGTCGATCACGCGCGGATCACCACGAGCGTTACAAAGGAGGCCCCGCGCTCGCCGCCTGTCGACGAGGGCGGGGCCAGGTCTGCCCGCTTTATATGGCGCTATCCGGGGGTCGGTCTCTCACCCGTATGAAACACCTCCCGAAAGCGCCCGTCCAGTCCTAAAGCAACGCCGGCGCGCTTACAGATGCGCCTCGGCCGGCAGTGCCCTCTTGCTGGATCCCGCGTCGGCCAGCATCTCCGCCGCCCAGCGATGAACGTCGTGCTTGGTCACCCGGCGCGCCATCGTCCCCATCCGCTTACGTGCCTCAGCGGGATCGAGCTCCAAAGCCACCTCGAGCGCCCTTGCGAGACCATCCACGTCGAAGGGATTGCAGGAAACCGCACCCTTCAATTCCAGAGCGGCTCCGGTGAATTCACTGAGGACGAGTACGCCGGATCCGCCGACCGCCCCCTGACACGTGACGTACTCCTTAGCCACGAGGTTCATCCCGTCCTTCAGCGGAGTGATGACCATTACATCGGCAAGTGAATAGTAGGCAACGAGACGGTCACGCGAGACGGGGCGATGGAGGAAGTGCACGGGCACGTCACCACCGGGCTCGGTAAAGCGACCGTTGATCCGCCCAACGCTTTGCTCGACGCGCCCGCGAAGCTCGCGGTATTCACGCACCGAGGCCCGACTCGGAACGGCTATCTGCACGAGCACGATCTCGCCCCGCAGATCAGACCGTTCCTCGAGGAGCTGCTCGAAGGCCTCGAGACGCTCGGGTATGCCCTTCGTGTAATCGAGGCGATCCACTCCCAACATGACTTTCTTGCCGGCGAACTGACGGCGTAGCGTCTCCACCTCTTGCTTCACGCGGTCGGTCGTAGCAGCGTCGGCGAACTCCTGGGCATCGATCGATATGGCGTGCGCGCTCGAATTGACCATTCGTCCGTCGGGCAACGCGACCCGCGCTCCACTGGCCTGCGTATCCGGAAGGACGCGCCCACAGGTCCTGACGAAATTCTTGCGGTATCGGTCGGTGTGGAAGCCGACCACATCGGCTCCGAGCAATCCTTCGAGGATCGCTCCGCGCCACGGCAAGCGCGAGAACAGTTCGGGAGGTGGAAAGGGGATGTGTAGGAAGAAGAGGATCCGTGCCTCGACCTTGGAGCGGATCATCTGGGGGACGAGCATCAAGTGGTAGTCGTGGATCCATACGGTAGCGTCCGGCCCCATCTTCTTCAGTTGTTTGATGGTCGCCCGGGCGAAATGCTCGTTGGCTTCTTGATAGTGCCGCCACCACGTTCGCTCGAAACGCGGCGGTTGGATCAGATCGTGGAATAGCGGCCAGATGGTGCGGTTCGAGAACCCGTGGTAGTAGCCGTTGACCAGGGCGCGCTCGAGCGGAACCGGCACGATCTTCATCGAAAGATCGGGGACGTTCGCGGGGACGCCGCTCGATCCGTCGTCCCAACCGATCCATGCCCCTTTGGCCCTCTCCATGATCGGGGCCAGCGCGGTGACCAAACCACCCGAGGCGCGTTTCCATGAGTCGCCGGATCGCGCTACCGGCAAACGGTTCGCAACGACGACAAGGGGCGACTGGGGGGCGTCCCCCGACTTCAGCTTGTCGACCAGGGATCTACTACCCGGCGGCACTCTTCTCTCATGTGCCTCGGAATCTACGCCCCGCTGGAGGGTGGCTGTGCCCCATCCGGGGGAGATTGCTCTAGAAGCGCCCCATCCGGGGGAGATTGCTCTAGAAGCCGGAAAGCGATCTGATCTTCCCGGACCTCGGCATCTAGAACCTTGTCATCGAGTAGCTCCGTGAGCGGTGCGGCTACGAAGACGTGGGCATCCTGGGCCTGCAACACCTGGTCCGATTCCTCCGGTGACTCGGCGAGCGATAGCTCGACTGCGGTTCCCTCCGGCGTCGTCTGACCGGAGATCTTCAGCCCTGCGCCTTCGGGAACCCCGGGCTGGGAAGTTATCCCCTGGATCGCCTCGAGGGCAGATGGAGTGATGGCAAGCATGTCGACCACCTTTCGAGTCATCGGCTCGGCCTCCGGGCGAGACCAAGGAAGGTCGTGCTTTGCCCCTCCTTCATAACAGCGACTGCTCGCCCCGCTTCACGAGCGGACTTCTCGGGCGCCACGTCAGGGAAGGCGGCGGATCAGAGGCGGCTCGACGTGCGCAGAGGAATGCTCGAGTCATGAAGACGAGCACTGCAAGATCTGTGCGGCCGCGTGCAAGCGTTGTCAGAAGGCGTGTGACGAGCTTCTGGCCGCGATGAAGTAATCGTCGGCGCCAATAGGAACATGTAGGGATCGATTACTTGAAAGTGCCCTCGTAATGGGCTTCGACCGCCGGCTCCCCTAACCAGTTGCACGCCACGAGCAGCACCGTGTCGCCCTTCTTCATAGGGGCGAGGATCTCTTCCTCGGGTGGAGCGAGTGACTGTCCGACCTGCGCCTGATCACCTCGGTAGAGGGGCACGTCGCCATCCAAGATATAGATGTCGTGATCGCCGGCGAAACCCTCCATGTAGAAGCGGAGGGTGCCTTTGCCGGGAGCGGTAAACTCTTGCGCCGCCCAGTGCACACCCTCTTGGCCTGACGTACAACCCGGACGGGTAAAGCCTGCCTGAGCCCAGTTTTCATCTTTCGGGAAGGGAAGCAGATCGGCGCCGAAAGACTCTTCCACCTTTACCGGCTTCTTCTTCTTTTTCTTACCCGCCATAGCGGGAGCGGCCCCGAGCGAGGCCACCAGTCCGAGGGCGACGGCGAGAGCGATCATCCTGCGCATCGTTTAGCTCGCTTTCAGCTCGTAGTGGAACGTAACCGGGTCACCCGCGTAGTTGTGGACCAAGATGTAAGCGGTTTCCCGAGTGAGCGATCCCGATTCGTCGGTACTGGGAGGGTTGAACGCGAGGATCGGCTCACACGCGTCGTTGAAAAGGTAGATGTCGAGGTCGTAAGGGAGCACGTCTCCCGCTGCATTCGGCTGACCGACTACGGAGATGAGCGCCTCCTTACCTTGGTAGGGCTCGGGAACCTCCCACACGTACGCATCGAAACCGTTGCTCGAAGGGAGTGAGCACGTGTTGATGAACTCCTGGGGGGTGAGACCGACGACGGTTCCTGAGTTCCCGTAGACGACGGGATGACCAACATCGACTGTTACCTCTTCGCTCTTGTACGGCTTCGGACCCTTCTTCTTCTTTTTCTTGGCAGCGGCCGCCGGCGCGCCGAACGCAGCCGCGATGGCCAACACAAGCCCGACAATCAGGAGTTTGCGAGTCATTGACTACCTCTTACCTTTCTTGCCCTTTTTCTTCGTGGGCGGCTTGGCTTCGTAGGTGAAAGTCGCGTCGTACCCGTAATAATCGGGGCCCCCGTACATACAAACGATCGCGTCGGTCGCGCCCTCGGGAACGATGCCCTCCTCGCCGCCCTCCTCGCGGGTGCCGTAATCGACGGAGGCAGGCGTGCCGCCGTTGACGGGATCATCAGCGACGTCTTCGAAAGGAGGCATGTAGGTGTAGAGGAAGATGTCAAGATCGACCGTGCCGCTGCCACCGGTGGGCTCGAGTACGAACTTGCCGTTCCAGGTCGACTCGTCGATCGCCAAGCGGTAGCCGAACACTTCGTTGCCTTGGCCCGCGGCGGTCTGCGTGATACGGCGGGTCAAGCCGCCCCAACAGCCGTCGAACGTGCCCTGAGCGAACACGGCCGGGAAGAGGATCGAGCCTTCCACGGTCTGCCCTTTCGCTTTCTTCGCCTTCTGGGCGGTCGCGGGCAGGGCCAGCAGCGAGGCTGCCAGAGCCGAGACCAGTCCGATAATGAGTAGCTTCCTCATGGTGTTCCTCCCCTTAAGGGTCGTTGTCGTTACCTTTAGCGTTCTCCAACGGGCTCCGACCTCCTGCCGGGCAGGCCCGACGGCGGTGCCTGCTTTTTAGCCGCTAGAGCTTGCCGTTCCACTTCAAGATGTCGATCCCTCTGGTGTAGTCGATCGCATACACGATCCGGTTGTTGAGCCAGTAGGCAGCCGAGGTCGAACCGCCGTGAGGGATGAAGTAGCCCTCTTCACTGATCTTGCCCTTGTTGGAGATCCGCACGAAGCGTGTGCCGTGCTCGTACGAGCCCAGGGCAACCATCCCACCGTTCTTGAAGGTCGGGTTCTCCTGGAACCAGTGTGCCGAACAGCCGAGACCGTTCACGGCAGGGCTGCCGTCCTGGTACGTACCACCCTGCAACCTGAAGCTATCGATCAAGGTGAAGGTGCGGGACTTCTTGTACTTAGACGCGTCCCAGGTCATGAAGTGCCCGTTGGACTCGCCGCAACGACCGGTAGCGTTCGTTTCGCTCGAGAACATGACGAACTTGTCCTTGGCCTTTCGGGGCCAGGCATTGGAGTGGATCCCCCCGGTCACCTCTTCGGAGTCCCCGACGGCCAGGAGTTTCGGCTTGGTCGGATCCTTGCGGGCATCAAGCAGCATGATCGGACGAGAAGAAGTGAGGACCAGGCCCGGCGCGACCTCGTTCACATCGTGACCGCTCTGCACCGGCATCCCATCGCCCCACTTGGTGTCGACCTGCTTCGGGTCGCTCGGGTCACGTAGGTCCCAGATGTTCCCATTAGAGCCGTACAGCCATTTGCAGTCGAGCACACACTCGGCGGTATGGGCCCCGCCGCTGGTGAGGTGACCGATCAAGGTCGGATTGGTCTTGTCCTCGATGTCGTAGACGAAGACGTGAGCTACCGGGAGCTGTTGCGAGAAGACCAAGATCCTGCCGTTGGTGGCAACGTCCTCATTCTCGAAACGGAATCCGGTGCCCTGCTGAGCGGTGTCCTCGACGAAAGCCTTCTTCGCGAGCAACTCGGGGTTGAGGGGATCGGAGATGTCGTAGATCGAGAAGTCCTTCCAACTCGTCACATAGAAGTAGTCGCCCACGGCCTTGGCGCCGGTAGCGGTCCCCACTTCGAAGGGGATGAACTTCATGTATTCGACGTCCTCGGATTCCCAACCATCGGTGGGTCCTGCCGAGGCGCCGGTAAAGCTCGATAACGGCAGCAGGGCAAGAGCCAGTAGCGCAGCGATCCTCTTCACGGATACTCCTCGTCTCGTTGGGTTCGTGCTAGAGGTTCGCCCGATATGTCCCTACTCCTGCCCGCAGGACTCGGATCCGGCCTCTCCGCGGCTTCTCTCCGGGAAGCTCAGGGCCTGGGGTATACCTGACGGAAGATCACACACCCCGCGAGCCCAGGGATCCGCTTATGCCGACCAGAGATGAACAAGCCACAGAGCTGAACGAGATCCTCGACGAGATGACCTATGACATCACCGCGGTACGCACGGCCGGCCTCGATAGGCCGGACGATGCGATCGGCGCTCTGGACAGCCTTCAGAAGAAAGTGGCGGATGCCCGAGCGCTGGCGGCAGGCATCCGAGCCGAGCACTAACCCAAATCTTCAAATCTCTCGACCCGGGCAGTGGTGAATTTTGAAGATTTGGATTAGCGAAGCAGCGGCAGGTCTAGATAGGAACGGTCCAGGTCCACGACCATGTTCGCTCGTTCCTCATTAGGAGCCACCCAGGTGGAGCTCGACGAGGCGATGATCACCTCGAGATGTGAGTCGCCATCCACGACATGGTCCTTGTCGATGAACTCGAGGTCGAAGTTGTAGAACTTGCCCGGTTCGAGGTCCTTCCCCTTCGCCAGCCCATCGCGGTAACGGAGATTCATGAATGCCCGGGATACGACGGTGCATCCGCCGGAGCTACTCGACTCGCAGAGGACGGCCACGAGATGTCCCGTGGGTTTATCGCTCTTGGCACGCAGTCGCAGCACCGGAGTTCCTTGGAAACGGATGTTCGAGGTGGCCTCGAGTGGGACCCTCACGTAACGGCCCGAGCCGATCCCCCTGGTCATCTCCGATTCTGTAAGTAGGCCGTCGTCGAGATACGAGAACTCCCCGCCCTCTAACGGGACGCGGTGACGCTTAGTCTTGCCCCAGGTCTCCTCGAGACGCCATTCCCGGTCGTTGGTCTGAACCCTGACGGCGGGCTCATTCTCGACACCGTTGCGCACCCCATACAGCCACCGCTCGTACCACTTCTCCAGGAAGACGTCCCATTCCGGGTACCGGCTTCGGGGAGACGCGTGCGGCCATTGTCCGAGCACGAGCGCCTTCTCGCCCGGGAGCGCCTCATACCAGGCGGTTCCTTCCCAGGTCTTCACGTTGAAGTCGAGCTGCCCGTGAGCGACGAGTACCGGAACCTTCACCTTGTGAGCGCGCCGCAAGTAGTCACGTTCTTTCCAGAACGCGTCGTAATCGGGTTGCGAGCTGTACGCCTTCATCATTATCTCCACGCGATCGCAGAGATTCCAGCGCATCGCTACCTGTTGAGCTTGAGTGAGCACAGCCGGATCGGGAGGTGGCAGGAAGCCGTAGCCGAACATGAAATCGGGCGGAGTGACACCGGGCGGGTCGATGTCGACGCCTTCACCGGACGTAGTGGCCCGAACGCCCTGCTGGTAGGAATAGCCGTACCAGCGGCTGATCGCAGAGATCGGAACGATCGTCGCCAGATGTGGCGGGTTCTCGACCGCAGCCGCATTAGCTGTAGTTCCGTCATAGGACGCTCCGGTCATGGCCACTTTGCCGTTCGACCATCCCTGCGTGCCGAGCCACTCGACGAGGTCGTAACCGTCCTGGCGCTCGTTCTTGCCGCCGTAGTCCCAACATCCGCCTGAGTTGTAGGTGCCACGCACATCTGCCAGGGCATAGGCATAACCCTTGGGAACGAACAAGGCAGCGTCGCCGCTGGGCAGGTTCTCCTCATTCGTATCCAGAGCCTTGTAGAGCACGTGGTACGGCGTCAGCTGGAGGATCACCGGTACTTTCACGCCCTTGGGCGTCACGGGACGCCAGATATCGACGGCCAGCTCGACGTCATCGCGCATGGGGACGAACACCCGCTCGTAGGTGAAGTCCGAGTAGTAGCGAGGGCCTGCCTGGGCCTCCGCCGGTGGAGGAGCCACCGACCCGGGCACGATCACGGCACCTGCGAGGAGAGCGAGCGTCAGAACCAATCGGGAGGAGCGCATGGTGCAGGGTTCAACGGCCGGTGCCCCGCTCCTTCCCACGAGCCGAGCTCATCGAAAGAGGTGGCCCCGGCGGGGCAAACTAGGATGCAGGCGACAAAACGGATAAGGAACGTGGAGGTTTGATGCGGAAGCTCGTCATCGCCCTGCTGGCTCTCTCCCTGGCCGCCTTGGGCCCCGCCTCACCGGTCTCGGGGCGGCAACTGGACGAGGGATCCGACAACATCCGGCTTCTCTCCAACGTCCCGCTGAACGGCGCCACCGATCTCCTCGGCGACGGCACCAACACGTGGGACGCTCAGTGGTATCGCGGCAAGGTCTACGTGGGTGACTCTGGCCGTGGGCTCGACATACTGGAGATCACCGATCTGGAGCGCTGAGGCCGTAAGGAACCTCGAACTCGATCGGCAGGCCGTCTCGCCGCCTGCCGGATCGCTCGAGCGGTGACCGCGGCGGGCAGGGACCTCTCGGTCCGCTCGTGGATGGAGCGCCGCACTTATTCGGCTGGCGCTTACGACGCCGCCGGGCTGCTCGAACGTAAGAGCGGGACCGTCAGCGTGATACTGCCGGCGCGCAACATTGCGCGGACGCTGCCGGACACCCTCGCCCCCCCCCTCCCCCACGAACACCCCCGACCCCTCGACAAACTTTTAGTGGTCGACTCGGCTTCTCCCCATTGAACCACCGAGGACGCCCAAA